>NZ_JBMKGW010000001.1:0-837097 GCF_049237125.1 Enterobacter cloacae complex sp. GYL001 | reverse complement strand
TGACCGGAAACTTCTCGGTGAAGCGGAATGCCCGATCGCAGATCTAACTCACGCAACTGATAGCCAGTTATGAGCTGGCTATTGGGTGCGAAAGCACTGCCTCACATCCCTTGATGTTATTGCCGCCTACGGGCGGCTTCTTTTTGCCTGGAGAAAACCATGAGCGACATTATTCAGTTGGTACCGAATAAATGGGTCACAGAGGAACTTTTAACTGCGACAACCGGCATGTCAAAGCACATGATTCAGCATGCCCGCCGGTCTACCTGGATGGAGGGAAAGCATTATCGCCATGTTGCCCCTGATATGGCACCTAAGCAAAACAGCCCAATCATGTATAACCGCGATGAGATAAACCACTGGATCGAGCACCAAAGCCCAGCGAAACGCCGGAGAATATCTGCTTAAATGTCCTTTGGCACATCAAACGAGGAATGATTATGGCAGCATACCCAACAGGCGTAGAGGTTCATGGCGAATCGTTACGCATATGGTTCATATATCAGGGGAAGCGTGTCAGGGAAAATCTCGGCGTTCCTGACACGCCAAAAAACAGGAAAATGGCAGGCGAACTTCGGGCTTCAGTCTGCTTTGCGATAAAGACAGGCACATTCAATTATGCCTCGCAATTCCCTGATTCATCGAACGCAGAGAAATTCAGCACTGTCAGAAAGCAAATCTCACTACTTGAACTGAAATCGAAATGGCTTGGGCTTAAAGAGATGGAGCTTAGCCTCGGGACGTTGAGGCGTTACGATTGCCACCTCACAACCACTATCGAAACAATTGGTGAGCACAGGTATATCGGCAGCCTGAACACTGAAGATATCCTTAGTGCCAGGAAGGAGCTACTGAACGGCTGGCAGAAGACCAGACATGGCCTAAATCATCCACCCAAAAAGGGAAGAAGCGTTCCTACAGTCAATAGCTATATGGCATGCCTTGGCGGGATGCTGAGCTTTGCTTTCAAAAGTGGCTACCTGAAAACCGATCTGATGGCAGGTATTACCCCTCTCGCAAAAGAAAGACCCATTCCAGATCCTCTTACTTCTGATGAGTATCAGAGAGTGGTTGCGGCCTGCCCAACGCTACAGTTTCAGAATATGGTTATCTTTGCGGTAAATACAGGCGTCAGGCATGGCGAACTAAGCGCGTTATCCTGGGAGGATGTGGATACTGTCAACTGGACTGTTACAGTGTCACGGAACTATTCCCTGAAGGGAAACTTCACCCTGCCAAAAACCAACGCCGGGATTCGAACAATACAGCTGACCCAGCCAGCAATTGATGCACTCAAGGCGCAAATGCCACTGACCAGAATGATGGCATCCCACAAGGTAAGCGTCAGCCTACGGGAATACAAAAAAAAGAGAACCGATGAATGCACCTTTATATTCTCGCCGTCCATTACTTCAATGAACGGTAAGAAGACGATGTGCTACGTCCCCGGATCCATTAATTCAGCCTGGCGCACTGCCCTGCGTCGTGCAGGCGTCCGACAAAGACGGTCTTATGAAACCAGGAACACATATGCGTGCTGGGCACTGGTCGCCGGAGCGAACCCAAATTTCGTTGCGCACCAGATGGGCCATTCGTCAGCGCAAATGCTATTCACGGTTTACGGTAAATGGATGACCGAGAATAACCATGACCAGGTGGGCATTTTGAACGCATCATTTACTCAAAATGCCCCACTGATGCCCCATAGAAAAACCGCATAACCTTAACTATCTGATTTAACATATTAATATCACTTCAATCATGATTCATCTGGATGAGCAAGGTCGGCTCTTTTGCCTTTAGCTTCCTGCCGGTAATGTTCTGTATCGCCATTCCTCTGGGTCTGGCGCGCGAAAATAAAGGCGTGGCGGCGTTTGCGGGCTTCGTTGGCTATGCGGTCATGAACCTTGCGGTTAACTTCTGGCTGACTGCCAAAGGGATCCTGCCCACGACCGACGCGGCGGTACTGAAAGCCAATAACATTCAGAGCGTGATTGGTATTCAGTCCATCGATACCGGGATCCTTGGAGCCGTGATCGCGGGGGTGATTATCTGGATGCTGCACGAGCGCTTCCACAACATCCGCCTGCCCGATGCGCTGGCCTTCTTCGGCGGGACCCGCTTTGTGCCAATCATTACGCTGGTTGTGATGGGTCTGTTTGGTCTGATCATCCCTCTGATTTGGCCGATTTTTGCCATGGGGATCACCGGTATCGGCCGCATTATCAACGGCGCGGGTGATTTCGGCCCGATGATTTTCGGTACGGGTGAACGTCTGCTGCTGCCATTTGGTTTACAGCACATCCTGGTTGCCCTGATCCGCTTTACCGAAGCCGGCGGTACCATGGACGTTTGCGGTCATTCCGTTAGCGGTGCGCTGACCATCTTCCAGGCCCAGCTGAGCTGCCCGACCACTCACGGCTTCTCTGAAAGTGCGACGCGTTTCCTCTCTCAGGGTAAAATGCCTGCCTTCCTCGGCGGCCTGCCGGGCGCAGCGCTGGCGATGTACCACTGTGCCCGTCCGGAAAATCGTCATAAAATTAAAGGCCTGCTGATCTCCGGCGTTATTGCCTGCGTGGTGGGCGGTACGACAGAACCTATCGAGTTCCTGTTCCTGTTCGTAGCGCCGGTACTGTACCTCATCCACGCCGTACTGACGGGCCTGGGCTTTACCGTGATGGCTGTGCTCGGTGTGACCATCGGTAACACCGACGGTAACGTGATTGACTTCGTGGTCTTCGGTATCCTGCACGGTCTGTCCACCAAGTGGTATCTGGTGCCGGTTGTGGCCGCCATCTGGTTCGCGGTTTACTACGGGATCTTCCGCTTCGCCATCACCCGCTTTAACCTGAAAACGCCTGGCCGCGATACCGATACGGCCACCAGCGTTGAACAGGCGGTAGCTGGTACCGTTGGGAAATCCGGATATAACACGCCGGCTATTCTGGCGGCGCTGGGCGGTGCGGATAACATTACCTCTCTGGATAACTGCATCACCCGCCTGCGTTTGTCGGTGGCGGACATGTCCAAAGTGGATACCAACGCACTTAAAGCTAACCGGGCTATCGGCGTGGTACAGTTAAATCAACACAATTTGCAGGTCGTCATTGGCCCGCAGGTACAGTCAGTGAAGGATGAGCTGGCAACCCTGATGCGAACCGTCGAAGCCTGATGCCTCGCCCCCCTCGTCATGAGGGGGTTTTACTTTACGGAGCACCGTCATGTTTGATTTTTCAACCGTCGTGGATCGACACGGCACCTGGTGTACCCAGTGGGATTATGTCGCTGACCGTTTTGGCGCTGCCGACCTGCTGCCCTTCACCATCTCTGATATGGATTTCGCCACCGCCCCCTGCATTACCGATGCGCTGCACCAGCGAATAAACCACGGAGTGTTTGGCTACAGTCGCTGGAAAAATGACGAATTTCTGGCCGCCGTGGCGCACTGGTTCCGGCAACGCTTTAACAGTCAGATTGATACCGAAACCGTGGTGTATGGGCCGTCGGTCATTTATATGGTCTCGGAGCTGATCCGCCTCTGGTCCTCGCCTGGCGACGGCGTGGTGGTCCATACCCCGGCTTACGATGCCTTTTATAAAGCCATCGAAGGCAACCAGCGTACCGTTGTTTCCGTGCCGATGCAGAAAACAGCGTATGGCTGGGAGGGCAATATGGCCGGGCTGGAAGCGGCGCTGTCAAAACCGGAAAACAAGTTGCTGCTGCTGTGTAGCCCGCAAAACCCGACCGGCAAAGTCTGGACGCGGGAAGAGCTGACCACAATGGCGGCCCTGTGTGAACGTTATGACGTAGCGGTGATCAGCGACGAAATTCATATGGACATGGTATGGGGCACGCATCGTCATACCCCGTGGAATGAGGTTGTGCGCGGTAAATGGGCGCTGCTGACCTCGGGTTCCAAAAGCTTCAACATTCCGGCGCTGACGGGTGCCTGGGGGCTTATCGCCGATGACGCCAGCCGTAGCGCCTATCTGAATGCATTAAAAGGTCGGGACGGACTCTCTTCCCCTTCCGTGCTGGCGCTGACCGCGCACATTGCTGCCTACCGACAGGGAGAACCCTGGCTGGACGCGCTGCGGACCTATCTCGAAGAAAACCTGCGCTACATTGCTGACGAACTGAATACTGCATTTCCGACACTCAACTGGCAACCGCCCGAGGCCACCTATCTGGCATGGATCGATCTCAGCCCGCTTGGCATTGATGACAATACGCTGCAAAACGTGCTGATTGATCAGCAAAAAGTGGCCATCATGCCGGGATATACCTATGGGGATGAAGGTAAAGGCTATGTGCGTCTGAACGCTGGCTGTCCGCGTAGTAAGCTTGAACAGGGCGTTCAACGCCTTATCGCTGGCATCAACACTCTGCTGTAAATCATTTGCGCAACGGAATATTCCCTTGCGCAAATAGCTTTTTACCCCGTTTTGTTTTTATAATATGGCGCACTTTAACCAGCAAAGAGTGCGACCATGATTGATACACGCCTGCCTTTAACTGATATTCACCGCCACCTCGACGGAAACATTCGTGCCCAAACCATTCTCGATCTTAGTCGCCAGTTCAATTTAACCCTCCCTGCCGAAACGCTTGAAACCCTGATCCCGCATGTTCAGGTCACGTCGAACGAACCGGATCTGGTGAGTTTTCTGAGCAAGCTCGACTGGGGCGTGAAGATGCTGGCCTCGGTCGATGCCTGTCGCCGTGTCGCCTTTGAAAACATCGAAGATGCCGCGCGTAACGGCCTGCACTATGTTGAACTGCGTTTCTCCCCGGGCTATATGGCGATGACCCACAACCTCCCCGTAGCGGGCGTGGTTGAAGCGGTCATTGAAGGCGTGCGTGAAGGCTGCAAAACCTTTGACGTTCAGGCGCGTTTGATTGGCATTATGAGCCGTACCTTCGGTGAAGCGGCCTGTCTTCAGGAACTGGAAGCATTACTGGCGCATCGCGACCAGATCACCGCCATCGACCTGGCCGGTGACGAACTGGGCTTCCCGGGCAGTCTGTTCCTGTCTCATTTCAACCGCGCACGTGATGCAGGATGGCATATTACCGTTCATGCGGGCGAAGCTGCGGGGCCGGAAAGCATCTGGCAGGCCATTCGTGAACTGGGTGCGGAACGTATAGGTCATGGCGTGAAAGCCATTGAAGATCGCGCGCTGATGGATTTCCTCGCCGAACAACGTATTGGAATCGAATCCTGCCTGACCTCCAATATTCAGACCAGTACAGTAGCGTCGCTGGCGCAACACCCGCTGAAAACCTTCCTCGAACACGGGGTGCTGGCTTCGCTGAACACGGACGATCCGGCGGTTCAGGGCGTGGATATTATTCACGAATACAACATCGCCGCACCACAGGCCGGGCTGAGCCGCGAGCAGATCCGTCAGGCGCAAATCAACGGGCTGGAGATCGCCTTCCTGACGCCTGAAGAGAAACAGGCGCTGCGCGATAAAGTTGCTCAGTAGTCCTCTTTACTGCCGGGTGGCGCTGCGCTTACCCGGCCTACGAAAGCGTTTGGCACTTATGCCAGACAGAGCGTTGCGCGATGTTTGGCAGATTCGATCCCGAGCTCGATGAGCTCCATAATCTGGATTGCCTGGCTTGCGGGAACCGGATTTTCACCTGAACCGTTCAGCGCGTCACGAATGGCGGCGTAATACGCCGGATAGTTCCCCGGCAGGGTCAATACCGTCTCTTCAACCAGTACCTCACCCTCCGCACGCGTCACCACCCCGTCGCGCATGTCGTAGCCCCAGTCCTCCTGCGGTAAGCGTTCGCCATTTTTGAGGCGCTCTTCCTGCGGATCCAGGCCGAACTTCACATAGCTGCCGCGCGCCCCGTGAATGATATAGCGGGCCGATTCCGCCGCCGCAAGCATTGTCCCGTGCAGCACAATGCGCCGCTGCGGATAACTCAAAATGGCATGGAAATAGTCGGTGGTCTGCGCCCCCGGCCTGAGCTGCGCTAAATCGACCGTCATGCTCACGGGCAAACCAAACAGATGAACGGCCTGATCGAGAAGATGCGGCGCTAAGTCATACCAGATGCCGCTACCCGGTCCCGCCTGCTCGCGCCAGCGATCTCGCACCTGCGGACGATAACGATCGAAGTGCGACTCAAAAAAGGCAATTTCGCCGAGCGTGCCTTCGTTTATCAGCGCCTTAACCGTCAGGAAATCGCTGTCCCAGCGCCGATTGTGAAAGACCGATAATAACCGACCCAGACTTCGCGCCAGCGCATCCAGCTCGCGCGCCTGTGACAACGTCACGGTGAAGGGCTTATCGACAACAACATGTTTCCCTGCCTCCAGCGCCGCTTTCGCCAGGGGGAAATGAGTGTCGTTAGGAGTAGGAATGACAATAAGGTCAATATTAGGATCGTTAAACAGATGCTTAGGCTCCGTTACCACCGGCACGGCTGGCCAGTCGGCGCGGACCTTAGTCTCATCGCTGCTTGTGATAGCCGCCAGTTCCATTCCCGGCGTGCCGGCAACCAGCGGTGCATGAAAGGTTTTGCTTGCGTACCCGTAGCCAATAAGACCGACGCGGATGTTTTCACTCATCGTTTGCCCCCTCGCTGTGCGCTTATTTATCACTGGCCTTGTGCTTAACGCACAGATTAATAATGTGCCCTGTGAGTTAAAATAGCATCTTGCGACAGCGTTTTTTGTTACCTCGCATTAAAGTGTGTATATGGGTTCGGGGAATCGTTCCCAAAGCGCTTGCTCTGGCGAAAAGGGCGCTGTAACATTTGTAATCTGTATTTATGGATAAATTACAAACACAAATTATGTCGTCAATAATTAATCGAATCATTGAATTAGCGGGATGGATTGTCCTTGGGGTTTCAGTCGTGTTGCTCGGCATTGCCAGCCATATCGATAACTACCAGCCGCCGGAGCCTGTTACTGTCGCACAACAAAAGTAAGCCGTGTCGTCATAAAGCGTGACACATTACGTCATGGAACGTATTGCCAGCCGTAATGAACGGGGTTACCCTTCTCTTCCAGGCATCTGCTGATGCCTGATTCTTCGCAAAGAAAACTCCTAATTTCGTCGCGTTACCCGAGTGGACAGTTTACGTCTTTATTAATCCGTTTATTATTCGAACGCATTACCTTTATGGGTATTACCCTTTTATATGGAAACTTATTAACATGACAGTTCAGGACTATTTATTAAAATTTCGCAAGATCAATTCCCTTGAAAGCCTGGAAAAACTGTTTGACCATCTGAACTACACGCTGTCGGATAATCAGGACATCATCAATATGTACCGCGCTGCTGACCATCGTCGCGCCGAACTGGTCTCTGGCGGTCGTCTGTTCAATGTGGGGGAAGTGCCTAAATCCGTATGGCGTTACGTTGTATAAGAAAGTAGCCTTCGGCGTGAAATGTTATATACTCTCCGCCCTGCAAATTTCTGTATAACATTTCGCGCAGACTATGGGAGAGCGTATGACCGCATTGCCTGGAGAGAGAATTGGGGGCTGGTTAATCGCCCCGCTGGCATGGCTGCTGGTGGCATTATTAAGCGCTTCGCTGGCGCTGTTGCTATACACCACCGCACTGGTTACGCCTCATGCTATCCAGGCACTGATGTCCCAGAGTGCGCTCAATATTGCAACGTGGTTTGTGTCGTTCGTTTTCGCGATCGCGATGTGGTACTACACGCTGTGGCTGACTATCGCCTTCTTCAAACGCCGCAAAAACGTGCCAAAACATTACATTATCTGGCTGCTGGTCTCCGTGCTGCTGGCTGTCAAAGCATTCGCTTTCTCGCCAGTGTCTGACGCGCTGGCGGTTCGCCAGTTACTGTTTCCGCTACTGGCGACGGCGCTTCTGGTCCCTTATTTCAAGCGTTCGACGCGCGTTAAGAAGACCTTTGTCAACCCGTAATAACCTTACAGTTAACCTGTTGTGGCATGTTGTCGTTTATCCGATAATAGGCGGCTATTTTATTTCAGGCTAAATAATGACCGATTACTTACTGCTCTTTGTCGGAACTGTGCTGGTTAATAACTTCGTACTGGTGAAGTTCCTTGGCCTGTGCCCGTTTATGGGCGTCTCCAAAAAGCTGGAGACGGCAATGGGCATGGGGCTGGCGACCACCTTCGTGATGACGATGGCCTCCATTTGCGCATGGCTGATTGATACCTGGATCCTGATCCCACTGGACATGCTCTACCTGCGCACCTTGTCCTTTATTCTGGTCATTGCGGTTGTGGTGCAATTTACCGAGATGGTGGTGCGGAAAACCAGCCCTGCCCTGTATCGCCTGCTGGGCATTTTCCTGCCTCTCATCACCACCAACTGCGCGGTGCTGGGCGTGGCGCTGCTCAATATCAACCTTGGGCATAATTTCCTGCAATCGGCGCTGTACGGTTTTTCCGCGGCGGTCGGTTTCTCTTTTGTTATGGTCCTGTTCGCCTCGATTCGCGAGCGTCTGGCCGCGGCGGATATTCCCGCGCCGTTTCGCGGTAACGCCATCGCTCTGGTGACCGCAGGTTTAATGTCTCTGGCCTTTATGGGCTTTAGTGGTCTGGTGAAGTTGTAATGAGTGCTATCTGGATTGCCATCGCGTCCATCAGCGTACTGGGACTCGTCTTTGGCATCATTCTGGGTTATGCCTCCCGCCGGTTTGCGGTGGAGGACGATCCGGTGGTTGAAAAAATTGATGAACTTTTACCGCAGAGCCAGTGCGGGCAGTGCGGCTACCCTGGCTGCCGCCCTTACGCTGAGGCGGTGGGCGTGCAGGGCGAAAAGATCAACCGCTGCGCACCGGGTGGCGAAGCGGTCATGCTTAAAATAGCTGCCCTGCTGAACGTCGATCCCCAGCCTGTCGACGGCGATGAACAGGCCCAGGAGCCCGTTCGTGCCCTTGCTGTCATCGACGAAGCCAACTGCATTGGCTGCACCAAATGTATTCAGGCGTGTCCTGTTGACGCCATTGTGGGCTCAACGCGCGCGATGCACACCGTTGTGGCGGATCTGTGCACCGGCTGTAATCTCTGCGTGGCGCCCTGCCCGACGCAGTGTATAGAACTACGCCCGGTTGAAACGACTACTGAAAGCTGGAAGTGGGACCTTCAGACCATTCCGGTTCGCAATATTCCTGTGGAACAACATGCTTAAGTTATTTTCTGCCTTCAGAAAAGAGAAGATCTGGGATTTCGACGGCGGCATTCATCCGCCTGAGATGAAATCGCAGTCTAACGGCACGCCGCTGCGCCAGATCCCGCTGGCGACCCGTTACGTTATGCCCCTTAAACAGCATATCGGCGCGGAAGGTGAACTGTGCGTGAAAGAAGGCGATAGCGTTCTTCGCGGCCAGCCGCTGACCTTTGGTCGCGGACGGATGTTGCCGATACATGCCCCGACTTCCGGTAAGGTGGTGGCTGTTGCCCCCCATACCGTTGCCCATCCGTCGGCGTTGTCTGAGCTGAGCGTGATCATTGAAGCCGATGGTGAAGACCGCTGGATCGATCGTGACGGCTGGAGCGACTACCGTTCCCACAGCCGTGAAGCGCTGATTGAACGCATTCATCAGTTCGGCGTGGCGGGTCTGGGAGGCGCAGGCTTCCCGACCGGCGCTAAGCTTCACGGCGGCGGCGATAAAATCGAAACGCTGATCATCAACGCCGCCGAGTGCGAACCGTACATCACCGCCGATGACCGTCTGATGCAGGACTGTGCCGCGCAGGTGGTGGAAGGGATTCGCATTCTTGCGCATATTCTGCAACCCCGCGAAGTGCTGATCGGTATTGAGGACAATAAACCGCAGGCCATTTCGATGCTGCGTGCGGTACTGGCAGACAGCCACGATATCGCCCTGCGAGTGATCCCGACCAAATACCCGTCCGGCGGGGCAAAACAGCTGACGCAGATCCTGACCGGCAAACAGGTCCCCCACGGGGGCCGTTCGTCCGACATCGGCGTGCTGATGCAAAACGTGGGAACCGCCTACGCGGTGAAACGTGCGGTGATTGACGGCGAGCCATTGACCGAGCGCGTCGTCACGCTGACCGGCGAGTCCGTCTCCCGTCCCGGCAACGTCTGGGCGCGTCTGGGTACGCCGGTGCGTCATCTGCTGGAACAGGCTGGCTTCTGCCCGGGTAGCGATCAACTGGTCATTATGGGTGGCCCGCTGATGGGCTTTACCCTGCCGTGGCTGGATGTGCCGGTGGTGAAGATTACCAACTGCCTGCTCGCCCCTTCCCCAACGGAGATGGGCGAAACGCAGGAAGAGAAAGGCTGCATACGCTGTAGCGCCTGTGCGGACGCATGCCCGGCAGATTTACTGCCGCAGCAGTTGTACTGGTACAGCAAAGGCCAGCTGCACGATAAAGCCCAGGCGCATAACCTGGCTGACTGTATTGAATGCGGTGCCTGCGCCTGGGTCTGCCCAAGCAATATTCCGCTGGTGCAATACTTCCGTCAGGAGAAAGCCGAAATCTACGCCATCTCCATGGAAGAAAAACGTGCCGCTGAAGCGAAGGCCCGCTTTGAAGCGCGTCAGGCGCGACTGGAGCGCGAGAAACAAGCCCGTCAGGAACGCCATAAGCAGGCTGCCGTCCAGCCTGCGGCGAAAGATCAGGATGCCATTAACGCAGCCCTGGCCCGCGTGCGCGAGAAGAAAGCCACCGCCGCCCAGACGGTTGTGATCGCTCCGGGAGAAAGACCGGACAACAGCGAAGCGATTGCGGCCCGCGAAGCGCGTAAAGCCGAAGCTCGCGCGCG
Source organism: Enterobacter cloacae complex sp. GYL001 (assembly GCF_049237125.1). Lineage (NCBI taxonomy): Bacteria > Pseudomonadati > Pseudomonadota > Gammaproteobacteria > Enterobacterales > Enterobacteriaceae > Enterobacter > Enterobacter cloacae complex sp. GYL001. The sequence continues at coordinate 826,334 of NZ_JBMKGW010000001.1, read as the reverse complement.
TCAGGCGGAGAAAGCGCAACACGCCAAACCGGAAGCCGATATCGACCCGCGTAAAGCGGCAGTGGAAGCGGCTATCGCCAGGGCAAAAGCCCGTAAGGCCGGTCAGCAGACAGTGGTGGTTGAACAGGAAGCGACGGATCCGCGCAAGGCGGCCGTTGAAGCCGCTATCGCCCGTGCCAAAGCACGAAAAGCGGCACAGGTTCAGCCAGCCGAAGAGAGTGAAGCGCCTGTCGACCCGCGTAAAGCCGCCGTTGAAGCGGCCATCGCCCGTGCCAAAGCACGAAAAGCGGCACAGCAGGACGAACGGCCTGCGGCCGCCAACGACGATCCACGCAAAGCCGCAGTCGCCGCCGCGATTGCGCGCGTTCAGGCAAAGAAAGCCGCGCAGCAAGCCGTTAACGAGGATTAAATGGTTTTCAGAATTGCAAGTTCCCCTTATACCCATAACCAGCGCCAGACATCGCGTATTATGATGCTGGTGTGCCTGGCCGCGCTGCCAGGTATTGCCGTACAGTGTTGGTTTTTCGGCTGGGGTACGCTTTTCCAGTTAGTTCTGGGTTGCGCCAGTGCCGTCGCAGCGGAAGCAGCGATCCTGAAGCTGCGCAAAATGGAAGTGACTCGCATCCTGAGCGATAACTCCGCCCTGTTGACCGGCCTGTTGCTGGCCATCAGCATTCCCCCGTTCGCCCCGTGGTGGATGGTGGTATTGGGAACGGTGTTTGCGGTGATCATCGCCAAGCAGCTGTACGGCGGGCTGGGCCATAACCCGTTTAACCCGGCGATGATTGGCTACGTGGTACTGCTGATCTCCTTCCCGGTACAGATGACCAGCTGGCTGCCGCCGCATGAGATCGCCGCCACCGTCCCCGGCTTTATGGATGCCCTGCACGTTATTTTTACCGGCCACACCGCGCTGGGCGCAGATATGAACGCGCTTCGCATGGGCGTGGACGGCATCAGCCAGGCCACCCCGCTCGATACCTTCAAAACCTCCCTGCGTGCCGGACACAGCGTGGAGCAGGTGATGAAATCGTCTATTTACAGCGGCGTACTGGCGGGTGCTGGCTGGCAGTGGGTCAATCTGGCCTATTTGTTGGGCGGCGCGTTCCTGCTGCAACAGAAGGCAATCCGCTGGCATATTCCGGTGAGTTTCCTGGTGACGCTGGCCGTCTGCTCGACGCTCGGCTGGGTCATCTCACCTGAGTCACTGGCCAGCCCGCAGCTCCATCTGCTCTCCGGCGCGACCATGCTCGGGGCATTCTTTATTCTGACCGATCCGGTCACCGCCTCTACCACCAACCGAGGACGTCTGATTTTCGGCGCGCTGGCGGGTTTGCTGGTCTGGCTTATTCGCAGCTTTGGCGGTTATCCGGACGGCGTGGCATTTGCCGTGCTGCTGGCTAACATCACCGTTCCGCTCATCGACTACTACACGCGGCCACGCGTGTACGGTCATCGCTAAGGGTCACGCCATGCTAAAAACAATGCAAAAACACGGCGTTACGCTGGCGATCTTCGCTGCCGCCCTCACCGGGCTGACCGCGCTGGTAAATGAACTGACGAAAACAACCATTGCAGAGCAGGCAATGAAGCAGCAAAAGGCGCTGTTCGATCAGGTGATCCCATCCGACCTCTACGATAATGACCTGCAAAAAAGCTGCTTTGTCGTGCAGGCTCCGCAGCTCGGTAAAGGACCCCATCGTGTTTATATTGCCCGCAAGGGCGATAATCCCGTGGGTGCCGTCATGGAAGCCACCGCGCCGGACGGTTACTCCGGTGCGATTCAGCTGCTGGTTGGCAGCGATTTTTCCGGCACCGTGCTGGGCACGCGCGTGACGGAACATCACGAAACGCCGGGCCTTGGCGACAAAATTGAAACACGCTTAAGCGACTGGATCTTACACTTCGCCGGAAAGATGATTCATGGCGAAGACGATCCTGCTTTCGCGGTGAAAAAAGATGGCGGCGAGTTTGACCAGTTCACGGGCGCCACGATTACCCCGCGCGCGGTGGTCAACGCCGTCAAGCGCGCCGGGCTGTATGCCGAAACGCTGCCCGCGCAGATCAATCATCTTTCCACCTGTGAGGAGTGACCATGAGCCAGGTTAAAGAGGTTATCGTCCAGGGTCTCTGGAAGAACAACTCCGCGCTGGTACAGCTGCTGGGGCTGTGTCCGCTGCTGGCGGTGACGTCTACCGCCACCAACGCGCTCGGGCTGGGGCTGGCGACCACGCTGGTGCTGACCCTGACTAACTTTTCCATTTCTGTTTTGCGCCGCTGGACGCCGTCGGAAATCCGTATTCCGATCTATGTCATGATCATTGCGTCGGTGGTCAGCGTGGTGCAAATGCTGATTAACGCCTACGCATTTGGCCTGTACCAGTCGCTCGGGATTTTCATTCCGCTTATCGTGACTAACTGTATTGTCGTAGGCCGCGCTGAAGCCTTTGCGGTGAAAAACAATCCGGCCATATCCGCGCTGGATGGTTTTTCCATCGGCATGGGCGCGACTGCCGCCATGTTCGTTCTCGGCTCTCTGCGTGAAATTTTGGGCAACGGTACGCTCTTCGACGGTGCGGACGCGCTGCTTGGCGGCTGGGCGAAGTCGCTGCGTATTGAGGTGTTCCATACGGACACTCCGTTCCTGCTGGCCATGCTGCCGCCTGGCGCCTTCATTGGCCTTGGGATGATGCTGGCGTTAAAATACCTGATTGATGAAAAACGTAAACGCCGCGCCGCTGAGCGCACCGTACAGGAAGGGATCCCCGAGAAAGCAATATGAATAAAGAGAAACGCATTGCGATCCTGACGCGCCTGCGCGATGAGAATCCTCATCCAACGACAGAGCTGAATTTTAACTCGCCGTTTGAACTGTTGATCGCGGTGCTCCTCTCTGCACAGGCGACGGACGTGAGCGTCAACAAAGCTACGGCCATGCTCTACCCTGTCGCCAATACGCCGCAGGCCATGCTGGAGCTGGGCGTTGAAGGTGTGAAATCCTATATCAAGACCATTGGCCTGTTTAACAGCAAGGCCGAAAACGTCATTAAGACCTGCCGGATCCTGCTGGAGCAGCACGGCGGTGAAGTCCCGGAAGACCGCGCTGCGCTGGAAGCGTTGCCGGGCGTCGGGCGTAAAACGGCAAATGTGGTGCTGAACACGGCGTTTGGCTGGCCGACCATCGCCGTGGATACCCATATCTTTCGCGTCTCTAACCGTACCCGGTTCGCGCCGGGTAAAAACGTGGAAGAGGTGGAAGAGAAGCTGTTAAAAGTGGTCCCGGCGGAATTTAAGGTGGACTGCCACCACTGGCTGATCCTGCACGGACGGTATACCTGTATTGCCCGTAAGCCACGCTGCGGTTCCTGCATTATCGAAGATCTCTGCGAATACAAAGAAAAAGTCTATCCCTGAGCGTAAACCACCTTACTTCTTACCTGTTCAAGCCCTTAAAATTAACAAGGGCTCTGATATCTTCCCGATTGACCATAAATTGCCCTCTCTTTCTCCTTTACGCATTGTCGATTCTTCGGTCATTTAACACTCAAACAGGTTAATAGTTTTTTCATCATCAAAAATTTCTATACATCTGTGATCGCGATCACTCTGATAACCTGATGTTGGATTTTTGTTGTTAAAACCCGCCCAACCCCTTTGTCAGACATGATTTCATCGATTCCACACCGCACATAAGACCAGTCATTTTTCAGAATATGGGCTATATCACTGCCATTCACCCAAAATAGCAGAACATATCGCCATACAGCCATTAAACAGGGTCGATTACAGTGAAAAAAACCATCAATTTTGAACGGATGAGATTTAACGCTGTATAACATTTGCATGAACCGATGATTATACCGCCAGAGTTATATGTAACAGATTATTACAAACGTATTGCCAGATGGGGCTGGATAGTGAACATTACCCGCCGTTTCCCCTCCCAATATAACTATAAAGCGGATGGACTACGGTCATCACGCTATGAACACCCCCGTTAATATGGGATGTAAAAAAAGAGGTATATGTGTCTACTGCAAACAATAAACCAACAGATGAGAGCGTAAGTCTTAACGCTTTCAAACAGCCTAAAGCGTTCTATCTCATTTTCTCTATCGAATTATGGGAGCGTTTTGGCTACTACGGCCTGCAAGGGATCATGGCGGTTTACCTGGTTAAACAACTGGGTATGTCTGAAGCCGATTCCATCACGCTGTTCTCTTCCTTCAGCGCCCTGGTGTATGGCCTGGTCGCTATCGGCGGCTGGTTAGGCGATAAAGTCCTCGGTACTAAACGAGTCATTATGCTGGGCGCCGTTGTTCTGGCGATTGGCTATGGGCTGGTTGCCTGGTCCGGGCACGATGCAGGTGTGGTTTACATGGGCATGGCTACCATCGCGGTAGGTAACGGCCTCTTCAAGGCGAACCCGTCTTCCCTGCTCTCTACCTGCTACAGCAAAGATGACCCGCGTCTGGACGGTGCATTTACCATGTACTACATGTCCATCAACATCGGTTCCTTCTTCTCTATGCTGGCAACCCCATGGCTGGCCGCCAAATTCGGCTGGAGCGTAGCGTTTGCGCTGAGCTTCGTGGGTATGCTGATCACCGTTGTGAACTTCCTGTTCTGCCGTAGCTGGGTTAAAGACTATGGTTCAAAACCAGACTTCGAACCCGTGCACATGGGCAAACTGCTGGCAACCATCGTCGGCATCGTGATCCTGGCCGCTGTTGCCACCTGGCTGCTGCATAACCAGGGCGTAGCTCGTGCCGTACTGGGCGTGGTTGCGCTGGGTATCGTGATTATCTTTGCGAAAGAAGCCTTCGCGATGCAGGGTGCGGCACGTCGTAAGATGATTGTGGCGTTCATCCTGATGCTGGAAGCGATCATCTTCTTCGTTCTGTACAGCCAGATGCCAACGTCTCTGAACTTCTTCGCTATCCGCAACGTTGAGCACTCCATCCTTGGTATCGCGTTCGAGCCGGAGCAGTATCAGGCCCTGAACCCGTTCTGGATCATGATTGGTAGCCCGATTCTGGCCGCTATCTATAACAAGATGGGCGACCGTCTGCCTATGCCGCACAAGTTCGCTATCGGTATGGTGCTGTGCTCTGGCGCATTCCTGGTGCTGCCGCTGGGGACGAAATTCGCGACCGACGCGGGTATCGTGTCTGTTAACTGGCTGATCCTGAGCTATGCGCTGCAATCCATCGGTGAACTGATGATCTCCGGTCTGGGCCTGGCGATGGTTGCGCAGCTGGTCCCTCAGCGTCTGATGGGCTTCATCATGGGCAGCTGGTTCCTGACCACCGCTGGCGCGGCTATCATCGCAGGTAAGATTGCGAACCTGATGGCGGTACCAGACAACGTTACCGACCCGCTGGTTTCCCTGAATGTCTACGGCACCGTGTTCATGCAAATTGGTATCGCGACCGCCGTGATTGCCGTGCTGATGCTGCTGACCGCACCTAAACTGAATCGTATGACCCAGGACGACGACAAATCCGCTAAAGCGATCAAAACCGCGAACGCGTAATGTCATCGGGAAACGACTGAACAGAAGCCGCTAATTGATTAGCGGCTTTTTTTTTATCCGAACGCGCACTAACATAGCTGGAACCTCAGCAAAAAGGAGTTACCGATGAAACTGTTCTATAAACCGGGCGCCTGCTCTCTTGCTTCCCATATTACGCTTCGCGAGAGCGGTAAAGATTTCACGCTGGACGGCGTTGACCTGATGAAAAAGCGTCTGGAAAACGGGGATGACTTTTTTGCGATTAACCCAAAAGGCCAGGTTCCGGCCCTGCTGCTGGATGATGGCACCCTGCTGACCGAAGGGGTGGCGATTATGCAATTCCTGGCGGACAACGTACCGGATCGTCAGCTCCTTGCCCCCACCGGCAGCATTGCGCGTTATAAAACGCTGGAGTGGCTGAACTATATTGCCACCGAACTGCACAAAGGCTTTACGCCCCTGTTCCGCCCGGACACGCCGGAAGAGTACAAACCTACCGTGCGCGCGCTGCTGGAGAAAAAGTTGCAGTACGTTAACGACGCGCTGAAAGACGACCAGTGGATCTGTGGCTCGCGTTTCACCATCGCCGATGCCTATCTGTTTACCGTTCTGCGCTGGGCGCGCGCGGTTAAGCTGAACATGGAAGGATTAGACCATGTCGCATCGTATATGACGCGCGTGGCGGAGCGTCCTGCGGTGGCAGCGGCGCTGAAAGCGGAAGGGTTGAATTAACCGAGCGGCCTGGATTGCCGGGTGGCGCTGACGCTTACCCGGCCTACAAATTCCGTAGGCCCGTGCAAGCGCAGCGGCGCCGGGCGTTTTCTAAAGCTGCGTTGCGCTAAAATAGTGCTCCGGCTTCGCGATGCGATCCTGCGCCGCGACGACCTGGAGCTCATATTCCTGCATCGTCTTCGTCGCAATCATGATTTCATAAACGGCTGCGGTGACGTGCTCCAGCGCATCGCGCAGGCTCGCGCCCTGCAATAGCTTCACCAGCAGCAAACCGCTGGTCACATCCCCGACCCCGACAGGCTGACGTGCACCGAAATCCACCAGCGGTCGACTGATATGCCAGGCTTCATCCTTCGTCACCAGCAGCATTTCAAAACGGTCCTGGCTCAACCCTGCGCGTGCCAGGTGCTTAACCAGCACAATCTCTGGCCCCTGGGCGATCAGCTCGCGAGAGGCGCTTACAGCCTCTTCTACGCTGTTGACCGGATGCTCGCACAGGATCTCAAGTTCAATCAGGTTGGGGGCAATAATATCGCTGGCGGGCAATGCATGGCGGACATGAAACTCCGCAACGCCCGGCGCTACAATGCAGCCTTTTTCCGGATGTCCCATCACCGGATCGCAGAAATATTTCGCCGCGGGGTTTGCCGCTTTCACCTGGCGCACAATGCCGAGGATATGTTCCCCCTGCTCCGCCGAACCCAGATAGCCGCTCAGTACGGCATCGCAGCGTTTAAGCTGGTCGATATCCGCAATCCCCTGAACGATTTCCGTCAGATGCGACGGCGGCATTACGCAGCCGGTCCATTTACCGTACTGGGTGTGATTCGAGAACTGGACGGTATTGAGGGGCCAGACGTTAACGCCGAGGCGGCGCATCGGGAATTCCGCAGCGCTGTTGCCAGCATGTCCAAACACAACGTGGGACTGAATGACGAGGATGTTCTTCATGTTGTACTTACCAAACCCTGTCAAAACAAAAGGGGCGTGGTTTCCCACGCCCCTGCATACTTTTAATTACTTCCAGCAGACCAGGCAGTAATTTTTCTTACCGCGACGCAGCAGCGTGTAGCGACCATAGAGACGGTCGTTCTCGGTAAAGGTGTATTCCGGATCGGCCTGTTTTTCGCCATTAATGGTGATCGCGTTAGAGGCGATGGTTTTACGCGCCTGACCGCGAGACGGCTGGAGCTCGGAGTCCACCAGCGCCTGCATCAGATCGGCGCCTTTTTCCATCTCAACCATCGGCACGCCATCCTGCGCCAGCTGTTCGAAATCCGCTTCGCTTAAATCGCTCAGGGTTCCGTTGAACAGGCTCGCCGTAATGCGCTTCGCCGCCGCCAGACCTTCTTCGCCGTGAACCAGTTTAGTCACTTCGTCCGCCAGCACGTACTGGGCGCGTGGTGCTTTACCGCTGTTCTTGTCTTCTTCTTCCAGCGCATTGATTTCTTCGATATCCATAAAGGTGAAGAACTTCAGGAAGCGATAAACGTCGGCATCCGCCGTGTTGATCCAGAACTGGTAGAACTTGTACGGGCTGGTTTTCTTCGGATCCAGCCATACCGCGCCGCCTTCGGTCTTACCGAACTTGGTACCGTCGGCTTTGGTGATCAACGGCACGGTCAGACCAAACACCTGATTCTGGTGGAGGCGACGGGTCAGATCGATACCGGAGGTGATGTTACCCCACTGGTCGGAACCGCCAATTTGCAGAGAGACGCCGTGCAGCTTGTTCAGGCAGGCGAAGTCATACCCCTGCAACAGGTTGTAGGAGAACTCCGTGAAAGAGATACCCTGATCGTCACGGTTAAGACGCTGCTTTACTGCTTCTTTGTTAATCATCTGGTTAACAGAGAAGTGTTTGCCGATGTCACGCAGGAACGTCAGCACGTTCATGCCACCAAACCAGTCGTAGTTGTTCGCCGCAATCGCAGAGTTGTCACCGCAGTCGAAATCCAGGAACGGTGCAACCTGTTTACGGATCTTATCCACCCACTCCTGCACGGTGTCTTCGGTATTCAGCTTACGCTCAGCGGCTTTGAAACTTGGGTCGCCAATCAGACCGGTCGCGCCGCCAACCAGTGCGACAGGCTTATGGCCGGCCATCTGGAAGCGTTTCAGGCATAACAATGGAACAAGATGCCCCAAATGCAAGCTGTCAGCGGTGGGATCGAAGCCGCAATAGAGCGCGATCGGGCCTTGCGCCAGTCGCTCTGCTAACGCTTCCTCGTCCGTCACCTGGGCCACGAGGCCCCGCTCTTGCAATTGTTTAATCAAGTTACTGCTTGCCATCAAATTCTCCATGTATAAACGACTGCACCTTTGCCGGTACACGACTTTTCGCCTGATGCGAAAGGACCATAGAATAAAGCGCCAGCGCGGTGTGCGCTAGCGCTTAAATCAACAAATTTTGGGGATTACGGGGCCAGTCTGTCGATTTTCCAGCCACCGTTGTCGCGCTGGTATAAAAAGCGGTCGTGGAGACGGTGTTCACCGCCCTGCCAGAACTCAATCTGTTCAATGGGGATGCGGAACCCGCCCCAGAAACTCGGCAGCGGTACTTCACCCTGCTGAAACTTCTGTTTGAGTTCGAGGAATTTACTCTCCAGCACGCCGCGGGCTGAGATTCGGCTGGACTGTTTAGAGACCCAGGCGCCGATCTGACTGTCGCGCGGGCGGCTGTGGAAATATTTTACCACTTCGAGCGTAGAGAGGCGCTCCGCCTTGCCGGTGACCATCACCTGGCGCTCCAGCATATGCCACGGGAAGAGCAGGCTAATACGCGGATTATTTTCAAGGTGATGCGCTTTACGACTGCCAAGGTTGGTGTAGAACACCAGCCCTTTCTCGTCATAATGCTTGAGAAGAACGATGCGTTGATACGGCTGACCATTTTCATCAACCGTGGCAACGACCATTGCCGTCGGGTCAGCCAGTTTCGCTTCGCAGGCCTGCTTCAGCCAGCGTTCAAAAAGCACCAGCGGTTCGGCGGGAAGATCCTGGCGGCGCAGACCGCCTTTGGTGTATTCACGGCGCAGGTGCGCAATTTGCTGTAGTTCGTCGTTATCTGACATGGCGTTAGCTGAAAGTGAGATTGGGTGACGCTATTGTGCGCGCCCCCTTCAAAAATCTCAACGCTTCGGATTTTCAAGCTGACAATTGTTCAGCACAATGCGGTCACGCTTGTAGACGGTGGCGCTGTCGCCTTTCGACCAGAAGACGTAGATCCCGTCTGAGTAGCGCGCACCGGAGGCCGACATTCCCTGCTTCAGCGTTAACAACTTATTGTCATAAACAAAGCTGGCTTCCTGATGCGGGTTGTTCAGCTTCACCGTCAGCGGTTTTTCATCACAACGATATTCCAGCGTATCGGTTTGCATACGCTCAACGAACTGGTTATAGACGCTGCATCCGGTCATAAGAAAAGGTACAGCAATGAGAAGAAGTTTTTTCATGGGCAGATTCCGAAGACTATCCTGGTCCTGGAGGGCCTAACCGCCCTCCTGTTTTTCCCTATTTTACGGGTTACGCCTCCCGCTGAATTTCAGTTAACTCTGATTATGGCGCGGGTTTGCGGGGAAAATGGCCCCAAGGACGCTCGCCTCCCGCGCACCGGTTACGGAGGGTAAATTCCCCGGCAGACCGGCAACCGTACGCCAGGCAAGCCAGGCGAAGGCCAGCGCTTCCATATCGTCTCCGCTGATCCCGGCTTCATCAGTGGTCGTGACTTCGGTGCCTGGCAGCAAGGCGGCGAGGCGTGCCATCACCAGCGGGTTGCGGCTTCCGCCTCCGCATACCAGCAAGCGCTCACATCCGCCGCTCAGCAACACCTGTTCAGAAATCGACACCGCGGTGAGCTCCGTCAGCGTAGCCTGCACATCCTGAGGCGCAAGGCCGGGGAAGCGCGCCAGCTGACGTTCAAGCCAGCCGTAGTTGAAATATTCCCGCCCCGTGCTTTTCGGCGCGGGCAGAGCAAAGAAAGGATCGCTTAACAGGGTTTGCAGCAAGGGAAGGATCACTTTCCCCTGGCTGGCCCACTGCGCGTCTTTGTCGTAGGCTTTGCCGCTCTGACGCCAGATCCAGGCATCCATCAGCATATTACCGGGTCCGGTATCGTACCCCCGCACGGGCTGCCCGGGAATAAGCATCGACAGGTTGGCGATCCCGCCGATGTTCAGGACCATCCTGCGCTCTACCGGGTGCGCCAGCAGCGCCTGATGAAATGCCGGAACCAGCGGCGCCCCCTGCCCGCCGAGGGCCATATCGCGACGACGGAAATCACCCACCACCGTCACGCCGGTTTTTGCCACAATCTGGTTGTTATCGCCAATTTGCATCGTGTGCGGCGCCTCGCCGACAGGTTCATGCCAGACGGTCTGCCCATGGCAACCTATTGCCACGATATCCTGCGGGTGGAGTCTTTCCTGCTGCATCAGGGCCAGTACCGCCTCAGCAAACAGCGCCCCCAGACGCACATCCAGTTGGCCCAGTTGGGAAAGCGTCAGCTGTTGTCCCTGGCAGATGTTCAGGATCTCTTCTTTTAACGAGACAGGAATAGGCCAGGTCAGGCTTGCCTGCTGCGCCACCATGTTTTCATCAATGGCGGCCAGAACGACATCCACACCGTCAAGACTGGTACCAGACATCACACCGATATAGCGACCCGATTTCATGCGCTTTCCTTACGTTACATGGGCTAAGTGCAAACACTCCATCATAAATAACGCGGCTTTGCTATGCGGTGATAATATTTTTTAACAATCTCAGACCTGTAGCACAGACGGTTTTTGTTTATGTCCCGTTAAGCCCTGCTGAAGTAAAATTTATCTATTCGGCATGCAAAGATATGAACTGTGGTCAGGAATGCCATATAATTTAGCCATAACGGATGCCCCAACCGGGCGTTTTTTGGTGAACAGGAGAGTCAAATGATTTTACGTGTACTGGGCGTTTCGCTGATTGGTTTAACACTGGCGGGTTGTGTGAATGACAGTTCACTCTCCGGCGACGTATATAGTGCTTCTGAAGCTAAACAGGTACAGAACGTGACATACGGTACTATCGTTAATGCCCGTCCTGTTCAGATTCAGGGTGGCGATGACACGAACGTGGTGGGCGCAATCGGTGGTGCTGTGCTGGGTGGTTTCCTGGGTAATACCATTGGCGGCGGCACCGGACGTTCTCTGGCTACCGCTGCGGGCGCAGTTGCAGGCGGCGTAGCGGGTCAGGGCGTTCAGGGCGCGATGAACAAAACTCAGGGCGTTGAGCTGGAAATCCGTAAAGACGATGGCAGCACCATTATGGTTGTGCAGAAACAGGGTAACACCCGCTTCTCTGCTGGCCAGCGTGTTGTACTGGCAAGCAACGGCAGCCAGGTTACCGTCTCCCCGCGCTAATATCCTGATGGATGTGGTCTGTTCAGACCGCATCCATTTAACAAAATCATCGTTTCCAACAATATATTTGCACAATACATTCACACGGTGAATTATTCATTTCATCTGTTCTTGTCCGTGCGCAAAGTATTTTTTATTTCCCTCACTTAGACTCTTCGCAATCTCTTTTCTTTTTTAATTTTTAAATTCTCTATGCTTGCGATCTGTCGATTTGTAAAGAACCGCTTTGTGGCCTTCGCGCTTGGATGCATTGTTATCATTGCCGTATTACAAGCTTTTTTTATAAAACTTGTTGAATGGGTTCCTTCGTTTTCACCTTTGTTTTTCCCTACGCTGACGATATTTCTTCTGGTGTTTCATCTGTTTATTGCCTGTTTTATGGCAATGAAATACTGGTGCGACAGAAGGCGATTATATCTTGTTCCCATTGCCCTGGCCTTTGCCGGCTCAGCGTTATTGATGGTGGGGACTCTGTCCAGCTTCCCGGCCTGGCTTGATCTCTATCAGTTCAACGTGGCGAACTATAATGACGCCATGATTTTCTATATGTTCCGCCACTTTTTAATGGCGGTGCTGATAATCATCTCGGCATTGCTGTATACCCTGCGTACGTCCGCTCTCTCACGAAGCACCCACATCGGTATCGTTGTCGGCGCCTCGCTCTTTACGGGCAGTATGCTTGGGCTGGCATTGTTCTATTCCAGCCATTCAACCCTGCTCACACTGGACCTGGTAGACAATGAAACCCGACAGTTTATGGTTCTCTGGAGCCAGGCGATTAATATCATTTTGATCGTCCTGTGGGTAGTAACGTTAATCACCCTGATGGCCATTACCCGCGTGAGGAATTTGTTTTGGGTCGGCGGCAATTTTTTATGCGTCTGTTATATCGTCACCCTGCTCATGCTATTGTTAGGCGGACACGCTGAAGATATTTCATGGTACCGGGCACGGTTATTCGAAACTGTCGCTACATTAATCATTATCTTCATCTTACTTTCCGATGTATTTAATTTGTATCGTGACTCGCATGTAAAATATCAGGAGTCTTATCAAAACTCGATCCGCGATCCCCTCACCCGTCTGTATAATCGTAGCTATTTCTATGATTCATTAAACCACGCGCTGAGTACAGCAACCCTGGCGCACCCGGTATCGGTGATCGTGAGCGATCTTGACCGTTTCAAACGCATTAACGACTGCTACGGCCATTTGCAGGGGGATAAGGTTTTACAGTTTGTCTCAAACCTGTTGACCGATTCAGTGCGACCGCAGGATATCGCAGCGCGGATCGGCGGCGAAGAATTTGTGCTCATGCTGACAAATACCCCTTCCGATCTTGCGCAACAGGTTGCCGAACGCATACGTCTCAAATTGAGCGGTTTCGACAACGTTAGCAGCGGCGGTTATCTCCCGGAACCGATAACTATCAGTATGGGGGTATTCACCGCCACCTCGCCGGAGACCAGCGCTGAAACCTGTGTGGAAAGCGCGGATAAAGCCATGTACGAGGCAAAAGAGACGGGCCGCAACCGGGTGGTGGTGTTCAGAACATGACAGAGGCCTTGCACGAGCAAGGCCTGTAAACAACGTCAGTCGCGCGACTGTAAATCGTGGATGTTTTGCTCAAGACGGGCGATGAGTCCGATCAGCATTTCCAGCTCAGCGGGGGAAATACCGGCCAGGATCTCCCCTCGCGTTTTACTGATGACGGTTTCCATCTCAGTGATAATCGGGGCCGCTTTTTCCGTCAATTTGATCCGCTTGGCGCGACGGTCGCTGGCGCAGGTTTGTCGGGAGATGAGTCCCTTCTCTTCCAGCTGGTCAAGGGTACGCACCAGAGACGGCTGCTCAATTCCAATCGCTTTTGCCAGTTGGATCTGTGACTGATCGGGCGGGAGCTGATGAATGTTATGCAGCGTAACCCAGTGCGTCTGCGTAAGTTCCAGAGGTTTCAGGCGATGGTCAATCAGAGCACGCCAGATGCGTACCAACCTTGCCAGATCAGAACCTAATGGCGATTCCAATTTCATCTCCTTATAATTAGCTTGCTAAGTGATTATAGTGATTTTAGAATAGTTTGCAGTATTTGTATTGCCAAAACAAATGCAATCACGGTATTCATCATTCCTTAAAGGATGATTTACACTGAATGGTAATGCGCCATCGCATTGAAATCTGCCAATGTGGCCCTCATTCCACCGCAAAGGATCGCTGCTTGTGACGTTGTTTTCCTTCTCCGCAGGGTTGCCCCTCCAGGATTTGATTGTTGGCGCATCGGTCTACTTTCCGCCACTGTTTAAAGCCGTGATGGTCGGTTTTGTAATCTGGCTCATTGCGCATCGTCTGCTGCGCGACTGGATGTATTCTGGTGAAATCTGGCACCCGATGTTAATGGATCTCTCCCTATTTACCCTCTCCGTCTGTCTTGGCCTTGCCGTGTTAACCGTGTGGTGAGAATAGCATTGAAAACGTTAAAATATTTTTCCACTCTTTTCGTTTTAGCGCTGGCGGTGATGGCCGGCTGGTGGCTCTGGAATTATTACATGCAGTCGCCCTGGACGCGTGACGGCAAGATCCGCGCGGAACAGGTCAGCATCACGCCACAGGTGTCCGGCAGTATCAGCGCGCTTCTGGTGAAGGACAACCAGTACGTTCATGCGGGCGATGTGCTATTCCGTATCGATGAGACCCCTTTCCACATTGCGGTGCTTAATGCCCAGGCGCAGCTCGCAAAAGCTCAATCAGATCTGGCAAAAGCCAATAACGAAGCCGAACGCCGCCGCCATCTATCGAGAAATTACATCTCTGCGGAGGATCTCGATACCGCCAATATCAATGTAAAAGCCATGCAGGCCAGCCTGAAGGTTGCAGAGGCAACGCTGAAACAGGCCGAGTGGCAACTGACCCAGACCATGGTCAAAGCCCCGGTGGATGGATGGATCACGAGCCTGTCTACCCGTGTGGGTGATTACGCCACCACAGGCCAGCCGGTCTTCGCCCTGGTCGATAGCCACTCTTTCTATGTTGTAGGTTATTTTGAAGAGACCAAGCTGCGCCATATCCGCGAGGGCGCGCCTGCCCGGATCACGCTTTACAGCGGTGCAGAAACGTTACAGGGTCACGTTAGCAGCATAGGTCGGGCAATATACGATCAGAGCGTGGAAACCGATTCTGGCCTGGTGCCTGACATCAAACCCAACGTCCCGTGGGTGCGCCTGGCTCAGCGGGTGCCTGTTCGCGTCGAGTTTGATCAACTGCCGAAAGACATTACCCTGGTCTCTGGCACAACCTGCACCGTCGCCATCGGATCGCGATGATGAACCTGGGGGCTTTCTCCTGGCGCAATACGCCGTGGATAAAAGCGACACGGCCGCAGTGGCGTTACGCGCTGCGCAACGGCATCGCCATGTGCCTTGCGCTTACGGTTGCCTATTATCTGAATCTGGATGAGCCTTACTGGGCGATGACCTCTGCGGCGGTCGTCAGCTTCCCTACCGTCGGGGGCGTTATCAGTAAAAGCCTCGGGCGCGTGGCGGGTAGCCTGCTGGGGGCAACCGCCGCACTGCTTCTTGCCGGCCATACCCTGAACGATCCCTGGCTCTTTCTGTTAAGCATGTCGGCATGGCTGGGGCTGTGTACCTGGGCCTGCGCCCATTTTACCAATAACGTTGCCTATGCGTTTCAGCTGGCGGGTTACACCGCGGCCATTATCGCCTTTCCGGTCGTCAACGTGCTGGATACCACCGAGCTGTGGGATATCGCCCAGGCACGCGTGTGTGAAGTGATGGTCGGCATTCTGTGCGGGGGCGTCATGATGATGATCCTGCCCAGTACCTCAGATGGCACTACGCTTATCACCGCCCTTAAAACGATGCACGCACGTTTGCTGGAACATGCCAGCCTGCTCTGGCAGCCTGACAGCAGCGATGACATCCGCCTCGCGCACGAAAAGGTCATCGGCCAGATCCTGACCATGAACCTGTTGCGCATCCAGGCTTTCTGGAGCCACTACCGTTTTCGTCGCCAGAACACGCTTCTGAACTATTTACTGCACCAGCAATTGCGGATGACGAGCGCGATCTCGAGCCTTCGCCGGATGTTGCTGAACTGGCCTGCACCGCCAGCCCATACCCGGGAGATTATCGAGGCGCTGCTCGCCGCTCTTGCGCGTCCGGATGCCGATATCTATACCGTGGCCCGCATTATCGCGCCGCTCGCCCCAACGGATGAATATGACTACAGGCACCGTGCCTTCTGGCAGCGTCTGAACTATTTCTGCCGCCTGTATCTGCGTAGCAGCCGCTGGTTAAAAGCCGTCGAAAATGCCACGCCCGTCACCGAATTTTCCGTTCCCGGTAGTCCTGCTCTGGCGCGCCATACCGACGCAATGGAGGCGCTGTGGAGCGGTTTTCGTACGTTTTGTGCGTTGACGGCCGTGGGCGCATGGGCCATCACCACGCAATGGGATGCGGGCAGTGCGGCCCTGACGCTTGCGGCAATCAGCTGCGTGCTCTATTCCGTCGCCGCTTCCCCCTTTAATTCCCTTACGCTTCTGCTGCGTACGCTGGTACTGCTGTCGCTATTCAGCTTCGTGGTGAAATTTGGTTTGATGGTGCAGATAACCGACCTCTGGCAATTTCTGCTGTTTCTCTTCCCGCTATTAACCACCATGCAGTTGCTCAAACTGCAAATGCCTAAACTGGCCGGTCTGTGGGGTCAGTTGATTGTTTTTATGGGCTCATTTATCTCTGTAACGAATCCACCGGTTTACGATTACGCTGATTTTCTCAACGACAACCTGGCGAAGATCCTCGGCGTGGGGCTGGCGTGGCTGGCTTTCGCTGTGCTACGCCCGGGCTCGGACGCGCGTAAAAGCCGCAGGCATATTCGGGAGTTGCGCAGGGGTTTTGTCGATCAGCTGAGCCGCAGGCCACATCTGCGCGAAAGCGAGTATGAATCGCTGGTTTACCATCATGTCAGCCAGCTGAACAACAGCCAGGATTCACTCTCCCGTCGCTGGCTGCTGCGCTGGGGCGTGGTGCTGTTAAACTGTTCGCACGTGGTGTGGCAACTGCGCGCCTGGGAGACGCGTTCCGATCCGCTGTCGCAGGTCCGTGATAACTGTATTTCCATGCTCCGAGATGTGATGAGCGAGCGCGGGGTGCAGCAGCGCCCCCTGAGCGTCACGCTCGCCGAGCTTCAGCGTATTTGCGACGCGCTGGCGCACCATCATCAGCCTGCGGCCCGCGATCTGGCGTCCATTATCTGGCGGCTGCACTGCTCCCTGTCACAGCTGGAACAGGCGCCGCCACCCGGAACGATTGGCGATCAGATCACCCCGCAGGCATAGCGCGCCCCGCCGCCGCCAAGCGGTTTAGGCTGATCGGACATGTTATCGCCGCCCACGTGGACCATCAGCGCCTTGCCTTTGACCTCGTCAAGCTTTTTGAGTCGTGGCGCCACAACCGGATCGGTGGCTTTACCATCGTTATTTACCACCAGCACCGGCAGATCGCCGAGGTGCCCCATCCCTTCCGGGCCTTCATGCTTACCGGAGTTGTGCGGGTCGAGATGCCCCCCTGCGGCTTCCGCAGCTGTTGGTTTCCCCTCTTTCATTGCGGGTTGACAGCTGCCTTTGGCATGAACGTGAAAACCATGTTCGCCGGGTGGAAGAGCCTTGAGATCGGGAGCAAATTCCAGCCCTTTATCGGTTTCGGTGATTTTCACCGTCCCGATGGACTGGCCTACCCCCTGAGAAGTGACGAGATTCATTTCAACGTCCTCGCTGGCTGCCTGCGCACCTGCACAAACAACCAGCGTGACCATTGCCAGAGCAAAACGCTTCATACGACCTCCACGGGTTATTTTTTGCACCTTAAGTCTATACCAGCGGCGCAGATTTCACCGGAAAGTCAGGTTCAGGCGTGCTCAGGGTACGTCGTAGCCCAGCGCCGCCTTGCGGATGCGGAACCACTGCTGACGCGTCATATCCAGCTCCTCAGCCACAAGCGCAGCGCGGACGCGCTCAATTTTGCCGGAGCCAATAATTGGCAGCGGTTTAGACGGCAGGCACAGGATCCAGGCGTAAACCACCTGCTCGATACTCTCCGCATTCAGTTCGCGCGCCACCGTTTCAAGCTCGTTACGCAGCGGCTGGAATGCCTCATCGTTAAACAGGCGGCCGCCTCCCAGACAGGACCATGCCATTGGACGGATGCGCAGCTGTTGCAGTTGGTCGAGCGTGCCATCCAGCAGCAGCGGCTGATGAACAGGCGAGATCTCCACCTGATTCGTCGCCAGCGTAAACGGCAGGCGAGACTGCAATAGCGCAAACTGTGCCGGGGTGAAGTTAGACACGCCAAAATGGCGCACTTTGCCGCTCTGGTGCAGCGTCAGGAAGGCTTCCGCGACCTCATCCGCATCCATCAACGGATCGGGTCGGTGGATCAGCAGCAGGTCGATACGATCGGTGGCCAGGTTAATCAGTGACTGCTCGGCGCTTTTAACGATATGCGCGCTGTCAGTGATGTAATGCCCAAGCGCATGCTCCGGTTTTGCTGTGGTGGCAATACCGCATTTGGTCACAATCTCCATACGTTCACGCAGCGCCGGCGCACGCTTCAGCGCTTCGCCAAAGGCAGCCTCGCACTGATAGCCGCCATAAATATCAGCGTGATCGACGGTGGTGATCCCGAGATCGAGATGCTCTTCTATAAAGTCCGCCAGCTGGACCGGAGACATATTCCAGTCCATAAGGCGCCAGTAGCCCATAACAAATCGGGAGAATTCCGGGCCCTGCGGGGCAAGGGTAATACGCTGAACCATAACATTTTCCTCAAGGAAGTCATGTCACCAGTATACGCAATTACCCTGCTAAAACAGTGAAGGTTGCTGAGGTTCTACGCTTTCAACCGCTTTGTTTGCACGAATTTTACGCAGCAGACGCTGTCGACAGAGCCGTAAGACCTCCTGCTTTTGCGCGTCGCTGAAATTTTGCCAGTTAAAACGTTCATCGCGCGTGCGCATGCAGCCACGACAGTATCCTCGTTCATCTACCTGGCAAATACCCCGGCACGGGCTCTGGACAGGGAAAAACTCCAGTTGCTCTGCCACACCTACCTCCAGAACGTCATTATTCCCTACAGTGAAGACCCTAAATGGCTTGCATGCAAGGATGTCCGCCACAAACAGAGCATTAAGGTTTCGCTAATCTTCCCTTCTTATACTCGCCGCATTGATATAACGAATGGTCTGGTCATCATGTGGTTCACTAAAAAGTTACACTGTAACGATATAAAATTTACTCTGGGCTGTGCACTTTTCTTCACCGTACTGAATGCACTGTTTATCCAGCGCAGCTGGTCAATCATTGCGCCTGCGCATCTGCACGATCTCCTGTTTGCTGCCAGCGTGCCGCTGGTGCTGTTCTGCGGCTGGGTGATTGTCTTCAGCCTGCTGAATATTCCCTTTATTCGCAAGCCGCTCATGATTGTCCTGACCCTGGGATGCGCCGCCGCAACCTGGTTTATGTATACCTATGGCACGGTTATCGATCAGAACATGATTGTGAACGTGTTCGAAACTAATTCCCAGGAAGCGACTGCTCTGGTGACGCCGCAGATGATCCTGTGGCTGGTCGTTGCAGGTCTGGTTCCATCGATTATTTTAGCCCTGACGCGCATTCGCACCGGAAAATGGTGGTATGCCCTCCTGACGCGTGTCGCCGCTATGCTGGGTGCGCTGCTGGTAATCATCCTGGTCGCGGCGGTGTTTTATAAAGACTATGCTTCTCTGTTCCGCAATAACAAAAGCATCGTCAAAATGGTTACCCCGGCGAATTACGTGAGCGCCGTGGTGAAATACAGCAAAATGCGCTGGTTTGCCGGCGACCAGACGCTGGTCCGCATTGGCGAGGATGCTCATAAAGGCGCGCTGATTTCCAGCCAACGCAAGAAAACCGTGCTGATTGTGGTGGTGGGCGAAGCCTCCCGCGCCGCAAACTACTCGTTAAATGGTTACCCGCGTGAAACCAACCCCGAGCTGAAAAAGCAGGATGTCATCAACTTCCCCCAGGCCTCCTCCTGTGGCACGGAAACCGCCGTTTCCGTCCCCTGCATGTTCTCCGGCATGACGCGGAAAAAATATGACGCGGACCTCGCCCATCACCAGGAAGGTCTGCTCGATGTACTTAACCATGCCGGTTTCAACCTGCTGTGGCGCGACAACGACGGCGGGTGTAAAGGCGCCTGCGACCGCGTGCCGCACACGGACATGACCCAGTGGAAACTGGATCAGTTCTGTAAGGACAAATCCTGTATCGACGACGTCAACCTCTACCGTCTGGACAACGTACTGGATGGAATAAAGCAGGATACGGTTCTGGTTATTCATCTGATGGGCAGCCACGGTCCGGCCTACTACAACCGTTATCCGGACAGCTTTCGCAAGTTCACCCCAACCTGCGATACCAATGAAATTCAGGATTGCGATCATCAGTCGCTGATCAATACCTATGACAACTCGATTTTGTATACCGACAGCGTGGTCAGCCGAACCATCGACGCGCTAAAAGCCCGGCAGGCCAACATGAACACGGCGCTCATTTACCTCTCCGATCACGGTGAATCGCTGGGCGAAAGCGGAATTTACCTGCACGGTACGCCGTATATGCTGGCCCCGGAGCAGCAAACGCATATTCCGTTTATGTTCTGGCTCTCCCCGGATTATGCGAAAAACTTCGGCGTAAACACGGATTGCCTGCGTGACCATGCCGCAAAAGAGGCGGTTTCACAGGACAATTTATTCGCCACCGTTCTGGGCATGATGGACGTGAAATCAGCGGTTTATCAACCGCAGCTGGATATTCTGTCGCAATGTCGTCGCTAAGCGGGCTTGCATTAGACCGAACGGTCTATTAGAGTAAGGGCATGAGCAGACACACTGAACACGATACACGAGAACATTTGCTGGCTACCGGCGAGCGCCTTTGCATGCATCGCGGGTTTACCGGTATGGGGCTGAGCGAATTGTTAAAAACCGCTGAAGTACCTAAGGGATCGTTTTATCACTATTTTCGATCCAAAGAGGCGTTTGGCGTTGCCATGCTGGAGCGGCACTACGCCAGCTACCATCAGCGCCTGGCAACCCACTTCGCCAGCAGTGAAGGTGACTACCGGGATCGTGTTCTGAACTACTATCAGGAAACGCTGACGCAGTTCTGTCAGCAGGGCATCATCAGCGGCTGCCTGACGGTAAAACTGTCTGCCGAAGTGTGCGATCTCTCCGAAGATATGCGCACCGCCATGGATAAAGGAGCCAGCGGCGTGATTGCCCTGCTGGCTCAGGCGCTGGAGAGCGGGCGCAATGAAAAAACGCTCTCCTTCTCCGGCGATCCGCTCACGCAGGCACAGGTGCTCTATTCCCTCTGGTTAGGCGCCAACCTGCAAGCAAAAATGTCTCGCAGCGCCGTGCCGCTCGAAAGCGCGCTGGCGCATGTGAAAAACTGTATTACCGCGCCTGGCGTGTAGCCGGCGTTTTTATTTACCCTTTTACTAGTCGACTGGTCTACTCAGGAGCCGTTATGTCCGCTGAAAAGCTGTTTACCCCACTGAAAGTGGGTGCCGTTACTGCCCCAAACCGCGTGTTTATGGCCCCACTTACCCGTCTGCGCAGCATCGAGCCGGGCGATATCCCAACGCCATTGATGGGTGAGTATTACCGTCAGCGCGCCAGCTCGGGCCTGATTATCTCCGAAGCCACGCAGATTTCTGCTCAGGCAAAAGGCTACGCCGGTGCACCGGGTCTGCACAGCCCGGAACAGATCGCCGCGTGGAAAAAAATCACCGCAGGCGTGCATGCTGAGGATGGCCGTATTGCGGTTCAGCTGTGGCACACCGGTCGTATCTCACACAGCAGCATCCAGCCTGGCGGTCAGGCGCCGGTTTCTGCCTCTGCCCTGAACGCCAATACCCGCACTTCCCTGCGCGATGAAAACGGTAATGCGATCCGCGTCGACACCACCACGCCACGCGCGCTGGAGCTGGACGAGATCCCGGGTATCGTGAATGATTTCCGTCAGGCCGTCGCCAACGCCCGTGAAGCGGGCTTAGACCTGGTTGAGCTGCACTCTGCGCACGGTTACCTGCTGCATCAGTTCCTGTCCCCGTCTTCCAACCAGCGTACCGACCAGTACGGCGGCAGCGTTGAAAACCGCGCGCGTCTGGTGCTTGAAGTGGTGGATGCTGTTTGTAATGAGTGGAGCGCAGACCGCATTGGTATTCGTGTCTCCCCGATCGGTACTTTCCAGAACGTCGACAACGGTCCGAACGAAGAAGCAGACGCGCTGTATCTGATTGAAGAGCTGGCGAAACGCGGTATCGCCTATCTGCACATGTCCGAGCCGGACTGGGCAGGCGGCAAGCCTTACAGTGAAGCCTTCCGTCAGAAAGTGCGCGAGCGCTTCCACGGCGTGATTATCGGGGCGGGTGCGTATACGGCAGAGAAAGCCGAGGATTTGATCGGTAAAGGCCTGATCGACGCCGTGGCCTTTGGCCGTGACTACATTGCTAACCCGGATCTGGTTGCCCGTTTGCAGAAGAAAGCCGAACTGAACCCGCAGCGTCCTGAAAGCTTCTATGGCGGCGGCGCGGAAGGTTATACCGACTACCCTTCACTGTAATCCCGCTTTGTACATTGATAGCGGCGACCTTTCGCCGCTATACTAAAACATCGTTTCTGTTCAAAAAGATAATCCATTCCACTGGTTAATGAGGAAATTATGCGCCTACTTCACACCATGCTGCGCGTTGGCGACCTGCAACGTTCCATCGATTTCTACACTAACGTTCTGGGCATGAAGCTGCTGCGCACCAGCGAAAATCCGGAATATAAATACTCTCTGGCGTTTGTCGGTTACGGCCCGGAATCTGATGAAGCGGTCATCGAGCTGACCTACAACTGGGGCGTGGACAGCTACGAGCTGGGTACAGCTTACGGCCACATCGCGCTGGAAGTGGATAACGCCGCCGAAGCCTGCGAACGTATCCGCAGCAATGGCGGTAACGTCACCCGTGAAGCCGGTCCGGTTAAAGGCGGTACCACCGTAATTGCGTTTGTGGAAGATCCGGACGGTTATAAAATCGAACTGATTGAAGCCAAAGACGCTGGTCGCGGTCTGGGCAATTGATCCCGCAGGGCGCACTATGCGCCCGTTGTTTTGCTGCATCCCCTCTCAAAATTTGCCATAATGCGCACTGCTTTTTCCCCCTTGTAAGAGACCCTGATGTCCGATAACGCTCAATTTACCGGTCTGTGCGACCGTTTTCGTGGTTTTTATCCCGTTGTCATTGATGTTGAAACAGCCGGATTTAACGCTAAAACCGATGCGCTGCTTGAGATTGCCGCCATCACGCTGAAGATGGATGAACAGGGCTGGCTTGTACCGGACACCACGCTGCATTTCCACGTTGAACCCTTTGAAGGGGCAAACTTACAGCCAGAGGC
The DNA here is from genome assembly GCF_049237125.1 of Enterobacter cloacae complex sp. GYL001. Taxonomy (NCBI): domain Bacteria; kingdom Pseudomonadati; phylum Pseudomonadota; class Gammaproteobacteria; order Enterobacterales; family Enterobacteriaceae; genus Enterobacter; species Enterobacter cloacae complex sp. GYL001. The sequence goes on along the minus strand of NZ_JBMKGW010000001.1, from coordinate 803,186 downwards.
GCTGGCCTTTAACGGTATCGATCCGACAAACCCGCTGCGCGGGGCGGTAAGCGAATACGAGGCGCTGCACGCCATTTTCAAAATGGTGCGCAAAGGCATGAAAGAGAATGACTGTAGCCGCGCCATCATGGTGGCCCACAATGCCACCTTTGATCACAGCTTCACTATGGCTGCCGCCGAGCGTGCCTCGCTCAAGCGTAATCCATTCCATCCGTTTGTGACCTTCGACACCGCCGCGCTGAGCGGCCTGGCGCTGGGGCAAACCGTGCTCTCTAAAGCCTGCATCACGGCGGGTATTGCGTTTGACGGCACCCAGGCGCATTCCGCGTTATACGACACCGAGCGTACGGCGGAGCTGTTCTGTGAGATCGTCAACCGCTGGAAACGTCTCGGCGGCTGGCCGCTGCCGATGGGCGACGAGGCCGATCTTCAATCGTAGGTTGGGTAATCAATAGCCCCACAGGCAAAAAAAAGCGACCAACATAATGTGGTCGCTTTTTTATATCCGCAGAAAACTTACTCTGCGTCCGGCTCTTCGGTTTTATACTTCGCCGCAGTCTCTTTGATCAGCTGTTGCAGTTCGCCGCGCTGATACATTTCAATCAGGATGTCGCATCCACCGACCAGTTCACCATCAACCCACAGCTGTGGGAAGGTCGGCCAGTTGGCGTATTTTGGCAGTTCAGCGCGAATGTCCGGGTTTTGCAGGATATCAACGTAAGCAAAACGCTCACCACAGGCGGACAGCGCCTGAACCGCTTGCGCGGAGAAGCCGCAGCTTGGCAGCTTCGGAGAACCTTTCATGTACAGGAGAATCGGGTTTTCAGCGATCTGGCGCTGAATTTTTTCAATAGTGGTGCTCATGTCTTGCTTCCTTTAACTTCTGTTACGGCATCAGTCTGACATTGTAGCGGGTCAGGCCGACATCGGAAAATAACATTTTTGTCACGTCTAATTATTTTATCGCTTATCGCATAAAGTTGCATTGCTAATGTCGTTTATCCCCAGACGGGGTGCGGTTTTGCTTAAGGAGCGAACAGGAGTGCGTCAGAATGATGAATTTTTTTGCACTTGCTAACGAAACATAATTTTTGAATGAAAAATGCTATTAACTTCTTCTGAATTTATGGATTAGAATCGACAGGTTTTGTAAATCTCACGCGGGTATGCATTGTGGCCTGCATTTATCAGGGGACTGCCCAGTGGCGCGGATAACTAAAATCTCGATGACGCTCTGTGCTTTACTGTTTACCACACTCTCATTTACGCCAGCGGCGAACGCCTCTGAACAGGCGCGGCATTCTGCTGTACAAAAATCGCATCTGGCAAAAACCACAGAACGTAAGAAAAAAACCACCAGTAAAACAGTAAAGAAGAAAACCACCGCTCAGACCAAAAAGACCGCCTCCAGTAAACCCAAAACTCTCCGTTCCGGCACGCACAAAACCACCCGCACGACCGCCAGCCTGGTGAATGAAAAATGCACCGTGCGCAAAGGCCATAAAACGAAATGCGCAAAAGTGACGAAGCTGGCTGACGTGCATAAAGCGCGTATGCAGAAAGCGCAAAAAACGGCGATGAACAAACTGATGGGGCAAATAGGTAAACCGTATCGCTGGGGTGGCACCTCTCCGCGCACCGGTTTTGACTGTAGTGGGCTGGTTTATTATGCCTATAAAGATCTGGTGAAGTTTCGCATTCCGCGCACCGCCAATGAGATGTACCATCTGCGCGACGCCGCGCCTGTAAACCGTGGCGAATTGCAAAATGGCGACCTGGTGTTCTTCCGCACCCAGGGACGCGGTACGGCCGATCACGTTGGGGTGTATGTGGGTAACGGTAAATTTATCCAGTCACCGCGCAGCGGTCAGGACATTCAGATCACCTCCCTCAGCGAAGATTACTGGGTGCGCCACTATGTGGGTGCACGCCGCGTGATGACGCCAAAAACCATTCGCTAAACCCTGCCCTGCCGCCTCTGTGGCAGGGTAAGTTCCTCTTTTGCATACCCTTTCAATTTGCTATTCTGTCCTTGTTGTCTGTAGGGTTATTGGCAACGTATAAAACTATAAGGAGAGAAGCAATGTCGTTCGAATTACCTGCACTACCGTATGCAAAAGACGCCCTGGCTCCGCACATTTCCGCGGAAACCCTGGAGTACCATTACGGCAAGCATCACCAGACCTATGTCACCAACCTGAATAACCTGATCAAGGGCACCGATTTTGAAGGCAAAACGCTGGAAGAGATCGTGCGCAGTTCAGACGGTGGCGTATTTAACAACGCCGCTCAGGTGTGGAACCACACCTTCTACTGGCACTGCCTGGCCCCCAACGCAGGCGGAGAACCTGCCGGTGAGCTGGCGGCAGCGATTAACGCCGCGTTCGGCAGTTTCGCGGATTTTAAAGCGAAGTTTACTGACGCAGCCGTTAAAAACTTTGGCTCCGGCTGGACCTGGCTGGTAAAAGAGGCTGATGGCAAACTGGCTATCGTTTCCACCTCTAATGCGGGTACCCCTCTGACCACCAGCGCCACGCCGCTGATGACCGTGGACGTATGGGAACACGCCTATTACATTGATTACCGTAATGCGCGCCCGAACTACCTGGAACACTTCTGGGCACTGGTTAACTGGGAATTTGTTGCGAAGAACTTCGCCGCGTAAGAGACACGCAGAAGGGGCAGCCCTTCTGCGTTTTTGTTTATTCCGCCGTACACACCGCTTCAGGCTGTTTACGACCAGACATCATCACCAGCAGCAGGCCGAGTGCGGCAATGATCGCCCCCATCACCGGCACAAAGCTGTAACCCAAACCACCGGAGATCACCGCCCCGCCCGCTGCGGCCCCCAGCGCATTGCCCAGGTTAAACGCACCGATATTCACCGACGAAGAGAGCCCCGGCGCTTCGTGCGCAACGCGCATTACGCGCATCTGCAACGGTGGCACCACGGCAAAGGTTGCGGCGCCCCACACCACCATGGCAATCGCGGCACCCACTTCGTTACGCGCCAGCCACGGAATCGCCACCATGATGACAATCAGCAGCGTTAAAAAACCTTTCAGTGTTCCACTGACGGAGCGGTCGGCAAATTTCCCGCCGAGATAGTTGCCAATCGAGAACCCGACACCAATCAGCACCAGCATCGCGGTAACAAAGAGTGGCGTTGCGTGGGTAATGTCGTGCAGCACCGGGGAGATATAGGTGTAGAGCGTAAACATCGCCCCGGCCCCCAGTACCGTGGTAAGCAGCGCGGACAACACCTGAGGACGCATCAGCACCGCCAGCTCTTTACGTACTTCCGGACGTTCTCCCGCACTTCCTTTCGGCAGTGAGAAGAACAGCGCAACCATCGCGACCACGCCCAGTCCGGCGGTTGCGAGGAAAGACATACGCCAGCCGATGGCTTCTCCCAGCCAGGTGGCAGCGGGAACGCCGCCGATATTAGCGATGGTGAGGCCCATGAACATAGTGGCTACCGCGCTGGCCTGCTTATGTTTTGGCACCACGCTGGCGGCAACAACCGAGCCCAGTCCGAAGAAGGCGCCATGGTTGAGGCTGGTCAGAATGCGCGAAAGCATCAGAGTGGTGTAATCGGGCGAAATCGCGGAAAGCACATTTCCGAGAGTGAAAATCGCCATCAGGAAAATCAGCGCATTGCGGCGAGCGCGGTGGGAAAGCAGCAGCGTCATCAGCGGCGCGCCCACCATCACGCCAATCGCGTAGGCGCTAATTAACATACCGGCCGCAGGAATTGAGACGTCCACACCCCGGGCGATAACAGGCAATAACCCCATAGGGGAGAATTCAGTGGTGCCAATCCCAAAGGCGCCAATCGCCAGGGCCAGCAGGGGAAAATTGATTTTCATGAAGAGACTCCGGATACCGTGCCATAACCCGGCACAGAACTAAGAAGTCAAAAGCATGACATCAATCACAAAAAATGAGAAGTTAACATTTTGGCAAAAGATTTTTGCCGGAGAGGTAACAATAGCGGCAAGAGAGGGAGAAGGTTCTCCCCCCTCCTGAATCAGTGCAGCGCAGCGGTTAAACCACCCGCAACAATCAGGGCAAGAACAACAATGGTGGTAAACAGCGAAAACTTCAGATCGGTACTCATCAATTTTTCTCCTTTTATTCACCCTACGAAAAGTGAGCTTGCTCATTTTTACACAGTTCAGGTCAAAAATCTTCCAGGATTTAAGCGGATATCCACTTTACCTCTTCCCCTTTTCATCAAGATAGGACAAAATTCCACGCTAAATTTATTAGCGTACCGGCCACTGACCCCCTCCTGACGTCCTGTGTCGTTTTCCCGGCGTGTCGCAACTCATGTTTGCGTGATAAGGGTGAGAGAAGGCAAACGTTTACCTTCAATTTTTTCAGGAGCTTAGGATATGGTCTGGAGTGACATTTAATGGCAACAATTAAAGACGTAGCAAAACGCGCAAACGTTTCCACCACAACCGTATCACATGTTATTAACAAAACGCGTTTCGTCGCTGAAGAGACGCGTAATGCCGTCTGGGCGGCAATCAAAGAACTGCACTACTCGCCAAGTGCCGTCGCCCGCAGCCTGAAGGTTAATCACACCAAATCGATTGGCCTGCTGGCCACCAGCAGTGAAGCGGCCTACTTTGCTGAAATCATCGAAGCCGTTGAAAAAAACTGCTTCCAGAAAGGCTATACCCTGATTCTGGGCAACGCGTGGAACAACATTGAAAAACAGCGCGCTTACCTGTCAATGATGGCGCAAAAGCGCGTCGACGGCCTGCTGGTAATGTGTTCTGAATACCCCGAGTCGGTCCTTTCCATGCTGGAAGAGTATCGCCACATTCCGATGGTGGTCATGGACTGGGGCGAAGCGCGCGCAGACTTCACCGACTCCGTTATTGATAACGCCTTTGAAGGCGGCTACATGGCGGGGCGTTATCTGGTAGAACGCGGTCATCGTGAAATTGGCGTGATCCCGGGTCCGCTGGAGCGTAACACCGGGGCTGGCCGTCTGGCCGGTTTCATGAAAGCGATGGAAGAGGCGCTGATCACTGTGCCGGAAAACTGGATTGTTCAGGGCGACTTCGAGCCGGAGTCGGGCTATCGCGCCATGCAGCAGATCGTCTCCCAGCCGCATCGCCCTACCGCGGTGTTCTGCGGCGGCGACATCATGGCGATGGGCGCGCTCTGCGCGGCGGATGAACTCGGCCTGCGCGTCCCGCAGGATATCTCGGTGATCGGCTATGACAACGTGCGCAACGCCCGCTTCTTTACCCCGGCGCTGACCACCATTCACCAGCCGAAAGATTCGCTGGGTGAAACGGCCTTCAACATGCTGCTGGACCGGATCGTCAACAAGCGTGAACAGTCCCAGTCCATTGAAGTCCACCCGCGCCTGATTGAACGCCGTTCCGTTGCGGACGGTCCGTTCCGCGACTACCGTCGTTAATCTCATTACGGGGCCAGCTATGCTGGTTCCCGCAACCACTCCCGGTTCAGCGTTTCGCTGTCGCCCAGATAATCTAGCAGCCAGGCCATGGCGGGCGAGACGTCGTTTTGCTGCCACGTCAGACAGCACGCGGCATCCGGGAAGGGGTTTTCCAGCGTCAGAGCCACCCACTCTCCCGCGTCGATGCGCGGTCGCGCAAAATGCACCGGCACCATGCCAACGCACAGCCCCGCGCTCAGACAGGTGGCCGATGACTCCCAGTCCGGTGCGACCACGCGGCGCTGATTATCCAGCAGCCAGGTAATGCGCTTGGGCAGCGAGCGGGAGGTATCTTCCAGCACCAGCGAGGGCCAGTTGCGTAAGGTGTCATCGCTCAGCGGACCTTCCAGCGCCGCCAGCGGGTGATCGCGCGCGACCACGCAGGTCCAGCTCAGCATGCCCATGTCGCGAAACGCGTAGCGCCCCCCAACCGGGATCGCCTGGGTTGCACCAATCGCCATCTCCGCCCTGCCGTCCGCCAGCGCATCCCAGACGCCGTTGAACACTTCCTGCGAAACACGCAGTTCGACGTCGGAAAAATGACGATAGAAATCGACGATCATCTGCCGGGTCCGCTCCGGCTTAACGATGTTATCCACCGCGATAGCGAGATGCCCGCGCCAGCCGTTGGCGATCTGCTGGCACTGCTCACGGGTGATCTGCATTTTTTTGATAACAGACCGCCCTTCCTTCAAAAACCACGCTCCGGCAGGCGTGAGCTCCACGTCGCGATGGCGCCGCTCGAACAGCGGGACCGCCAGCCACGCTTCCAGCTGGCGCACCGTATAGCTGATAGCCGAGGGAACGCGATGCAGCTCCTGGGCGGCACCGGTAAAGCTGCCGTTACGCGCCACGGCATCAACCACTTCAAGGGAATAATCTGACCACATCTTTAGCCTGCAAATTTTTTGAATGCACCCGCCAAATATTAGCGTTTCACAAGCCGCTTTGCACTCCCTACACTCTGCGCCAACGTACACCTGCCTCCTCAGGAGAAAAAAAGTGCAACCCAGGAAAGGATTTTTAGTCTGGCTCGGCGGCTTAAGCGTGCTGGGCTTTTTGGCAACCGATATGTATCTGCCCGCGTTCGCCGCGATGCAGGAAGATTTGCAAACCCCTGCCGCCGCCATCAGCGCCAGTTTAAGTTTGTTCCTCGCTGGCTTTGCTTTTGCGCAATTGCTGTGGGGGCCGCTCTCGGATCGTTTCGGCCGTAAGCCCGTCCTGTTGTTGGGTCTGGCGATTTTTGCCGTAGGCTGTCTGGGCATGCTGTGGGTCCGCGATGCCGCCTGGCTGCTGGCGCTGCGCTTTATTCAGGCGGTCGGCGTCTGCGCCGCAGCGGTGACCTGGCAGGCGCTGGTGACCGATTACTACCCCGCCTCGCGCACTAACCGCATATTCGCCACTATTATGCCGCTGGTCGGCCTGTCGCCGGCGCTTGCCCCGTTACTGGGCAGCTGGATCCTCGCGCATTTCGACTGGCAGGCTATTTTCGCCACGCTCTTTGCTATTACGCTGGTCCTGATGCTGCCTGCTTTCGGGCTTAAACCTGCGCATAAAAAAGAGACGCATCCGGACGCAAAGCCCATCACCTTTACCTCTTTACTGCGGTCGAAAGCCTATCGCGGTAACGTGCTGATTTATGCTGCCTGCTCTGCCAGCTTCTTTGCCTGGCTGACCGGTTCGCCGTTCATTCTGCATGACATGGGCTACAGCCCGGCGGCTATCGGCCTGAGCTATGTACCACAGACCATCGCCTTCCTGGTGGGTGGCTATGGCTGTCGCGCCGCGCTGCAAAAATGGGAAGGCCAACAGATGCTGCCCTGGCTGCTGGTTTTGTATGCGCTAAGCGTGATTGCGACCTGGGCTGTCGGCTTTATTCCCGGCGCCGGGCTTGCAGAAATTTTGATTCCGTTCTGCGTCATGGCGATCGCTAACGGGGCCATCTACCCTATTGTTGTAGCCCAGGCGTTGCGTCCATTTCCGCAGGCGACAGGCCGCGCTGCCGCGCTGCAAAATACCCTGCAACTTGGCCTGTGCTTCCTGGCAAGTCTCGTGGTCTCTGCGTTGATTGCAACCCCGCTGCTCACCACTACCAGCGTGATGCTGGTCACCGTTGCGCTGGCGGGTTTGGGCTATCGCATGCAGTCCTCAGCCCATCGCGAGCAGAGTGAAAACGCGCATACAGAAACGTCGCACGCCTGATTGCGCGGGAAACTATGTTAAATACCAGTGATTAGGTTGCTAACAATTTTCTGTTGAATCACCAAATTTTGCGGCCTATACTAAATTTGGTTCGATTAAATACGATAAATATTAAGTGTTAACGGGAGCCGGAGCGCTCCCGTTTTACCATTGAAGGCATTTCGGCAAGGGTTATCTCCCTTCCTCTGTTCTACGTCGGATATTAGCCTCGCGGGCATTTACCGTGAGATTTCTCACAAACCAAAAAAGCGTCTACGCTGTTTTAAGGTTCTGATCACAGCAAGGTGATGGAGAAGCTATGAGTTCATCGTGTATAGAAGAAGTCAGCGTTCCGGACGATAACTGGTCCCGGATCGTCAGTGAACTGTTGGGACGTGCGGGCATTACGATTAATGGCTCATCCCCCTCCGATCCCCAGATAAAGCATCCCGATTTTTTCAAACGCGTGTTACAGGAGGGGTCGTTAGGGCTGGGTGAAAGCTATATGGACGGCTGGTGGGAGTGTGAGCGGCTGGATATGTTCTTCTCCAGCGTATTACGCGCCGGTCTTGAAAAACAGCTCCCTCGTCATTTCAAAGATACCTTACGCATTGCCTCCGCCCGCCTGTTCAATCTGCAAAGTAAAAAACGGGCGTGGATCGTCGGTAAAGAGCATTACGACCTGGGCAACGATCTGTTCAGCCGTATGCTCGATCCTTTAATGCAGTACTCCTGCGGATACTGGAAAAAAGCGACGACCCTGGAAGAGGCGCAGCAGGACAAGCTGCAACTGATCTGCGATAAATTGCAGTTACAGCCCGGTATGCGTGTGCTGGACATCGGCTGTGGCTGGGGTGGTCTTGCCTGGTTTATGGCGAAAAATTACGGCGTCAGCGTAGTCGGCGTCACGATTTCCGCTGAACAGCAGAAGATGGCGCAGGAACGCTGTCTGGGTCTGGATGTTGATATTCGGCTTCAGGACTACCGCGACCTGAACGAGCAGTTCGATCGCATTGTTTCCGTAGGTATGTTCGAGCACGTGGGGCCGAAGAACTACAAGACTTACTTCGAGGTCGCCGATCGTAACCTGAAGCCTGAGGGAATTTTCCTGCTACACACCATCGGCTCTAAACGCACCGATAACAATGTGGATCCCTGGATCAACAAATATATCTTCCCGAATGGCTGTTTACCCTCTGTTCGCCAGATTGCGAACGCCAGCGAACCGCATTTTATTGTGGAAGACTGGCATAACTTCGGCGCAGATTACGACACCACCCTGATGGCCTGGCATGAACGTTTCCAGGCTGCATGGCCTGAAATCGCCGACAACTATTCGGAACGATTCAAACGGATGTTTAGCTATTATCTGAATGCCTGTGCGGGCGCGTTCCGTGCGCGGGATATACAGCTTTGGCAGGTGGTGTTTAGTCGTGGGATTGAGCACGGTTTGCGTGTGGCTCGCTGAAAAAATAACCCCGGTTAACCGGGGTTATTTTTTATTCTTCTTCCATGGTTTTAATTATCGCCGCCTCTTTCGCCGCCAGTACGCGCTCAACGGTATCCACGACCGCCTGGGTCTGGGGATCAATTTCGATATTTACGCGCTGCCCTAGTTTTTTTGCGCCAAGCGTAGTACGTTGCAGCGTTTCAGGAATTAAATGCACGCAAAAACGCGTTGGCGTCACTTCACCGACGGTCAGACTAATCCCATCGATGCCAATAAATCCTTTATAAAGGATGTATTTCATTAATGACGGATCCTGCACCTTAAACCAGATTTGACGGTTATTTTCCGAGGTCACGATTTTCGCCACTTCTGCGGTGGTCATAATATGGCCCGACATCAGATGCCCGCCAATCTCATCGCTGAATTTCGCCGCGCGTTCCACGTTGACGATATCTCCCACCACCAGCTCACCCAGGTTAGTGATACGCAGCGTCTCTTTCATTAAATCAAAGCTAATCTGGTTATCGTTAATTTCGGTCACCGTCAGGCAGCAGCCGTTATGCGCTATCGACGCCCCGGTTTCAATGCCGTCGAGCATATATTCAGGCAGCTCAACTACGTGAGTGCGGAAATTCGGTTTTTCATCAATGGACACCACTTTGGCAGTGCCCTGCACAATACCAGTAAACATGCTTACAGCTCCTGTTCATTCCGAACGGCGATGACACCGTATAATCCCACCACAATAACAGTTGAAAAAACAGGTTGCCAGTGATGCGCAATTTCTGGCGATTTTTTCACTAGATAATTAGTTAAACCCCGCTACAATAGCTGGCATCCCTCTGTTTTTTCTTCTTGCTGCCAGTAACGGCGGCCTTTTTAGTCTCTCAAATAACTACAATACAAAGGTGTTCACGTGCAGAAGTATATGATCGAAGCGCGTCAGTTATTGGCACTGGCCATACCGGTGATCGTCGCGCAGGTAGCCCAAACCGCAATGGGATTTGTGGATACGGTAATGGCCGGTGGTTACAGCGCCACCGATATGGCCGCCGTGGCGATCGGAACCTCAATCTGGCTTCCGGCCATTCTTTTTGGTCACGGCCTGCTGCTGGCGCTGACGCCCGTTATCGCGCAGCTTAACGGCTCCGGTCGACGCGACCGCGTGGCCCATCAGGTGCGCCAGGGCTTCTGGCTGGCCGGGGGTGTCTCCGTCCTGATTATGATCGTCCTGTGGAACGCCGGGTATATTATTCGCGCCATGCATAATATCGACCCGGCGCTGGCGGATAAGGCGGTCGGTTATCTGCGCGCCCTGCTCTGGGGCGCGCCCGGCTATCTGTTCTTCCAGGTGGCACGTAACCAGTGTGAAGGGCTGGCAAAAACCAAGCCGGGCATGGTGATGGGCTTTATCGGCTTGCTGGTGAACATTCCCGTGAACTATATCTTCATTTACGGTCATTTTGGCATGCCGGAACTCGGCGGCGTGGGCTGCGGCGTGGCAACGGCTGCGGTGTACTGGGTGATGTTCGGCTGTATGCTCACCTACATTAAACATGCGCGATCCATGCGTGACATTCGTAACGACACCTCGTTCAGCGCACCTGACTGGACGCTCATGACCCGTCTCATTCAGCTGGGGTTACCCATTGCGCTGGCGCTGTTCTTCGAAGTGACGCTGTTTGCCGTCGTCGCCCTGCTGGTCTCGCCGTTAGGGATTATTGATGTCGCAGGACACCAGATCGCCCTGAACTTCAGCTCTTTGATGTTCGTCCTGCCGATGTCCCTGGCTGCCGCGGTGACGATTCGCGTGGGCTTCCGTCTGGGGCAAGGCTCGACGCTGGACGCGCAAACGGCAGCCCGCACCGGCCTCGGCGTCGGCGTCTGCATGGCAGTCTGTACCGCGCTCTTTACCGTGCTGTTGCGTGAGCAAATTGCCCTGCTCTATAACGACAACCCGGAGGTAGTGACCCTGGCCTCGCATCTGATGCTGCTGGCGGCCATTTATCAGATCTCTGACTCCATCCAGGTGATTGGCAGCGGCGTGCTGCGTGGGTATAAAGATACGCGTTCCATCTTCTTCATCACCTTTATCGCTTACTGGGTGCTGGGTCTGCCGTGCGGGTACATTCTGGCGCTCACGGATCTGGTGGTGGATCGCATGGGGCCAGCCGGATTCTGGATGGGCTTTATCATCGGCTTAACGTCTGCGGCCATTATGATGATGCTGCGTATGCGCTTCCTGCAACGTCAGCCGTCTGCGGTAATTTTGCAGCGCGCTGCACGTTAATGACACAGTAGCCGCCGGCTGGCGGCTACTTTCTCTTCACTTTGCGCGGTAATGAAGCAATCGCGTGAAATCAGAGAGAAAAATGCATTTTCCCTCTTGCCACCTTGGGGCTGTGCCGCTAATATTCGTCCCCGTTGTCACCGACAACACAATGCGTTCATAGCTCAGTTGGTTAGAGCACCACCTTGACATGGTGGGGGTCGTTGGTTCGAGTCCAATTGAACGCACCATTTTGCGTCTGTAGCTCAGTTGGTTAGAGCACCACCTTGACATGGTGGGGGTCGATGGTTCGAGTCCATTCAGACGCACCAATCTGTTTTCTCGCACATTTCATTCCCGTTCAGCCTCATGCAGAGGCAGCAAACCTTTTAAGCACATCGAAAGTGACCTCCAGCCCGCGCGTGCAGCGAAAGAGCGGAATGGCATAAGCCCCATCAGGTTAGCAAAACGCCCGGCGTTTGCCGGGCGTGAAAACAACGTCAATCAATGATTACGGCTTATGTTCAATCGCCGGGTTGTTGTTGATGGCGATGCGCTGCGGTTTCTCTTCTTCCGGGATATCCTGGTGTAATTCAATCGCCAGCAAGCCGTTTTCCAGCGAAGCGCCGGTTACTTTCACATGCTCCGGCAGACTATAGCTGGCCCGGAAGTCGCTGCGGCTGATACCCCGATGGATCCACCCTTCTTCGCCGTTTTCGGTTTTCTCTTCTTCACGTTTACCGCTGATATTCAGCTGACCGCCAACGGTTTCAATTTCCAGTTCGCTCTCTTTCCAGCCCGGCACGCTGAGCGTCAGTTCATAGCGGTTATCACCCACCCGCCGGATATTGTAAGAAGGCGTGGAGGGCAACGGCGTACTGCCGGTTAGCTGGCTAAAAAGGCGATCGATACGGTTAAAACGGTCCGCAAACAGAGAGTCGGAGAGATCGTTCAACATGGGAAAAGCTCTCAGAGTCATCATGTACCTCCTGAACAGTAAAAAAGAATATTCAAAAAGTTCATGTCTTACGGGCAGATATTCCTTACCCGCTTTCTATATGAGGTTACCGCACAATATTTCAACCTCAGGAGCCTGCAAAATGTAGCTGGAACCTAAAAAAAGCAACGGGCCGTTAAGCCCGTTGTTCGTTACTTCATCGCAATTCTATCACTCTCGCCCGCTCAGCCTGCTTTCGGTAGTGATCATATCGCTCCCGGAACCATGCCTACTGTTCATTACTCATATTGCCGGTCACGGCATCGATATCAACTGGCTGACCCAGGACGTACATACGGGCAAAACTGCGTGCCAGAAAATCAAAATTCTTTAATGCGTTTATATCTTGTCGCTTCATTAGCATATCCCTCCAGTCATTGTGATTACTGTTCAAGGTCATATGCTTTTCTGATCTCAGTATCCGCCTGAAAAAGATCGTTTTTTGAGCGATGCGTGCGCATCCATCTGCCAGTGTTCACATTTCAGGAACGACAAAACTCTTCAGCCCTGGTCATGATTTTCCCTCCCTTTTATCACTCATGCAGAAAGCATAAACGCCAGCCATGCAGTAAGTTCGCCATGTAGCCGGAAGGTGCGAACGGCATGCTTTAATGCCAGACGCTGTAACAGGTCGCCCAGCGCGTTCAGGTGGGTTTCCACCTGCAAGCGTCTTATCAGTTCGAATAACAGACAAAGAACGTTTACACTGGCGGATTAATACTGATTTCCTGAACAAACGGGTAAATGGGTGAATCCGGGCTTGTTGGCCATATAGAGAAGGGCGCATGTAGGTTGCCGCGGTTGTGTATCGAACTGCGCATTGTTTTCTCCAACACGCTGCTCCTGGCCTTTCACGGCTGTTTTCTTTTTCGTCTGCGCTTGCCTGGCGGAGGGGGAGGGTTTTACCTGCCGGGGCAGTTCGGAGGCACCATAACATGAACAGAATCGCTTCGACTGGCTCAGACTTCCGTCATTGCAGACAAAACGACCATCCGATGTACAGTGTGCTATGCCATCTTTTGAGCCCGAGCAGGGCTGTCTTCCACGGGCGGCATCAGCCTGCATGTTAAAAAGTACACTGACCGTAAGATGGAGAATTCTCCTGATAAAATCAGCTGGTTCTCCTCACTGACGCTGTGCAGGTCAAGCCCGCCGGCGAAGTTACCGTACTTTTTAACCCCCATCACATACAGATAATCGTTAAACCTGGGACCAAACAGTCTTTCCTTTCAGAAATCAGGCAGAATCATATCTAATCAGCCAGGGTCAATTGAATTGACCTTCCCATAAGTTCAGGAAGGGGCGCAACATCCCCTCTTCAAAACGTCTTAATTTTTTCCTTCATTGAATGATTTAACCTTTCTCCTGCTACGCTTATTTTATGGTTCAGAAATGCAGGAACGCTTTCGATGAAAAAAATCGCCATTATCGGCTCAGGTCCAACAGGGATTTATACCTTTTACTCACTTCTTAACAACGCAGCACCGCTTTCGATCACCGTGTTCGAAAAGGCAGACCAACCCGGTGTCGGGATGCCCTACAGCGACGAGGATAATTCCCGGCTGATGCTGGCGAACATCGCCAGTATCGAAATTCCGCCCATTTTTATTACCTATCTCGACTGGCTCAAACAGCAGAGTGCGGCCCATCTTGCCCGCTATAACGTCGACAGTGAGAAACTGCACGACCGGCAATTCCTGCCGCGTATTCTGTTGGGTGAATATTTTCACGATCGGTTTCTTGCCGTCGTTGCTGAGGCGAAAAAGTCGGGCTTTCATGTCGAGGTGCACCCCAACGCAGAAGTCACGGATATTAAGGCTGATGCAGACGGCGTGGCCCTTTCAGTGAACGATGCCCCTTTCTCAAGGCGGTTTGATCTTGCGGTTGTTGCCACCGGCCACGTCTGGCCTGATGAAGATGAAACCACCCGCGCATATTTCCCAAGCCCATGGTCAGGGCTGATGGACGCGGAGGTCCGAGCCTGTGAGGTGGGGATCATGGGTACCTCCCTCAGCGGGCTGGACGCTGCAATGGCGGTTGTGATGCAGCATGGCCGGTTTAGCGGGGAGCAGTTCGTTGTCAATAAAGGCAGCGAAGGGTTAAATATCACCCTGATGTCCCGCACGGGCGTTCTGCCGGAGGCCGACTTCTACTGCCCTATCCCTTATGAACCGCTGTCCGTGTTAACGGAGTCTGTGGCGGAGAGCGAAATCGCCAAAGGCCCGGACGGGCTGCTTGACCGCATCTTTGCGCTGATGGTGAAAGAGCTCGAGCTGGCCGATCCGCGCTGGTGCCAGGCGATATCGCTCGGTACGCTGAATGCCGACACGCTTCGTGATGTCTGGTTTGAGGATCGTAAAAAGCATGGCCCTTTCACCTGGGCCGAAGCGAATCTGAAAGAAGTGGAGCGCAACAAGCGCGAAAAACGCACCGTTGCCTGGCGCTATACCGTGCTTCGTCTGCATGAAGTGGTTCAGGCCATCGTCCCTTCACTCAGTGAGCATGACAGAGAGCGGTTTAAATCCGGGCTGGAGCGTGTGTTTATCGATAATTATGCCGCCATTCCACCGCAGTCTATCCGCCGTTTACTGGCGCTGCGCGAGGCAGGGATCATTAGCGTGGTCGCACTCGGTGATAATTACGACCTGGATATCGGCAGCGATCAGACCGTCATCACCACGGCAGAAAAGCGTTACCGCTTCGACGTGTTTATTGATGCGCGCGGGCAAAAGCCACTCAGAAACAAGGACATTCCCTTCCCCACCCTGCGTAAACAGCTTGCGGAAACCGGCGATGACGTCCCGGACGTGGGGGAAGACTATACGTTGCTGGCGCCTGCATCACTGCGGGGGCGCATCGCTTTTGGGGCGATCCCCTGGCTGATGCACGATCATCCCTTTGTTCAGGGTTTGTCTGAGTGCGCTGAAATTGGTAAAGCGATGGCGAAAGCGGCTGGAAAACCTGCGTCGGGCGTGCGAAGGAAGTTACCATTCATGGAATTTTAACAGAGCTTCCCTGCCCTGCGGGGTCGGGTTACTCGAAGAAGACGTCCGGGTTTTCCGACAGCGACACGAACGATTTAGTGTTCTTGTCCAGGGCAAGGATTTTGCCGCTTTCGATGTCATATACCCAGCCGTGCAGGCGAATGGCGTTGTTGCGCAGGCCTACCGCCACCGACGGATGGGTCTTGATATTGCTCAACTGCGCAAAGACGTTCTCCTGCACCATCGCATTCACCTTATCGATTGGCTTATCCCATGTTTTCTTCTCAACCACCGCTTTTGCCGCATCAGAATAGCGCAGCCAGTGGGAAACGGCCGGCATCGGCTCCAGATCGGCGTTGTCAGCAATCGCCTTCATTGCGCCGCAGTTGGAGTGGCCGCAAATAACGATATCGGTCACGCCCAGGGCAACAACAGCATATTCGATGGTCGCAGAGACACCGCCAGGCTCCGGCCCGAACGGAGGCACAATGTTGCCCGCGTTTCGAATGACAAAGAGCTGTCCTGGCTCCTGTTGCGTAACCAGTTCCGGAACCAGACGGCTGTCGGAGCAGGAGATGAACAGCGCTTTGGGATTCTGACTGGACGCTAAACTACGAAAAAGCTCTTTACGTTGCGGGAAAATCTCTTTTTGAAAGCTGAGAAAACCTTCAATGATATGTTGCATAGCCATTTCTCTTTTATCTGTTTTAGTTTAGGTATGATCGCGATCACACTCGTAAAATTTAACCACCGCGCCTTAGCCGAGACAAGCAATATATTTCTGGCCCGACCGCTGCACGATCTCATCCGCGTTCGCCGGGATGTTCTGCCCTTCAAAGGCCCCGTACAGGCGCTGGTACGTTTTCCCTGTCAGTCGACCAATCACCGACTCAACGGTGCGGGCAGGCAGCGGCAGCATATTCGGATAACTCCACATAAACGACACGGCGTCCTTACCGGGCGTAACCTGCAAAATATCACCGGCCAGCAGCACGCCGTCGCCTGACTGCCAGTGCAGCACCGTGCCGCCGGCAAAATGCCCGCCCAGCCGCAGCAGAGTCACCAAAGGCATAATCTCCAGGGCGTCCTCCTCACAGAAGCGTATCGCCGGGCTGTCACGCATCACCCACTGCCGATCGCTGGCGTGCAGGTAGATCGGTGCGTTAAACGCCGCGGCCCACTCCTGCATGGTGGTGTAGTAATGCGGGTGCGAAATCGCGATCGCGCTGATTCCCCCGAGCGCGTCAACTAACGCTCTGGTCGCGGGGTCAAGATTGGCGATGCAGTCCCACAGAACATTGCCCTGTGGCGTACGCAGCAGGAGCGCCCGCTGGTTGATGGCAAAAGCGGGAACGGTTTTGATGCTGAACAGCTGCGGCTCCAGCTGTTGCCATTTGTTGGTGTGCGTGGTCGTAAGGCTGTCGAAGTCCGTCCATGCCTGGCCCGTCACCGGGACATACTGGCGCTCATCGTCGCAAATCGGGCAGTTTTTGGGCTGTTCATCGTAAGCGGTACCGCAGGTTTTACAGAGTGTAATCATCGGCTTTCCTCAGCAATAAAGCACTGAGTATGGCAGGGATTATCCATATGTGCTGAGGGGTGCCTGGCCCGCTTTTTTTGACTTATACTGTGCGAGTATCAAAAACTGAATAACGCAGGTGGCACATGGAAATTGATCTCGATAACTTAGTCTTTAACGGGCTGGATGAAGCAGAAGAGCGCAACGCGGAACGTCTCGACGATGCGGATAAAAAAGCCCAGGCGATTGTCGCCGATGACGACTGCGGCGATGCCTGCAAGATCTGAAGAAAAAGCACCGGGCTCCCCGGTGCTTTTTTTTTATGAATGCCTTTTGCTACCCGCTATCAGATCTCCGGCGTTTTGCTAAACCCGGTCAGCATCAGGATCAGGCTTTGGGTAGATGACCCCGTCTCAAACTGATAGTGATTTCCCTGACGATCGCCGCCGATATACCACGAAATGTCGGTTTTCCCTTCTGCCAGCGCCTTGCGCACCGCTTTATCCACGTCCACCATCCGGTATTCGCGGGAGTAGTTCAGGTACAGCACCGCATCCGAGCGATAGTTGCAGGACGGTCGTGACTGCCAGCTCACGGTGGCCGGTTCCCAGTCGTTACTCGCCGGATAGAAGAAGATTTGATCCGCGCCGTCAGTTTCCACTTTCCCGCCATAAATTCTCACGCGGTATTTAAACTGGGCAGGATCCTGTCCGACAGGCAGCGGAGGGATGTTGAACTTCACCAGCGACAATGTTTCGCTGTTTTTCGTGCGTCCACCGTTCTTCCAGTTATCCTGCACCAGTAAGACCTGGGGATCGGGCTGTGAAAGTGCCGGTTCCATGCTGCTGAGCCAGACGTTAGCCTTCGCTTTTGAATAACCATACGGCACGGCGGTGCCGCAATCCATTCCCCGGTTCATGCACAGGTCGGTCATAAATCGCGCGGCATCTTCCGTCCAGCCGTTCATGAAGTCAGCATGCGCCGTATACAGGCTCCCCCACCGCTCTTCACGCTCACTGCCATGCATGATGGGGTCGAGGGAAAGCTGGACTTTGCTGGTATCCAGAGAGCTAATTGTCGGAAGCACGTACGCAATATTCATGTTCACCGTCGGGATCTTCACCGGGAAGGCGGACGGACACTGTCCTTTCGTATCGTAGGTGGCGTTAGCCAGGCCGTGGGCGGGCTTCAGGTTGACCCCGTCCCAGCAGTTCGGGAACTGAATGCCGATATTAAACTGCACGGCATCCTTCGCCTTGCGTAAGCCGCAGACTTCACCCGTTCTGGTGGTGTAGCCCTTGCCATTGGCGCATAAAAAGGTGATATGCGTATTTGGCGCGGTGCCATGATGATCGCCCGCCAGCAGCGACAGCCCCGGCGGAAACGAATGAAGCGGCCAGGCGTCAACGTTCGATGCCTGATAATAGGTTTTTTGATAGGCGGGTTTGACCACCGTTCCGTCCGGCAATTTTAGCGACGGAGCCCAGTAGGCCGAGCTGTCTGCTTTGTTATCGCAGGTAGTCTTTTCCTGGGTACGCAGAGATTCACGGCTGGAGTAAGCATCCGCGTGCACGTTACCAAAAAAATCGTGCAGCATAGCCTCATTGGGCATGCCGAACATCATAATGGCATCATCGCCGAGGGTGTGGGAATAACTGCATACAACATGCGCCTGTGGACCAGCGTGTACCGCCTGCATGGTAAGCAGAAGTGCGGAGGCAGAAAGCGCGGGGGTTAATACTGTCCGTTTCATTATTATCTCCATCTGTGAAAGGAGATAGTGGTAACAAAACGGCCATCATTTACCGAGGATTAGCCTGGGTATTTTTCCCTTCATCCTCGCTTTACAGACACCACGCACAGCTCATTCCAGTACATTTCGCGCGTCCGGCGCAGTTCAGCGTGACGTTTTATCATGGAACCACTCCGGGTCGATGTTGGCTACGTCCACGCCATACAGGCTGGCGACAGGCAGTATTGACTCAAGAACACGTTGCGCGCTGTTCTCCGCATTCACTGGTCGGGGCGCAAAAAACCGCCGTAACGTGCTTATCCATTTTTTCATCGTCATTACCCTTCTCGCTTAACCTGTCCTCAGTTAAACACCCAAATTGCGCCCGGGGAAATATCAAAATCCACTGTCGATGTGCAGGATCTGCAAATAGCGCCCCGCCGTCTGCTCTCTTCTTTAACACCTTGTTCACTCATGCTTTTTTTCTCATAGCAAAGAACGATTTCTTATTTGGCGATAGCTTTCCCTTATGGGAGCGTAACGGGGTAAAACAAAAACAACGGGATGGCGTATGACTATGGCTGCAAAAATGAAAGGGTTTAAAAAACGGGCGCAGGTTCTGGGATTAGTGGCAGCCTGGGGCCTGGTTTCAGCGCAGGCGCAGGCCGATCGGCTGGCGGATATCAAGGCAGCAGGCGTGGTGAAAGTGGCCACGTTTGATGCCAATCCACCCTTTGGCTCGATTGATGCCAAAACGCATGAGATCGTGGGTTACGACGTGGACTTCGCCAAAGCGCTGGCGAAATCGCTCGGCGTCAAGCTTGAACTGGTCGCCACTAATCCGGCTAACCGTATACCGCTGCTACAGTCCGGAAAAGCGGATCTCATCGTGGCGGATATCACGATCACTCCGGAACGCGCACAGGTCATTGATTTCTCAACGCCTTACTTTGTCACCGGCCAGCAGTTCCTGGTTCCGGCAAAATCACCGGACAAGCTTGATGACTATAGCCGGGCACGCATTGGCGCCGTAAAAGGTACGACGGGTGAACAGGCGCTGCACCAGCGTTTTCCGCAGTCCCGCGTCCTCTCTTATGATGATATTCCGCTGGCGCTGACGGCACTGCGCAATGGCAACGTGCAGGCCATTACCCAGGACAGCACCATTCTGGCCGGTCTGCTGGCGCAGGCGCCGGATAAAGCCGACTTCAAAATCCTGCCCGACCTGCTCAGTAAAGAAGAGATTGGCGTGGGGGTGAAAAAAGGTGAAACGGCGCTGCTGAAAGCCGTTAACGATGAGCTGGTAACCCTGGAGAAAAACGGCCAGGCGGCAAAAATCTATGACGTCTGGTTCGGTCCAGGCACCCCAGCTCCACAGCCTCGTAACTTTAAAATAGAAGCCCGGTAATATGCTCTCAGGTTTATTTTCACGCTCCGCGGCCAATGCCGCGGATTTTTCACATCTGGAACAGGCCAGCGTTGAGTTTCGCCATGTGGACAAACGCTACGGCGACCATCCGGTTTTAACCGACATTAACCTCACCATCATGCCGGGTGAAGTGGTTGCCATTCTCGGCCCTTCGGGTTCCGGAAAATCGACCCTGATTCGGCTTATCAACCAGCTTGAGAGCCTGAGCGGCGGGGAGATTCTGATCGACCACAAGCCGACCGGACAGCTTTCCGGCAGCAGGCTACGTCAGTTACGCAGCCGCGTCGGGTTTGTGTTCCAGCAGTTCAATCTCTATGCCCACCTTACCGCCAGTCAGAACATTACCCTGGCACTGGAGCACGTTCACGGCTGGAAACCCCTGCCTGCCCAGGAGCGCGCGCTGGCGCTGCTGGAGAAGGTCGGCATGCTGGAGAAGGCGCACCGCTTCCCCGCTGAACTTTCCGGCGGACAGCAGCAGCGCGTGGCGATTGCCCGTGCTCTGGCCTCGTCGCCGCAAATCATTCTCTTTGACGAGCCGACGTCGGCACTCGACCCGGAAATGATTGGCGAAGTGCTGTTTGTGATGAAAACCCTCGCGCACAGCGGGATCACCATGATTGTCGTTACCCATGAGATGCAGTTCGCCCGGGAAATTGCCGATCGAATCGTCTTTATCGACGGCGGAAAAATTCTGGAAACCGCGCCCCCGGCGCAATTTTTCAATCAACCGTCGCATCCCCGTGCGAGGCGTTTCCTGCAAAAAGTGCTGGATCCGCTGCATCAGGAGCAACTGTAATGCCCGCTCTGGACTGGCAGGGGGTGCTGGCCGGACAGCCCCTGCACTGGATCCTCTCCGGATTTCTCACCACTCTGTGGGTGACGCTGGCGGGGATTATGCTGGCCAGCCTGCTCGCCTTGTTCTTTATGCTTTTGCGGCTTTCCGGGGGACGTTTCGGGACATTGATCGTCAGCTGCTGGGTATCGCTGTTTCGCAATACGCCGCTGCTGGTACAGCTGCTGTTCTGGTATTTCGCCGCCTGGAACGGGTTGCCGCAGGGGCTGCGTGACGCGGTGAACGCAGACCACAGCTGGTCCATTTTACCCGGTGACGTCTGGTGGTTTACGCCAGAGTTTTTATGCTCCGCCTGGGGGTTAGGCGTCTTTACCTCGGCGTTTTTAATTGAAGAAGTGGAATCGGGGCTGCGTTCCGTACCTGCCGGGCAACGGGAGGCGGCGCTCGCTCAGGGATTTTCCTCATGGCGTCTGTTTCGCTACATTCTTCTGCCACAGGGGCTCGCTAACGCGTGGCAGCCCGTCGTTGGCCAGTACCTTAACCTGATGAAGCTCTCCTCGCTCGCGAGCGGGATTGGCTTCGCCGAACTGACCTACCAGGTCCGCCAGATAGAAAGTTACAACGCCCATGCACTGGAAGCCTTCACCTTCGGTACGGTGCTCTACTTGCTTACCGGGATGGTGACGGGAAGCGTGCTGGTGCGCCTCGGCCCCCATTCAGGGAGGAAAAATCATGATCCCCGGATTTAACGTTATTGTCGAAAACCTGGATTATCTGCTTTGGGGACGTGCGGCTGCGGGAGAACCCGGCGGCGTACTGCTCTCACTGCTGATGGCCGCAGGCGCCGCCGCGCTTGCCCTGCCCGGCGGGATTGTGCTGGCTTGCGTCGCCTGGCGCTATCCCGGCGTGGTGCGCAGTGCGCTGTTTGCGTGGGCAGAGTTGATTCGCGGGATCCCCCTGATCTTCGTGATATTCTGGATGTGGTATCTGCTGCCGCTGATAACCGGCAGGGATCTCCCGGGCGCGACGACCGTCACGCTGGCGCTGGCCTGGTTTACCGCGGCTGCGGTGATGCATTCGGTGTTAGCCGGACTGAGAGCCCTGCCGTCGGGCCAGAATGAGGCCGCGCTTTCTCAAGGGTTCAGTACGCAGCAAACGCTGTGGCGCGTGCTGCTGCCGCAGGCGCTGAGAAATATTCTGCCGTCGCTGGTGGGGATTTTTATCAGCCTGCTGAAGGATACGTCGCTGGCGTTTATCGTGAACGTTCCTGAACTGACCACGGTGGCGGGACAGATCAACAACCGGGTGCAAATTTACCCGGCGGCCATTTTTATCTTCACGGGTGTGATCTATTACCTGCTCTGCTGCTCGCTTGAGCTGCTCGCGAAGCGCTGGCGAGTTAGCCGGCCAGCGCTTTAACCACCGTTTCCATCGCTTTGGTGGTCAACTCACTGCGCTTAACGCGCTGGTTCGCCAGCGCGGTACGCAGAACGCCCGCAATGACAATATGTTTCGGCTCCTGCCCTAAATCACGCATTTCGAGAACGACCTTGCCTACCACCCGACACATCTCCTGGTAAAGCGCTTCGTCTTTGGTCACATTGCCCATTGCCATCACTCCGTTGCCCTAAACCGTCAGCTTAAATCATTCGTCGGCTGGATACAAAAAAGAAGCCCGGCGTGTAGTTCGCCGGGCTTCGTCTGGAAAATCAGGAGATTAGTTGTTTACCGGGATGACTGCGCCTTTGTATTTGGTGCGGATCCAGTCCTGAATCTCTTTGGAGTGCAGCACGTTCACCAGCGCGACGATATCCTTCTTCTTCTCGTCACCGCGATGAACGGTAATGATGTTGGCGTACGGGTTATTCTCACCGCTTTCAACCGCAATTGGATCGTGCACCGGATCCAGACCGGCATCAATTGCGTAGTTGGCGTTGATCACCACCGCAGCACCTTCGTCGTTGTTGTACATCTGCGGCAGCAGAGATGCCTCAACGTTAGGGGTGAATTGCAGCTTTTTCGGGTTCTCCACGATATCGCTGATGCGCGCGGTCACTTTATCGATGCCTGGCTTCAGCTTGATCACGCCCTCTTTTTCGAAGATGGAGAGAATACGCCCTTCCTCGGAAACCGCATCACGCATGATGATTTTGCCGCCTTCCGGCAGATCCTTCAGCGATTTGTATTTTTTCGAATAGATACCGATCGGCTCAATGTGGATTGCGCCCGCACTGACAAAATCATAATCCTTATCGCCCGCGTGATCTTTCAGGACGCTGTTCAGGTAAGGGATGTGCTGGAAATAGTTGGCGTCAATGTCATGCCCCGCCAGCGCCGTGTTTGGCAGAATGTAGTCCTGGAATGGTTTAATCTCCAGATCGATCCCCTGCTTCGCCAGAATCGGCTTAGCCTGCTCCAGAATTTCCGCGTGCGGGGTGTTGGACGCCCCCACGGTGAGCGTGTCCGCCCAGGAGGCAAAGCTCAGGGCACTCAGGGTTGCGGCGGCGATCAGTGTCAGTGTCTTTTTCATGATGTGGTTCCTGTGTGTATTTATTAGCGTTTATCTAACAGTGAAGTAATGGCATCGCCGCAGAACTGGATAATGAACACGATGATCAGAATGGTCACCGTTGCCACCAGCGTGACGTCACCATGGTTGCGCTGGAATCCTTCCAGATAAGCCAGATTTCCCAAACCGCCGGCACCTATCACCCCTGCCATTGCGCTGTAGCTCACCAGCGCAATCAGCGTCACCGTCATACCTGAAACCAGTGCGGGTGAAGATTCCGGCAATAAAACCCGAAACACTAACGTGCTCAGCCGCGCGCCCATCGAACGCGTGGCCTCAATGACTCCTTTGTCTACTTCTCGCAAGGCAATCTCGACCAGACGGGCGTAGAACGGCGCCGCGCCCACAATCAGGGCGGGCAGCGCAGCGTTAGCGCCGAGAATGGTCCCCACAACGGTCTTGGTGAACGGGATCAGCAGAACGATGAGAATGATGAACGGAATCGAGCGGAACACGTTCACCACAATCGACATCACGCTGTAGACCGTGCGGTTGTGGAATAACCCGCCGCGGGCGGTTAAAAACAGCGCCAGACCAAGCGCGATCCCCAGGACAAACGTCGCCACGCCGGAAAGCGCGGTCATGTAAAGCGTCTCCTGGGTTGCAGCCCAAAGCTGATCCCACTTCAGGTGCGGAAAGAGTTCTTCAGCCATGCTTGATTACCTCGCCTTCAATATCGCTTTGCTTCAGGTCGGCGAGGATATTGTTCAGTTGTTCGTCCGATGCCACCACGTGCACCCAGAGCTGCCCGAAAACACCGTGGGCGGTTTGCGTCATTTTGCCGTGCAGGATGTTAAACGGCAGGCCGTAGCGCAGGGTCAGTTCACCGACGATCGGCCTGTGCGTGCTGTGCCCGGTGAAGGTCAGCCTGATTACCGTGCCTTCCAGATCGTTTGCCAGTTCGGTATTGAAGGTCTCTTCCTCCGCGTACTGGCTCACCTGGCGGACAAACTGCCGGGTGATCGGCTGCTGCGGATGCGTAAACACGCTCAGCACGTCCCCCTCTTCCACCACCTTGCCGTTTTCCATCACCGCCACGCGGTCGCAGATTTTGCGCACCACGTGCATCTCATGCGTAATGAGTACGATGGTCAGGTTAAAGCGACGATTAATGTCCAGGAGCAGATCGAGGATCTGATCGGTGGTCTGCGGATCCAGCGCCGAGGTGGCTTCGTCACACAGCAGTACGTCCGGATGATTGGCCAGCGCGCGGGCAATGCCCACACGTTGTTTTTGCCCGCCGCTCAGCTGGGATGGGTAGGCATTCTCGCGCCCCTTCAGGCCGACCAGCTCCACCAGCTCGGCAACGCGAGCCTGAATTTGCGCTTTTGGCACACCGGCAATTTGCATTGAAAAGGCGATGTTTTCCTTCACCGTGCGCGACCAGAGCAGATTAAAGTGCTGGAACACCATGCTGATTTTCAGGCGTGCCTGACGCAGCGCTTCTCCCTTCGCGGCGGAGATATCCTGACCGTTAATGGTGACGCTGCCGGCGCTGGGCTTTTCCAGACCGTTTAGCAGACGGATCAGCGTACTTTTCCCGGCCCCGCTGTAACCGATGATCCCGTAAATCTGTCCCTGCTCTATCGTCAGGTTGACGTTATCAACGGCTGTCAGCGCCTGTTTCCCGTTGTCAAAAACCTTCGAAATATTGCTGAGTACAATCATTCTTATTCGTTATCCGTTTCGCATATAGCGGTTTAGCAGTATGGATGTCCAAAAGATAGTAAACAGCCGTTATCAGCTTTTAAATGACCAAAAAAGAATTTCTTATAATGCTCAGGAATAAGCAGCGAACTGGCGGGTGAAAAGCATTTAGATGAATATCAGCAATAATTATCTGCCATTTGCATATCAGGTCTTACTCACCCGACGAAATCGGCTAATTTTGCAGCACTTTATGCGGATATAGCCATCCTCACATCCGGACAACTTTACGTCTTGCTGTCTTTCCATCTGAAAACATAAGGATTATTCCTTTCCGTTCTAAAACTCAGTGAAAGGTTCTTTATTGAGAAAATTTCATGGTTCTATCATCCGGTCATCACCTCTTCACAGGACATGACCATGACGCTTTACCACTCCGTCACCGAACTGATTGGCCGTACGCCGCTCATCCAGCTGCACAAGCTGGACACCGGCCCCTGCTCGCTGTTTCTGAAGCTGGAAAACCAGAATCCCGGCGGCTCGATTAAAGACCGCGTCGCGTTGTCGATGATTAATGAAGCCGAGCGTACGGGCCAGCTACGGCCCGGCGGCACCATTATTGAAGCCACGGCGGGGAACACCGGCCTGGGGCTGGCGTTGATTGCGGCGCAGAAGGGCTACTCGCTGATCCTGGTGGTGCCGGACAAAATGAGCCGCGAGAAGATTTTCCACCTGCGCGCGTTAGGGGCGCAGGTCGTGCTGACCCGTTCAGATGTGAATAAAGGGCATCCGGCCTACTACCAGGATTATGCCCGGCGGCTGGCGAACGAACTGCCAGGAGCGTTTTATATTGATCAGTTCAATAACGCGGCCAATCCGCTGGCGCACCGCACCACTACCGCACCGGAACTGTTTGAACAGCTTGACGGCCAGATCGATGCCATCGTCGTCGGCGTGGGGTCCGGCGGTACGCTGGGCGGCTTACAGGCGTGGTTTGCAGAACATTCGCCGCAGACGGAATTTGTGCTTGCCGATCCGGCCGGGTCGGTGCTGGCGGACCAGGTTGAGACCGGACGCCATCACGATGCCGGATCGTGGCTGGTTGAGGGGATTGGCGAAGACTTTATCCCTCCGCTGGCGCACATCGAAGGGGTTAACCGCGCCTGGCGCATTACCGATGGCGAGGCGTTCACCACCGCCCGCGATCTGCTAAAAACGGAAGGGATCCTGGCGGGCTCCTCCACCGGCACGCTGCTGGCGGCGGCGCTGAAATATTGCCAGGCGCAGACTACGCCAAAACGTGTGGTCACCTTCGCCTGCGACAGCGGCAATAAATACCTCTCGAAGATGTTCAACGACGACTGGATGCGCCAGCAGGGGCTGATTTCGCGTCCGCAGGCAGGCGATCTCTCGGACTATATTGCCCTGCGCCACGATGAAGGCG
Source organism: Enterobacter cloacae complex sp. GYL001 (assembly GCF_049237125.1). Classification (NCBI taxonomy): domain Bacteria; kingdom Pseudomonadati; phylum Pseudomonadota; class Gammaproteobacteria; order Enterobacterales; family Enterobacteriaceae; genus Enterobacter; species Enterobacter cloacae complex sp. GYL001. Next base: position 776,690 of record NZ_JBMKGW010000001.1, on the reverse strand, counting down.
CGACGGTGACTGCCGCCCCGGACGACACGCTTTCCACCGTGCTGGCCCGCATGCGCCTGTACGACATCTCCCAGCTGCCGGTGCTCGATAACGACAAGGTCGTCGGCATCATCGACGAGTGGGACCTGCTGCGACACATCGGGGGAGATGCCGATCGCTTCTCTCTCCCCGTGACGGCGGCCATGACGCGTCAGGTCGAATATCTGGATAAGCAGGCCCCGGAGAGCGCCCTGTACGCCATCTTTGACCGTGGCCTGGTGGCGATTATTTATGACGAAGATCGCTTTCTGGGTCTAATCACACGCAGTGATGTACTCACCGCCTGGCGTAACCGCCTGACAAAATAAAAGGAGCAAAAGATGAAAAACCTGGCCACCCTCAGCGTTCACAGCGGTGAGTATCACGACCCGCACGGCGCCGTGATGCCGCCAATTTACGCCACGTCGACGTTTGCGCAACCGGCACCGGGTGAACATACCGGCTACGAATACTCCCGGAGCGGCAATCCAACCCGCCACGCGCTGGAGACCGCCATCGCCGAACTGGAAGGCGGCACGCGCGGGTACGCTTTCGCGTCAGGGCTGGCAGCCATTTCCACCGTGCTCGAACTGCTGGATAAAGACAGCCATATCGTCGCCATTGACGACGTGTATGGCGGTACGTATCGCCTGATCGAAAACGTGCGCAAGCGCAGCACTGGGTTACAGGTGAGCTGGGTTAAGCCGGACGATGTAGCCGGGCTTGAGGCCGCCATTCGCCCGGACACGCGCATGATCTGGGTGGAAACGCCAACGAACCCGCTGCTGAAACTGGCCGACCTGGAGGCCATCGCGGACATTGCCCGGCGCCATAATGCGATCAGCGTGGCGGATAATACCTTCGCCTCCCCGGTCATTCACCGGCCGCTGGAGGCGGGGTTCGATATAGTGGTCCACTCCGCCACTAAATATCTCAACGGTCATTCAGACGTGGTTGCCGGGCTGGCTGTTGTCGGGGCAAATAAGGATCTCGCGGAGCGTCTGGGCTATCTGCAAAACGCGGTTGGCGGCGTTCTGGATCCGTTCAGCAGTTTCCTGACGCTGCGGGGGATTCGCACCCTCTCACTGCGCGTTGAGAAGCACAGCGCCAACGCACTGGCAATTGCGCAATGGCTGGAGCAGCATCCTCAGGTAGACCGCGTGTTCTATCCCGGGCTGGCGTCACATCCCCAGTATGCGCTGGCACGCAGACAAATGGCGCTGCCGGGCGGCATGATCTCCGTTGTGATTAAAGGCGATGCGCAACGCGCGACAGAGGTGATCCGTCATCTTACGCTCTTTACCCTGGCGGAAAGTCTGGGCGGTGTGGAGAGTCTGGTGAGCCAGCCCTACAGCATGACCCACGCCTCCATACCACTGGCGCAGCGTCTTGCAAACGGTATTGTGCCGCAGCTTATCCGCCTGTCGGTGGGGATTGAGGATGCGAAGGATCTGATCGCCGACCTTCAGCAGGCGCTGGAAAAGTGAGCAAAAAACGGCGGGCGTTGCGCCTGCCGTCATAAGATGACATTAGACCTTAACGCCTTGATAACAAACTTATGTGAATCTGCACAGATTGTTTTGAAACGCTGTTTCCATTTTCCTTTTTACTGTAAATCAGCGTATAATGCGCGCCAAATCCCTGGTGAATGGTTTCAGCGCTTGGAATACAAAAAACAACGTACAACTTCTCCTCTCCTTCGTTGGGCTGGCACTCAGGCACACTTTCTTCTGCACGCTCATTTGATGTCACCTATTCTTAGTGCGTGTCATATACTCTTTCGCAACACAGGTTTGACTCCGCGGCGGTGCGCCCCCGGAGCGAGATTTCCATATCCTTCCCAACTTAAAGACTAAGACTGTCATGAAAAAGACGAAAATTGTTTGTACTATCGGCCCGAAAACCGAATCCGAAGAGATGCTGAGCAAAATGCTGGATGCCGGCATGAACGTGATGCGTCTGAACTTCTCCCACGGCGACTATGCTGAACACGGTCAGCGTATCCAGAACTTGCGCAACGTGATGAGCAAGACCGGGAAAAAAGCGGCAATCCTGCTCGACACCAAAGGTCCTGAAATCCGCACCATCAAACTGGAAGGCGGTAACGACGTTTCCCTGAAAGCGGGCCAGACCTTCACCTTCACCACCGACAAATCCGTTGTAGGTAATAACGAAATCGTTGCCGTGACCTACGAAGGCTTCACCAGCGATCTGTCCGTTGGCAACACCGTGCTGGTGGATGACGGCCTGATCGGCATGGAAGTGACCGCGATCGAAGGTAACAAGGTTATCTGTAAAGTGCTGAACAACGGCGATCTGGGCGAAAACAAAGGCGTTAACCTGCCGGGTGTGTCCATTGCTCTGCCAGCGCTGGCTGAAAAAGACAAACAAGACCTGATCTTCGGCTGCGAACAAGGCGTGGACTTCGTTGCTGCCTCCTTTATCCGTAAACGTTCTGACGTGGTTGAGATCCGTGAGCACCTGAAAGCGCACGGCGGCGAGAACATTCAGATCATCTCCAAGATCGAAAACCAGGAAGGCCTGAACAACTTCGACGAAATCCTCGAAGCGTCTGACGGTATCATGGTAGCGCGTGGCGACCTGGGCGTTGAAATCCCGGTTGAAGAAGTGATCTTCGCGCAGAAGATGATGATCGAGAAATGTGTTCGCGCGCGTAAAGTGGTTATCACCGCAACGCAGATGCTGGACTCCATGATCAAAAACCCACGCCCTACCCGCGCTGAAGCAGGCGACGTAGCAAACGCCATCCTCGACGGTACCGATGCCGTTATGCTGTCTGGCGAATCTGCAAAAGGGAAATACCCTCTGGAAGCGGTCGGCATCATGGCGACCATCTGTGAGCGTACCGACCGCGTGATGAAAAGCCGTCTGGATTACAACAACGACAGCCGTAAACTGCGCATCACCGAAGCCGTGTGCCGTGGTGCGGTAGAAACCGCTGAGAAACTGGAAGCCCCACTGATTGTCGTGGCGACCCAGGGCGGTAAATCTGCGCGTGCCGTGCGTAAATACTTCCCGGATGCGACCATTCTGGCGCTGACCACCAACGAAACTACCGCGCGTCAGCTGGTGCTGAGCAAAGGCGTGATCCCACACCTGGTGAAAGAGATTGCCTCTACCGATGATTTCTATCGTCTGGGTAAAGAAGTGGCTCTGGAACTGGTTGATTGTGGCCTGGCCCAGAAAGGCGACGTGGTGGTTATGGTTTCTGGCGCGCTGGTTCCAAGCGGCACCACCAACACTGCATCTGTCCACGTGCTGTAATATTTCACGAACAAATTATTGTTTTGTTAAAAAGCGTCCTTCGGGGCGCTTTTTTTATTCCCGCCTTTAACCAGAACTATTCAAAAAGCAAATCGGGTTTTTCTATTTAATCGCGATTTATCTAAGATGAATCCGATGAAAAATGCCTTTTTTAACATAGCTTTTTCGTCAAAATTGCCGATTTCGTTGCTTCTTTGAGCGAACGATCAAAAATAGGCGTAATCCCATCAAAAAAATATTCTCAACCCAAAAAACTTTGTGTAATACTTGTAACGCTACATGGAGATTAACTCAATCTAGAGGGTATTAATAATGAATCGTACTAAACTGGTACTGGGCGCGGTAATCCTGGGTTCTACTCTGCTGGCAGGTTGCTCCAGCAACGCTAAAATCGATCAGCTGTCTTCTGACGTTCAGACTCTGAACGCTAAAGTTGACCAGCTGAGCAACGACGTGAACGCAATGCGTTCCGACGTTCAGGCTGCTAAAGACGACGCAGCTCGCGCTAACCAGCGTCTGGACAACCAGGCTACTAAATACCGTAAGTAATAGTACCTGTTAATAAAATGGCGCACATTGTGCGCCATTTTTTTTGCCTTCGTCAAACCTCTACTGAAGCGCTTTCTCTCCCTCGCCTTCCGCCACCGCCGCTGAGACACGACTGTTCTGTACCGACAGGACAGAATTGCTGGCTGAAGAACCACTGCCTGCTGACACGGCAACCGGGATCCCCGCTCTGCGCGCCAGGGCCTTGTCGATTTGCGTTTTATCGCTACCTGACTCCGCTGCAAAGGCGGTAAACGCCGCCGAGTGCGTGAACGGCACCGTCTGTGGGTTTTCGCCCTCAGCCTGCGCCAGCGGCCTGTGCACCTCGATATAACGTTTGCCGTCCGGCTCGACGGAGAACTTCACCGGCTCATTGATGATCTGCACCCGCGTGCCGACGCGCACTTGCTCAAACAACGCTTTGATATCGGGCGCGTTCATCCGCATACAACCCGAGCTGACCCGCAGCCCTACGCTGTCCGGCGCGCTGGTGCCGTGAATAAGATATTCCCCATTCCCGATACCCAGACGAAGCGCAAAGCGCCCCAGCGGGTTATTTGGCCCTGCGGGTACCACAGGCGGCAGTTTAATGCCCTGGGCCAGTGAGCGCGCTCTGATGCCCGCTGTGGGGGTCCAGGTAGGGTTAGGGATTTTCTGACTCACACGGGTGGTGCTGACCGGTGTTTCCAGCCCAAGCTGACCAATACCCAGCGGATAGACCTGCACGATATTTTCGCCAGGCGGATAGAAGTAAAGACGCAGCTCCGCCAGATTCACCACAATGCCCTCACGCTCGGTGTCCGGCAGTAGCATCTGGGAAGGGATAGTAATGACCGTTCCTGGCGCAGGGTTCACCGGAGCAATGGTATTATTGGTTTCAAGGATCAGCTGTGCGGCGGTATTAAAGCGACGAGCGATAGACTGAAGTTTATTGTCACCTTCCTGAATGGTGTATGTCTGGTTTTGCCCAATCAGGCGGCTGCCTGCGGGCGGTAAAGGATAATCAACCGCCCAGGCTGAATTAACAGCACTGAGCGAACCAAGGAGTAATAGAGTTATTAGAGATGCGCGCTTCATGCTGAGATTCCTTATTCACTGACCAAACGTCAGAAAGCTGAAAAACCAGCGAGGTGGAAACCACCTCGCGAAACAGAATGAATGCTGTTCTGTCAGTTTAGCTAAGGATTGCGGCTTTGGCGCGTATGGCGCGGATCATCGCTTCCAGTCCCTGGGATCGGGACGGGGTGAGGTGCTGGGTTAAGGCCATTTTTTCAAACCACGGGCGAACGTCAAAGGCGACAATATCCTGCGCCGACATCTGGTGATAAAGAATAAATACGACGGCAATAAGCCCCTTCACAATGGCGGCATCGCTGTCACCCTGTAATTGAATTACGCCTTCGTCCGTCTGCTGCATCAGGATCCAGACCTGGCTCTGGCAGCCCTGAATGATGTTGTCCGGGTTATGCGCCTCTTCGCTGAGCGGCGGCAGGCGCTGACCCAGCTCGATGATATAAAGGTATTTCTCTTCCCAGTTTGCGCAACGCCCAAAGTTGCGCAGCAATTTATCTCTGTCCGGCAAATCTGCCATCTCTCGCCTCTCCGTTAGCCAAGCAGCTGGTGAATACGTTTTAGTCCCGCCACCAGTCTGTCGACCTCTTCCGTTGTGTTGTACATCACCAGCGATGCGCGGCACATAGCCGGTACCTGATAATACGCCATCAGCGGCATCGCGCAGTGATGCCCGGTACGCACGGCGACGCCGTAATTATCAAGGAAACTGCCCACATCATAGGCGTGATGCTTGCCGAGGTTGAAGGCTATCACACCCAGACGGTCAGCAGGGCCATATAAGGTCAGTTCCGGGACGCTGGCCAGCTCCTGCAAGGCATAATGCATCAGCTGCTGTTCGTACTCCTGAATCGCCGCCAGCCCCGTTTCAGTGACGTAGCTAATGGCCGCGCCCAGCCCGATGATCCCGCCCGTGTTGGGCGTACCCGCCTCGAAGCGCCAGGGCGCACGGGCGTAGGTTGTGCCGTCCGTCAGGCTGACGGTGGCGATCATTGACCCGCCCCCTTCCCACGGCGGCATGGCCTGGAGAATGTCCTCTTTCACATACAACACGCCGATGCCCGTCGGGCCATACAGCTTGTGCCCGGAGAAGACGTAGAAATCGCAGTCCAGGGCCTGAACGTCAACCGCATGGTGCATCACCGCCTGGGCGCCATCAATCAACACTTTCGCACCAACCTGATGGGCTTTGTCGACGATCAGCGCCACCGGATTTTCCGTCCCCAGCACGTTTGAAACGTGGGTCACCGCCACCAGCCGCGTTCTGTCGTCCAGCAGGGCGTCCAGCTTTTCCAGCTGGAGCGTGCCGTCTTCATTCAGGGGGATCACCCGCAGTTGCGCCCCCACACGCTCACAGAGCATCTGCCAGGGCACGATGTTGGCGTGGTGCTCCATCTGGGTGATGATGATGTTATCCCCCGCGTGCACCTGCGCATTGCCCCAGCTGTTAGCCACCAGGTTGATCCCTTCGGTGGTGCCGCGCACGAATACCAGCTCTTCCGGCGAACGCGCGTTGAGGAAGGCAGCAACCTGCGTGCGCACGTTTTCCATGCGCTGGGTCGCCTCGGCGCTCAGGGTGTGGATCCCGCGATGTACCGCCGCATAACCGTGGCGGTAAAACTCGGCTTCCGCATCCACCACCTGATTTGGTTTTTGCGCGCTGGCCGCACTGTCGAGATAGGCCAGCGGCAGACCGTTCACTTCACGGGTCAGTACCGGAAAATCTGCCCGGACTTTCTCTACGGGAAATGTCATGCTTCGCCTCCAGGCAGCCGCTGACCGATACGGGCCAGCACCTGCTGTTTAAGTCCGCCATCGGGCAGCGCTTCCGTCAGCTCAGCCGCAAAGGCGTAAATAATCATCTTTTGCGCGGCCTGCTGGTCTATCCCGCGCGAGCGCAGGTAGAACATCTGCTCATCGTCAATACGCCCGACCGTCGCGCCGTGGCTGCATTTCACGTCGTCCGCATAGATTTCCAGCTGTGGTTTGGTGTCCACCTCTGCCAGACGTCCCAGCAAGAGGTTGTTGTTGGTCATCTGCCCGTCAGTTTTGATGGCGTGCTGCGCCACGTTTATCAGGCCGTTAAACACCGCACGTCCTTTGTCGCTGACGATGGTTTTGTGCAGCTGACGGCTGTTGCAGTAGCCTTTGTTATGCTCAAGCCAGGTGCGCGTGTCGCACACTTCTGACTTCACTGGCATCGCCAGGCTGTTAATACGTAGCGTAGTGTTTTCACCGTTCAGCTGGGTGCTGGTATTGTGGCGCAGCACCGCGCCGCCAAGCAGGAAGCTGTGGCTGTACGCCGCGGCATCCTGGCCCAGCAGAATATCGTTGTGGGCGAAGTGGTGACTGAGCGGATTCTCAAACGCCAGCTTGATGTGGTGCAGTTGGGCATTGGCCGCCACGTTCATCGTCAGACGCGAACCGGTGAAATGACGGGTGTCGTTAAGACTGACGTAATGCTCGATCACCGTCGCCTCTGCCCCTTCTGCCAGCTCAAGATGGTGGCGATAGTGGGCGGTGTTAATCTCATCACCCTCAACGCCCTGGGTGATATGCATCAGCAGCAGCGGCTTAGCCGGACGCTGGTTACGCTTAACGCGAATATGGGTGACAGATTGCGACAGGCTCTCTGTCAGGTGCAGGAAGACTTCAGGCTGAACGGGCGCAGTCAATGACTGGCGCTCATCGTTAATGGCGATATCGAACCCGCTCTCCTGCACGCTGTCGCTCAGCTCCGTACCGAACTGACCGTCGACAAATACCAGACGCACGGCATCCACGCTCAGCGCCAGCCTGTCGCGCTGATCGGGGCTGACCTGCGCCAGACGGGTGACAAACTCGCCGTTCAGCAGGCCATCCAGCGGGGTATATTTCCAGTTCTCATGTTTACGCGTCGGTAAACCGAGACGCAGCATCTGCTGAAGATGGTGCTGGGCCTGTTCAGAGCGCGCTCCACCCTGCGCTTCAAACAGCCGGTGCCACTGCTGAAGTGCATTACTGCTGTTCGGTAAGCCAGCCATAACCCTGCTCCTCCAGTTGTTTAACCAGCGTAAAGTCACCGGATTTCACAATGCGTCCCTGGTAAAGCACGTGGACATAGTCCGGTTTGATGTAGTCCAGAATTCGCTGATAGTGAGTCACGATGATAAATGAGCGGTTGCCGTCACGCAGGGAGTTCACCCCGTCGGCAACGATCTTCAGGGCATCGATATCCAGCCCTGAATCGGTCTCATCGAGAATGCACAGCGCCGGTTCCAGAACCGCCATTTGCAGAATATCGTTACGTTTCTTCTCACCACCGGAGAAACCCACGTTTACCGAGCGGGTCAGCAGATCTTCCGGCATTTTCAGCAGCTTGATCTTCTCTTCCATCAGATCCTGGAAGTCAAAGCGATCCAACGCCTCAAGGCCGCGATACTTGCGCACCGCGTTCAGCGCGGTTTGCAGGAAGAACTGGTTGCTGACGCCCGGAATTTCCACCGGATACTGGAAGGCCATAAAGATGCCCTCGCCGGCACGCTCTTCCGGCGACATCTCCAGCAGATCTTTGCCGTTAAACTCAACGGAGCCGCTGGTAACTTCATAATCTTCGCGTCCTGCCAGCGTCGCTGAAAGCGTACTTTTCCCGGAGCCGTTTGGCCCCATGATGGCGTGAACTTCACCCGGTTTGACGTCAAAATTGAGGCCACGCAGGATCTCTTTCTCTTCCACGCTAACCTGTAAATCTTTAATGCTTAACATGTGCTTTCCTTAACCGACGCTGTGTTCAAGACTAATGGCGAGGAGTTTCTGGGCTTCAACGGCAAATTCCAGCGGCAGTTCAGAGAACACGTCCTTACAGAAGCCGTTAACGATCATTGAAATCGCATCTTCTTCACTGATCCCGCGTTGCAGGCAGTAGAAAAGCTGATCTTCACCAATACGTGACGTAGTTGCCTCATGCTCAAGCTGGGCGCTGTTATTGCGGCATTCGACATACGGGAAGGTATGCGCCCCGCAGTCCGCGCCAATCAGCATGGAGTCACACTGGGTGAAGTTACGCGCGTTGGTTGCCGTCGGCATGATTTTCACCAGCCCGCGATAGCTGTTCTGGCTGTGACCGGCAGAGATCCCTTTGGAGATGATGGTCGATTTGGTGTTTTTACCGATGTGGATCATCTTGGTGCCGGTATCGGCCTGCTGATGACCGCTGGTCAGCGCCACGGAGTAAAACTCACCGATGGAGTTGTCGCCGCGCAGAATACAGCTCGGGTATTTCCAGGTAATGGCGGAGCCGGTTTCTGACTGCGTCCAGGACATTTTGCTGTTTTCGCCTTCGCACAGCGCGCGTTTGGTGACGAAGTTCAGAATACCACCGGTGTTGCCGTCGCCCGGGAACCAGTTCTGTACCGTAGAGTACTTCACTTCCGCATCTTTATGGATGATCACCTCTACCACCGCCGCGTGCAGCTGGTAGCTGTCGCGCACAGGAGCGGAGCACCCTTCGATGTAGCTTACGTAGCTGCCTTCATCGGCCACCAGGATGGTGCGTTCAAACTGGCCGGTTTTTTCCGCGTTGATGCGGAAATAGGTCGAGAGCTCCATCGGGCAGCGCACGCCTTTCGGCACGTAGATAAAAGTACCGTCTGACGCCACCGCCGCATTCAGTGCCGCGAAGAAGTTATCGTTACTCGGCACCACGGTACCAATATACTTTTTCACCAGCTCGGGGTGATCGTGAATGGCTTCACCAAAGGAACAGAAAATGATCCCCTGCTCCGCCAGTTTTTCACGGTAGGTGGTTGCCACCGAGACGGAGTCAAAAATGGCGTCTACCGCCACCTCTTTGCCTTCGCGCACGGGCACGCCGAGCTGATTAAACGCCTCTTCCACCTCTTTACTCAGGAAGCTGTTCTCCGCGCCGGTTTGCTGAACCGCGCCGGGTTGCGAGGCACAGGTATCATCACAGCTGCCGCAGGAGGGCGCGGAGTAGTAGCTATAATCCTGATAGTTCAGCTTATCGTAATGCGCTTTCAGCCAGTGGGGTTCTTCCATCTCCAGCCACGCGCGGAATGCGCTCAGGCGAAACTCCAGCATCCACTCCGGCTCGTTACGTTTCGCCGAAATGGCGCGCACGACCTCTTCGTTGATGCCTTTCGCCAGCTCATCGGTTTGCAGCTGCGTAAAGAAACCCTCTTTATAGTTGAGGTGTCCGCCGCTCCAGGTGTTTACATCACTCGTTGCTTCAGTATTACGAGACATAGTACCGCCTATACCCCAAAGCTTTCGCCGCAGCCGCATTCGTTCTGGGCTTTCGGGTTATGAAATTTGAATAACTGGTTTAAACCTTCCCGAACGTAGTCGACTTCGGTTCCATCGATAAACGGCATCGCCTGTAGCGCGACGTATAACTTTGCACCGTCGGTTTCAAAGACCAGATCGTCCTTTTCAGGTTCGGTTACGGTATCCAGCACGTAGCCAAATCCCGCGCAGCCAGTCTGCTTAACGCCTAAGCGTACGCCGAGGATGTCGGGATTTTTTGCCACCAGCTCATGAATATGCGCCGCCGCCGCGGGCGTCAGCGTTAAACCACGCCAGGCAAAATCGGCCGGATTGAAGGTTTCTGAATGCAGTTCCATAGGTCCACCTCATCTGATAAGCCACCAGGGCATAACACCATGTTAGTGATAACGATTATCACTTCAACCCCCTGCGAGCAGGGGCTTTGGGCTAAACCGCCCTTTTTGGCTACTTTCATTAAGCATAGACCCTGTGACGGGATGCGGATGGGATGGTTAGATTTGTTCAATGCATTGATAAATAATGCATTTCATAAGAAAGGCGGTAAGGTGACGGGCAATGATAAAAATTGTATTGGAAATACCTATTTTTGAGATAGCTATCTTCCAATAAGAAAGCTGACTCGAAAAGACAAAAAGGCCCTGACGGACCCCTTAACATCAGTGATGGAACGAAACGGCGAAACCCTGTTCACGCCAGTGGTCGAGCTGCTCCTGTTGACGAGGCGTAGGCGCTTTACCGGTCCAGACGAAGATTTTTTGCCCGGGGAAGAGTTCAGGACGTGGAGAATCAATCGGCTCAGCCAGCACGTCGATATGCCAGCCTTTGTAGGCAAGACGGGCCGCTTCCAGCCACAAATGCGTACGGTCGTCGCACTCCCACCCGACCAGCAGCGCATCCTTACCTGCTTTTTTTCGCGACTCACCCAGGCTTGCAACGGCAAACTCAATCAGGACACCGTCCAGCAGGCTTGCCATGTGACGCACCGTATTCTGGTCCTGGTTCATTCGCTGCCGCACAGGGGTGATGATGTTATCTATCAGAACATCCATCGCATGGTCACGGCGGAACTCGCCGATTTTGGCGCGCAGTTTTGCCGGACTGGCATAGCGCAGAACGGTTAACATCTCTTCCTGAAAAGATGCCCAGTTCCCCTGAGTCATTACTTCTGTATTTTCAAGAAGCGCTTTTACTTTACCGACCGAAACACCCGTTTTCATCAGGCGTTTGATCTCTTCGATACGCAGGATATCTTCATCGTCAAACTGACGATGACCCCCTTCGCTTCGCTGCGGCTTCAACAATCCATAACGGCGCTGCCAGGCACGCAGCGTAACGGGGTTGATACCGCATCGTTCGGCCACTTCGCCGATACTGTAATAGGCCATTAACTCCCTCACGCACAATACTTCCATACCTAACCAAACCAACCTTATCAGATTGTACAAATCATTTGTATAACTAACTCCTCGTTCTGAGACAAGTGAATGGCTCAATGAACCACTCACTCGTTAATGTATTGTTGTATAAATTTAGCCGTACGTACAGGTCACTTTTAAGAGTTACGTACAGGTTTTTATAAATCGTACTTTTTCTCGGGCCAGGCAATCGCCGGTATGCCCCCCAGGCGCGGGCTGGCGAAAAGGTGCCCCTGGAACTGAGAAATCCCGGCAGATTCCAGCCACATCCACTCTTCAGCCAGCTCTACGCCTACCGCACAGAACAGAATTTCCAGGGAGGCGCAGCATTTAATAATTGACTGAATGATCGCCTGACGCGGGCCGCTCTTGTGCACGTTGGCAATCAAATCACGGTTGATCTTGATTCTGTCCGGCTGAAACTGGGCCAGCAGTTGCAGACCGGCGAATCCCGCGCCAAAGTGATCGATGGCCACGCTGATCCCGGCGCTTTTAAGCTGTCTGACCGCGCTGGTGAACTCTTCGAAGCGCGAGATCGCCTCGCTCTCGGTGAACTCGACCACAATTTGCTCCGGCACAAAACCGTTCGCCTCAATTGCCGTCAGTAAAAAATCGACGGCGCCAGGAACATTGACCAGCGTCATCGGCAGCAGATTAATGGACAACGTTTGAGTCTGTAGGCCCAGCGCGCTGGCCATCGACAAAGCCACCTGTTTACTCTTCAGATCCGATTCGTACAGCGCCTCACGCGACAGGTTGGCAAAATAGCTTTCCGGGGACTCACCGGACGGCGTGCGGATCAGGGCTTCCCAGGAAACTACCTGCTGCATAAACGGATCGACGATAGGTTGAAATGCGAAACTACAGTCCGCGCCCTTTGCCACTACTGTCGGCTGGGAGGATAACGGCGTATTTTCGGTGACAAACTCCCAGGCGTCAGCCGGAGGCAGCTCAAAGTAGTTGGCTTTTTCAGTGGCTTCAACGAAGGTGCGGAAAAATTGCAGGGCGCGATCGTTATAGGTCAGCTGATAGCGGGTTGTGCCTTTATCGAGTACCTGTTGCAGCACTTCGTCGGTATCGTACTGACGAAGGTCAAAGAGCTCCATACCCACGTTGCCAAAACGTCTTGAAGGCCCGTGATCGCTTAACAATTCGACCACGTTGTGATGCCGTGGGTCACGGCAGATGAGCTCATAGATCTCCTTAACGTTATCAGCGGGCCCTTCAAGTAACTGAAAAAAGTGTGTGCCGTTAAACAGCAAAATCCCCGTCACATCGAACTGGCGATTTCTACAATTTGCAGCAGCGACCATGTCTTCCAGCGCTTTCACTGGAACGTCCTCGCAGATGTGACTGCGGTAAATGATGGTTGTGAGCATGCTAATCCTGAAGATTGAGGGGGTGACCACGAAAACACGTGGGGAAAACTCTGTTATAGCACATTAATTGCCCAACAAATAATTTACATCTCAACGATTTACACGGCTTTTTTGCGTCATTTACGGGCTTGTACAACTCTGCAACGCCGCTTCGGATTGTACAATATATCTTGTGAATCCCGCAGTAAATCGTATAAGAATAAGCACCTGATAAATAATCATTTTATAAAATATATTATAAAATCTTTAAAAAATTGTACATTTTAAATGTACAGATTTGAAAATTATGTATACCTTAAATGTAACGTTACTGATTACGAAAATTTACAGGAGCGAAACATGCAGCAGAACGGACACCTCGCAGACTCGGCAACAGCGATTGCGCAGTATTTCGAAAAAGCCGCGCTTCCAACCCAACAGGAAACATTGGGTCAGGTTGTTGTTGAAATCCTTAGCGACGGGCGAAATCTGAATCGCAAATCGCTCTGCACAAAACTGTTGAGTCGCCTTGAAAAGGCCAATGGCCCGGAAGAGGAACATCATTATCACATGCTTCTTGGCCTGCTCTTCGAACGTTAATGTCATGAACAGCAGTGATGCGGACAGACTGATCGACAAGCTTATTGGAGAAGCCGCTCTTTCACTTTTGAAGGAGCGCGGTCCCGTGACGACCGAGGGATTGGTTCAGCGTCTGCGTAACATGCAAGCATATGAAACGGATCCCCAGCGGCGGGAGACATTAGCGCGAGTGATAGCTGAAATCAGCTCTGGCACGGTCGCTTTTAAAGGTCGCAGAACCGCACAAGGACGAATACAGAGAGAGGGATCTCTCAAAAATAACCGAGACAATGTAGTGCCGTTATTTGGAAATGGAAAACCGTCCGATCCTAAAAAGATACATTGACTACAACTTTACAGCTACGGTGAGAACAAATGAGACAAAATATTCAGCTTCAACCCGAATACCACTCCGCCTTTTTAGATAGCGCGTTGTCGGAGTATTTCCGTCACGCAGGCGATCGCTTTGCTGAAGAGTCTGCCATTTTTTCGACTGCGGTTCGTTGTGTTCTTGCTTCCGAAGGTCATTTGACCAACAAAGCGATCATTCTCTGGCTAATCCAGACGTTGGAATCCACCGACGATGTCGTTAAGGCGGATGTGATCCGCAAGACGCTGGAAATTGTCGTCGGTTACACCATGGACGATCTTTAACGCCTCCCCCATCCCTACGGATAGCGTGTCATCGTCAATTCTGACGAACAGACTGACGATGACACACCCTCTCTCCACAAACGCCCTGTTAATCAAGAACGCTGAATGTGGCATGGATCCTGCTTAGTCCGCTAAGGGACTGGGCTTTCCAGTAAACATTGCTTCATTTCTTAACAGGTCTGTTATTGATGAAAAAAATCGCCAGCGTCTGCCCCTACTGCGGTGCAGGCTGCAAACTAAACCTCGTCGTAAAAAATAACCGCATTATCCATGCCGAAGCCGCTGATGGCGTAACCAATCAGGGCACGCTTTGCCTGAAAGGTTTCTACGGCTGGGACTTTCTTAACGACACACGGCTGCTTACCCCCCGTCTGACGCAGCCCATGATCCGCTACAGCAAAGGCGAGGCCTTTACCCCTGTTACCTGGGAAGAGGCCATTCGTTATACCGCTCACAGGCTTAAAAGCATCAAAGAACAGTATGGCCCTCGGTCCATTATGACCACGGGTTCCTCACGGGGAACGGGCAATGAGACCAACTATGTGATGCAAAAATTTGCCCGTGCGGTGCTGAATACTAACAACGTCGACTGCTGCGCCCGCGTCTGTCACGGTCCGTCCGTTGCCGGTTTACAGGAGACCCTCGGCAACGGCGCCATGAGCAATTCCATTAACGATATTGAAAACTCAAAATGCCTGCTGGTATTCGGCTATAACTGCGCCGACTCTCACCCCATCGTCGCCCGACGCGTGCTTAAAGCACGTGAAAATGGCGCTAAAATCATCGTCTGCGATCCGCGTCATATTGAAACGGCACGCATTGCCGATCTTCATCTTCAGCTAAAAAATGGCAGTAACATGGCGCTGGTCAATGCCTTTGGCTATGTCCTGCTGGAAGAGGAACTGTACGACAAAAACTACGTTGCCCGCTTTACAGAAGGGCTTGAGGCGTACCGGCTGACGGTAAAAGATTACGCCCCCGAGCAGGTTGAACATCTGACGGGGATCCGCGCGCGGGATGTTCGTCAGGCAATGCGCATGTTCGCAGCGGCGCCTTCAGCAACGGTGATGTGGGGAATGGGCGTCACGCAGTTTGGTCAGGCGGTCGATGTGGTGAAAGGTCTCTCCAGCCTGGCGCTGCTGACCGGCAACCTGGGCCGCCCTGCCGTCGGCGTGGGTCCGGTTCGCGGGCAAAATAACGTTCAGGGTGCCTGCGATATGGGCGTTCTGCCCAATATGTTCCCCGGCTACCAGGACGTCACTGACCCGGCGGTCAGACTGAAATTTGCCGATGCGTGGAAAATCAATGTCAACCGGATGGACGATCGCGTCGGGACGCGTATCACCGAAGTGCCGCATCTCGCGCTGGAAGGAAAGATCAAAGCGTATTACATCATGGGGGAAGATCCGCTTCAGACAGAAGCCGATCTGGGACTGGTCCGCCGCGGCTTTGAGGCGCTCGATTTTGTGGTGGTTCAGGACATCTTTATGACCAAAACGGCAGAGGTGGCTGACGTGCTGCTCCCTGCTACCTCATGGGGAGAACACGCCGGCGTGTTCACCTGCGCCGATCGCGGCTTCCAGCGTTTCGGCAAAGCCATTGAGGCCAGCGGCAACGTGAAGCGCGACTGGGAGATTATCAGCCTGCTGGCCACGGAGATGGGCTATCCCATGCATTACGAGGATAACCAGCAGATCTGGGACGAAATGCGCGAGCTGTGCCCCCTCTTCTACGGCGTGACCTACGAAAAAATGGGCGAGATGGGCCATGTGCAGTGGCCTTGCCCATCCCTCGATCATCCCGGCACCCCCTACCTGTACAAGGATAATCAGTTCGACCCCCCTACTGGCAAAGGACAGCTATTTGCCGCCCCCTGGCGCGCCCCGGCGGAGACACCGGATGCGGATTACCCGCTGGTACTGTGCACGGTGCGCGAAGTGGGTCACTACTCCTGTCGCTCAATGACCGGGAACTGCGCGGCGCTGCAAAGCCTGGCCGACGAGCCGGGCCGGGTGCAAATGAACCCGGCCGATGCGGATGAACGGGGGATTGCCGAGGGCCAGCTGGTCTGGGTACGTTCACGCCGGGGTAAAGTGATCACGCGCGCCAGCATCAGCGAGCGCATCAATGCGGGAGCAATCTATATGACCTACCAGTGGTGGATTGGCGCCTGTAATGAGCTGACGCAGGATAATCTCGACCCGATATCCAGAACGCCGGAAACGAAGTATTGCGCCGTGCAGCTGGAGGCGATCGAGGACCAGCGCTGGGCGGAGGATTTTGCGGCTTCCGCATACCAGACCATGAAGACGCGGTTGATCGCTGCGGTTAACGTTTAAATGCATTGCCGGGTGGCGGCTATCGCTGCCCGGCCCGCTATCCGCTGCTGTTTTACGTTATCTGTTGTGCATAATTATTTTCCAGGTAATCGCGAAGCAGGTTCGGACGGCTCTTTTTCTCCATCAGCCTTCTCAATAGTACGATCAGCTCGTAATCGCTTCGCAGATTAAATTTCTGCATCATCATATATTTATGGGTAAAGACCGTTTTTTCGCTCATCTTCAACGCGTTCGCGGTCTGCACCACCGACAGCCCCCGGTAAAAATTGACCATAATACGAATCTATTGCCGGGATAAACCTTTATGCTGGCAGTCGAAACAGGTCTTTTTATTCAACGTGTAACCTGGTAATTGCGTCCTGAACCACGCGATAAACAGAACGCCGCTAATACGGTCAAGCGACGCCCGGCGCGGGAGAAAAATGATGTCCTGAAAGCAGGAAGGCAGCGCCGAAAAGCGCAGTTCATCGTCGACGAGACCTATCACAATTCCTTTTTGCCGGGCCAGTAACTCCGGAAAACAGGTCAGCGTTTCCCCCTGACATAATGAAAGAACAATAATATCAGCCTGGCTGACGTTTTCATTGGTCAGCGCCAGGTGAAATGTGATGGAGCGATGAAAGTTATGCTTAAAAAAATCGTCGAAAAAGCTCTGTAGCCCAGCCTGAAAAAACAGATCCGTTTCCTGAATCAGAATATTTAACATAGTTCACACCAACGTCTTTAAAAAAGGCTTATCACCGGCATTTAGTTGTACTGCATCGTCATTACCACAACCGCGCTGATGCTTCCCGGCGTGGCGCCTCCCGGCATGGATTTTACCGAGGCCAGCATAGCCAATGTCGCGGTTCTGTCCGCGGCAATGGTCTGGGTCATACTGGTGCCTGTTCCTTTAAGCGCGCCGGTTTGGGCATCGCGCATGGCTATCGCCACGTGCGTGGCCGAACCGCTGTTCATGAAATAGTCCGCTCCCGCCTCGGGATCGGGGCTGCCGGTGAAAGCGACGGTCACACTCTGCGTTCCCGTTGGGCACTGGGTAAACAGCAGACTGAAAGGCACCGGATCCGATGTTGAGCCCGGCGTCGCCATATTGGTTGCCTGAATATTGCCCAGGTTGACATCGAGGCTGTTACTGCCGCCATTAAATATGCACGGCGACGCAACGATATTTCCCGTCACACCGATGTTGACGCTATCAGCGGAGCATACCTTCCCGCTGAGTAAGGCAAGTAACAGCAGTGTCCTGCATCTTATTTTCATCTTCTTACCTGCTACTGGTAGGTCAAATTAAGGGTGGCGGAGGCATTCGCTGAACCTGACTCCACGCGGGTTAACGTCTGGTAATACCGGGCCGTTAATGGCAACGTCTCTTGCCCCCCGGCAGACTGCCGCAAGAATAGTCGGCTGTTCATCACCAGCGGTGCACCGTTATAGATAAGCTGCACCCCCACCCCTTTCGCAGTGCCGGCATTTCCCTGCCCGGTTAAGGCCATCACGCTGGTATTGGCGCTGTCCGGGTTCTGTATTCCACTGAGCGAGACCGTAATATTGGTTCCGGCGGCGCAGGTCAGGCCCAGGTTTTGCGTGTTCTGTGCTCCCGCTGGCGTGGTGCCCACCGTGGAGCCGAACGCCGAGGCGGGAATATCCCCTATCGGAAACGTCAGCTGGGCCGTATTCACCGTGCACGCCAGCGCATTGATGGTGCCGGAGGTGAGCTGCGTGGTCAGACCGTCACGGTAGAGGCCATCGCTTCCCTGTAGCGTCACGACGCCGATCGTCCCCGGCGTTAATGCCCCCGATGAGACCGGCCCCGTCACCACCAGCTCAATCCTCCCGCCGTACCAGTCCACATAGGAGGTCTGCGCATTGTACGAGAACGTATTGCTCGGGTTTTCAAAATAGCCGTTGGAAGAAAAGCGTATCCCTATCCCGCTGACGTTCGTGTTGTAAACATGGTTGCCGTAGCTGCTCAACGTGGCGCCGTTGTAGCGCAGGCTGAATCCCAGCATCAGCGGATTAGTACACCCGGTAAGATAGGAGCCTGTGGCTGACGCCGCGCCAGAAAATACCACTGTGCCGACAGGCGCATCGCGCTGCACGTTGATCGTCCCCACGGACAGGGTTGAAAGCTGCGGGGTGATGGTGGTGCAGGTACCGGCACGAGCCATATTTGCCGCCGCGAGCAAACAGAGCAGCAGCATCGCGTTAAGACATTTCATGTTAGCGTTCCTGACGGCAGGTGGCGCGCATATCAGCGATCCCACCGTACGTTGAGTGATTCGGCAGCGTGAAATCAGCGCGGCATTGCTGACTGGATTGACTTCCCCATGTAGCGACTAACGTTCCCTGCTCGCGCATCCCGGTTAAATAGACCTGACCGCGATCGCCGACAATAAAACTGCCGCTGTCATCACCCACAAGGGTGACCACCGCCCCAAACGGAACGGCGCGGTCGTTGTCGATCAAGGTCATCAGCACCCGGCGACCTGACTTCGGCAGATAATCGGCTCTCACCACCGCTCCCCGCGTCGGCGTCACCGTGCGAGTGTTGATCTCCAGCTCGACATCGTCCGGCATCGTTTCCGGGTCGAGGGTGAGATCGTTTTTCCGGTAGACAGAAAGGTTGCTCACGACCGTATATCCGCGAAAATCTGTCCGTACACCGGGCTGATTGCGGATATCCACGCCGTGGGCGCCGGGGGCTTTGATTAAGACGCTGGTCTCCCCCAGCGGCTGGGAAAGCGTGATGCCATCAGCATGGGCGAGAATGCCGCCTTGCAGCCCGTAATTCAGGCGTTCACTTTTTTTGTCATAACCATAACCTGCCGTGACTTCGCCATAGGCGCCTTTGTAGTCCGCGTTAACATTGCCGGTATAGCCCACGCCCTCTGTGCCGTATCCCTGCTGTACGCTCCAGGTCAGGGCACGGTTCTCGAGCGCTACCCCGTTCAGGCCGACGTTATGCGTCGTCCCGTTATTCCCGCTGGCGTTCATGCCATAGTTAGCCCATGTCTGCGGCAAAAATTTATCCAGCGGAATGCTGACGTTGAACGCCAGAAGCTGGTCGTGGTCAGCGTTTTTTTGGCTGTCGCGGGTTTCTGACGCTGAGCGGACATTTTTGCTGTAAGTCCATGTCAGGCCATAGCTGATGTTGTGCCAGTAGTTGCTATAGCCGACGCTCCACGAAGCCATAGACTTACCGTCATTCCAGTAATCTTCCCGCGCCGCAGTGAGGGTAAGCGCGCCCAGGTTGTCCCCCAGCGTCTGGCTCATCGTCAGCTCGGCACGGTTACGTCGCCTGTCCTGAAGCGCGCTGCTGTCGCCGTACGAATCGAGGACGTCCTGCATGCCGTAATAGCCGCGGGTCGAGTAGCGATACCCGGCAATCGAAAAGTTGGTCCCGGTATTGATAAAATTCTTGCTGTATCGGGCCCGCCACGACTGACCGTTTGTTTTCACGGCATGCTCCGACGTTGACCAGCCCTGAGTGACGTCTGCGGATATCGCCCCGAGATCGCCCATATTCTTGCCCACCCCCAGAGCCGCCGACTGGTACTTATCTGCCCCCTGGACGCCGCCATAGAGCGTAATACCGTGAGGGAGGCCGTAAATTCCGGTCAGTT
Source organism: Enterobacter cloacae complex sp. GYL001 (assembly GCF_049237125.1). Lineage (NCBI taxonomy): Bacteria > Pseudomonadati > Pseudomonadota > Gammaproteobacteria > Enterobacterales > Enterobacteriaceae > Enterobacter > Enterobacter cloacae complex sp. GYL001. Next base: position 756,516 of record NZ_JBMKGW010000001.1, on the reverse strand, counting down.
GCCCGAAGGGGGTTTTCTCCACGCTACGGTTATACGAGCGATACTGCCCGGCGGTAAGGGCATATTTCAGGCGCCCCTCCCGTTGCAGGACCGGCAGCGAAGCGTACGGCAGGGTGAAATGTTGCTCCCTACCATCAGCTTCGACGATCGTGACATCAAGATCGCCCGCGCCGCCGGTGGGATACATATCCGCGATCTCAAACGCGCCCGGCGCCACATAGCTTTGGTAGATTTGATAGCCATTCTGACGCACCACGACCTGCGCGTTAGTTCGCGCAATACCGCGCACCACCGGCGCATAGCCTTTCAGGGAATCCGGCAGCATATCGTCGTCGGACGCCAGCTGGACGCCGCGAAACGGCATGCTGTCAAAGACATCGGCAGGCGCGGAACTGTCTCCGAGCGTAAGCTGGGCTTGCAGGGGAATAATCGCGCGCTGCATCAAGGTATAGACGTTGTCCCACTTATCCTGGCCGGACGCATCGCGGGACCAGGTGGTGTAGTTGCGTAACCGCCAGGGACCGACGTTGATCCCCGGCCGCAGGTTTGCATACTGGCTGTCGCTGCGGGTGCCTGCCCCGCTTCTTGCCCGGCTGTTTGCCCCGCTCAGGCTGTAGTTGAGCATGGCCGCGGTAATGCCTTCATCCCACATATCCGACGGAACGTAACCTCTCGCTGGCAGGTCTATAGCCGCCTGTGGAATGCTAATCGCCAGACGCTGGGCGCCAAACTGGAAATCCGCGCTGGCCTGTGGGATCGCCCTGAGATCGGCGCATTCACCTTCCCCGGCGGCAAGCTGTGGGAAAAGCGCCGTTTTCACGCCCCACGCTTTTAACTGCCCGATACTCAGGCACGGCTGCAACGTTTCACTGCCGTTAGCATCCTTCACTGCCATAAAACGAATATCCCGCGTTTCCAGCAGCCGATCGTCAAGAATAATATCAACGTGGTATGTCCCGGGCGCCTGCGAGCCGGATTCAAAGGCAGATTAATCCGCTTTTCCCATTCCGGGATTATCCAGCTCTACCAGTTCCGTATTAAACGTCTCACTGGCATACAGTGTGGGAGAGACACCAGCAAGCGCGAGGGCAATAAATATTGCCAGGCGCGCAGGCTGCATTGCATTCAATGCCGTTGTCATGACGAACACCTGATTAACGCGTAAGGATCACAAACTGGCCCGGTGTAATTCGCCAGGGCTGCCATAATCGTTAATGACTTTAAACGTCAGCGTATTGCCACTGGTTCCGTTCGGTAACGGAAAACGGGCTGTGCCTGAAGGCATCACGTACGTGACATCGTCAAGTTTCTTATTACCCAACGTAATTTCATTGAAATTGATAACGTACGGCGTAGGGTTATTAACCTGAAGGGTATTTCCCGCACGACGCCAGGTTAATTTATTGGCTTGCTCCTCGGGGGTAGACGCACGAAGAGTCTCTGGTCGATAAATTAATTTGATGCGCGTTTTGACGGCAATTTGCAGCGAGTTCATCTGCTTTGAGGCTGAAGGAATAGCTTTAATGTTCAGCCAGAATAAACTCTCCTGCCCCTGAGGCAGTGAGCCGGTCATGACAATACGCTCAAGGTTTTTTTGCCCGCCGTCCAGCCGATACAGTGGTGGCGTAATAATAAAAGGCGCTTTACCCGATTGTTCATCCTGAACATCTATCCACGACTGGATTAAATAAGGAACGTTATCAGGATTAGTAATACCTATTGACGCCTCTTTTTTAGTCCCATCAAAAATAATACGGGTGCCGCCAATAATTACTCCTGCACTGACGGATGTTAACGTCAGCGGTAACAGCGCCATAGCCAGGCCCGTTGTCGTGATAAAACGCATTTTTTTTTACCTCATAAAACAAGGGGCCGGGCGGCCCCCCGCCAATTACTGCCATTGACTTAGTTGTACACCACTGAGAAGTTTGCGACCGAGTTAGCCGGGCCCGCGGTCACGGATGCCGCGGTGGAGATATACTGCGCGTAGAAGTTCAGCGTATTATCAGCCGTACTGCTGAGCGGGTAAATATAGCTGTTGCTGCCGTGCAGCGGCAGATCGGCTTTATCTGCCGTCATCAGGTTAATCGCCACCCCGGTGGCCGCCCCCGCCACGGACGTATCAATCGCCAGCAGGCTAGCGTTGGTTAAATCCGGCGTGCCGTCAAAACGGACTTTTGCATTGGTGACCGTTACCGGACAGTTTTTCAAAATAATATTGAATTGCGTCGCAGCCGTTCTCGCCCCGGTTGTCGGGAATTCCGTTTTATAATAATCGCCTAATACCACCACCTGATTCTGGGATGCCACATCAACGTCGCAGGCAGAATCCAGAATATTCCCGTTAAAATTAACGGTACCGGCCGCTGCGAATGCATTGGTCATGGTGAGTACAGAACCTGCCGCTAACATTGCCATCATCAATTTTGTATTCATAATTTTATATCCCGTATTACTTTATTTATTACCGACATTCAGTTGCAGAAACAAAAGACCTTCCGACGAGTCAAAATTTATACAACTCTTTTTCCGCATACAATCAATTTTGAGGTCTAGCTGTAGACCCTCTTTTAACAATTACAAAACATATTCACTCGGAAACACCTTAAGAATAATGGCCAAAGTCTACTTTTAGACCTGAATAAAAAAGGTTTCAATTTCAATTAATTAAGACTCAAAAAAAAGCGAGTCTATAATTAGACTCGCCGCAAACATTCCCTGATCTGCTGGTTTTTAAGATAATTCTTTATGCCGATCAAAAAATGATCGCATCAGTCAGTGAGGTTTCACATGAATACCCGTTTCGCGCCTGAGTCAGATATTGATAAGTCAACAGTGCTCGGCGCTAAGCCTTTTAAGCACATTGAAAAAATAATCGATAATGTTTTGCCGCATGCGGAGAGAAGCATTATTGCCAGAGGAGAAATTATCCATTATTGCTCCGGCGATACCCGTCAATGCTTTTTACTGTTGCATGGCAGCGTGGCGTTGCACCGTCGCGGGGACGGTATCGTCTTAAATTCTGAATCCGCGCCATTTATACTCGGCGTGAGCAGCCAGTTATCGTCTGAACACCTGTACGTCAGAGCGCTGGAAACCTCAGAGGTGGCCAGCGTTTCGCTGGCGTGTTTCAATCATGTTGTCGCACAACAGAATTTACGGGAGCACTTCTCAAACCTGCTGATCTATACCGCATCGCGCGTCTACGAACATTGTGCCCAGATATCGCAAATGTCGGCTTATGACATTATCCGCTTTCAACTGGTTGAGTTGATGCAGGAGCCGGAAGCCATAAGACAAAACATTACCGCCGCGGCCTATATCAAAAGCCGCACCTATCTTTCACGCAGCGGCATTATGCGGATCCTCGCGGAGTTGCGGACGGGGAAATACATCACCATGGAGCGTGGCGTACTAGTAGAGATCCATCACTTACCCCGTAAGTACTGAGGCTGTATTTATCTCTGGAGAAGGTGGAAAAGAAGAGCGACACTATAGAGAGTACAGTCTCTTTCCAGGTTAACGCTATGTCTTCTGACAAACCATCGCATCGCGGCTCTCCCTATGCTCAGGAACTGATTTCTCATTTACAGCCGCACTGCGCCACGCATAAAACCGATCCCGGCGAGCAACTTGATCTCCAGGTTGACGGGCAGAGCATGTGTTATTTAATTCTTGACGGCACGGTCGCCATATACAGAAGAAGCGACGACATGATGCTTTCAACGGCGCGCAGTCCCGCCCTGTTTGGCCTCGCTAACCTGACGGACATTTATTTTAATGACTACCTCCGAACGGTAACGCCTTGCCTGATTGGTGTGCTCACGACCGATCGGGTGGCTGAAATTATCAAAGAGAAGGCGCTGTGGGGGCTGCTTTCTAATCATCTGATGTTTGTCTATAACCGCCTCTATCACAACGTCATGCCGAAAGGCGCGCCAACCGCGTACGAGATGATTCGCCAGCAGCTCGTGCTGCTGATGCAGGAAGATGACAGCTACCGACGCAGCGTGACGGCGGAAAGGTATATCAGGGATAAAACCCATCTTTCCCGCAGTGGCGTAATGCGGATCCTGGCTGATCTGAAAACGGGTGGGTTCATCGAAATGGAAGAAGGCCGGCTGATTAAAATTAACAAACTGCCTGCCAGATACTGAATGTCAGACACAAAAAAGGCCGCGCTTGCGGCCTTTTCTTCACTGCTTAATGGACGTGAACGCCCAACCGCCAGGCAAAGTAGATCTCTTCTTTCAGTTCGTTTGAAGAGAGCGCCAGCAAATCCGTAAATTCCAGCTCAAGCTGTTTCAGCTTTTTCAGGTACTGGGCGGGAGACAGATTGCTTTTATCGCGACGTAAATATTCAATTGCCAGCTGTGTTGGGGTTATTTCAGTATCCATGATGTCCTCGCTTATGTTCAAAACGTGACCAGTATATCACAATCAGGCGGCTAATTTTTGACCAAAAGCAAGACATCTGGAAACTTTACACAACGGCCGTCGTCAGCCTGGATGAACAACACAGGCGATCCTGCTCGTCCAGAATATCAATCTGCCACACCTGATGACGGCTTCCGGCATGCAGCGCCCGGCAGATGCCGCGCACGCGCCCGCTGCGAACGGAGCGGATGTGGTTGGCATTGACCTCCAGACCCACCACCTTCTGCTCTCCTTCCGTACACAGGTAGCCCGCCACCGACCCCAGCGTTTCGGCCAGCACGACGGACGCGCCGCCGTGCAACAGGCCAAAGGGTTGATGAGTGCGGCTGTCTACCGGCATCGTCGCTTCCAGTTCGTTGTCGCCAATGCGCGTGAACTGGATGTCCAGCAAACCGACCATGTTCTCCGCGCCCATGGCATTTAAGGCCTCAAGGGTGAACGCACGTTTCCAGATCATCCGATAATCTCCAGTAAAGCCTGCAATGGATGGCGGACGCCGTTACCTTCCACCCGTTTCACCTGGCTGCGGCAGGAGTAGCCCGTCGCCAGACAGCGGTTGCGTGGCAGGCGCTGCATCGCCTGATGCCATGACAGCTCGTAAATGCCGAGCGAATTAGCGTGGTTTTTGACTTCATGGCCGTAGGTTCCGGCCATACCGCAGCAGCCCACGTTAACGCTTTCCAGCTTCGCGCCAAACCGGGCGAAGATAGAAGCCCACTGGGCAGGCGCCGTCGGCAGCGCCGTCACTTCAGTGCAGTGCCCAAACAGATACCAGGCTTCTCCACTCACCTCCTGAGTGGGCGTTTGCGTCAGCACCGCAGGCAGCCACTCGTGCACCAGTAAGACCTGAAAATCACCGCGCTTATCGCCGAGCGTCTGCTTATATTCATCCCGGTAACAGAGCACCAGCGCCGGATCGACGCCCACCATCGGCATGCCGAGCTGCGCCACGCGATTCAGAAAATCTGAAGTTTTCTGCGCGGTTTTCGCAAAGCGGGTGAGGAAGCCTTTAATGTGCTGCGCCTTGCCGTTCGGCGAGAACGGCAGCACCACCGGCTGGTAGCCGATTTTCTCGGCCAGTCGGACAAAATCGGCCACCACCTGCGCATCGTAATAGCTGGTAAACGGATCCTGCACTACCAGCACCACCTTCGCTTTCTGCTCAGGGCTTAATGCTTCCAGTTGTTCCAGGGTCATGTTAGCCGAGCGGTGCCCCACCAGCCGACGCTGGAGTGATGGCACCGACAGCAGCGGCAGGTCCACCATGCCGATATGTTTTTCTGACAGTTTGCGCACCAGCGGCTGGTTGATAAAGAAGTTAAAGGTTTTTGGCGCACGGGCCATCAGCGGCGCGTAACTCTCCACCGTCGCCACCAGATGATCGCGCATCGGGCGCAGATAACGCGTGTGGTACAGCTGGAGGAAGCGGGAACGGAATTCCGGTACGTCAATTTTAATTGGGCACTGGGTTGAACACGCCTTGCACGCCAGGCAGCCGGACATTGCCTCTTTCACCTCATGCGAGAAATCGTATTCGCCTTTGTTCGCATGCCAGCTGTTGCGGGTGCGTTCGATAAGCCCGCGCAGGCTGGCGCGTTTTTCCGGCAGCTCCTGTTCCAGCTTGAGCGGGTCAACGCCGCGGTCGGCCAGCAGGCGCAGCCATTCGCGCACCAGCGTGGCACGCCCTTTCGGGGAATGAATGCGGTTGCTGGTGATTTTCATCGACGGACACATCGGGCTTTTCACATCGAAGTTGAAGCACAGCCCGTTGCCGTTGCACTCCATCGCGCCGCGCCAGGAAGCGCGTACCGCAATCGGAATTTGTCGGTCATAGGTACCGCGCTTGACGGCGTCCACCTGCAACATCGGCGCATCAATGCCCTCCGGCGGGCAGATTTTTCCCGGGTTAAGGCGGTTATCGGGATCAAAAGCGGCTTTTACCTTACGCAGCTCGGCGTAAAGTTGTTCGCCAAAAAACGCCGGGCTGTACTCGGCGCGGAATCCTTTGCCGTGCTCGCCCCATAACAAGCCGCCGTATTTGGCCGTGAGGGCCACGACCTCGTCGGAGATCTCCTTCATCAGGATCTCCTGCTGCGGGTCGCACATGTCCAGCGCCGGGCGCACGTGCAGCACACCCGCGTCCACGTGCCCGAACATGCCATAGCTCAGACCATGGCTGTCGAGCAGCGCGCGAAACTCCACAATATAATCAGCAAGGTGCTCCGGCGGCACGCAGGTATCTTCCGCAAACGGAATCGGCTTCGCCGCCCCTTTCGCGTTGCCGAGCAGCCCCACCGCCTTTTTACGCATCGCGTAGATTCGCTCGATGCCGGAGAGATCGTTACACAGCTGCCAGCCAATGACGCCGCCTTCCTCCTGGGCAATCAGCTCGTCCAGACGCTGGCAGAGCGTGCTCACCTGGCTCTCAATCAGCTCTGCGTCATCCCCGGCGAACTCGACGATGTTCAGGCCGAGCATCTCTTTATCCGGCACGTCGGTAATCAGTTCGCTCACCGAATGCCAGACGATATCTTCCCGGGCCAGGTTCAGAACTTTTGAATCGACGGTTTCCACCGACAGCGCCCGCGCCTCCACCATAAACGGTGCATTACGCAGCGCGGAGTCAAAGGAGTTGTATTTGACGTTCACCAGACGGCGTACCTTTGGCAACCGGGTGATATCCAGACGCGCTTCGGTGATGAAGGCCAGCGTCCCTTCTGACCCGGTCAGTACGCGGGTAAGATCGAACTGGCTCAGATCGTCATTAAAGACATGGCGCAGATCGTAGCCCGTCAGGAAGCGGTTAAGCTTCGGGAATTTGTTGAGGATCAGTTCGCGATTTTCGCGGCAGCGCTCCAGCACGGTACGATAAATCCGTCCGCTGGTGGTGCTCTCTTTTGCCAGCGTTTCGGCCAGCTCGATCGGCATCGGTTGGGTATCGAGGATATCGCCCCCCAGCAGCACCGCCCGCACACCCATAACGTGATCGGAGGTTTTGCCGTAGACCAGCGAGCCCTGCCCCGAGGCATCGGTGTTGATCATCCCGCCAATGGTCGCGCGGTTACTGGTGGAAAGCTCTGGCGCAAAAAAATAGCCGTAAGGTTTCAAAAACTGATTCAGCTGATCTTTGATCACCCCCGCTTCCACTCGCACCCACCCCTCTTCCGGGTTGATCTCAATGATGCGGTTCATATAGCGGGACATATCAATGATGATGCCCTGGTTCAGCGCCTGCCCGTTGGTACCCGTCCCGCCGCCGCGTGGGGTAAAGACCAGGGTGCTGAAACGCTCCTGCGACGCCAGACGGGCGATGAGCGCCACATCGGCGGTAGAGCGCGGGAAAACGACGGCATCGGGAAGAAGCTGGTAAATACTGTTATCGGTCGCCATCGTCAGCCTGTCGGCATAATCGGTGGCGGTGTCACCTGTAAAACCCTGTTGCTCCAGTGCCTGCAAAAAATTAAGCACCAGCTGAACGACGCCCGGTGCCTGAGAAATCTGTGGGATCATTGCTGTCGACCCTAATGAGAATAGTGTGAAATCGTTTGCGTTGTGTCTGGAAAGTTTTATCACATTTTTTTCTTATGTGCTTCGTAGAATTACGGGCAAAATCCGCCTGTCAAAAATCGCTGAAATCACTAATGATTAGAGAGATGCGGTTTATATTCCCATCAGCCTTGCTGGTGTTCATTTAAGGAAAGTTTCGTTTATGGTCAATCTTCGTCAGCCCAGGGATGTCGCGCAGATACTGCTGTCGGTGCTGTTCTTAGCCATTATGATTATTGCGTGTCTGTGGATTGTTCGTCCTTTCGTGCTCGGATTTGCCTGGGCCGCGACCGTCGTCGTCGCAACCTGGCCTTTACTCTTACGTTTGCAGAAACTGCTGTTTGGTCGCCGCGGCCTGGCCGTGCTGGTGATGACGCTGCTGTTGTTCCTGCTGTTTATTATTCCCATTGCACTGCTGGTTAACAGCCTGGTTGACAGTAGCGGCCCGGTTATTCGCGCGGTCACCAGCGGTGATATGACGCTGCCGGATCTCGCGTGGCTGAACAGTATTCCTGTTGTGGGCGCAAAACTGTACAGCGGCTGGCACAGCCTGCTGGAGATGGGCGGTAGCGCCCTGATGGCCAAAGTGCGTCCGTACATCGGCACAACCACCACCTGGTTTGTGGGGCAGGCTGCGCACATTGGTCGCTTCATGATGCACTGTACGTTGATGCTGGTCTTCAGCGCCCTGCTGTACTGGCGCGGCGAGCAGGTTGCGCTGGGGGTGCGTCATTTCGCCACCCGACTGGCAGGTAAACGCGGCGATGCGGCCGTGCTGCTGGCAGCCCAGGCCGTCCGCGCGGTAGCGCTCGGCGTGGTGGTCACAGCGCTGGTGCAGGCTGTACTTGGCGGAATCGGGCTGGCAATTTCCGGCGTACCTTATGCCACCATTTTCACCGTCGTCATGCTGATGACCTGTCTGGCTCAGCTCGGTCCGCTGCTGGTGCTGGTTCCCTGCATTATCTGGCTTTACTGGACGGGGGACACGACCTGGGGCACGGTGCTACTGGTCTGGAGTTGCGTGGTGGGCACCATGGATAACGTGATCCGTCCCCTCCTCATCCGCATGGGCGCTGACCTGCCGCTGATTCTGATCCTGTCCGGGGTGATCGGGGGGTTAATTGCCTTCGGCATGATTGGCCTGTTCATCGGTCCGGTGCTGCTTGCGGTAACCTGGCGTCTCTTCTCCGCCTGGGTGCATGAAGTGCCGCCGCCGGGAACCGACCCTGACGTCATCTTAAGCGAACTTGAAGAACTGGAAGATAAGAACGCGCAGTAAGAACGTAGGCCGGGTGGCGCTAACGCTTACCCGGCTACACTCTCCACAGCAATACTTAAACGTTGCTAAACTATTTATTCTCTGCACACTGGTCAGACCCGCCTTTTTCTGCCTAAAACCGTCATTCTCTTCAAGAAATCTTTACCTGCCTTTAACTATTGAGACGAATCCGATCGACTCAAAATCCTGGCATGCCTACTATTAAGACACGGTTATAAATCAACACCTTGATTTATAAGCATGGAAATCCCCTGAGTGAAACAACGAATTGCTGTGTGTAGTCTTTGCCCATCTCCCACGATGGGCTTTTTTTTATCCTTTTTACGCCCGTGTAATGTCACAGCGGCTGAGCATGCGCCATTCCCCCGCCAGCTCCCGCGTCTCCCCGGTTACCAGCACGTTCACCACCTCGCGTATATCCGCCGAGGACGCGCCAACCTGTAGCTCAAATTCCCCTGGCTCGACAATCCGCTTCCCGTCCCGGCGGGTGAAATTAAACATCTCCACCGGCAGGGTAAAGGTCAGCGTGGCGGTTTCTCCCGGTGAAAGCGTAACGCGCTGGAACGCTTTCAGCTCCTGAAGCGGACGCACCTGCGTGGCGACCTTATCGCGTACGTACACCTGTACCACTTCGCTGCCGCTGCGCTCGCCGGTGTTGGTGATATCGACGCTTAACGCCACCTCTCCGTCGATCGGGACGCGGCTTTCCGCCAGGCGGGCCGCGCCCCAGCGAAACTGCGTCCAGCCGAGACCGTAACCGAACGGGTAAAGTGCGCCGAAATGGAACGCAAACGGCGTGCCGCCGCTTTTCAGCTTGTGGTTATAGTAGTACGGCATCGCCCCGGCGTTTTTCGGCACGCTCACTACCAGCCTGCCCTGCGGCTCCGCGCGGCCGGTTAATACATCGGCAATCGCCCAGCCCCCTTCCTGCCCCGGCGCCCAGGCCATCATCAGCGCGGCCACCTTCTCTTCCAGCCCCTGAAGGTTATAAGGACGCCCACCCGTCATGACGACAATCACCGGCTTACCGGTTGCCACCAGCGCCTCCAGCAGCTGTTGCTGCACGCCCGGCAGATCCAGCGAATCGGTATCCGAACCTTCCCCCACGGTGCCGCTCTGGAATAGTCCGGCGAGGTCGCCCACGCAGGCTACCACCACGTCACTCTCTTTTGCCGCGCTCACGGCGTCGGGGATCAGATCCGTGCGTTGTGAAACCGGCGATTGCTGCATCGGCTTACCGCCGCTGTCGCCCGGGAACACCGGTGCGCCCGCCATCCGTTTTTCGATAATGTGACACCCTTTGGCGTAACGTATCTGTGATGCGCCAAGGTACTGTTCCAGCGCCGCGCGCGGGGTAGTCACCTGCGAAGTGTCTTCAACCATATCGCTGATAATCAGGTGAACCGGGAAGCTGTAGCCGCTCAGTAACGCCAGTGGATCGTCCGCCGTCGGCCCCACTACCGCTACACGGGGTTTTCCGCCGAGGGGCAAAATGCCGTTATTTTCCAGCAGCGTGATCGATTTTGTTGCCACCTCGCGCGCCACCTGCCGGGTCGCCTCATTCTGCAAATCGATACCGTCTTCGTCGGCGTACGGTTTTTCAAACAGCCCAAGACGGAATTTTTCACTGAGCACGCGCGCCACAATCTCATCCACTTTCGCCATTGAGATAAGCCCACGCTCTACCGCTTCCGCCAGATGACGCGCGCAGTCATCCTTCGGCAATTCCACGTCCAGCCCGGCGTTAAACGCCAGAGCCGCCGATTGTGCTGGATCGTGAGAAATCCCGTGGTGCTGGTGCAGCAGGCTGACGCCGCCGTAATCCGCCACGATAATGCCGTCGAAGCCCCACTGTTCACGCAGCACGGTGGTGAGCAGAAAATGGTCGCTGTGCCCTGGCTGATTATCAATGTCGTGATAGGCTGGCATCACCGAACCGGCGTTGGCCAGCTTCACCGCCATCTCAAACGGCAGCAGGAAGGTATCGTTTAGCTCGTTGAAACCGAGATGAACCGGCGCATGATTGCGCGCCCCTTCGCTGAAGGAGTGGCCGACGTAATGTTTCAGGGTCGCCAGCAGATCGCGCTTATCGCCCTGCAACCCCTTCACGTACGCCGTCGCCATCACCCCTACCAGCCACGGATCTTCCCCAAAGGTCTCTTCCGTCCGTCCCCAGCGCACATCGCGCGAGACATCCAGCACCGGGGCCAGCCCCTGCTGGCACCCGACGGATCGGGCCTCTTTGCCAATCTGCTCCGCCGTGCGCTGCACCAGCGCCGGGTCCCAGGTAGAACCGTAGTTCAGCGACGACGGGAACAGCGTTGCATCTTTGCACAGCAGCCCCACCAGACACTCCTCATGAAACAGCGCCGGAATGCCGAGCCGGGTCTCCTCCATCATCATGCGTTGCAGGCGGTTGGCGGCACGCACGCCGGTTTTTGCATCAACAATGTGCGTGCCGAGCGGGCGGGTGATCTGCCCGACGCCCAGCTTCAGCCTTTCGCTGAGGGACGCCTGTTCACTCACGCCGGCGAATTCATCGCTCAGATCGCTGCGCTCGCGGTGGTTGCCGTGTTCATCAAGGATCAGCCAGTACGCGTGCATCTGGGCAAATTTCTCTTCCGGCGTCATACGCGCCAGTAAATCAGCGACACGCTCGTGTACGGAACGTCCCGCGTCCTTGTAGATCGCAGTCATGGTTTACTCCTGTAGTGCGGATTGGGTTGCCGGGCTGAGCTGCCCCGCATCGTTTCGACTATCGCGTTTGCTGGCCAGCTCGCGGGCGATGCTGTCCACCAGCCGGCTGTTAAGTTTGTAGATGGCAAGGAGCGCCACCATGCAGAGGAACAGCGCGCAGGGGATCAGGGTGAACAGGGCATTGATGGTTGCGAGAACGTGAGGCGCCTGGTTTGCCTGACCGGGAGCGTAATCCACCATGCCAAGCACCCAACCGACCACCGCCCCACCCAGCGCCAGCCCAAACTTGATGGCAAACAGGGCGGTAGAAAAGACCAGCCCGTCCAGGCGGCGGCCACTACGGTGTTCTTCGTAGTCCACCACATCGGAGAACATGGTCCATTGCAGCGGCGTGGTCAGGTTCTGAATAAAACTAAACACAATATTCAGACCGAATATCAGCCACACCTGCGAAGGCGGAATGAAGAAAATCAGCGCGCCAAAAATAACGAAAGAAATAATGGTCCACTGATAGGCACGCACCCGGTCAAATTTGCCCAGCAGGCGTTCAGATAATAATGCGCCGCTTAAGGAGGCCACCATGCCGGAAACAATAAAGGCAAAAACCAGTTCCGGACGTAACAGAACATAATTAACGTAATACATGGTCGCAGAGCCACGCGTCACGACGGCGGTTAACAGTAAAATATTAAACAGAAAAACAATTCGCCACTGGCTATTGGCGGCCAGCAGTTTTAAATCCGTCAGCATCGAGCCGGAGGTGTCATTGCGCGGCGAGTAACGCTCCCGGCTCATAAAGAAGCAGCAGAAGAATAAAACAATGCCCAGCAGCCCCATCAGGCTCATGGCATAGAAATAGCCTTTTTGCACATTCCCCTGGCCTAATAATGAGACCAGCGGCAGCGCGATGACCGTTACAATCAACCCGCCGATAAACGACAGGCCAAAGCGCCAGGATTGCAGCGAGTGGCGTTCGCGCGGGTCGAGCGTCAGCGCGCCGGGCATGGCGCAGTAAGGGACGTTAATCGCGGAATAGATCAGGCTCAGGATGGCATAGGTTACGCAGGCATAGACAATTTTTGCCGTCGCCCCGGCATCCGGTACGTAGAAGGTAATCAGGCAGCTCACGCCAAACGGAATGGCAAACCAGAGCAGCCAGGGACGAAAACGACCGTGGCGGGTCTGAGTGCGGTCCACCAGCGCGCCAATGCACGGGTCGACAAACGCATCGACCACGCGCACCACTAAAAACATGGTGCCCATAATGGCCGCAGGCAAACCGAATACGTCCGTATAGAAATAAGCGAGAAATAACGTTGCCGTTTGCCAGACCAGCGCGCTGGCCATATCGCCGAGGCCGTAACCTATTTTATCTTTGGTACGTAATACAGAGGAGATTGTCATTGTTATTTGCCTTTTTATCAGGTTAAAACGTATTTCAACCAGTCGCGCATCATCCCGACGGATGTACGCGGTAAGGCTCAAGTATTAGCAACGCCCTGCCCGCTAACAATTGTCTAAATTAACAGATAAATTATGATATTTGGTTTTTTGCTTTATTTGTGATGGTGAGCATATTCGCAGGAAAATAAAAAAGGCGAGGACAGATATCCTCGCCTTTTTCAGGTTGTGCAGGTTTTACTTGTTCAGCTCTGCCAGGCTCAGCCAGGTCTGCACCACGGTGTCCGGGTTCAGGGAGAGGCTATCAATCCCCTCATCCATCAGCCAGGCCGCAAAGTCTTCATGGTCAGAAGGACCCTGGCCGCAAATCCCGACATATTTACCCTGTTTCTTCGCCGCGCGGATGGCCATGGAGAGCAGCGCTTTCACCGCCTCGTTACGCTCATCGAACAGCTCAGAGACGACGCCGGAGTCGCGGTCCAGGCCGAGCGCCAGCTGCGTCATGTCATTCGAGCCAATGGAGAAGCCGTCGAAGTGCTCCAGGAACTGCTCGGCCAGCAGGGCGTTGGACGGAATTTCACACATCATGATGATCTTCAGCCCGTTCTCACCGCGCTTCAGCCCCTGACGCGCCAGCTCATCCACCACCGCTTTCGCCTGATCCACGGTACGGACGAACGGGATCATGATTTCCACGTTGGCCAGCCCCATGTCATTGCGCACGCGTTTTACCGCCTCGCACTCCAGCGCGAAGCAGTCGCGGAAGCTTTCCGACACGTAGCGTCCGGCACCGCGGAAGCCCAGCATCGGGTTCTCTTCTTCCGGCTCGTAGCGTTCGCCGCCCACCAGGTTGGCGTATTCGTTGGACTTAAAGTCCGACAGACGCACGATCACGCGTTTCGGGTAGAAGGCCGCGCCGAGCGTGGCGATCCCTTCCGTCAGACGCCCCACATAGAACTCTCTCGGCGAGTCGTAACCCTTCATCATCTCGCGGATTTCGTTTTGCAGTTTTGCGTCCTGGTCGTCGAACTCCAGCAGCGCACGCGGGTGCACCCCGATCATACGGTTAATAATAAATTCCAGACGCGCCAGGCCCACGCCTTCGTTCGGCAGGCAGGCGAAGTCAAACGCGCGGTCCGGGTTACCGACGTTCATCATGATCTTCAGCGGCAGGTCCGGCATGGTATCCACGCTGGAGCTTTTCACGCTGAAGTCGAGGATATCGGCATACACGTAGCCGGTATCGCCTTCAGCGCAGGAGACCGTCACCTTCTGGTCATCCTTCATGCGTTCGGTCGCGTCACCGCAGCCGACTACCGCCGGGATCCCCAGCTCACGGGCGATAATAGCCGCGTGACAGGTACGGCCACCGCGGTTGGTGACGATGGCAGCCGCTTTTTTCATGATCGGTTCCCAGTCCGGGTCGGTCATGTCGGTCACCAGCACGTCGCCGGGCTGAATGCGGTTCATTTCGCTGATGTCGTGGATCACTTTCACCGGACCGGCACCGATGCGGTGACCAATTGCGCGGCCTTCCGCGACAATTTTGCCCTGCGCGTGCAGGGTGTAGCGCTCCATGACCTGACCGCGTGAACGGACGGTTTCCGGACGCGCCTGAACGATAAACAGCTTGCCGGTGTGTCCGTCTTTCGCCCACTCGATGTCCATTGGACGGCCATAGTGTTTTTCAATCTGCACCGCCTGCTTCGCCAGCTCTTCCACTTCGGCGTCGGTCAGTGAGAAGCGATCCCGCTGCTCCTGCGGCACATCTTCAATGGTGACCTGCTTGCCATGCTCTTGCGTCGGAGCATAGATCATGCGAATTTTTTTCGAGCCCATGGTGCGACGTACCACTGCCGGACGGTTAGCCGCCAGCGTAGGCTTGTGCACGTAGAATTCGTCAGGGTTTACCGCCCCCTGCACCACCATTTCGCCCAGACCCCACGCGGAGGTGATAAACACCACCTGGTCGAAGCCGGATTCAGTGTCGATAGAGAACATCACGCCGGAAGAGCCTACGTCGGAACGCACCATGCGCTGTACGCCTGCGGAGAGCGCGACGCCGCGGTGGTCATAGCCCTGATGGACGCGATAGGAGATGGCGCGGTCGTTGAAGAGGGAGGCGAAGACGTGCTTCACCGCCACCAGCACCGCGTCATAGCCCTGAACGTTCAGGAACGTTTCCTGCTGACCGGCGAAAGAGGCGTCCGGCATATCTTCCGCGGTGGCGGAAGAGCGCACGGCAAAGGAGGCCTGCGCGTCGTCAGCGGAGAGCTGGTTGTACGCGTCGTGAATGGCTTTTTCCAGTTCCGGCTGGAAAGGTGTGTCGATAATCCACTGGCGGATTTGCGCGCCGGCTTTGGCAAGCTCGGTGACATCATCAATATCCGTTTTATCCAGCAGGTCGTAAATGCGCTGGTTTACACCGCTCTGGTCTAAAAACAGGTTAAACGCATCGGCGGTTGTGGCAAACCCGTTAGGTACGGAGACACCCATACCGGACAGATTTGTAATCATTTCACCCAGGGAGGCATTTTTGCCCCCAACTCTGTCTACATCATTCATGCCGAGTTGGTTATACCAAAGCACCAGCGGTGACGAGCCATTGTTGGACATCGAAACAATCCTTTTGTGATATTTGATCGGAGTAAGAAACACCTGACTACGTATTTATACTGGCATATTTATTTCCGCTAAAAAAACGGTGAATCGTGTAAGCAATTTAAATTTTCAACTTTTCGGACAGTTTCCCGGCACTCGCTAACCCGATGATTCCTATAGATTCCGGCAAAAACCATAGAAATAAAGCCGCTATTCGAAAAATGAAATCCACTTTTCAGGAAAATCAAAAACACCATTTCATTTTAAATTCAGATAAGTTCTTTGCTGTGAAATTAACTTTTTTAATTTATGCTTTCAGGCAATTACGTACGCTATTCAGGGTGGATAAAATGGATAATGCTGTCGATCGCCACGTTTTTTATATTTCTGATGGGACGGCGATTACCGCCGAGGTGCTGGGACACGCGGTGATGTCGCAGTTTCCGGTATCGATAAATAGCATCACGTTGCCGTTCGTGGAAAATGAGAGCCGGGCCAAAGCGGTCAAGGACCAGATCGACGCCATTTACCAGCAGACCGGCGTTCGTCCGCTGGTGTTCTATTCCATTGTGATCCCTGAGATCCGCAACATCATTTTGCAAAGCGAGGGCTTCTGTCAGGACATCGTGCAGGCGCTGGTTGCTCCCTTGCAAAGCGAGCTGAAGCTCGACCCGACGCCGATCGCCCACCGTACCCACGGGTTGAACCCCGGCAACCTGACCAAATACGATGCACGTATTGCCGCCATTGACTACACCCTGGCGCACGACGACGGGATCTCCCTGCGCAATCTCGACCAGGCGCAGGTGATTTTGCTCGGCGTGTCGCGCTGCGGTAAAACCCCCACCAGCCTTTACCTGGCCATGCAGTTTGGCATTCGCGCCGCCAACTACCCCTTTATTGCCGATGATATGGATAACCTGGTGCTGCCCGCCGCGCTCAAGCCGCTCCAGCATAAGCTGTTTGGGCTGACCATCAACCCGGAACGACTGGCAGCGATCCGCGAAGAACGTCGCGAGAACAGCCGCTACGCCTCGATGCGCCAGTGCCGAATGGAAGTCTCCGAAGTCGAAGCGCTGTACCGGAAAAATCAAATTCCCTGGCTGAACAGTACCAACTATTCAGTAGAAGAAATTGCCACCAAAATCCTCGATATCATGGGGCTGAATCGCCGCATGTACTAATATGCTAGTACATTAATCCAGTTTCAGTTATTATCACGCCATCTTCGGGGCGACGTGCCCCGAACTTGAAATCAGCAGGGATTGGTTTAAGGTGATGCCCATCACTTCCCGGTAGTCTGCCGATGAAGCAAAAAATTTCTGAGACATTCCATGAATAAAACCGACGAACTGCGCACCGCGCGCATTGATAGCCTGGTCACACCGGCTGAACTGGCCCGGCTGCATCCCGTTTCCGCCGAGGTGGCGGACCATGTGACGGCCTCCCGTCGCCGCATCGAAAAAATTCTCAATGGTGAAGACAAACGTCTTCTGGTGGTGATTGGCCCCTGCTCCATCCACGACCTCGACGCGGCAATGGATTATGCACAACGCCTTCAGACGCTGCGCGGCACGTATCAGGATCGCCTGGAGATCGTGATGCGTACCTACTTTGAAAAGCCGCGTACCGTCGTGGGCTGGAAAGGATTGATTTCCGATCCCGATCTGAACGGTAGCTACCGGGTGAATCACGGTATTACGCTGGCGCGCAAGCTGCTGTTACAGGTTAACGAGCTGGGCGTGCCAACTGCCACCGAATTTCTGGATATGGTGACCGGACAGTTTATTGCCGACCTCATTAGCTGGGGCGCGATTGGCGCACGTACCACCGAAAGCCAGATCCACCGTGAAATGGCGTCGGCGCTTTCCTGCCCGGTGGGCTTCAAAAACGGAACGGACGGCAATACCCGAATTGCCGTAGATGCCATCCGCGCGTCACGCGCCAGCCATATGTTCCTCTCCCCGGATAAAAACGGCCAGATGACCATCTACCAGACCAGCGGCAACCCGTTCGGACATATCATTATGCGTGGCGGTAAAAAACCGAATTACCATGCAGAAGATATTGCCGCCGCCTGCGAAACGCTGGCGGAATTTGACCTGCCGGAGCATCTGGTGGTGGATTTCAGCCACGGCAACTGTCAGAAACAGCACCGCCGCCAGCTGGACGTCTGCGAGGAAGTTTGCCAGCAGATCCGCAGCGGCTCGACCGCGGTGACCGGCATTATGGCGGAAAGCTTCATCAAGGAAGGTACACAGAAAATTGTTGCCGGACAGCAGATGGTGTACGGCCAGTCGATCACCGACCCGTGCCTGAGCTGGGAAGACAGCGAGCTGCTGCTGGAGATGCTGGCTTCAGCCGTGGACACACGCTTTTAAAATCCTGCCGGGTGACGCTGCGCTTACCCGGCCTACGGTACGTGCCCTTCTCCCTCTCCCCGTGGGAGAGGGTCGGGGTGAGGGCATCAGACCGCACCTCTCCCCCAAATTTGATCCCGTCACACAATTTTCACAAAAACGCTTGCCGTGAATTTGCAGTTTATTGATAATGATTATCATTGTTACATTGATTGTTATTTATAAACATTATGTCACCTACCGATAACAGCGCGGCAACGCCAACAAAAACACACACAGCACCGTCCCCTGCTCCCACCGATCGCCGAATCGACAGCAAAAGCCTGTTGGGTGAGGAGGGACGGGTCATTATCGAGCATGACGGCCAGCACTACCTGCTGCGCCAGACCAATGCCGGAAAACTGATCCTGACTAAATAAACCAGACAACACATTCGCCAGCCACCCAGGTGATCCCCAGGCAGCCAGCGCTTTTCAATTCTTATGGAGAGTTGCTATGCCACACCTGCAATCCGCGTCTTTACGCCCGTCTCTTCTGGCGCTGGCGATTGTCAGCACCCTGCCGGGCGTTACGTTTGCCGCCGCAGACGAAATCACCGTCACCGCCACCGGCAATGCCCGCAGCGCCTTTGAAGCCCCCATGATGGTGAGCGTGATTGACGCCACCGCGCCGGAAAACCAGACCGCCAGCTCCGCCGCCGACCTGCTGCGCAAGGTGCCCGGTCTGATGCTGGACGGCACCGGGCGCACCAACGGTCAGGACGTTAACCTCCGGGGCTATGACCGCCGTGGCGTGCTGATACTGGTGGATGGCGTGCGCCAGGGCACTGATACCGGACACCTGAACAGCACGTTCCTCGATCCGGCGCTGATCAAACGTATTGAAGTAGTACGTGGTCCTTCCGCCTTGCTGTACGGCAGCGGCGCGCTGGGCGGCGTAATTTCGTATGACACCGTCGACGCCAGCGATCTGCTGGATGCAGGTAAAAACAGCGGCTATCGCGTATTTGCTACCGGTGCAACGGGCGATCATAGCATCGGGATGGGTGCCAGCGCCTATGGCCGCACCGATACCCTGGACGGTCTGGTCTCCTGGTCCAGCCGCGATCGCGGCGACATTCGCCAGAGTGACGGCGCGAGGGCGCCAAACGACGAATCCATCAACAATATGCTGGCGAAAGGCAGCTGGAAAATCGATCCGGCGCAGACGCTGAGTGGCTCCCTGCGCTACTACAACAACGACGCGCAGGAGCCGAAAAATCCGCAGACCACGGATGCCAGCAGCAGTAACCCGATGACCGATCGTTCCACCATTCAGCGCGATGCCCAGCTTGGCTACCGCATTGCGCCAGCCGGAAACGACTGGCTGAACGCCGATGCGAAAATTTACTGGTCCGAAGCGCGGATCAACGCCCAGAACATCGACGCCAGCGGCGAGTTCCGTAAGCAGACTACCAAAGGCGGCAAAGTGGAAAACCGCACCCGCCTGTTCAGCGACTCCTTCGCCTCGCACCTGCTGACCTACGGGGGGGAATACTATCGTCAGGAGCAACACTCTGGCGGCGCGACCACCGGCTTCCCGGACGCGAAAATCGACTTCAGCTCCGGCTGGTTGCAGGATGAGATCACCCTGCGCGACCTGCCGGTAACGCTTCTCGGCGGGACGCGTTACGACAACTACCGCGGCAGCAGCGACGGTTACGACGACGTGGATGCGGATAAGTGGTCATCACGCGCCGGGTTAACCGTGAGTCCAGCCGACTGGCTGATGCTGTTCGGCTCTTACGCCCAGGCCTTCCGTGCGCCAACGATGGGCGAGATGTATAACGACTCGAAGCACTTCTCTATCGGCAGCTTCTACACCAACTACTGGGTGCCGAACCCGAACCTGCGTCCGGAAACTAACGAAACCCAGGAGTTCGGTTTTGGGCTACGTTTTGACGATCTGCTGCTCGCCAACGACGCGCTGGAGTTCAAAGCCAGCTACTTCGACACCAAAGCGAAAGATTACATCTCCACTACCGTCGATTTTGCGGCGGCCACCACCATGTCCTATAACGTACCAAATGCCAAAATCTGGGGCTGGGACATGATGGCGACCTACGCGACCAGTTTGTTCAACCTGGACGTGGCCTACAACCGCACGCGCGGGAAAGATACCGACACGGGCGAATACATCTCCAGCATCAACCCGGACACCGTCACCAGCAAGCTGGATATCCCCGTGGCGCAAAGCGGCTTCTCCGTGGGCTGGATCGGCACCTTCGTCGAACGTTCAACGCACATCAGCAGCAGCTACAGCGAGCAGCCTGGCTACGCAGTGAATGATTTCTACGTCAGCTATAAAGGTCAGCAGCAGTTCAAAGGCATCACCACCACCCTCGTGCTGGGGAACGCCTTCGACAAAGCCTACTGGTCACCACAAGGCATCCCGCAGGATGGCCGCAACGGCAAGATCTTCGTCAGTTATCAATGGTAATTCCCTTCGGGGCAACGATTCAGAAGGATAAGATTATGGGTCACTACACACGCTGGCTTGAGCTTAAAGAAGAACATCCGGGTAAGTACGCCCGTGATATCGCCGGATTAATGCACATCAGCGAAGCAGAGCTGGCATTTGCGCGCGTTGGACACGACGCCTGGCGGCTGCGCGGTGAAATCCGTGAGATTCTGGCAGCGCTGGAGTCGGTGGGGGAAACCAAATGCATCTGCCGTAACGAATACGCCGTTCACGAACAGGTCGGGGCGTTTACTAACCAGCACCTCGGCGGCCACGCCGGGCTGGTGCTGAATCCGCGCGCGCTGGATCTGCGTTTGTTCCTCAACCAGTGGGCGAGCGCGTTTCACATAAGTGAAACGACCTCCCGCGGCGAACGTCAGAGCATTCAGTTCTTCGATCATCAGGGCGACGCTTTACTGAAGGTCTACACCACGGATCACACCGACGTTGCCGCCTGGGGCGACGTGCTGACCCGTTTTATCATTGCCGATAACCCCACTCTGGCACTGAAGGCTGTCGATGCCCCTGCGCATTCCGACGGTGCTGATGCAGGCTCGGTGGAGAAAGAGTGGCGCTCCATGACCGATGTGCATCAGTTCTTTAGCTTACTGAAGCGCCATAACCTGAGCCGCCAGCAGGCGTTTCGTCTGGTGAGTGACGATCTGGCCTGTAAGGTGGATAACAGCGCGCTGGCACAGCTGCTGGAGACGGCGCGACAGGACGGAAACGAAATCATGATCTTCGTCGGCAACCGCGGCTGCGTGCAGATCTTCACCGGTGTGGTGGAAAAACTGACGCCCATGAAGGGCTGGCTGAACATCTTCAACCCAACCTTTACCCTGCATCTGCTGGAGGAGACTATCGCCGAGACGTGGGTAACGCGCAAGCCTACGGCGGACGGACACGTTACCAGCCTGGAGCTGTTTGCTGCGGACGGAACTCAGATCGCCCAGCTCTACGGGCAGCGTACCGAAGGCGAGCCTGAGCAGAACCAGTGGCGCCGCCAGATTGACGCCCTGACGCCAGAAGGGCTGGCCGCATGAAAAACTGGTTCGCCCTGCTCTGCGCCCTGCCGCTGGTCGCCGTCGCCGCGCCGGAGAGAATTGTCGCCCTCGGCGGCGACGTGACGGAGATCGTCTACGCCCTCGGCGCGGAGTCTTCTCTGGTTGCGCGCGACAGTACCAGCCAGTGGCCGCAGGCGACAAACGCGCTGCCTGACGTGGGGTATCTTCGCCAGCTGAATGCGGAGGGGATTTTATCCGTACGCCCGACGCTGGTGCTGTCAAGCGACCAGGCGCAGCCCTCTCTGGCGCTGAAACAGGTTGAACAGAGCCACGTCCGGGTGGTTACCGTTCCCGGCACGCCTGACCTGCGCACGATTGACGAAAAAGTACGGGTGATAGCTCAGGCGACGCATCATGAGGCGCAAGGGGAAACCCTGCGCAACTCGCTGCGTCAGGCGCTGGCGGCACTGCCCTCAACACCGCTCAACAAGCGGGTGCTGTTTATCCTCAGCCACGGCGGAATGACCGCAATGGCGGCCGGGCAACAGACCGGCGCGGATGCGGCAATACGCGCCGCCGGGTTGCAGAACGCCATGCAGGGCTTTACCCGCTATCAGCCGCTTTCCCAGGAGGGGGTGATGGCCAGCCAGCCGGATCTGGTGGTGATTTCGCAGGACGGTCTTAACGCGCTGGGCGGCGAAGAAAATCTGTGGAAACTGCCCGGCCTGGCGCAAACGCCAGCGGGACGAAGCAAGCAGATGCTGGCTATTGATGATATGGCCCTGCTGGGCTTCAGCGTCCGCACGCCGAAAGCCATACAACAGCTGCGTGCCAGAGCGGAGCAACTGCCCTGATGTCCCGGCGCATCACGTTATCGTTATGGCTTCTGGCGGGGTTGCTTACCGTCATGACGTTCATGGCCACCGGTTTTGGGGCGTTACGCCTGCCGGTGAACGTGCTGTGGAGCGGCAGCGATGAGACGCTACGCCAGATCTGGCTTACCATCCGTCTGCCCCGCGTACTGCTGGCGCTGGTGATTGGCGGATCGCTGGCGCTCGCCGGCTGCGTCATGCAGGGGCTGTTCCGCAATCCACTGGCCGACCCGGGCCTGCTCGGGATCAGCAGCGGTGCGGCGCTGGCCGTCGCCCTGTGGGTGGTGCTCCCGCTCTCGCTGCCCGCGCTGGTGATGCTTTACGCCCCTATGCTGGCGGCATTTCTTGGGGCGCTGGCAGCCACTGGCGTGATCTTCCTGCTCAGCAAGCAGCGTGACCCCTCTCTGTCACGTCTGTTGCTGGTGGGTATCGCCATCAATGCCCTGTGCGGTGCGGCAGTGGGTGTGCTTTCGTGGGTCAGCAATGACGCCCAGCTGCGTCAGCTTTCACTCTGGGGAATGGGAAGTCTTGGTCAGGCACAGTGGTCAACGCTGCTCGCCGTGACCTCGCTGATGGTGCCTGCCGTTCTGGCGATCTGGCGTTGTGCCAGCGCATTAAATTTACTGCAACTGGGTGAGGAGGAAGCGCATTACCTTGGCGTGGACGTTGCCCTTGTACAGCGAATATTACTGTTATGCAGCGCCCTGCTGGTCGCGGCGGCTGTCGCCGTCAGCGGCGTGATTGGCTTTGTCGGACTCGTGGTGCCGCACCTGATGCGCATGTGGCTGGGCGCCGATCACCGGGCAACCCTCCCCGGCACGGTACTCGCGGGCGCATTACTGCTGCTGGTGGCGGATACGGTCGCGCGCACCCTGGTCGCTCCGGCAGAAATGCCGGTCGGCCTGCTCACCAGTATCCTTGGTGCTCCCTGGTTCTTATGGCTCATTTTTCGTCGTGGAGAACAGCATGGCTGAACGTTATACGGCTGAAAATCTTACTTTTACCCGATCTGGCCGCACGCTGACAGATAACGTTTCGCTGTCACTGTCGCAGGGAGAGCTGGTTACATTGATCGGCCCCAACGGCGCGGGGAAATCCACGCTGCTGCGGCTGCTGACCGGCTACCTGAAACCCGACAGCGGCGGCTGTTCGCTGGCGGGAAAAGCGCTGGATGAATGGCATCCGCAGACGCTGTCCCGCTATCGGGCGGTGATGCGCCAGCAGTCTCAGCCTGGATTTGACTGGCAGGTGGAGGAGATTGTTGGCATGGGGCGTGCGCCCTGGACGCGTCACCCGGAACCGTCGATTGTGCGTGAGGTGTTGCAGCTGACCGGTTGCCTGCCGCTGGCCGGCAGGCGTTATCATGCCCTCTCCGGCGGCGAGCAGCAGCGCGTCCAGCTCGCCCGCGCGCTGGCGCAGCTGTGGCGTGACGGAACGCCGCGCGGCTGGCTATTTCTCGACGAACCCACTTCCGCGCTGGATCTCTACCACCAGCAGCATCTGCTGCGCCTGTTGAAATCGCTGACCCGTCAGGGCCATCTTCACGCCTGCGTGGTGCTGCACGATCTCAATCTTGCCGCATTATGGTCGGACCGGATCCTGCTGTTACACAACGGCAGGATTGTTTCTCAGGGCATACCGGAGACGGTTTTGCAGGCCGACGCGCTGGCACACTGGTACGGTGCGCAGGTGCACGTCGGCAGACATCCGGCGCACGCCGCACCGCAGGTTTTTCTCGCCCCTTAGCTTGAGCAGCTCACTTCCAGCCGCTTGCCCCAGTCCGGCGGGCGGCTGACATAGTCATCCTCCCGGTCGGCAAACGGCGTGCGCAGGGCGATATGCAGCCGATGCAGCTCGGTATAATCCCCCTGCTCTGCCTGCTCAATGGCCCGCTGCGCCAGCCAGTTGCGCAACACCATCGCCGGGTTAACCGCCTTCATCCGCGCCTGGCGGGTATCGTCATCAATCTGTTCCTGCTGTAAACGCGTCCGGTAAACGGCAAACCAGTCATCAAACGCCTGACGATCGATGAACTCGTCGCGCAGCGGTGACGCGGCGCTCTGCTGCGCGGTCTGGCTCAGCATACGGAAGGTTCGGGTATAGTCGCTGTCTTCACGCACCATGATGGCAAACAGCCCATTCAACAGCGCGTTATCGCCTTTTTCCTGCGTCATCAGCCCCAGCTTGTTGCGCATTAACACACCATATTCTCGCAGCAGGATCTCCTGATAGCTGTCCAGCGCATCGTTCAGGGCATCGACGTCGATAAACGGCGACAGGCTTTGCGCAAGCCGCTGAAGGTTCCACAGCCCCACCGCAGGCTGGTTGTCGAAACGGTAACGCCCCTGATAGTCCGAATGGTTACAGATGTAACCCGGCTGATAGTCATCAAGGAAGCCGTACGGACCGTAGTCAAACGTCAGCCCTAACAGGGACATGTTGTCGGTATTCATCACCCCGTGGGCAAAGCCGACGGCCTGCCAGCGGGCAATCATTGCGGCAGTGCGCGCGACAATATCCCGGAACCAGAGAACATAGCGGTCCGGCTCGTTTTGCAGGTGCGGCCAGTGACGGCGAAGGGCGTAATCGGCAAGCTGGCGGACCTTATCCGGCTCGCGGCGATAGTAGAAGTGTTCAAAATGACCGAAACGCAGATGGCTTTCCGCAACGCGGACCAGCATCGCTCCCTGCTCCATCGTTTCACGGGCCACCGGCGTGTCGCTGGTGACAATGGACAGCGCGCGTGAGGTAGGGATCCCCAGGGCATGCATCGCCTCGGAAGCCAGAGCTTCACGGATGGTTGAACGCAGCACCGCGCGGCCATCCCCCATGCGTGAGTACGGGGTTAGCCCTGCCCCTTTCAGGTGCCAGTCGAGCGTTTCGCCATTCGGCAGAAGCTGTTCACCCAGCAGGATGCCGCGGCCATCGCCGAGCTGTCCCGCCCAGACGCCAAACTGATGTCCGCTATAGACCTGAGCCAGCGGCTTCATGCCCGGAAGCAGCGTTTCGCCGCCCCAGACGCCGGCGCCTTTTTCTGGCTGAAAAAGCGTCGAAGGGATGCCAAGCGAATCCGCTAATGCATCGTTATGCCAGATAAGACGCGCGTTCTGTAGAGGCGTTGGCTTAAGCGCGGTGTAAAAGCCGGGTAATTCATCGTGCCAGTGAGCAGTAAAAGACAGGGTCATAAGTCCTCCTGCTTTAAGTGTAGAGGGTTTCCCTGGACGTAAACACGGGCGAAGAAAGGGGTTATTGCTGAACGAGAGTCGTTACCCGCTCTGCCGGGACGGCAGGCCACAGGCTTCCCTGCATTGCACCAAAATTGAAGGGCAGCACGCGTTGTAAGATGCCGTGATCGTCAATTCCCGAGACCATGACCGACTGACAATGCGGCGCGATCTGCCAAAGAATAGCGCGCATAAAAGGCTCAAACGAGAGTGCCGACACGCGCTGCTGGATAAAGTTTTTATCCAGAATCACCCGTTTGAACAGACCATCATAAACCGGTTTAAGGGACGCAGCCCCTGCACCGAAGTTAGCCAGCACTAAGGGGAAATGGATCGCCATTCTTGCCAGACAGGGATCGTCTTTCCCGTTATTTAAACCTGGATAGTTCTCATTAACGGTAAACTCAAGAAACGGATATCGCTCAAGGATTGAAACAGCGTTCTCATTAGTTAATAAAAACTCAACAATTGCAGGTGTAATATTGATCCATGCAATTAACTGATGCTGAATAAAAAATAGCTTACAGGTATCGAGTAATTGCAGTTTCTCCTGAAACAGCGCTAATTCATCTTCCTGAGAAAGATGTGGGATAACCAGTTCAGTCGGGATCCGTACGTCCGCACCCACGCCAGTAAAGTTAACCAAAATCTCTAAACCTTTAAGCAAACCTGCACTATCACGCGCCGGAAGGAGTAAAAGTTCAGACTGGTAAGCATTATCTAGCGTAATAATCATCGCGCTTGTCCTGCATTAAAGATGAGAGAGAACATCCTGGAGCAATTGCAGGCACAATTCCACTGTCTTGATTTTAATAAGATTAATTTCATTCTTTCCGTATTAATTTTCAGATTTTTCCCTGAATCTAAATTAATTTTATCCTGGTTATTGAATAATAGCCAGTTTTAGATAAAACAGGCACATGCGGACATAAATAATTGGGCAAAAATTTAACTTTAATCAACCCGCAAGAAAAGCCTGACGTCTATTTTCACCGCCAGGCCCTCCGCACTGCATTTTTATGCAGCGGTTAAATACGTCTGGCCTGCCAGAAGTTTTTACGCCAGTAAACATTATCCAGAGAGGAGCGCATCACGCCACGGCTGGTCGAGGCATGAATGAACTGATTATCGGTATCATAGATGCCGACATGAAGGCCGCTTTCACCGGAGCCCGTTTTAAAAAAGACCAGATCGCCGGGCAGGAGCTCGTCTTTATCAATTTCAGTGCCGATTTTCGCCTGCATACGCGTTTCACGCGGAAGCTGGAGGTCAAATTTATCGCGGAAGGTCATCAGCACAAATCCCGAGCAATCCACCCCGCCCCGGCTCATGCCGCCGTAGCGATAAGGTGTGCCGCGCCAGTTGCTGAGCTGATCGTTCAGGCTGGCAATGACCGTAATGGAATCGGAAAGCCGTGGGTTGGGCGGAGGTGCACGATGGCTGCTGCATCCTGCAAGAAAGAGCGCCGCAACAAGGAGAAACCAGAATCGCATTTCAGACGAATCCTCTGCTTTTTTTGTTCTTTCGGTAATTTAGCGTGCATCTATGCAGCTGTGCAAGAAAGGTTATTCCTGCGCCGTGGAAATGAGCATCTTGTGGCCTTCAATATCCAGCCTCCGGAACGACATGTGGTAAGCGCTCGCAAGATTGGCGGCCGTCAGCACGCTGTCGCGCGTTCCGCTGGCAATCAGCTTGCCACGCGCCAGCAACCACACCCGATGCGCGTGGCGCAACGTATGGTTTAAATCATGGCTGCTCATCACAATGGCAATCCCCTTGCGACACAGCGCGCTGAGCAGGGTATCCAGCGCTGCCTGTTGGGCAACGTCCAGCCCACTCATCGGCTCGTCCAGCAGCAGCAACCGCCCGTGAGGATTTCCCGCCGGATGGATCTGAAGGATGACGGCGGCCAGACGCACGCGCTGCCACTCGCCGCCGGAAAGCTGATTTGCCTGCCGGGTAAGCTTGTCGTCTAACCCGAGTGCCGCAGCAACCTCGTTGAGCAATCCCACCTGATTTTTATCAGGCAGATGCAGCGTCAGGTAGTGCCAGACGGGCATCGCAAAGGGCGGAACCTGCTGCTGAACCAGATAGCTTCGACGGGAGGCAAGTGTAGCGGGTAGCCAGTCGACGAGCGATTGCCCGAGGAAGGTAATCTCCCCTTTCCCGCTGGTCAGCCCCGCCATACGCGCCAGCAGCGTGCTTTTTCCGGCGCCGTTTGGCCCAACCAGGTGAAGGATTTCACCTGCGTTGACTGCGGCAGTCACAGGCTCAAGACGTCCCTTCCCGGCAACGTCCGTGAGCTGCATCAGCAGCGTCATTATTTCGCCAGCGCCAGCTTGATTGATTCCATCACGATAGGATCTTCAGGCGTCATGTCAGGCGAAAAACGCTGCACGACCTCACCGTCACGGCCAATCAGGAATTTTTCGAAGTTCCACAGAATATCGTCCGGATAGAGCGGCGCGCGGCCTTTACTTGCCATACGCTCATAGAAACCACTCTCTTCAGGCGCAACGGCGGTCGGCGCCGCGGCCACCAGTTTGGCATACAGCGGATGACGATTTTCACCGTTCACGTCAACTTTGCTGAACATCGGGAACGTCACGCCATAGGTTGTGCTGCAAAAGGTCTTAATCTCCTCTTCGCTACCCGGCTCCTGGCCCAGGAACTGGTTGCACGGGAAGCCGAGTACGGTAAAGCCGTCTTTTTCCCAGGCTTTATGAATGTTTTCCAGCTGTTCATACTGCGGCGTAAGGCCACATTTCGACGCCACGTTCACGATGAGCAGCACCTTGCCCTTGTAGCCTTCCAGCGTGGTTTTCTCGCCGTCAATGGTCGTCACTTCGGTATTCAGAATATCAGACTGCATAGCATTCCCTCAGGTTGACTTACAGGTTGTGTTTTAACGTCCAGCTTTTAATAGTAGCCAGATAAAGACCGGCGCGCCCAGCGTTGCGGTCACCACGCCTATGGGCAACTCAGCGGCCGTCAGGGCGAGCCGGGCGATGATATCGGCAATCAGCAGCGTTGCCGCCCCGGCAACCGCCGAGGCCGGGAGCAGGGTTCGGTGGTCCGTAATGCCGCACAGGCGCAGCATATGCGGGATCACCAGCCCAATAAAGCCAATCGCCCCCGCCAGCGCCACGCTTACGCCTACCATCCAGCCAATGGCGATAACCAGCACGTTGCGCCAGAATCCAATCGGCATCCCGAGCTGGCGAGCAGACGTTTCGCCCAGCGCGAGAATATTAAGAGGCTGCGCCTGGAACGCCGTCCACAGGATGACCGGGATCAGGAGCACCATCAGCCACCCCTGACGCCAGTCAACCCCCCCAAATCCCCCCATCATCCAGTACATTAACTGGCGCAGATCGAAGGAGGTGGAGAAGTAGACGGCCCAGGTCATCAGCGCACTACAGATGATCCCCAACGCTACCCCGGCAAGCAGCAGCCGACTGGTGGATAAGTGGCGGCGGGCAAAGCGCAGAAGGATAAGGGTTATCAACAGCGCGCCAAGGATGGCGCTGAGGCTAATCCCCCAGCCGGAGAGCTCGCCTCCCCCCAGCATCACGGCGGCGATAAGCCCGACGCCTGCGCCATTCGAGACCCCGAGAAGCCCGGGTTCCGCCAGAGGGTTTTCAAATAATGCCTGCATGATCGTGCCGCACAGCGCCAGCGCAGCGCCAACTAAAAGGACAGCCAACGTCCGCGGCAGGCGGATCTGCCAGACAAAGAGCTGTCCTTCAGGCGTAAACCAGCTTTCCGGCCCCAGCCACCGATCGCCCGCACACAGGCTGACGGTGGTGGCGACAATCAACAGCACCCCGAGCAGACACAGGCGGCGAAGATCGGAGCGGTGCTGGCGGCGGGCAAGATCAAGCATAGACGATAGGTTATCCGGTTGAGATATCATTGATTTTACGGCGGGTTTAGCAAATAGCGCAAAGAAAAAAGGCCGCGTGAGCGGCCTTTTTAGTTAGTTCATATTACTCTGCTTTGGGCGTTGCGTTTTCGACACGGCTTTTTAACTTCTGTCCGGGTCTGAAGGTCACCACGCGGCGGGCTGTAATGGGAATATCTTCCCCCGTCTTCGGGTTACGGCCCGGACGTTGGTTTTTGTCTCGCAAATCAAAATTGCCAAAACCGGAGAGTTTAACCTGCTCACCATTTTCCAGAGCACGACGGATCTCTTCGAAAAACAGCTCTACCAGCTCTTTGGCATCCCGTTTGCTAAGCCCAAGCTTATCAAACAGATATTCTGACATTTCAGCTTTTGTAAGCGCCATAGGTTCAATCCCTCAATGATGCCTGGAATCGCTCTTTTAATGCCTCTACACATTTGGCGACGGTAGCGGCAATCTCCTCTTCTTCGAGTGTACGGCTGGTATCCTGAAGGATAAGGCTAATAGCGAGGCTCTTGAAACCTTCTGCTACGCCCTTGCCGCGGTACACGTCAAATAAGTTTACGCCAACTACCTGATTTACGCCAACTTTCTTACATTCGGCCAAAATATCTGCTGCGGGCACATTTTCAGCGACCACAACCGCGATATCACGGCGGTTTGCCGGGAAGCGGGAGACGTCCTGCGCCTGAGGAATGACGCGGTCTGCAACCGGGTTCCACTCCAGTTCGAATACGATGGTACGGCCATTCAGATCCAGCTTACGTTCCAGTTCCGGGTGAACAACCCCAATGAAACCAACACGTTTGCCGTCTAAATAGATCGCCGCACTCTGACCCGGATGCAGGGCTGGAATCGCTTCTGCGCGGAATTCAATTTCGGATAATTTACCGGTCAGATCGAGAATCGCTTCCAGATCGCCCTTCATATCGTAGAAATCAACCGTCCCTTTTGCCAGGTCCCAGTGCTCTTCAAAGCGGTTACCGCTGATGGCGCCGGCCAGCATGAGATCCTGACGGATGCCTAAATTCGCCTGAGTATCCGGTACAAAGCGCAAACCGCTTTCGAAAATACGCACGCGGTTTTGCTGACGGTTCTGGTTATAAACGATAGTACCCAGCAGTCCCGTCCACAGGGACAGACGCATCGCTGACATCTCGCTGGAAATCGGGCTTGGCAGGATCAGCGCTTCCTGACCCGGGTGGATCAGCTGTTGCAGCTTAGGATCAACGAAGCTGTAGGTGATCACTTCCTGGTAGCCTTTGTCGTTCAGCATGGTTTTCACACGCTTCAGAGACAGATCGGCCTCGCGATGGCTGCCCATCACCAGACCCGCCTGCACCGGCTCGTCAGGGATGTTGTTGTAGCCGTAAACGCGGGCCACTTCTTCCACCAGATCTTCCTCGATCTCCATGTCAAAACGCCAGGACGGCGCAACGGCTTTCCACTCGTCCTGACCCTCAGTAACTTCGCAGCCCAGACGCGTCAGAATGTCGGTCACCTGCGCATCGGCAACGTGGTGACCAATCAGACGATCCAGTTTGCTGCGGCGCAGGGTAATGGTCGCACGCTTCGGCAGCGTCGCTTCGTTGGTCACATCGATAACCGGACCCGCTTCGCCGCCGCAGATGTCGATCAGCAGGCGAGTCGCACGCTCCATCGCTTTGTATTGCAGCGCAGGATCCACGCCACGCTCGTAGCGGTGAGAAGCATCAGTGTGCAGACCGTGACGGCGTGCGCGGCCGGTGATGGAGAGCGGGCTGAAGAACGCGCATTCCAGCAGGACGTTTTGCGTCTCGTCGTTGACGCCAGAGTGCTCGCCGCCGAAGATCCCGCCCATCGCCAGCGCTTTGTTGTGATCGGCAATCACCAGGGTGTCAGCGTTCAGTTTCGCTTCGCTGCCGTCCAGCAGAACCAGGGTTTCTCCCTCTTTCGCCATGCGCACGACGATCCCACCTTCGATACGATCTTTATCAAAGGCGTGCATTGGCTGGCCCAGCTCCAGCAGAACATAGTTGGTGACGTCGACGACTGCATCGATAGAACGGATACCGCAGCGACGCAGTTTCTCTTTCATCCACAGCGGGGTTGGCGCTTTAACGTTAATACCTTTCACCACACGACCGAGGTAGCGTGGGCAGGCCTCAGGCGCGTCTACCTGTATCGGCAGCACGTCACTGATGGTTGCCTCAACCGGAGCGATCTCCGGCACGTTCAGTTCAGTCTGGTTCAGCACGGCCACGTCGCGGGCCACACCGATGATGCCTAAACAGTCAGCACGGTTTGGCGTTACGCTGATTTCGATGGTGTTGTCATCAAGCTTCAGGTATTCGCGGATATCAGTACCAACTGGCGCATCCTGCGGCAATTCAATAATGCCAGAGTGATCGTCGGAAATACCCAGTTCGGAGAAGGAGCACAGCATGCCTTCAGACGGCTCACCGCGCAGCTTAGCCGCTTTGATTTTGAAATCGCCCGGCAGCACCGCACCGACGGTCGCCACGGCCACTTTCAGGCCCTGACGGCAGTTTGGCGCACCGCAGACGATATCCAGCAGACGGTCACCGCCCACATTGACTTTTGTTACGCGCAGTTTGTCAGCGTTAGGGTGCTGACCGCACTCAACCACTTCACCCACGACCACGCCGGTGAAGGCGCCAGAAACCGGCTCTACACCGTCAACTTCCAGACCCGCCATGGTGATCTGGTTGGAAAGCGCGTCGCTGTCCAGCGTGGTGTTCACCCATTCGCGTAACCACAGTTCACTGAATTTCATTGTTCTGTCCTGCCCTTATTTAAACTGTTTGAGGAAACGCAGATCGTTTTCGAAGAACGCACGTAAGTCGGTTACGCCGTAGCGCAGCATGGTCAGACGCTCCATACCCATACCGAACGCAAAGCCGGAATACACTTCCGGATCGATACCCACGTTGCGCAGCACGTTTGGATGCACCATGCCGCAGCCCAGCACTTCCAGCCATTTGCCGTTTTTACCCATCACGTCAACTTCCGCAGACGGTTCGGTGAACGGGAAGTAGGACGGGCGGAAGCGAACCTGCAAATCTTCCTCAAAGAAGTTGTTCAGGAAATCGTGCAGCGTGCCTTTCAGGTTGGTAAAGCTGATGTTTTTATCAACAATCAGACCTTCCATCTGGTGGAACATTGGGGTGTGGGTCTGATCGTAGTCGTTACGGTATACGCGACCCGGCGCGATGATGCGGATTGGCGGCTCCTGCTCCTTCATGGTACGGATCTGAACGCCGGAAGTCTGAGTACGCAGCAGACGGGTAGCGTCAAACCAGAAAGTGTCGTGGTCAGCACGTGCCGGATGATGGCCAGGAATGTTCAGGGCATCGAAGTTGTGGTAGTCATCTTCAATTTCCGGGCCAGTCGCCACGGTAAAGCCGAGCTCACCGAAGAAACTTTCAATACGATCGATAGTACGAGTCACCGGATGCAGACCGCCGTTTTCAATACGACGACCCGGCAGAGAAACGTCAATCGTTTCTGCCGCCAGACGCGCATTCAGTACTGCGCTTTCCAGCTCGGCTTTACGCGCGTTCAGCGCCTGCTGTACCTGCTCTTTGGCTTCGTTAATCACTGCACCGGCTGCCGGGCGCTCCTCTGCTGGCAGTTCACGCAGGGTAGTCATCTGAAGGGTCAAATGCCCTTTCTTGCCCAGATATTCGACGCGGACATTGTCTAACGCGGCAACATCTGAGGCCTGGTTAATGGCAGCCGTTGCACTGGCAACCAGCTCTGCGAGATGTGACATGGTTTTCCTCATTATGTCGGTGCAGACACCGAATTGTTGGACGTATTCTCTTAACTTCAGGCACAAAAAAAGCCTCCATCGGGAGGCTTATCTGGCGCTGTTTTTCGTTTCATCTTTCACGCGCTAGCCTCCTGAAGTCAGGTGCTAAAGTAAAAGAAGAAGCGGAAAATAGCAGCATTCATGCTTGCGTTACCTTGTAGGGTAAAAACCGTTAGACCTTATTGAAAAGCCTGCACGGATAAATGTCAATCTTCTGATGGTGTTAAATGAAAAGAGGAGGCAAAGCCCCCTCTCTCAACTGGCTTATGCCAGTGCTGCTTTCGCTTTTTCGACCAGAGCGGTGAACGCTACTTTGTCGAATACTGCGATGTCAGCCAGGATCTTACGGTCGATTTCAACAGAGGCTTTTTTCAGGCCGTTGATGAATTTGCTGTAAGAAATACCGTTCTGACGTGCTGCTGCGTTGATACGCGCAATCCACAGTTGACGGAACTGACGCTTACGCTGACGACGGTCACGGTAAGCGTACTGACCTGCTTTGATAACAGCCTGGAAGGCAACGCGGTATACGCGTGAACGCGCACCGTAGTAGCCTTTAGCTTGTTTCAAAATTTTCTTGTGACGTGCACGTGCAATTACACCACGTTTTACGCGAGCCATGTGTGCTCTCCTGTATCTATTCTAAGTTAAAAAAGTTAAACGTTAACGACTTATGCGTACGGCAGGCACGCGATGACCAGGCCCAGATCGCCTTTAGAAACCATGGCTTTTGGACGCAGGTGACGTTTACGCTTGGTAGCTTTCTTAGTCAGAATGTGACGCAGGTTAGCGTGCTTGTGCTTAAAACCACCTTTACCGGTTTTTTTGAAGCGCTTAGCAGCACCGCGTACGGTCTTAATTTTTGGCATTTTAATAACTTCCACTTCGCATTGTTAAATAAACGAAACATAGGCGAACAAAACCTATGGGGCCCGAAGGCTCCACAGATTTTGCTGCTTGAAGGCCTTACTGTTTCTTCTTAGGAGCGAGCACCATGATCATCTGGCGGCCTTCGATCTTCGTAGGGAAGGATTCGACTACTGCCAGTTCACTCAGATCGTCACGGACGCGGTTAAGCACTTCCATACCAATCTGTTGGTGGGCCATCTCACGACCGCGGAAACGCAGCGTGATCTTGGCCTTATCGCCATCTTCCAGAAAGCGAATCAGGCTGCGGAGTTTTACCTGATAATCGCCATCGTCGGTACCAGGACGGAATTTAATTTCCTTAACCTGGATAACTTTTTGCTTCTTCTTCTGTTCCTTAGAAGACTTACTCTTTTCATAAAGGAACTTGCCGTAGTCCATGATACGACAAACTGGCGGTTCGGCGTTAGGGCTGATTTCAACTAAATCTACTCCAGCTTCTTCAGCCTTTTCGATCGCTTCTCTCAGACTCACAATCCCCAGCTGCTCGCCTTCCAGACCTGTTAAGCGAACTTCCTGGGCGCGAATCTCGCCATTGATACGATTCGGACGTGCCGTTTGAACTCGTTTTCCGCCTTTAATACCTTATTCCTCCAGTTGTTGAAGACTGCGGCTGCGAATCTCTTGTTGCAGCTTCTCAATCACTTCACTTACGTCCAGGCTCCCCAGGTCTTTACCACGGCGGGTGCGAACGGCAACTTTGCCTGCTTCCACCTCTTTATCACCACAGACCAACATATACGGGACACGACGTAAAGTGTGCTCGCGGATTTTAAAGCCAATCTTCTCATTTCTCAAGTCTGCTTTTACGCGAATGCCCGCATTTTGTAGTTTCTGCGTCAATTCTTTAACGTAATCCGCCTGAGAATCGGTAATGTTCATCACCACTACCTGCACTGGCGCAAGCCAGGTTGGGAAGAAGCCCGCGAACTCTTCGGTCAGGATGCCGATGAAGCGCTCCAGTGAACCGAGAATCGCACGGTGAATCATAACCGGCACCTGACGCTCGTTGTCTTCGCCAACATAAGAGGCGCTTAAACGCTGCGGCAGGGAGAAGTCCAGCTGTACCGTTCCGCACTGCCATGCGCGATCGAGGCAGTCATACAGGGTAAATTCAATTTTCGG
Source organism: Enterobacter cloacae complex sp. GYL001 (assembly GCF_049237125.1). Classification (NCBI taxonomy): domain Bacteria; kingdom Pseudomonadati; phylum Pseudomonadota; class Gammaproteobacteria; order Enterobacterales; family Enterobacteriaceae; genus Enterobacter; species Enterobacter cloacae complex sp. GYL001. The sequence goes on along the minus strand of NZ_JBMKGW010000001.1, from coordinate 720,825 downwards.
ACCGTAGAATGCGCCCTCGCCCAGCTGGTATTCGAACGGAATACCGTTCTCTTCCAGCGCTACGGCAAGATCCGCCTCTGCGCGATCCCATGTCTCATCGCTGCCGATACGTTTTTCCGGACGCGTTGAGAGTTTGACCACGATCTTCTCGAAGCCAAAGGTGCTGTACATATCGTAGACCATACGAATACAGGCGTTAACTTCTTCACGAACCTGATCTTCAGTACAGAAGATATGCGCATCATCCTGAGTAAAGCCACGAACACGCATCAGACCGTGCAGCGCACCTGATGGCTCGTTACGGTGGCAGCTACCGAACTCCGCCATACGCAGCGGCAGATCGCGGTAGGATTTCAGACCCTGGTTGAAGATCTGAACGTGGCCCGGGCAGTTCATTGGCTTGATGCAGTATTCACGGTTCTCAGACGAAGTGGTGAACATCGCATCTTTGTAGTTGTCCCAGTGGCCGGTTTTTTCCCACAGCACACGGTCCATCATGAACGGGCCTTTCACTTCCTGGTACTGGTACTCTTTCAGCTTGGAGCGCACGAACGTTTCCAGTTCACGGAAGATAGTCCAGCCGTCGTTATGCCAGAACACCATCCCCGGCGCTTCTTCCTGCATATGATACAGGTCAAGCTGCTTACCGATTTTACGGTGGTCACGCTTAGCCGCCTCTTCCAGGCGTTGCAGGTACGCGTTCAGGGCCTTCTTATCGGCCCACGCGGTACCATAAATACGCTGCAACATTTTGTTGTTGCTGTCGCCACGCCAGTAAGCGCCTGCGATTTTCATCAGTTTGAAGTGATGACAGAAGCGCATATTCGGCACGTGCGGTCCACGGCACATGTCGACGTATTCCTGGTGATGGTACAAGCCAGGCTTGTCATCATGAGCGATGTTTTCATCAAGAATCGAGACTTTGTAGCTCTCGCCGCGCTTCACGAAGGTTTCACGCGCTTCGTGCCAGCTGACTTTCTTCTTAATGACGTCATAGTTGGTTTCGGCGAGCTCGTGCATTCGTTTCTCGAGCGCGTCGATATCTTCCTGAGTCAGGGTGTGGTCAAGGTCAACGTCGTAGTAGAAACCGTTGTCGATAACCGGGCCGATTGCCATTTTGGTGTTTGGCCACAGCTGCTTGATAGCATGGCCTAACAGGTGCGCACAGGAGTGACGAATGATCTCCAGACCTTCTTCGTCTTTCGCGGTGATGATCGCAAGCGTTGCATCGCTTTCAATCAGATCGGACGCGTCTACCAGCTCGCCGTTTACGCGACCTGCGATGGTTGCTTTTGCGAGTCCAGGACCGATATCCAGGGCAACATCCATTGGGCTAACAGCATGGTCGAAATGGCGTTGGCTGCCATCAGGAAGAGTAATTACAGGCATTTTATATCCTTATTTGCAGTGATGCCCCACACATAAGAGCATATACAAAGAAAATAATCGTGATTAAACAGTAGATTACGAAACCATCTGACCAACAATCGTCAAATTGGTTCGTCATCATGCACCTGCCGATTCAGATAAATGCGAATTTACGGCAAGCAGGGTAATGGTAACACTATTGAAAGGGCGAATGCACCTTCTGCGACCGTTTGAACCGTTCATCCTTTTGTCTGCGTTCATGAACTTTTGCTGACGGAGGCTCGCAATCCGAAAGTGCTAAGCTATTCTTGACTTGGTCCTTAAACATCGAAGGGGTATCACATGAATGTATCCAGCAGAACCGTTGTGATATTGAATCTACTTTCCGCTGCTTGCCTGGTATTGATTCTGGCTGACAGATTCCATTGGTTTTAAGCCGAACCGGTGTTCCGGCATAACCTGTTGTCCAGGGTTGAGCGCTTTCTGGCGCAGATTTTGGTAGACTAAGGGTATCAACTGACAAGGATTAGGTTATGCCAACAAAAAGATTTGCCGTGAAGCACTGGAAAATGGTCGTGGTGTTAATTGCTATTTGCGGCGCGATGTTGCTGCTGCGCTGGGCCGCAATGATCTGGGGCTAATATTTTGTCAGCGAAAACGTGCCGTGAATTTACTGAATAAATCTTAACTATCTTTACGATAATTTATGGTCCATAACCGGTACGTCATAATCCGGTTTTCGACAGGCTGTGACAGCGTATATATTCCGTCACACGTGGCAGTTGAAATATCAGGACCACTCACCCGCCACCAGCTTGTGTACATCAAATGCATCATTCATTGACTGGCCGGTAGACTGAGAGCCAGGGGCAATGTTGGAGCCTGCTTCTACATCCGAGGCTTTAGCGATCCCGATTGGGCTGTTAACGTCACTGGCAGGTTGCGTCATATTATCAGCAGCAAATACGCCAAATGAAAGTGCGGAAAGCACCATCGCTGCTGTAGCGGTTTTGATTTTTTTCATAATTTTATTCTCATACTTATTTAATGCGATACGCCTGAGGCGAGTTTTTCGCCTGTGCCGTAAGTGTAGATCTGGATCACATTTTTGCCTAGTCAAATTATTTATCAATTCGTGTCAAATAAACTGAATAAACCCTGGTCGGCTAATTATGGAGAAATTATGAAGATGAAACCAGACCCATTATTTTAAAACGCCGTTTAATATAAATAAGCACAGTTTCAGAAAATAAAAAACGGGCCGAGAATAATCCCGGCCCGACGATATTACATTTTATAACCTAAAGAAATCGTGGTTCGGCGATCGGTATGTTCCGGCGCAGAATCAGGTGGGGATGAGTTCCAGGTTACGTTGTACGCCACCTTGAGTCCAAAGTGTTCGTTGATGGCCACATTCAACGCACTTTCTGAGTTCAGCGTTGTATCTTCAGCACCAAACACCGACACACCCTGGGTGAATTTTGCGTTGTCCGTCATCTGCCATGCATAGGTGCCCGATGCATAACCCAGCGGCTGGGTTTCATCTTCGCCGTTGGTGTACTCGTCGTAACGGACACCCGGACCGAATTCAAAACGCAGGCTGTGCACCGGCCCATTGAGGAACTGACGACCATAACCCGCAGTTACGACATCACGCTGGCGATAGCCGTTGTAGCGGTCAGTCAGCCAACTCGCCTGCCCGAACAGGTAGTCATAATCGGTCATGTTGTATCGGCTACGTCCGCCTACCGCGTATTTCTCCGATGAGCGTTGATCGTTAGCAGAGGTGTTGCTGGCATTTCCCCACAGCGACCAGGCCGTGGTGTTGCCGTACCAGGTCAGGGTGCTGTCTGCGGTCAGGGAGGAGCTTTTCGTATTACCGGATTGCGCCAGATACCCGGCATTCACGTTACCTTCAAAGGGTTTTTTGGCAGTGGAGGGATCGTCCATGACAGTAAAAACGGTATCATCGGCGATTGCATTCAGTGACGCAAATACGCCACCCGCCAGCATCAGTGCTGCGGGTACTGTCTTCAAAAGCTTCATTTTATTTAAGGAGTCCGTACAACATAAAAAGAGACCGTCACGGTCTCGGAAACTTTCTTGCGGATCAATGACAAGGCGACCATAGAAAGGTAACAAATTATAAAAAGCCGCAAATAACATAGCAATATTTTCTTCTTTCATTTTTTGAATAAGAACGATCCCAAAACGTGTTTTATTTTATATGCCCGGCGCAGGTTATTTGTCAGCATTCATATTTAAAATCATACTGTTATTTACGTTGCCTTCCTGCCAAACGGTGCCAGGCTTAAAAGAACCCATGATAAAAGGAGGTCATGATGGCTTCGATTTATACGCTGACACTCTCCCCTTCCCTCGACTCCGCGACCATGACGCCGCAAATCTACCCGGAAGGTAAGCTGCGCTGTAGCGCGCCGGTGTTTGAGCCGGGCGGCGGCGGCATCAACGTGGCGCGCGCTATTACCCATCTCGGCGGAAAAGCCACCGCCATCTTCCCCGCTGGCGGCGCCACGGGAGAACATCTGGTTGCGTTGCTGGCAGATGAACAGGTGGCCGTAGACACCGTCGATGCTAAAGACTGGACCCGGCAGAACCTGCATGTCCATGTTGAATCCAGCGGCGAGCAATATCGTTTTGTGATGCCGGGGGCGAAATTAAGCGATGATGAGTTTCGTCAACTGGAAGAGAAAGTGCTGACCATTGAAAGCGGCTCATTACTGGTGATCAGCGGTAGCCTGCCGCCGGGCGTCAAAACAGAAAAACTGACGGCGCTGGTTCAGGCGGCGCTCCAGCGCGGCATCCGCTGCATTGTCGATAGCTCGGGCGAAGCCCTGAAGGCGGCGTTAGAACCCGGACAACTTGAACTCGTTAAACCTAACCAGAAAGAGCTCAGTGCCCTGGTTAATCGAGAACTCAGCCAGCCTGATGACGTTCGTACTGCCGCAGAAGAGCTGGTACGTACGGGCAAAGCGCATCGCGTTGTGGTCTCTCTCGGTCCTCAGGATGCGCTGGCCGTCGACAAGACGGGCTTTGTACAGGTTGTGCCACCGCCGATGAAAAGCCAGAGCACCGTGGGTGCCGGTGACAGTATGGTTGGCGCGATGGTGCTGAAGCTAGCGCAGGGCGCTTCGCTTCTGGAGATGGCACGCTATGGCGTCGCGGCAGGGAGTGCAGCCACCATAAACCAGGGAACGCGTCTGTGTTCGCTTGCGGATACCCAGAAAATTGTCGATTACCTGGCGAGAAGCTGAACCTGCTTCCCCTTCCCATGGAGGGGGAAGTCGCTAAACAGGGCATATCGACTATGCTAAGAAAACTTTCAGGATAACAACGAGGTGAATTATGAGCAGTGGTGATATCACCCGCTACGTCGTAACCGTGAATATTCATGAGGCGTCGCTGACCGAACTGAATGAACTCAACAACGCGTTCACGCGCGCCAATTTTCTGCTCACGCTGACGGACGATGAGGGCAATATTCACGATCTCGGCTCACTGGCATTTGGCCTGATAAGCCCGCTGAGTCAGGAAGAGGTGAAGGCGCTGGCCAGTAGCCTGGTGGAAAGCGTAACTGACAAAGCCACGGAAATTGATGTGGATAGCTGGGAAAACTGGCATAAAAAAGAACAATAAGTGCCCTGTACAAAATTAAACCGCTCAGTTGTGCGTTAGTTCCTGTTTTTTTATAGCCGTTTTGCGCTAACTTTATGATCTGGCAGACAACATGGGAGAGACATCATGTGGCAGGCTATCAGTCATCTTTTAAGTGAGCAGCTGGGTGAAGGTGAAATTGAACTGCGTAACGAGCTGCCAGGCGGAGAGATCCATGCCGCATGGCATTTACGTTACGCCGGGCGCGATCTTTTCGTTAAATGTGATGAGCGTGAATTGCTCCCCATTTTTACTGCCGAAGCCGATCAGCTTGAGCTGTTATCGCGCAGTAAAACAGTCGCCGTTCCGCAGGTATTAGCCGTCGGCAGCGATCGTGACTATAGCTTTCTGGTGATGAACTATCTTCCCGCGCGCCCTCTGGATGCGCACAACGCCTTTATTCTCGGGCAACAGATCGCCCGTTTGCACCAGTGGAGCGATCAACCTCAGTTCGGGCTCGATTTTGATAACGACCTCTCCACTACCCCACAGCCAAACGCATGGCAGCGCCGCTGGTCGACCTTTTTCGCCGAGCAGCGCATCGGCTGGCAGCTGGAGCTGGCCGCTGAAAAGGGATTAGCGTTCGGCAACATCGACGCGATTGTTGAACACATTCAGCAGCGTCTGGCTTCGCATCAGCCTCCGGCTTCCCTTCTGCACGGAGATTTATGGTCAAACAACTGTGCACTTGGGCCTGATGGTCCCTATATATTTGACCCGGCCTGCTATTGGGGCGACAGAGAATGTGACCTCGCAATGCTGCCGTTGCACCCTGAACAGCCGCCGCAAATTTATGATGGCTATCAGTCTGTCTCGCCGTTACCTGCGGGTTTCCTTGATCGTCAGCCGGTTTATCAGCTGTACACCTTGATAAACCGGGCTATTTTGTTTGGCGGGAGTCATCTGGTGAATGCCCAGCGGGCGCTGGACCGCATTCTGGCGGCATAGCGGGAGGGGGCGGCTTCACGCCCCTTCCCTTAGGATTTACAGGAAGCCAAGCAGCGTAAAGAAGAAATACCCGGCCACAATGATAATGACCGGCAGGATGTAGAGCGGGAAAAACTGCACAAAAATGGTATGCCGCGGAACGACAATGCGCGATTCGATCTGCTCGCGGCTCATCCCGTCAGGGCCTTTCGCCTTCTCGAGGATCAGCTGGTCTTCCACCCCTTCGCGCAAAAAGCGGGTCTGGCGACTCATGCGCGCGCCGGAGGCCTGCAACGCCATCGCGATAAATATCAACGCATAGATTATCCAGAAACCGACATTCAGCTGGTGGTGAAAATCCGGCGTGGGCGAGTTGAACCAGAAGACGTTCAGGAACGGGGTGTTAAACCGCATCATCTCAATCATGACGTGCGCAAAATCAAGCATGACGGCATTGATGCCCGGCTGTTTTTCGCTGTGATCGTACATAAATTTGAGTACGGAGATCAGCGTTGAAATCAGGGCGGGAATGAAAATAACCCAACCAGCAATACGTTTTAAGACCGCGATGCGTCCAGCTTGTTGATACGTCATTAGTTCCTCTTCATAAAGACGCGTTATTTGTGCCTAAGTCTACCTGCTGTCGGTCATTTTCGCCCGCTCTTTGAATGCAATATGCTAAATTGCTTGTGCTTAGCACCGTTTGTCTTACCCCCAAGATAAGGAGATGTTGTAATGTCGACCCCGCGCCAGATACTTGCCGCTATTTTTGACATGGATGGATTGCTGATTGATTCCGAACCCCTGTGGGATCGGGCTGAACTGGACGTGATGGCCAGCCTCGGCGTCGATATCAGTCGTCGTAACGAGCTTCCCGATACCCTGGGGCTGCGCATCGATATGGTGGTTGACCTCTGGTATGCCCACCAGCCATGGGTTGGCCCGGATCGCGACGAAGTAACGGCGCGCATTATCAACCGCGCCATCTCCCTCGTAGAAGAGTATAAGCCGCTGTTGCCGGGCGTACGCGACGCTATCGCCCTGTGCAAGGCGCAAGGGCTGAAAGTGGGGCTGGCCTCCGCCTCACCGCTGCATATGCTGGAAAAAGTGCTGACGATGTTCGGGTTGCGCGACAGTTTCGACGCGCTGGCCTCGGCCGAAAAGCTTCCTTACAGCAAGCCACATCCGCAGGTATATATGGACTGCGCCGCGAAACTGGGGCTGGATCCACTTACCTGTGTGGCGCTGGAAGATTCGGTTAACGGCATGGTGGCGTCCAAAGCCGCTCGTATGCGCTCCATTGTTGTGCCGGCTGAAGAAGGCCGACACGATACCCGTTTTGCCCTCGCGGACGTCAGGCTGACGTCTCTTGAAGAATTGACTGCCCGCCATCTGCGCGGGGAGTAACACTCTTTCAGGCAGCTTCGGCTGCCTGTCTCGCCAAATCAAAACAACGTTTTACTTTATTTGCTTTTCTCATTCCAGACTCCTATTCTTACGTGCAGAATGACAATAACCTGACTTCTGAGGCGCGTATGATACTGGATGCTTTTACTCTGGCAGGAAAAGTGGCGATGGTGACCGGGTGCGATACCGGTCTGGGGCAAGGTATGGCCATTGCCCTCGCCCAGGCAGGATGCGATATCGTGGGGGTTAACCGCAAGGTTCCTGACGAAACGGCAGCGCGCGTTACGGCGCTGGGACGACGCTTTATCGCGATTCGCGCCGATCTTGGCAAGCAGGAGAGTATTCAGAGCGTGGTGGATGCCGCGGTCGCTGAGATGGGCCGCATCGATATTCTGGTTAACAATGCCGGCACCATCCGCCGTGCCGATGCGCTGGAATTTAGCGAGAAGGACTGGGACGAGGTCATCGATCTCAATCTGAAATCGGTCTTTTTCCTCTCTCAGGCAGTGGCGAAACAGTTTATCGCGCAGGGTCAGGGCGGCAAGATTATTAACATTGCTTCCATGCTCTCCTTCCAGGGCGGCATCCGGGTGCCCTCCTATACGGCGTCCAAAAGCGGCGTGCTGGGCCTCACCCGCCTGCTGGCGAACGAATGGGCAACGCTGGGCATTAATGTGAATGCTATAGCGCCGGGTTACATGGCGACCAATAACACCCGGCAGCTTCGCGATGATGAGCAGCGCAGCCAGGCGATCCTCGACCGTATTCCGGCGGGTCGCTGGGGTCTGCCGGAGGATTTACAGGGTCCGGTGGTGTTCCTGGCCTCATCGGCCTCTGATTACGTTAACGGCCATACCCTCGCCGTAGACGGTGGCTGGCTGGCGCGCTAACCGCGCGTTTGTGACAAAGAGTTACACCGTCACCTCTTTCACACACTGTATAAAAACCCTATACTGTATGAATCGACAGTTTACCGGGTTTTATCATGACGGCGGAAGGCCACCTGCTTTTTTCACTTGCCTGTGCAGTGTTTGCCAAAAACGCTGAACTGACCCCTGTGCTGGCACAGGGGGACTGGTGGCATATTGTCCCTTCCGCCGTGCTGACCTGCCTGCTGCCGGACATAGATCATCCAAATTCATTCCTTGGCCAGCGGCTGAAGTGGATTTCAAAACCCATCGCCAGAGCCTTTGGTCATCGCGGGTTTACCCACAGCCTGCTGGCCGTATTCGGCCTGCTTACACTCTTCTATTTGAAGGTTCCGGAGAGCTGGATCGTCCCGGCGGATGCCATTCAGGGCATGGTGCTCGGCTACTTAAGCCATATCCTCGCCGATATGCTGACGCCAGCGGGCGTACCGCTGCTCTGGCCCTGCCGCTGGCGTTTCCGTCTGCCAATCCTCGTGCCGCAAAAAGGCAACCAGCTGGAGCGCGTTCTGTGTATGGCGCTGTTTGCGTATGCCGTGTGGATGCCGCAGACATTGCCCGAAAATGGTGCAGTGCGCTGGTCATCGCAAATGATCAACTCGCTACAATTTCAGTTCAATCGTTTTATTAATCACCAGATTGAACATTAAACCGACAATATAATCACTTTTGTCATAAACCATTCCATATGGATATAAGCGCGACATCACACTTCTGATAACCTTGCGCCAACAGGTTCGGTAAAAACCGACCGTATAATAAATCAGGAGAACGGGGATGAATTTTCCACTCATCACGAACATTGTTGTGTTCGTCGTATTGCTATTGCTTCTCGCCCAGGCTCGCCACAAACAGTGGAGCCTGGCGAAAAAGGTACTGGTCGGTCTGGTCATGGGCGTGGTGTTTGGCCTGGCCTTACACGCCATTTACGGCTCCGATAGCCCGGTACTGAAAGATTCCATTCAGTGGTTCAACATTGTCGGTAACGGCTATGTACAGCTGCTGCAAATGATCGTTATGCCGCTGGTATTCGCCTCTATTCTGAGCGCCGTAGCCCGCCTGCATAATGCCTCTCAACTGGGTAAAATCAGTTTCCTGACCATTGGTACCCTGCTCTTCACCACGCTGATTGCGGCGCTGGTGGGTGTGCTGGTAACCAATCTGTTTGGCCTGACTGCTGAAGGTCTGGTGCAGGGTAGCGCTGAAACCGCGCGTCTGACGGCGATTGAGACCAACTACGTGGGTAAAGTGGCCGATCTGACCGTTCCGCAGATGGTGCTCTCCTTCATTCCGAAGAACCCGTTCGCTGACCTGACCGGTGCAAGCCCAACCTCCATTATCAGCGTGGTGATCTTCGCGGCATTCCTGGGCGTGGCTGCGCTCAAGCTGCTGAAGGACGATTCGCCGAAAGGCGAGCGCGTTCTGACAGCCATCGATACCCTGCAAAGCTGGGTGATGAAGCTGGTGCGTCTGGTCATGCAGCTGACGCCGTACGGTGTCCTGGCGCTGATGACCAAAGTCGTGGCAGGCTCTAACCTGCAAGACATCATCAAGCTTGGCAGCTTTGTGATCGCCTCTTATCTGGGGCTGGGCATTATGTTTGTGGTGCACGGTATCCTGCTGGGCGTGAACGGCGTTAGCCCGCTGAAATATTTCCGCAAAGTCTGGCCGGTGCTGACCTTCGCCTTCACCAGCCGTTCCAGCGCGGCATCTATCCCGCTGAACGTGGAAGCACAGACCCGTCGTCTGGGCGTACCGGAGTCTATCGCCAGCTTCTCGGCCTCCTTTGGCGCCACCATCGGGCAGAACGGCTGTGCGGGTCTCTACCCGGCGATGCTGGCCGTGATGGTTGCCCCAACCGTGGGGATTAACCCGCTGGAACCGGTCTGGATTGCGACGCTGGTGGGTATCGTGACCATTAGCTCCGCCGGTGTTGCGGGCGTGGGCGGCGGCGCGACCTTCGCTGCGCTGATCGTTCTGCCTGCGCTGGGACTGCCGGTGACGCTGGTTGCCCTGCTGATCTCTGTTGAACCGCTGATCGATATGGGGCGTACCGCCCTGAACGTGAGTGGCTCAATGACCGCCGGTACCCTGACCAGCCAGTGGCTGAAGCAGACCGACAAAACGATTCTCGACAGTGAAGAAGATGCGGAACTGGCCCATCGTTAATCACGGCTGAAATAAAAAAACCGCCTGCGGGCGGTTTTTTTATGGCTGTTATTCTTCAACCTCTTCATCCTGGCGGGTCTGCACAGCCCATCGCTGCGCCGATTCCGGCACCGTAAACGCAGGGGAGCGACGGAAGTGCTCGCCAATCAGCACGAAGGCAACGTATTTACCCCGTAACATCCAGACATCGCGAAAACCATCCACTTTCAGGGCATGGTCAGGCGGCGCGGGTTCAACGCGGGGCACATAGCTAATAACCTGGCGGTTTTGTTGACGAAGAGGTTTCATAAGCGACGGGTTCACTAAAGCAAATTCTTAAAGCAGGAAATTTCTATCATAGCCGATTCTCCCCCCACCCGTCGCGCCTGACGTGAGGCAGATGGCTCCTTTCGCTAATCACTTATCTGAAAACGCTTAGTTCGCCTGCTAATTCATCACATTGTTCTATCCTTAATAGGGTTTTCAGGAACGAACAAAGGAGAATCGTGCAATGTCGAACAATGATAAACCTCATCAAGCCCCTATTCATGGCACCGAAGAATCTCAACCGGGAATGGACTCACTCGCCCCTGCGGATGGCTCTCATAAACCGTCGCCGGGCCTGTCCGCGCCGGGCGAGCAACCTACTGCACCGGGAAGCATGAAGTCACCCGATGCGGACAACGAAAAGTTAAAATCTCTCGACCCGCACCGCAAAGGGGGTGAAGGCTATGCGCTGACCACCAATCAGGGCGTGCGCATCGCCGATGACCAGAACTCCCTGCGCGCCGGAACGCGCGGCCCGACGCTGCTGGAAGATTTCATCCTGCGGGAAAAAATCACCCATTTCGACCATGAGCGTATTCCTGAACGTATCGTTCACGCTCGCGGCTCCGCGGCGCACGGCTATTTCCAGCCGTACAAGAGCCTGAAGGCGATCACGAAGGCGGATTTCCTTTCCGACCCGAACAAAATCACACCGGTATTTGTGCGCTTCTCTACCGTACAGGGCGGCGCGGGTTCGGCCGATACGGTGCGTGATATCCGCGGCTTCGCCACCAAATTCTATACCGAAGAGGGCATTTTCGACCTCGTCGGGAATAACACCCCGGTTTTCTTCATTCAGGATGCGCATAAGTTCCCTGACTTTGTCCATGCGGTAAAACCAGAGCCACACTGGGCCATACCGCAGGGACAAAGTGCGCATGACACCTTCTGGGACTACGTCTCCCTGCAACCGGAAACCCTTCACAACGTGATGTGGGCGATGTCTGACCGGGGGATCCCACGCAGCTATCGCACCATGGAAGGGTTTGGTATTCATACCTTCCGTCTGATTAACGCTGAAGGTAAAGCGACGTTTGTGCGTTTCCACTGGAAACCGGTCGCGGGGAAAGCGTCCCTGGTGTGGGATGAAGCACAGAAGCTGACCGGGCGCGATCCGGACTTCCACCGTCGCGAACTGTGGGAATCCATTGAAGCCGGTGATTTCCCGGAATACGAGCTGGGGTTACAGCTGATCCCGGAAGAGGACGAGTTCAAATTCGACTTCGACCTGCTCGACCCGACCAAGCTTATTCCTGAAGAGCTGGTGCCGGTTCAGCTGGTGGGCAAAATGGTGCTTAACCGCAACCCGGATAACTTCTTCGCGGAGAATGAGCAGGCTGCGTTCCACCCGGGCCATATTGTGCCGGGGCTGGATTTCACCAACGATCCGCTGCTACAGGGCCGTCTGTTCTCTTACACCGATACGCAGATCAGCCGTCTCGGTGGACCGAACTTCCACGAAATTCCTATCAACCGTCCGACCTGCCCGTACCATAACTTCCAGCGTGACGGGATGCATCGCCAGGATATCGATACCAACCCGGCGAACTACGAGCCAAACTCCATTAACGATAACTGGCCGCGTGAAACCCCGCCGGGGCCAAAACGTGGCGGATTTGAGTCGTATCAGGAGCGCGTGGACGGAACAAAAATTCGCGAGCGCAGCCCGTCATTCGGCGAATATTACGCTCAGCCTCGCCTGTTCTGGAACAGCCAGACCCCGATTGAACAGCAGCACATTATCGGCGGTTTCAGCTTTGAGCTGAGCAAAGTGGTGCGTACCTACATTCGCGAGCGCGTGGTCGACCATCTGGCGCATATTGATATCCAGCTTGCTCAGGGCGTGGCGAATAATCTCGGCATCACGCTGACTGACGAGCAATGCCATGCCGCACCGCCAAAAGACGTGAACGGGCTGAAGAAGGATCCGTCCCTGAGCCTGTACGCGGTACCTGGCGGGTCAATTAAAGGCCGCGTAGTGGCTATCCTGCTGAATGATAAACCGCGCGCCAGTGACGTGCTGGGGATCATGAAGGCGCTCAAAACCCAGGGCGTACATGCCAAACTGCTTTACTCCCGCATGGGTGAAGTGACAGCCGACGATGGCTCTGTCCTGCCAATTGCCGCGACCTTCGCCGGGGCACCGTCGCTGACGGTTGACGCGGTGATTATGCCGTGCGGCGACGTTGAGAGCCTGCTCGGTAACGGTGATGCCGCCTATTATCTGCTGGAAGCCTATAAGCACCTGAAGCCAATCGCCCTGGCAGGCGATGCGCGGAAGTTTAAATCTCTGCTGAAGGTACCGGATCAAGGGGAAGAAGGCATTGTCGAAGGTGATAACATTGACGATGCGTTTATGACCCGGTTGTTTGACCTGCTTGCCGCCCACCGCGTGTGGTCGCGCAGCAGTAAGATTGACCAGATACCGGCGTAAAAAAAAGCCGGGTGGCGCTGCGCTTACCCGGCCTACATTTCGATTGCTTTTGTAGGCCCGGTAAGGCGAAGCCGCCACCGGGCTTTATCTTAAAGATCCGCGAAAGTTCCCAACCGATATCCACGCTCGGCAATCGCGTACTTCAACGACGCCGACGTCAGCACATCCAGTTCCGCCAGACGCGGCCAGCAGTAGGCGCTCTTACGTACGATGTTATCGACAAACGCCGGGTGCGCCATTACCTCAAGCGAGCGCTCCCCTTTCGCGGCGGACTCATCCAGCACCTTCAGGAACAGCGCTTCGTCGATCTCGTCGCCATAAAATGCGCTGCTGAACCCCTCCGTTGACGTCATCGCGACGTCCGGCAATCCGCGCACCTCACGATCCATGCGCATCGCCACGCCTCTACGTTGCGCAAACTCTGCCACAAGCGGGAAAATCGCCGGGATCATATGCACATGATGATGGCTGTCAATATGGGTAGGCTCGCGGCCAAACACATCCACAAAGCGGTTAAACTGGCAATCCAGCTCGCGGGCAATCTCATCGAGCGGCAGAGCGTCCTGCTCCGCCATTTCCCAAATCCATTTCCCCAGCTGGCCGTCGCGCGTCAGGCCCGGCATTGGCGAAAGGGGCAACCCAAGCGTCAGCACAAAGTGCATGCCCACGCCCAGCTCGGGCAGCTCACGGCTTAACTGCGCCGCATGTTCCACCGCCTCACCGTTGATGAGCGCTGTTGTAGAGGTCACGACGCCCCGGCGACAGGCTTCAATAATGCCGTAGTTCTGCCCTTTTGACAGGCCAAAATCATCGGCATTGACGATCAGCAGGTTTTCCATCGCGCCTCCTCTTAACGGTGTGTGAGTTTCAGTTTCTCAACCGTTGCAGCAAAGTTTGGCAGCCATTTTTCATGCGCCAGGATCATCTCACTCGCGAGTTTTTCAGCGTCACGGTCAGAATGCACCAGCGGGCTGAGGTTCAGCGCCAGCAGCACGTCATTCAGTTCGCCGCTCAGGGCCGCATTGCTCGCCGCCACTTCAAAGCCTTTGATGGTGTGAATCAGGCCCATCACCTTATCGTCGAAGTGGGTAATGCGGGGATGCGGTTTTGCACCCTCGCGCCCAAGGATGCAGGTCATCTCAACGGCCCAGTCTGCCGGGATATTGTCGATGTGCCCGTGATGGGGAACGTTCACATAGTGCTCGGCCTGCTTGTCATTGTAAATGGCGTTAATCACTTCACACGCGGCATCCGAATAGTATGCCCCGCCGCGCTGCTCCAGCTCTTTCGGTTTGACGTTCAGGTTCGGATCTTTATACAAATCAAACAGCTGCTTCTCTACTTTCTGCACAACCTGAGCGCGTGCGCCACCTTTGTAGTATTCGCCCATTTCAATGGCCAGCATCTCTTTCTGCTTGAAGTAGTAGAGCAGATACGAGCACGGCAGCAGATTCAGGGAGCGGATCAGCCCTTCGCTGAACGGCAGATCGAAAATGTTTTTCACCGAGGCCGCGGTCAGGCGACCAGAGGCGACGCCGTCGAGCAGTTCCGCAAAGCGCGATTGCCCGTTCACTATCACATCTTTGATAAAGACCATGTGATTCAGGCCGAACAGATCAATGGAGAGATCATCGTTATCGGTCAGTTCCAGTACATCGCGGATGAACATCTTCATGCCAATCGGAATATTGCAGACGCCGATAAAGCGTTTGAAACCGGTGTGGCGATAGACTGCCTCGGTGACCATCCCGGCCGGGTTGGTAAAGTTGATCACCCAGGCGTTCGGGCAGATCTCCTCCACGTCTTTAATGATGTCAAAAATGACCGGAATAGTACGCAGGCCTTTAAACAGGCCACCTGCCCCGTTGGTTTCCTGGCCCAGATAACCGTGGCTCAGCGGAATGCGCTCGTCCAGCTCACGCGCCTTCAGCTGGCCGACGCGCAGCTGCGTGGTCACGAAGTCAGCATCTTTCAGTGCCAGGCGGCGATCCAGCGTTTTATGCACGATTAAGGGCACGCCCGCTTTTTCAACCATGCGTTTGCACAGTTCAAAAATAATATTCAGCTTCTCCTGACCTTCTTCAACATCCACCAGCCATAATTCGCTGACCGGTAATTCATGATACCGTTTCAGGAAACCTTCAAGTAATTCCGGGGTATAGCTGCTGCCGCCACCAATGGTTACGACTTTTAATTTCTGTTGCATAATATCTCCCTTAGCGTATCAGGTTAATCGCCTGCAAGGTATAGCGTACTCTTCCCGCTATTTGGGCAAGCCATTACGTCACTGTTCCTGGCGGATAAACCGCCGAAAGTTAATTAATTACCGTTAAATTTTTGCGGTAACTGTTCGGTGTGAATGAAGTCAATTTTTTAAAGGTTTTAATAAACAGGCTGGGGCTGCTGTAACCCGATTCGTAAGCGATATCGGTGACAGAGTAGTTAGTAATTTCCAGCTGTTTTTTGGCAAAGTTAATGCGGATTTCATTAATGATTTGCACAGGCGTTTTACGGTAATAACGCTGCGTGGCGCGCGTCAAATATTCCTGCGATTTACCCGACAGCGCCACCATATTCTCCAGGGCGTTATCGCTGAACTGTCCTTTATCGTGCATCAGCTCCACGGTACTGCGCAGCCACTGAGGAATATCATCCACCACCTGCTGTTCTTCACGGTGATGGCGGAGGCGATTCATGACGTAGAACGTCACGGTTTCAATAAATTCATCAAATTCATTGTCGCGGAAATTCAGCGAGGCGATAACCGTTTCAATCCAGGTCATAAACTCATTTTTAACGCGATACACCTGTGACGCCACAAAGCAGAACGGCACCAGCGGCAGATAGTGCTTCTCGAAGAAACGCCTGCTCACCCCTACGTTCAGAATGCGTGTCGCACCAAACTCATAAAAGCTCTGGTGATAAGATCCCATTGGCAGGAAGACGAAATCGCCACGCTCAAGCAGGACGCGCTTACCGTTGATCTCCTGATAGTAGCGGCCGGTCAGAACAATCGTGAACTCGTAGTAGTCATGCTGGTGCAGACCGCTGGCGCTCTCCGTTTTGTTGTAAATCACCACGTGAAAATTTTTGCCATTAAACAGCTGTTGCTCATGTGCGGTTTTGATTTCCATCGTGCTGACCTCCTGCTACTTCAACTGATTTATTGCATCTTCTCGTGAAGCTCGATGAGCTCCGCTACCAACTCGCGTGCCAGCATGGAGGTCATCAGATGATCCTGCGCATGTACCAGCACCAGACTCACTTTCATCTTCCCTTCGCCCTGGTCGCTTTCGATGAGCTTCGTCTGCACCAGATGCGCTTCGTTTAACGCCGTACGGGACTGCTCCATCATGGTTTTCGCGGCAACGAAGTCGCCCTGCTTAGCCTGCTTAAGCGCCGCATACGCCAGGCTACGTGCCTGCCCGGAGTTGATGATGAGGCCCATCACCACCTCTTCCAGATCGTTCTCTGCGGTTTCTTCGGCAACGATACTCTCTAAATCTAACATCTTTAAGCTCCTTTACGCTGGCGCGGGTTACCCCGCGCCGTGCAATTTTAGAATTTCAGTGCGAGGGCGATATCCTCTTCGCTCTCTTCTTCATCGATAACCGTTGCGGCCTTATTCGCAATCGCCACGAACGGCATGTAGAGCAGGGTTGCAATCCCGAGGTTGAATATCGCCAGCAGGAAGGCCGCCACGCTACCGTTGGTGTTGAAGAACGCGCCCAGACCAGCCGGCATCGTCCACGGCGCAATGTTGGTCACCGGCGGGATAATGCCCAGGTAGTACGCCGTCAGCGTAATCGCGGCCAGCAGCGGTTGAACCAGAATGAAGGGAATGAACATCACCGGGTTCATGATAATTGGCAGACCAAACAGGATCGGCTCGTTAATCTGGAAGATGCCTGACGGCAGGGCCAGCTTCGCAACCTGACGATGGTCGGCGCGGCGAGAGACAATAAAGACCGCGATGATCAGACCCAACGTCGCCCCGGTACCGCCCAGGAAGATATAGGAGTCAAGCATCGGCTTCGCCCACACATGGAAGGTTTTACCGGCCGCCAGCGCCGCATCGACAGAGCCGTACTGCTGGTAAAGCGCGACGTTTTCCAGTGCCCACGGGGTCATAATACCGCTGTCCAGCGCCGCCAGTGCCAGTGAACCATGCACGCCGAAGAACCACAGCAGGGAGGTAAAGATGACATACGCCCAACCGACCACGCTACCCATCGACGCCAGCGGCGTTGAGATAGAGTCCATAATGATCTGGTGGAAGTTAGTTCCCCAGTGAGAGAGCGCCCAGGCAATAATCCCCATGATGGAGAGAATAATGAAGCCCGGAATCAACGCGGAAAATGAACGAGAAACGGAGGCCGGAACGCTATCCGGCAAGCGGATAACCCAGTTACGGCGAATAATGAAGGTGAACATTTCGGCCACCACCAGCCCGATAATAATACCGGAAATGATGTTTGCCCCACCCAGCCAGTTTGCGCCAACGGCGTAAGCGTCACCCACGCTGTACGGTGTGACGGTCATGAACGCGGCAATGGACAGTAAGCCTGCCGCCAGCGGATCAACTTTACGCTCTTCCGCCAGCGCCATTCCGATAAAGAAAGGCGCCATTAGCGACATAATACCCAACGTACCGTTGTATACGTTGCCGCCAATGGCTTTTAAACCATTAAGGGTTTCAATAGTTGAAGCATCTAACCTAATTCCTAATGAATAAAAAAAGGAACCTTCTCCAAAGCTCAGAAAAACGTTGTTAATTAAAACGAACATTGCCCCGGCTAATGTCAACGGCATTAATTTAATAAAGCCGTTCTTAATGGCATTAACGTGAGGCTGCTTTCCTATTTTAACAGCAAAAGGAAGGAGTACCTTTTCAAGTGAAGCGATGACTTTACTCATAGGAAAATACCCTTAAATGCCGCAACGACCGTTACGGCGTATTGTGTGTGAAATAACTCTTTGACGGGAAAAATAAAAAATTAATTAGCAGCTTTTTTAATCGCCGCAACGGCAGCTTTTAATACACCTAAACCATCAATCTTGCCGTATAAAACGGAATCGATCACTTCGACCGGCTTATTGGGTAGCAGACGTTGAATTTCTGGCAGCATATAAGCGATTTGCGGCCCGAGTAAAATAACGTCTGCTGTCTGGCCCTTCTCGCCCGCCAGCGTTTCCGGAAACGCCTCAATCACCACAGGGACTTCATACTTTTCGGCCTGCGCGCGCATTTTGGAAACCAGCAGCGAAGTGGACATGCCCGCAGAGCAGAACAGATAGATATGTTTCTTTTCCATGATAACTTCCCTCTTGTTTGGCTACCCGCCGTCGCGCTATCACTCGACTCGCTATCCTGGCTGACGGGCAGTGTGCTGAACATTGTTTGTCGTTGAAGTGAGTATACGCAATGGTACAGGGAGGGGATAATTCTGGATAGACTGAAATTGTCTCTCATTGACCTGGCTTGTTGACTACCTTCACATTTCAGGCAAATAATTCGCGCCAAGAAATAAGATTTACGTATGCATAAAAAAACCGGCCTTCAGGCCGGTTTGTTAGCACTCTCAGGCAAGCATGCTTACTGTGCCTTAGGTGCCTGTGGGTCGGTGTCGTATTCGGCACAGGTCTGGTAACCAGAATTGATCACGTGACCCGTATCATCCAGGGCGACAAAGTAGGTCTCTGCCTTACCATCACGTTGACCCAGAATATAGGTCTGGCAGGTACCACGCGCGTGGATCATAGTGACTTCTGAAGAAGGTTTACCGGCAATGGCTGCAACCTGGGAACGCGTCATGCCTTTTTTGACGTCTTTTACCACTGGCTGTGTGAACTGATCTTTAGTGCGATCGTAAGCTGTACACCCTGCCAGCATAGTCAGTACCGCCGCTGCGCTTAAAATTCCTGCTACGTTCTTGTTCATATTCCGTCCTCTTGTTTATCAGCGTGTTAACTAAGCATGGGATAAAAATTACTATTGTTCAACTTTGCGAGTTACGCCAGACGAATTTCGGAAAATTCTAATAAAACAACGGTAAGCTGCTAAATCGCTGTAAAACAGTACACTCAAAACTGTGATCCTTGTCGTTTCCCCGACAAAGGGTTAGTTTTAACAGATCACACTTTCTGTTTGGTTCTGCATAGGGAGGGCGTAATGGCTCTGCAACAAGAAATTATTAAGGCGCTGGGCGCGAAACCTGCGATTGATGCCAATGAAGAGATCCGTCGTAGCGTTGATTTTTTGAAAGCTTACCTGTCTGCACACCCTTTCCTGAAGACGCTGGTGCTGGGCATCAGCGGCGGTCAGGATTCCACTCTGGCCGGTAAGCTGAGCCAGATGGCCATCTCCGAGCTGCGTGACGAGACCGGTGACATCGCGCTGCAATTTATTGCCGTACGTCTGCCGTATGGCGTGCAGGCCGACGAGCAGGACTGTCAGGATGCGATTGCGTTTATTCAGCCGGACCGTGTTCTTACCGTAAACATCAAAGGTTCGGTACTGGCCAGCGAGCAGGCCCTGCGTGAAGCCGGTATTGAACTGAGCGATTTTGTCCGCGGCAACGAGAAAGCCCGTGAGCGCATGAAAGCGCAGTACAGTATCGCAGGGATGACCAAAGGGGTCGTCGTCGGCACTGACCACGCCGCGGAAGCCATCACCGGCTTCTTTACCAAATACGGCGATGGCGGCACGGATATCAACCCCCTCTTCCGCCTGAACAAGCGTCAGGGTAAGCAACTGCTGGCGGCATTGGGCTGCCCGGAGCACCTGTATAAGAAGGCGCCAACGGCGGACCTGGAGGACGATCGCCCTTCCCTGCCGGATGAAGCCGCGCTGGGCGTTACGTATGACAACATCGATGATTATCTGGAAGGCAAAACGCTCGACGAAGGTACCGCTAAAATTATCGAAGGCTGGTATCTGAAAACCGAGCATAAGCGCCGTCCGCCCATTACGGTGTTTGATGATTTCTGGAAAAAGTAAAAGCAAAACGGTAACTCCGCTTTGCAGGCCGGGTAAGGCGTAGCCGCCACCCGGCTCTTTTTTAACCACCAAACACCTGCTACACTGTATGCCTGAACAGTATATGGAGCAGTATGTGAGCAGGCGTCAATCCGCCCCGCGTCTTGAGTTCGAAGCGGCGGCTATCTACGAATATCCCGAGCATCTTCGCCCCTGGCTTGAGGCACTGCCTAAACAGCCTGGCGTCTATTTCTTCCACGGCGACAGCGACACCATGCCGCTCTATATCGGCAAAAGCGTGAATATCCGCAGCCGGGTGATGTCGCACCTGCGTACGCCGGATGAAGCATCGATGCTCAGGCAGTCCCGGCGGATCACCTGGATCGAGACGGCAGGCGAACTGGGCGCGCTTCTGCTCGAAGCCCGGCTCATCAAGGAACAGCAGCCGCTGTTTAACAAACGCCTGCGCCGCAACCGCCAGCTGTGTTCCTTACAGATTAACGCAGGAAAACCGCAGGTCGTTTATGCCCGGGAAGTGGATTTTTCGCATGAACCCAATCTTTACGGTCTGTTTGCCAATAAACGTGCCGCACTGCAAACCCTGCAATCCCTGGCTGATGAATTACAGCTTTGTTACGGCCTGTTAGGACTGGAAGCCACCACCCGCGGTCGCGCCTGTTTCCGCTCCGCGCTGAAACGCTGCGCCGGGGCGTGCTGTGGAAAAGAGAGCGTTGAAGAACATCATGCCCGGTTTATGGCTGGCCTGGCCTCTATCAGCGTTAACTGCTGGCCGTGGGAAGGCGCGGTGGCGCTGAAAGAAACCCGCGATGGGATGACGCACTATCACATCATCCGCAACTGGCTCTGGCTTGGCGCCGTTGAAAATCTGGATGACGCTACCGCCCTGCTGCGCACCCCTGCCGGGTTCGATCAGGATGGTTACAAAATTCTCTGCAAGCCACTGTTAACCGGAAAATATGAGATCATCGTCCTCAATGACCCGGCAGCCAGGTAATTTCACTGAACAGCAGCGACCCCTTCGTTTCCAGTAAACGGAGGGTATGACTGCCCGCTTCCCAGCTGGCGCCCTGATCGGCGGTCAGTAATTTGTCGCCCAGTTGCCAGGCGCCACTTAATACGAAGGCCACCCCACCGCGTGAAGCGAAGGTAGTGAACGTCCGGGTAGCAACGCGCACCTTTGCCTGACAGCAGTCCCGTCGGGTCATGATGTTGAAGTCCATCGACATCTGCCCCTCAGTGAGCACGGCTTTCACCGCCAGATCGCCCGCAAATCGGTAAGGCTGATGATGCTTCAGGGTATGACAAAACGCCCTGCCTGCATCCAGGGTCACCTCGCCGCCCTCCAGCAGCGTAATCACCCGGTCAACGCCCGGGAATGCGGAAAATTCGCCGTTACTGGCGATGGAGGCAATACTGGCCCGCCAGAAAAAATCCCGCGTCGCGGGAGGAAAACAGCAAATCTCACGCGTCTCACCCGCACCATTACGCCAGAGACTGACCGGCATTTTACGGATATCAAAGAATTCCATGACCACTCCTGAAGGACGCACCGTGCGCCAGGGCATTTTCACAGACGTATTATCGGCAGCAGTCAGGCCAGACCTTAGGGATGGGATAAAAGAAAAACCGCCGGTCCTGTCCACAGCGTTTTCGCTTTTGTAGACAGGAGCCCGGCGGTCTTAAGAGAGTGAACCGATTATTCGGTTGGTGCAGGCATTTTACCTTCCGGCGCTGCACGTTCTGTCAGACGCTTCTCAAAATTGGCATTAAATTGCTTTTTCTGTTCCGGCGTCAGAATGTTGTAAATCTTGTTCTGAGTTTCCATGTGGGCCAGCATGCGCGCTTTATGCTGCTCGGCCATTTTGTCGATCTGCGCTTCCGCTTTTGCTTTATCGAAGCTGTCGCTGGCAATGATGTCATGCATTGCGCGGCGCTCTTCCAGCGGAGGACGTTTCATCTGGTCACGCTGGCTTTTCATGATGTCGCGGATCTGCTGCTTCTGCGCATCGGTGAGGTTCAGATCTTTAAACATCATCATCTCATGGTGCATACCCGGCTTGCCTTTATGATGCATCATCATTTTGCCTTCCGTCGGCGCGGCGGTAGTGGTCGCGGTATCGGCGGCGAACGCCATGCTGGTAGCGCCCAGAGCCAGGGTAGAGGCAACAAACAGTGCAGTTAATTTACGCATAATGTCTTTCCTTACTTTCAGTTATTCTTCGGCGCTATGCCGTGTTGACGAGATTAACTTTACGGGGTTTATCGTCAATTAGTCAGAGCAACGGTAAAACAATGAAAGTGTAAAAAACAACTTTTCGCCAATTGTGGAGAAATTAAGGAAAAAGCGTGGAGAGATGAAACAAAAATATTCAACAGGATGATTTTAAAGAGATTATGGAGAAGTATAGCGAAGTGTCGTTTAATAATAAAGCAATTCTCCAGGAATATTCCGCAAACAATACCAGAGCGCTTTTAACGCTAAGAAATTTATTCTTCATTTCCCCTCCGGTCTGCGCGAGGGGAGACGATCAGGGCATTTTTTCCAGCATCAGGCCAGCTCGCAAACCAAACGCGACCGACGGATTAGGAAATAAAACATATTCCGTGGATTTCTGTACCGCATAGCGCGTCTCACCATCTTCCGCCAGCAGGACGCCCTGGCGAAACGGCGTAAAGTTCAGCGTATGGGGCGCCATATGTAGCTGGAAAGCCTCGCTTTGACGCGTGATCTGCTGCACGACCCGATAGCGCACAACGGGTTCCCGGGAGGGTTCCGGCGCAACCCCGGCAAGCAACGCCCGAAGCGCCTGATGCGTAGGGGCAAAACGCGTCAGGTCGTTTTGCCCGAACGGCAGCGCTTTTCCCAGCTCCAGGGTGCAGGATAACGCGCCAACATTCTCGCAGGTGAAGTGGGTAAACGTGCCGCCTGGCGTCTGGTGGAAAACCAGCGCCTCCAGCCCCGCGTCGCCAAGCCAGGTCAGAAACGCCTCATCCCACGGCTGATGACGCTGCGGTAACACGCCAAAACGCACGTGGTACGAGGCGCGAATGGCCGTATGCAGATCGAGGTGCCAGCGCGTTTCCCCCGCCCCGGCAAAAAACGCCGTAACCACCTTCTCCAGCCATTGCGCGCGTGTCGTCTCATCACTCTGTGGAAACTGCGCCCAGCGACCACCAAACATGCGGTTGATGTCGCTCACGAGATACCGTTTATTTTGCGCCAGCGCAGGCGGATTTCCCAGCACCACCAGCAGACGGCAGTGCAGCGTGATCTCAGCGCGAAACAGCGCGCGCAGCAAAAGATCGACAATCTCCACGGGTGCGGTTTCGTTTCCGTGAATGCCGGTCGAAAGCAGCAGCGACAGGTCATATTCCCCCGTCGGCGTCAGTTCAAGCACGCCCCGCCCCAGCCATCGCCAGTGGAACGAGGGGCCTTCCCCCTCGTGCCGCTCCGGTGTCTCTTCGGCCAGCGTCAGCGCCAGTAAGTTTTCCATATCGTCTCCTTAGCGCTGGAACGGATAAACCGATCCCAGTTGCAGGATGGTCGATAATGCATCCAGCGCCTCGCGGCCTTCGCGCAGCAGATGCGGATCAACCAGATCGGCCTGAACTAGACGGTCGCGATAATAGCGGTCCACCCAGTCATTGAGGGTATTGAACAGCGTGTCGTTCATCATTACCGCCGGATTCACGGCCTGCATCTCCTCCGGCGTTAACACCACGCGCAGTCGCAGGCACGCCGGTCCCCCGCCGTTGGCCATACTTTCCCGCAGATCAAACACGCGCAGTTCATCAATCGGGTTATCCGCCTGCACCAGTTCGCTCAGATAGCGCCAGACGCCCTGATGGTTGCGGGACTCCTGCGGCAGCACCAGCATCATGCTGCCATCATCCCGGCTCAGCAGCTGGCTGTTGAACAGATACGTTTCGACCGCATCCTGCACGCTTACCGCCTGCGTGGGCACCTGAATCGGCATAAATCCCGGCACGCGTTCGCGCAGCGTGGCCAGCAACTTTTCCTGATGGGCAAACGCCTGCTCGTGGCAGAACAGCACCTGACGGTTGGAAACGGCAATGACGTCGTTATGAAACACGCCCTGGTCGATCACCTGCGGATTTTGCTGGGCAAAAATCACCTGAGAAGGATTAACCTGGTTCAGCCGCGCAACCGCCTGGCTTGCGGCTAAAGTTTGTCTCGCCGGATAACGAACCGGCGCGGCGTGGCCGCCCTCTTCCCGTCCATAGATAAACAGCTGCAAACCCGGCTCGCCATAGTCGCCGCCCAGACGGTTGTGGTTTGCCGCCCCTTCATCGCCAAACATCGCGACCTGCGGCAGCGCCGAATGCACCTCGAAATGCGCTTCATGATTAAAAATGGCGCGCAGCACGCGCCCGGTGGTCTCCGCTTCGCTGGCGCGGTGGAATTTGTTGTTCAGGTTAGCAACGGTCAGATGCACTTTGCCGTCCAGCGTATCCGCCGACGGCGCAACAGTGGCGGCATTCGCCACCCACATCGAGGAGGCTGAACTGGCCGCCGAAAGCAGGTGTGGCGTCTGCGTGCCTGCTTTTTCCACCACCTGTTCATCCGTACCGCTGAACCCCAGCTGGCGCAGCACGTCCACGTTTGGTCGCTCCTGAGGCGGGATCACCGCCTGCGGGAAACCGGCATCGGACAGCGCCTTCATTTTCAACAGACCCTGCTTCGCCGCCAGCTTCGGGTTCGAGACCTGGAAACGGTGCTTCGTCGAGGCTTCATTACCGAACGACAGCCCGGCATAGTGGTGCGTCAGCCCCACGAGGCCGTCAAAGTTAACCTCACGCGCTTTCATGGGCGTCACCCTCTGTAAAATCCAGCCCCGGATTCAGCGTCTCCGGCAGCGTCAGCGCCGGGGTTTCCAGGCTTGCCATCGGCCACGCGCAGTAATCGGCGGCATACCAGGCGCTGGCGCGATGGTTGCCCGACGCCCCTACGCCACCAAACGGCGCGGTGCTCGCCGCACCGGTCAGCGGTTTGTTCCAGTTCACGATCCCGGCGCGCGCTTCCAGCAGCAGTTGTTCGAATTTCTCGCGATGCGGCGATATCAGGCCGCTCGACAGGCCGTAGCGGGTGTTGTTGGCCATCTCGATCGCCGACTCAAAATCGTCATAGCGCCAGACGCACAGCAGCGGGCCAAAGACCTCTTCATCCGGCACGTGGCTCGTCGCACTCATCTCAATAATCCCCGGCGTCAGCAGCGACGTGCCCGGCATTACCTGTTTCGGCTCCAGCAGGGTTTTCGCCCCACGCGCCACGTGCTCCTGCCACGCTTTCAGCACGTTCAGCGCCGCCTGCGCGGAGATCAGCCCGCCGATAAACGGCTGCGGCTCGGCATCCCATTTCGCGGGAACCAGACGCGCGCTCACCTCCACCAGACGCTTCACGAACGCATCCCCCTGCGCGCCGCGTTTAACCAGCAGGCGGCGGGCGCAGGTACAGCGCTGTCCGGCGGTAATAAACGCCGACTGAATGGTCAGATGGACCGCGGCATCGATATCATCCGGATCTTCCACAATCAGCGGGTTGTTGCCGCCCATCTCCAGCGCCAGAATTTTTTCCGGCTGCCCCGCCAGCTGACGATGCAGCTGATAGCCCGTTCCGGCACTGCCGGTGAACAGCAGACCGTCAATGTCGCTCAGCGCACTCAGCGCCTGACCTGTTTCACGCCCGCCCTGCACCAGATTCACCACCCCCGGCGGCAGCCCCGCCTGCTCCCAGAGTTTTATGACTGCTTCTCCGGTTAAGGGGGTTAACTCACTCGGCTTGAAGATGACGGTATTCCCCGCCAGCAGCGCAGGCACAATGTGCCCGTTCGGCAGATGTCCGGGGAAGTTATACGGGCCAAACACCGCCAGCACCCCGTGCGGACGGTGGCGCAGCGTGGCGGCGCCGTCTGGCATCTCGGTATGCTGCTCGCCGGTGCGGGTATGGTACGCCTTCACCGATATCGCGATTTTGTTGATCATCGCCGTGACTTCGGTTGTTGCCTCCCAGCGCGGCTTGCTGGTTTCGCAGGCAATGATGCGGGTCAGCTCGGCTTTATTGGCCTCCAGCAGCGCAGCAAATTTCTCAACCAGCGCCTGGCGCTCGGAGAATGGCCGTTTCGCCCATGCCGGAAACGCGCGGCGTGCAGCCTGGCAGGCCTGCTCAACCTGCCCGGCGCTGGCGTCGTTCCCCGACCAGAGCACCTCCTGACCGACCGGGTTAGTTTTTGTCCGCGCGTCACCTTCGCCCGTTACCCAGTCACCGTTAATCCATAGAGTCATGCTGTTTTCTCCTCAGGGCAGAGCCGCACCAGGCGAACCGTGTCGCCAGCGTTACATTTCAGGGCATCCAGTTGCGCAGCCGTCAGTACCAGACGCTCGCATGTTGGGTTGGTTCGCACCAGCATGGCGCGGAAGTTGGTGTAATTCTCGTTCGAGACCAGGCAGGCTGGCCACTCGCCCGGCGCGGGCTGGCCTTCTGAAACCTCAACCAGGCGGCTTTTACGGATGGCGCGAACGCGGTCAATGTCGCATTCCAGCGTCGGGCCGCCGTCGAAGATGTCGACGTAGTTACGGTAGCGAAATCCCTCTTTCTCCAGCACTGCGCGGGCCGGGGCGGTTTGCGGGTGAACTTCGCCGATCACCGCCTGCGCTTCAGGCGTTAAGAAATGGGTATAAATAGGATGCTTCGGCATCAGCTCGGCGATAAACGCCTTCTGACCGGTACCGCACAGGTAATCCGCCCGGCTAAATTCCATGGAGAAGAAGCGTTCGCCCAGACTCTCCCAGAACGGCGAATAGCCCGTCTCATCAATCACGCCGCGCATCTCCGCGACCACTTTTTCGTTGAAGCGGTCGCGAAAGGCGGCCATAAACATAAAGCGCGATTTGGAGAGCAGATAACCGTTGCCCTCTTTGCGCCAGTCCGGATCGAGAAACAGGGTGCAGAGTTCGCTGGCGCCGGTATGGTCATTACAGAGGAAGAGCGTCGGCAGCGCGTTGTAAACGTTCAGCTCTTTCGAGGCGTGGACCATCGTGCCGACGCGGTAGTTGTACCACGGATCGTTAAGCCCGACGGCCACCTCGATGGCGCAAATCCCCGCCACGGTTCCCGTGTCGGTATCTTCCAGCACGAACACATAGCCCTGTTCGCTTTTTGGCAACGTCCCCTGCCAGGTTTGCAGGGCGCGCTCGATGCGCGCCGACAGCGTTTTTTCATCGGCAGGCAGCGAGGTTAGCCCGCCCCCTGTCTTACCGGCAAGCTGCATAAGCCCGGCGAGATCGCCGTGCGCAACGGGACGGATGACCATCATGATGACACCCCGGACTTCACCTGTTCGCAGGCCAGCGCAAAACGATCTAACCCGGTTCTGACCTCTTCCTCGCTGACGATCAGCGCAGGGGCAAACCGCACCACGTTAGCACCGGCAATCAGCACCATTACGCCCTGCTTTGCCGCTTCCTGTGAAATCAGCTTCGCTTTGCCGGCAAACTCAGGGGCAAGTTCACAGCCTATTAACAGCCCCAGACCGCGGATCTCTTTGAACAAGCCGGTCTGGTTATTGATGGCAGTAAGGCGCTCAACAAACCACTGGTGACGCTGCTTCACGCCGTTCAGCACCTCAGGGGTGTTGATGATATCCAGCACCTGTCCGGCGACAGCGGTTGCCAGCGGGTTGCCGCCGTATGTGGTGCCATGGGTGCCCACGGTCATCACGCTGGCGAATTTATCGGTGGTCAGCATCGCCCCCACCGGGAAACCGCCGCCGAGCGCTTTGGCTGTTGAGAGCACATCCGGGGTCACGCCATAGTGCATGTAGGCGTACAGCTCACCCGTGCGGCCCACGCCGGTCTGGACTTCGTCAAAAATCAGGACCGCGTTATGCCGATCGCACAGCTCGCGCAGCCCTTGCAGGAACGCTTTCTGGGCGGGCATGACGCCGCCTTCCCCCTGCATGGGCTCGACAATCACCGCACAGGTGGTGTCGTCAATCAGCTCGCTGGCAGAGTGTAAATCGTTATACGCCGCATGCCGGATATCCGGCGGCAGCGGCGCAAAATCCTGAGAATATGAGGGCTGACCACCCGCGCTGACGGTAAACAGCGTGCGGCCATGGAAGGCATTTTTAAATGCTACGATGCCGCTCTTGTGCGCGCCGAATTTATCGTGCGCATATTTTCGCGCCAGCTTCAGCGCCGCTTCGTTCGCTTCCGCGCCGGAATTACAGAAAAAGACTTTTTCTGCGAAAGTGGCGTCGATCAGCTTCTTCGCCAGACGCAATGCCGGTTCGTTGGTATAACCGTTGCCGGTATGCCAGAATTTCGCCGCCTGGTCATTCAGCGCCTGCCGCAGCGCCGGGTTTGCATGCCCCAGCGCATTCACCGCAATCCCACCCGCAAAGTCGATATACTCTTTGCCCTGCTGATCCCACAGGCGAGAGCCTTCCCCACGTACCGGAATAAAAGCCGCCGGAGCGTATACCGGCATCATCCATTCATCGAAATTTTCACGCGTAACTGACAGAGACATAGCGACCTCATCCGGTAAATAAAAGGTTGTTTAAATGTTAAATAATTGAGTGTTGTACTGTGAATGTAGATTGCAGCCTTCGTGCCAGCCAGCGATAAAAATGCATAAACGGGTTGGGGTAACACAATATCAATGAGTTACAATATGGAGTTATTCACTGTTAATGCATAAATAGTGAATATTTTTACGGCAAGCGGCGCTTTGCCGCATGAAAACAAGAAAGAGTATGCAGAGGCCAAATATAATTCTGGAATTGTGATCGCTCGCGAAATTTATCGGTCCTTTATGCCCTGTTCGAGGGCAAAACGCGCCGAAATGGTGCAAATATTGCACCGTCGGCATTATCTGTCGCAGTAATTGGGCGAAGCGGATAACAGACGACGTAAATTCTGCTACCATCCTTGCACTATTCACCTTGCATTGGCAGCGACTATGAAATTTGTCTCTTTTAATATCAACGGCCTGCGTGCCCGCCCTCACCAGCTTGAAGCGATTGTTGAGCAACATCAGCCAGATGTGATCGGCTTGCAGGAGACAAAAGTTCACGACGATATGTTCCCGCTCGAAGAGGTAGCGAAGCTGGGCTATAACGTTTTTTACCACGGTCAGAAAGGCCACTACGGCGTTGCGCTGCTGACCAAAGATACGCCGGTGTCGGTGCGTCGTGGCTTCCCGGGTGACGATGAAGAGGCGCAACGCCGCATCATCATGGCGGAAATTCCTTCCGCGCTCGGCAATGTGACCGTCATCAACGGCTATTTCCCGCAGGGTGAAAGCCGCGATCATGAAACCAAATTCCCGGCCAAAGCGAAGTTTTATCAGGATCTGCAAAACTACCTGACAACCGAACTCAAAAAAGAAAACCCGGTGCTGATCATGGGCGACATGAATATCAGCCCGACGGATCTGGATATCGGTATTGGCGAAGAGAACCGTAAGCGCTGGCTGCGCACCGGCAAATGCTCTTTCCTGCCGGAGGAGCGCGAGTGGATGGAGCGCCTGCTGGGTTGGGGGCTGGTGGATACTTTCCGCACGGCTAACCCGGCGACGCAGGATCGCTTCTCGTGGTTTGACTATCGCTCTAAAGGCTTCGATGACAACCGGGGCCTGCGTATTGATCTGCTGCTGGCGAGCGCCCCCCTGGCCGAACGCTGCATCGAAACCGGTATCGACTATGACATCCGCAGCATGGAAAAACCGTCCGACCATGCGCCGGTATGGGCAACGTTCAAGCTGTAAACTTCAGTGAATATTAAAAAAATCAGTCTCCTGTGCGCCCTTTTGGGCGCATTTGTTTTGACCGTTGTTTTGCTTCCTCCAGGCATGCTCTCCCTCGACACGCTAAAAATGCACCAGCAAACGTTGCTCGATCGTGTGGAGCAGGCGCCTCTTCAGAGCGCGCTGATCTATTTTGCGGTTTACGTTCTGCTCTCCGCGCTGTCGATCCCCGGAGCCGCGCTTCTGACGCTGCTCGGCGGGGCGCTTTTCAGCCTGTGGGAGGCGACGCTGTTGGTGTCATTTGCCTCGACGCTCGGCGCCACGCTTGCCATGCTCGTCAGCCGTTATCTGCTGCGCGACTGGGTGCAACGGCGCTTTGCCGCACAGATGAGCACGATAGATGCGGGGATGGATCGCGACGGCGCACGCTACCTTTTTGCCCTGCGCCTGATGCCGTTGTTCCCGTTCTTTCTGGTCAATTTGCTGATGGGGCTAACCCGTCTCAGGGTGCGTCACTACTGGTGGGTCAGCCAGCTTGCAATGCTACCTGCCACCGTCATTTATCTGAACGCCGGACGCGAGCTGGGGAAACTCACCTCGCTGCGCGATATTCTGTCGCCGGGACTGCTGTTCGCCTTTACACTATTAGGGTTATTACCGCTGGTCACTCGCTGGCTGTTTTCCCGTTACATCCCTTCGATTAAAAAGTGAGGCATTATGCGCCGGGTGCGTTTTTGCGCGTTTCTGACGAGTCTGCTGCTGGCAACCTCTGCCTTCGCCGCAGAGAGCTGGCAATCCATTCAGCAACAGGCCACCGGGCAGACCGTCTGGTTTAACGCCTGGGGCGGTGACGAGGCCGTTAACCGCTACCTCGACTGGGTAAGCGGCGAGATGAAAACGCACTACGCCATCAACCTGAAGATCGTTCATCTGGCCGATGCCGCCGACGCGGTGAAGCGGATCCAGACGGAACATGCCGCAGGACGCAGCAGTAACGGGTCGGTGGATCTGCTCTGGGTAAACGGGGAAAACTTCCGCAACCTGAAAGCGGCAAACCTGCTGCTCACCGGCTGGGCGAAAACCCTGCCCAACTGGCGCTACGTCGATACCCGTAAACCGGTAACGGAAGATTTTGCCATCCCGACCGATGGGGCAGAATCCCCGTGGGGCGGCGCGCAATTAACCTTTATCGCCCGTAAAGCGAGTACGCCGACACCACCGTCAGATCCCCACGCGCTGCTGGTATACGCCCGACAGCACCCTGGCAAGGTGAGCTATCCGCGACCGCCGGATTTTACCGGCACGGCGTTTCTTGAGCAGCTACTGCTGGCGCTGACCGCCCATCCGGAGGCGTTAAAAAACGCGCCGGACAGTACCTTTGCGCAGGTCACCGCGCCGCTGTGGGATTACCTTGATACGCTGCACCCCCTGCTGTGGCGCGAAGGGAACGATTTTCCTCCGTCGCCTGCGCGCATGGATACGCTGCTGGCCAGCGGCAGTCTGAACCTGTCGCTCACCTTTAACCCCGCCCATGCGATGCAAAAGGTGACGAGCGGTGAACTGCCTGCCGACAGCTACAGTTTCGGCTTTCTCAAAGGCATGATCGGCAACGTCCATTTTGTCGCTATCCCGGCAAACGCCAGCGCGAGCGCAGGCGCGAAAGTGGTGGCGAATTTCCTGCTGTCACCGCAGGCGCAGATCCGCAAAGCTAATCCTGCCGTCTGGGGTGACCCGAGCGTGCTGGATGGCGAAAAACTGCCTGCGAAAGCGGCAAAACAGCTTCGCGCCTTTACCCCCTCAGGCACGCCTGATGTACTTCCCGAACCTCACGCCGCCTGGGTTAACGCCCTGGAGCAGGAATGGCTTCGCCGCTACGGGACCCGCTAAGCGGGCTGGTCTGGGCGGCAATGGCGGTCATCTATCTGCCCCTGCTTCCCGCCAGCGGCATGCTGCTGGCCCCGGCGTTTTCACTCAGTAACTGGGCGACGCTGTTTGCCGACCCGCAGCTGCCGCGGGCGCTGGCCGCCACGCTGGTTTCCACGCTTATCGCGACGCTGGGCTCTCTGTTTATCGCTCTGATCCTGCTTGCGCTTCTCTGGCCGGGTGAAGGCTGGCAGCGCCTGAGCACCCGTCTGCCGTGGCTGTTAGCCGTGCCGCACGTCGCCTTCGCCACCAGCGCGCTGCTGCTGTTTGCGGAAGGGGGGCAGTTTTACCGGATCTGTACGGTCTGTTCGCCGCAGCTTGACCGCTACGGTATCGGGCTTGGCCTGACGCTTGCGGTCAAAGAGAGCGCGTTCGTTCTGTGGGCAATCTACGCCGCGCTGCCTGAAAAGCGTCTCGCACAGCAGAAAATCGTCCTGCATACCTTCGGCTACGGACGAATTCAGGCGCTCAACTGGCTCGTCCTCCCGGCAATCGCCCCCGCATTGGGCGCCGTGATGCTGGCGGTGCTGGCCTGGTCGCTTTCCGTGGTGGATGTGGCGATTGTGCTCGGGCCAGGCAACCCGCCTACGCTGGCGGTACTGGCCTGGCAGTGGCTCGCCCAGGGCGATGCACAACAGCAAACAAAGGGAACGCTGCTGTGTCTGGTGTTGCTCCTGCTGCTGGCGGCGCTTGCCGCGGTGGGATACGGCTTCTGGACGGCATGGCGGCGCGCCCAGCGTGACCCCTCCGGAGTTCGTCGCGCTTCGCATACTGCGCTGCCCGCACGGACGTTGGGCGGGTTACTGCCGCTGTGCGGCGTGCTCTGTGCGCTGGTTCTGCTGATGCTGGCACGCCGGGACGACATCGGCCCCGTCAGCGACAGCCTTTCACTGGGACTGCTGTCCAGCCTGACAGCGCTGGCCATCCTCATGCTCTGGCTTGAGTGGGGACCCCAGCGCGGCGCGGTGTGGGTCTGGCTGCCGCTCGCCCTCCCGGCGCTGCCCCTCGTGTCCGGGCAATATGCCGTGGCGCTGTGGCTGGGCATCGACGGCCAGTACGCTGCGGTGCTCTGGAGCCATATGCTCTGGGTTCTCCCGTGGATGCTCCTGGTGCTGCAACCGGCCTGGCGCAGGCTCGATCCCCGGCTTATCCTCACCGCCAGAACGCTGGGCTGGCGACAGGCGAAAATTTTCTGGTTGGTGAAATGCCCCCTGATGATTCGTCCGGCCCTGCTGGCCTTTGCCACCGGCTTTTCCGTGAGCATGGCCCAGTACATGCCGACCCTCTGGCTGGGAGCGGGACGTTTCACCACCCTGACGACGGAGGCGGTCGCCCTCAGCAGCGGCGGCAGCATTCCGATCCTCGCCAGCCGGGCGCTGGGTCTGTTGCTGTTGACCAGCAGCGTATTTGCCCTTGCCGCGCTGCTCTCCCGGCTCGTGGGCCGTCACAGACAAGGATTACGTTAATGCTGAACGTGAAAAATCTCACCATTGCGCCACTCTTCCGTGAGGTCAACTTCCGCGTCCCGGCGGGGGAGATTGTCACGCTGATGGGGCCCTCCGGGAGCGGGAAATCGACCCTTTTCGCCTGGATGGTGGGGGCGTTATCCGCTGATTTTAAGGCGCACGGCGAGCTGTGGCTGAACGATCGTCGCTGCGATCTGCTCCCCGTGGAAACGCGCGGGATCGGCATTCTGTTTCAGGATGCCCTGCTGTTTGACGCCTTCAGCGTGGGGCAAAACCTGATGCTGGCGCTGCCGGCGCACATCGTCGGGCGCGCCCGCCGCAACGCGGTAGAACAGGCCCTGGACACTGCCGGGCTGGCAAACCAGTACGCCAGCGATCCGGCGACCCTGTCCGGCGGCGAGCGCGCCCGGGTCAGCCTGTTGCGCGCTCTTCTCGCCCAGCCGCAGGCATTGCTGCTCGACGAGCCGTTCAGTCGACTGGATAAAACGCTGCGCGCCTCATTCCGGGCGTGGGTATTCGAGGTTACTCGCCAGCGCAGGATCCCGGTGGTGCTGGTCACGCATGATGAGGACGATATTCCGCCCGGCGGCGAGGTGATTGAGATTTCTCGCTGGCAATAATGTGCTAACGCAATGTTTTTGGCTTCAGGAGAGACGACAATGCCCCCCTCTTTTAATGACGTCAGGTTTTTCGATGAAACGTGTTTCTCAACTGACCGCGCTGGCCCTGCTCTGCGGCCTCGCCTCACTCTCCTCCACGGCGGCTGATATGCCCCACTCCCTCACGCTGGACCAGCTCCAGGCGCAAAACGGCGCGGTAATTGATACGCGCGTCAGTGCGTTCTATAACGGCTGGCCGCAGACCCTGAGCGGAACGTCCGGGCATGAACCCGCCGCGCTTAATCTCTCTGCCAGCTGGCTTGGGGCAATGAGCGATGAACAGCTCAGCGGCTGGGCAAAACAACATCGGCTTACGCCAGACATGCCGGTTGCGCTCTATGGCAACGATGATGACAACCAGACCGTCAAAGCGCGGCTGGAGAAAGCGGGCTTTACCCACGTCTCCACCCTGAGCGATGCCCTGCAACAATCCGACCGTCTGCAACGTCTGGCGCATTTCGAACAGCTGGTTTATCCGCAGTGGATCCGCCAGTTGCAGCAGGGCAAACCCGTTACCGCCGCACCAGCCGGAGAATGGAAGGTGATCGAGGCTGGCTGGGGTGCGCCGAAGCTTTATCTCCTGAGCCACATTCCCGGTGCGGGCTATATCGACACCAATGAAGTGGAAAGCGAACCGCTGTGGAATAAGGTCTCTGACGAAAAGCTGAAAGCGATGCTGGCGAAGCACGGGATCCGTCACGATACCACCGTCATTCTGTACGGTCGCGACGTGTATGCCGCCGCGCGCGTGGCGCAGATCATGCTCTACGCGGGCGTGAAGGATGTGCGAATTCTGGATGGCGGCTGGAAGGCGTGGTCCGACGCCAGCCTGCCCGTTGAGCGCGGAACGCCTGCAAAGGTCAAGCCAGCCCCTGATTTTGGCGCGCCGATCCCGGGCCAGCCCCGGCTGATGGTGGATATGGAGCAGGCCCGAGGAATGCTGCACCGTCAGGACGCCTCGCTGGTGAGCATTCGTTCCTGGCCAGAGTTTATCGGTTTAACCAGCGGCTACAGCTATATCAAGCCAAAAGGTGAAATTGCCGGTGCGCGCTGGGGCCATGCGGGCAGCGACGCGACCCACATGGAAGATTTCCACAATCCGGATGGCACCATGCGCAGCGCTGATGATATTGCCGCCATGTGGAAAACGTGGAATATCCTGCCGGAGCAGCACGTTGCGTTTTACTGTGGTACCGGCTGGCGCGCGTCTGAAGCCTTTATGTACGCCCGCGCGATGGGCTGGCAGAACGTTGCCGTCTACGACGGCGGCTGGTACGAATGGAGCAGCCATCCGCAGAACCCGGTCTCCACCGGGGAGCGCGGACCGGAAAGCGCACGCTAGCGGGGAAGTGATTTCAGCGTGATGTAACCGCTCCAGATGCGCGTTGTGGTGGTCAGCCAGCACAACGCGCCAAACGTCCAGGCAAACAGCGCGAAATGCGCCGGAAACAGGCAGCACAGCGCAAACAGCGCGATGGTCTCCGTTCCTTCCGTTAATCCCCCAATGTAATAAAGCGACTTGTGCGCATAGCCGGGGTTGTCGATATCATGCTTCCCCGCCAGCGCGGCAAAGGCCAGAAAACTGCTGCCCGTCCCCATAAACGCGAACAGCAGCCAGGCGGCGGCGATCGCGTTATCAGCCGGAGCGGCCAGCGCAAAGCCAAACGGCACCAGGGCGTAGAACAGGAAGTCGAGGGCGATATCAAGAAATCCTCCCGCGTCCGTCAGGCCACGGCGACGCGCCAGCGCGCCGTCCAGACCATCCAGCAGCCGGTTCAG
Source organism: Enterobacter cloacae complex sp. GYL001 (assembly GCF_049237125.1). Taxonomy (NCBI): domain Bacteria; kingdom Pseudomonadati; phylum Pseudomonadota; class Gammaproteobacteria; order Enterobacterales; family Enterobacteriaceae; genus Enterobacter; species Enterobacter cloacae complex sp. GYL001. Next base: position 685,017 of record NZ_JBMKGW010000001.1, on the reverse strand, counting down.
CACAATGGCGATCAGCGCCGCCGGATACCAGCCCAGCGCCAGAAACGGTAACGCCAGCACGCCAATCGCAAACCCGGCGAGCGTTAAGCCATCAGGCGTGATAAACGGTCTATCCAGCGCGGCGGCCAGCTGATTTAACCCGGGTTTCAGTCGGGGGTGCAGATGTTTATCCAGCATGCGGTTTACCTTTAAACGTGGCGCACAGCCCCTGAGCCGGGATATCCAGCGCGGCGTTAAAGCGGGCGGAAAGATTCTGAAAGGCAATCAGAGCCGTCATTTCGGTGATGGTCTCTTCCGTAAAGTGGCGCTTCAGCAGACTTTTGATATTTTCATCCACCTGAGGTGGCGTGGCGGTGACCGCTTCCGCATAGGCCAGCGCCGCGCGCTCCTCTTCGCTGAACAGGGTGGAATTTTGCCAGTCGCTGACGGCCTGCACTTTATCCAGCGCCCCGCTCCGCTCGGCCAGACGCAGGCTGTTGGCATCAATACAAAATGCGCAGTGGCAGATCTGCGAGACCCGCGTCATTAGCAGCGATCGCAGAACCGGCGTCAAACGCGCCTTGCGACGCTCCAGATAGCCGACAAACAGCGCCACCAGCCAGAAAAGACGCGGCATGCGCCCCCACCAGCGCGTGGGGTTCAGCACCGCGCCGAAGTGTTTTTTCTGCATGGCGGCGATGGGGCTGAGGCTGACGGGAAGGGTTTCCATGGGCGCAACCCAGGCGGATGTCTCTTTCACCTGATTCTCCTGATGACTGGACTCTTTGGAAGGGCACGATAATATGTCGTTTTTCGCTATTAATTATTGACGAACATGCTGAAAACACTCGATGTGGTTGCGGCCATCCTCGAAAAAGAGGGCAAGATTTTGCTGGCGCAGCGTCCCGAACATGCCGATCAGCCAGGAATGTGGGAATTTGCAGGCGGGAAGGTTGAAGCCGGTGAGACCCAGCCGGAAGCGCTGATCCGCGAACTGCGCGAAGAACTCGGCATTGAAGCCGTGCCCGCGCGGTATGTGGCAAGCCACCAGCGGGAGGTGTCGCAGCGGCTGATTCACCTCCACGCCTGGCATGTGCCTGAATTTAGCGGTGAGCTGAAGGCGCATTATCACTCGGCGCTGGTATGGTGCACGCCAGAAGACGCGTTCACGTATGCTTTAGCCCCGGCGGATATACCGCTGCTGGAAGCGTTTATTCTTTTACGCGACGCCAGACCAGCGGGTTTGTACTGAGGGTGCGTTCATCACGCTGGCACTGCAACAGCACGCCATCTGCCCTGACTACTGCGCCTTCGGAATAGTTTTGATCCTGATAGATACAGCACTGATTACACGGCTGCGCACGCTGGCCGCCAGCGCTAAAGACCTCTGGCGGCACGTTGACCTCGACATCCGGGCGAATGCGGTCAGCCTGTGCCCCGGCGGACACCATCAAACATAACGCGGCCATTGCGTAACGGTTCATAGACTTTATTTCCTTTGCATCGTTTATATCTATAACGGTCGATCCGGACGGGATCTTTAATTTATCTCGTCATCGCTTTTGGTTATGACGCGCGCCCTGTCATTAATTTCCCTTGCGGCATAAATTTCTGCTTGCCTCTCAAAGCGGTGCGGGTGGTATAGTCAAAAAAACGACACAAAACATCTACGCCACACGCATAAATTATTATAAGAGGTTCTTATATCTATGGATCAGACACGCTCTCTGGAAAGCTTTCTTGCCCATGTTCAGCAGCGCGACCCGCACCAAAGCGAGTTTGCCCAGGCCGTTCGTGAAGTCATGACCACCCTGTGGCCCTTCCTTGAGGAAAATCCGCGTTACCGTCAGATGGCGCTGCTTGAACGTCTGGTAGAGCCGGAGCGCGTCATCCAGTTCCGCGTGGCGTGGGTGGACGACCGCAATCAGGTGCAGGTCAACCGCGCGTGGCGCGTGCAGTTTAACTCCGCCATTGGGCCGTTTAAGGGCGGGATGCGCTTCCACCCCTCGGTGAACCTGTCGATTCTGAAATTCCTCGGCTTCGAGCAGACCTTTAAAAATGCGCTCACTACCCTGCCGATGGGCGGCGGTAAAGGCGGGAGTGATTTCGATCCGAAAGGCAAGAGCGAAGGCGAAGTGATGCGCTTCTGCCAGGCGCTGGTCACTGAACTCTATCGCCACCTTGGGCCGGACACCGACGTTCCTGCCGGGGATATCGGCGTGGGGGGGCGTGAAGTGGGTTTTATGGCCGGGATGATGAAAAAGCTCTCCAACAACAGCGCCTGCGTCTTTACCGGCAAAGGTCTGTCGTTTGGCGGTAGCCTGATTCGCCCCGAAGCGACGGGTTATGGTCTGGTCTATTTCACCGAAGCGATGCTTAAGCGTCACGGGCTGAGCTTCGAGGGGATGCGCGTGGCGGTCTCCGGCTCCGGTAACGTGGCGCAGTACGCTATCGAGAAAGCGATGGCGTTTGGCGCGCGCGTGGTGACCGCCTCCGACTCCAGCGGCACCGTGGTGGATGAAGCTGGCTTTACAGCAGAAAAACTGGCGCGTCTGTGCGAAATCAAGGCCAGCCGTGACGGTCGGGTAGCGGATTATGCCCGTGAATTTGGCCTGACCTATCTGGAAGGTAAACAGCCGTGGGGCGTGCCGGTGGATATCGCCCTGCCGTGCGCGACGCAAAACGAACTGGACGTGGATGCCGCCCGGACGCTGATTAGCAATGGCGTGAAAGCGGTAGCGGAAGGGGCAAATATGCCCACCACTATTGAAGCGACCGACCTGTTCCTGGACGCGGGCGTGCTGTTTGCGCCAGGCAAGGCGGCGAACGCTGGCGGCGTGGCAACATCCGGTCTGGAAATGGCGCAAAACGCCGCGAGAATGGGCTGGAAGGCAGAGAAAGTGGATGCCCGTCTGCACCACATCATGCTCGATATTCATCACGCCTGCGTGGAGTACGGCGGCGAGGCCTCGCAAACTAACTACGTGCGCGGGGCGAATATCGCCGGGTTCGTGAAGGTGGCCGATGCGATGATCGGACAGGGTGTGATTTAGTTTCGCTGCATTCTCGCCCTTGTAGGCCCGGTAAGCATTAGCGCCACCAGGCTTTTTTCAGGCCGCAGAGGGGCTTTCGCCGGGTGGCGGCTTCGCCTTACCCGGCCTACGGTTTAAGCGGTTGTATTTTTGGCTGCGCTTTTCTTCTTTTTGAACGGTTTCTTCGCCCCGCCGCCCGGGGCGACCATTCCCCGGAATCGCTTCACTGGCGTACTGCGCGCCTGGTCAATCAGCTGATAAAGCGTCCCTACCAGCGGCTGCATAAAGTCCTGATAACGGCACTGCTTTTCGCTGATCTGCGTCAGCACCGACTCCCAGTGCGCGGTCATGTCCGGCCTGGCGGCCAGCTCCGGCAGCGAATGAATTAGCGCCCGGCCCGGTTCTGTTGAATGGATGTAACGTCCCTTTTTCTCCAGGAAGCCGCGCTTAAAGAGCAGTTCGATGATCCCCGCGCGGGTCGCTTCCGTGCCCAGACCGTCGGTGGCGCGCAGGATCTTCTTCAGATCTTTATCCTGCACAAAACGGGCGATCCCGGTCATGGCCGAAAGCAGCGTCGCATCGGTGAAGTGGCGCGGCGGCTGGGTTTGTCGTTCAACCACTTCGCCCTTCTCGCACAGCAGTTCGTCGCCTTTGGCCACGACCGGCAGCGGCGTGCCGTCGTTCTCTTCGTCACGTTCTTTGTTGCCGAGCAGCGTGCGCCAGCCCGCTTCCGCGAGGAAACGCGCTTTGGCGATAAATTTGCCTTTGGCAATTTCCAGTTCAATAACGCACTTGCGGAACACCGCGTCCGGGCAGAACTGCATCAGATACTGACGAGCGATCAGGTTATAGACCTTTGCTTCGTTGTCGGTCAGGTTGACGTTGCTGGTGCGCGCCGTCGGGATTATCGCGTGGTGAGCATCGACTTTTTTATCGTCCCAGCAGCGGTTATGGGTATCCGGGTTTACCGCCGGTTGCGGCAACAGATCCGGCGCATGGACGCCAATGGCATTCATCACCGAGTGGCGTCCGGCGAAGTGTTCTTCCGGCAGATAGCGGCTGTCCGAACGCGGATAGGTGATCAGCTTGTGGGTTTCGTAGAGCTTCTGGCAGATATCGAGCACGTTCTGCGCGCTAAGACCAAAGCGCTTAGCCGCCTCAATCTGCAACGCCGAAAGGGAGAACGGCAGCGGTGCGGGCTCCGTTTCCCGTTTGTCGTTATAGCTGGTGACGATTGCGGGCTGGCCGGTAATGCGGTTGACTACGTGCTCCGCCAGCGGGCGATGCAGCAGCCGTCCCTCTTCGTCCTGATATGACTCACAGGCATCGCTTGGCTGCCAGACGGCGGTAAAGCGTTCGTCTTTCGGCGTGACGATATGCGCTTTGACTTCGAAGAAGTCTTTGGCGACGAAATTTTCGATCTCTTCGTCGCGACGCACCACCAGCCCCAGCACCGGTGTCTGGACACGACCGACGGAGAGTACGCCCTGATAACCCGCGTTGCGCCCGAGAATGGTGTAGGCGCGGGTCATGTTGATCCCGTACAGCCAGTCCGCACGGGCACGCGCCAGCGCGGAGACACACAGGGGAATAAATTCGCTGTTGGCGCGCAGGCGTGAAATGGCCCGCTCTACCGCCTGAGGGTTGAGGTCGTTGATCAGGCAGCGCTGCACCTGCTGGCGCTTTTCCGGCGCCAGCTCCAGGTAGTCCAGCACTTCATCGACCAGCAGTTGCCCTTCCCTGTCCGGGTCACCCGCGTGGACCACTTCCGTCGCCTCATGCAGGAAGCGCTTAATGACGTTGAGCTGTTTGGTGACGGAAGGACGCGGTTGGAGACGCCACTTTTCCGGCACAATCGGTAGATCGTTGAGATTCCAGCGGGCGTAGCGGCTGTCGTAGACATCCGGCTGCGCCTGTTCAAGCAGGTGACCGATACACCAGGTGACCACCTGCCCGTTACCGCATTCGATAAAGCCGTCGCCTTTGCGATGCGGCCTGGGCAGCACATCGGCGATGGCACGCGCCAGACTCGGCTTTTCGGCAATAAACAACCGCATCGAATTAACGGATCTCAATCATCGGGCGACCACCGCGGGCGGTCACCAGCTCACCAATGGCCGTCAGGGTGATGCCAAACTCGGCAGCCGTCGCCTGAACGTCAGCTTCAGCTTCCGGCGTCACCGCCAGCAGCAGGCCGCCGGAGGTTTGCGGATCGCACAGCAGGTTACGCCACGCTTCCGGCATTTCGCCCATTAAATGGCCGTAGCTGGCGAAGTTGCGCTGCGTCCCGCCCGGCACTGCGCCCTGAGCAATGTACTCTTCCACGCCCGGCAGCTTCGGCACATCCTGATACCAGACCTGCGCCTGCACGCCCGCGCCCTGACAGACTTCAGAGAGGTGCCCCAGCAGACCAAAACCGGTCACGTCGGTCATGGCGTTCACGCCGTCGATATTGGCGAATGCCGCACCGGCGAGGTTCATCTGGCACATCACTTCCGTTGCCAGACCGATATGCTCGGGCTTCAGCAGGGATTTCTTCTCGGCAGTGGTCAGTACGCCAATGCCCAGCGGCTTAGTGAGGAACAGCTTGCAGCCCGCCTGCGCGGTGCTGTTGCGCTTCACGCGCTCGGTCGGCACCACGCCGGTGACGGCCAGGCCGAAGATCGGCTCCGGCGCATCGATAGAGTGACCACCGGCCAGGGCAATACCCGCCTGCTGGCAGGCAAAGCGTCCGCCTTCGATCACGTCGCGGGCAATCTCCGGCGGGAGGGTGTTAATCGGCCAGCCCAGAATGGCGATCGCCATAATCGGTTTACCGCCCATCGCAAAGATATCGCTGATGGCGTTGGTGGCCGCAATGCGCCCGAAGTCGAACGGGTTGTCGACAATCGGCATAAAGAAGTCAGTGGTGCTGATAATGCTGGTGCCGTTACCCAGGTCATAAACCGCTGCATCGTCACGCGTTTCGTTACCGACAAGCAGGTTCGGGTCGACAAACTTCGCCTGCTCACTGTGCAGGATGGTCTCCAGCACTTTCGGGGAAATTTTACAACCGCAACCGGCTCCGTGGCTGTATTGCGTTAAACGAATGGTTTGCTCGCTCATGGACGTCTCCTGTCATCTCAATCGCGCTATGGTAGCGCTCATTCCATAAAGAGGTAAGTATGACTGTCTGAATTCTGCGGCGGATGCTCAGAATCCAGACAGTTTAGCGCGGGTGATTAAAAACGGCTGACGAAAGGCGTGGTGTCCGGCACGCTAATGGTGCTGGAAGCTTTAAGCTGTGGGGTGCCGAGATAGAGGAAGCCGACAATTTTATCCTGTTCGCCGCAGGAGAAACCTTCCCGCACGGCGGCGCTCCCGGTCAGCGGCCCGGTACGCCAGATGCCGTTAAAGCCCTGCGCGACGGCGGCCATCTGCATTGCCATTACCGCGCAACCGGCAGACATCTCCTGCTCCCAGACCGGCACTTTATGATCGGCCTGACATTTTGCGACTACCGCGATGATCATCGGCGCACGGAACGGCGCGTTGCGGGCTTTATCAATCCCCTTCTCATCCTGGCCTGCGGCAACAGCCCCCTGCTCCAGCAGCTGGCTGAAGCGGTCGCGCCCTTCGCCTTCAATGATAAAGAAGTGCCACGGCTGCAATGTGCCATGGTCCGGCGCACGCATTCCGGCACGCAGAATGTTTTCCAGCTGCTCGCCGACGGGTGCCGGTTCGGCCAGGCGGGAAGCGCTACGACGGTTAACAAGCAGTTCAAGTGCGTCCATTGGTTAACTCCTTTCATGAAATTTACTCACAAAATTAACACGACAGCAGAATTTGTTACAGCGTGGCAGGCGATTCCTGCTGACAAGTGGCGGTTGGGTCATTACGATAACCGCACATTACCGTCCCGTGGCGACGGAAACAGTCCTTTTCTGGTTAGGGAGAATACATGCGAACCCTTTGGCGAATCTTTGCCGGTTTCTTTAAATGGACGTGGCGACTGCTCAACTTCGTCCGCAACCTGGTGATGAACATCTTCTTCATCTTCCTGGTCCTGGTATGCGCAGGTATCTGGATGCATATCAGCAACGCAACCCAGTCGCAGCATTCGACGCGCGGCGCGTTGTTACTCGATATCACCGGCGTGATTGTTGATAAGCCATCGACCAGCAACCGTCTGGGCGTGATTGGTCGCCAGCTGTTCGGCGCAACGTCAGACCGTCTTCAGGAAAACTCCCTGTTTGATATCGTCGACACCATCCGTCAGGCCAAAGACGATCGTAACATTACCGGTATCGTGCTGGACCTGAAAGATTTTGCCGGCGCCGATCAGCCGTCAATGCAGTACATCGGTAAAGCGCTGCGCGAATTCCGCGACAGCGGTAAACCGGTTATTGCCATTGGCGACAGCTACACCCAGGGACAATATTATCTGGCGAGCTTTGCCAATAAGATCTGGCTTTCGCCACAGGGCACGGTCGATCTGCATGGCTTTGCCACTAATGGTTTGTACTACAAATCGCTGCTCGACAAGCTGAAGGTCACCACCCACGTCTTCCGCGTCGGGACCTATAAATCCGCCGTGGAGCCGTTTATCCGCGATGATATGTCCCCTGCCGCCCGTGAAGCGGACAGCCGCTGGATTGGCGAGCTGTGGCAGAACTACCTCGGCACCATTGCCGCTAACCGTCAGATTACCGCTGAGCAGGTCTTCCCGGGCGCGCGCGGCGTGCTGGACGGCCTGCGCAAGGTGGACGGCGATACAGCGAAATACGCGCTTGATAACAAACTGGTCGATCAGCTGGGTTCCAGCGCTGAAATTGAAAAAGCGCTGACCAAACAGTTCGGCTGGAGTAAAGAGGATAAAAACTACAGCGCCATCAGCATGTATGACTACGCCGCGAAAAAGCCGGACGACAGCGGTGACAGCATCGCCGTGGTGTTTGCTAACGGGGCCATTATGGATGGCGAAGAGACGCCGGGGAACGTCGGCGGGGACACCACCGCGTCGCAGATCCGCGATGCGCGCCTGGATCCGAAAGTGAAGGCGATTGTCCTGCGGGTGAACAGCCCTGGCGGCAGCGTCAGCGCCTCTGAAGTGATCCGTGCTGAACTGGCCGCCGCGCGCGCCGCGGGCAAGCCGGTAGTGGTCTCGATGGGCGGCATGGCGGCTTCCGGGGGGTACTGGATCTCGACGCCAGCCAACTACATTGTGGCTAACCCAAGCACGCTGACCGGCTCGATTGGCATCTTCGGCGTGATCAACACCGTAGAGAACAGCCTGGATTATCTCGGCGTCCACACCGACGGCGTTTCCACCTCGCCGCTGGCGGACGTGTCCGTCACCAAATCCCTGCCGCCTGAGGTGTCTGAGATGATGCAGCTCAGCATTGAGAGTGGCTATAAACGTTTCATCACGCTGGTTGCGGACTCCCGTAAAAAGACGCCCGATCAGATTGACCAGATCGCTCAGGGCCACGTCTGGACCGGCCAGGACGCGAAGAGCAACGGCCTGGTAGACAGTCTGGGTGACTTCGACGACGCCGTGAAGAAAGCAGCGGAGCTGGCGAAGCTCAAGCAGTGGCACGTGGACTATTATCAGGACGAACCAACGTTCTTCGATATGGTCATGGACAGCATGTCCGGCTCCGTTCGTGCCATGCTGCCGGACGCGCTTCAGGCTTATCTGCCGGCGCCGGTGGCGACCGCGGCGAAAGCCATGAAAGCGGAGAGCGACAAGCTCGCAGCCTTTAATGATCCACAAAGCCGCTACGCGTTTTGCCTGACCTGTGCGAACGTGCGTTAAAAACCGTCCCCTCTTCCCGTGAAGAGGGGATTTTTTCTTTTGAAGAACAAGAACTCATTACCATGCAGAAGAAATCAATTTATGTCGCCTATACCGGCGGTACCATCGGTATGCAGCGCTCAGAAAATGGCTATATCCCGGTTTCCGGCCACTTGCAGCGCCAGCTGGCGCTGATGCCTGAATTCCACCGTCCGGAAATGCCGGACTTTACCATCCACGAATATGAGCCGCTGATGGACTCCTCCGACATGACGCCGGAAGACTGGCAGCATATTGCGGACGATATTAAAGCCCATTACGACCAGTACGACGGCTTCGTGATCCTGCACGGCACCGACACCATGGCGTTCACTGCCTCGGCGCTCTCCTTCATGCTGGAGAACCTGAGCAAGCCCGTCATCGTGACCGGCTCGCAGATCCCGCTGGCGGAACTGCGTTCCGACGGGCAGATCAATCTGCTGAATTCCCTTTACGTGGCGGCCAATTATCCGATTAACGAAGTGTCGTTGTTCTTCAATAACCGTTTGTATCGCGGGAACCGCACTACCAAAGCGCACGCCGACGGCTTTGACGCTTTTGCCTCACCTAACCTACAACCGCTGCTGGAAGCGGGGATCCATATCCGTCGTCTGGGCACGCCGCCCGCGCCAAATACCGCAGGCGAACTGATCGTTCACCCGATCACCCCGCAGCCGATCGGCGTGGTGACGATTTATCCGGGTATTTCCGCCGACGTGGTGCGCAACTTCCTGCGCCAGCCGGTGAAGGCGCTGATCCTGCGCTCCTATGGTGTGGGTAACGCCCCGCAGAACGGTGAATTCCTGAAAGAGCTTCAGGAGGCGAGCGATCGCGGGATTGTGGTGGTCAACCTCACCCAGTGTATGTCCGGCAAAGTCAATATGGGCGGCTACGCCACCGGTAATGCCCTGGCGCACGCTGGCGTGATCAGTGGTTTCGATATGACCGTTGAGGCAACGCTGACTAAACTTCACTATTTACTGAGTCAGGATCTGGATATTGATTCCATTCGCCGCGCCATGATGCAAAACCTGCGCGGTGAACTGACGCCGGACGAATAAGGAGGTCCCATGAAGCAACGCGCCCTGTTACTGGTCGATTTGCAAAATGATTTCTGTGCGGGCGGTGCGCTGGCCGTCGCGGAAGGCGACAGCACCGTAGACGTCGCGAATTCGCTGATTGAGTGGTGTAAAGCTCGTGGTGAAGCGGTGGTGGCGAGTCAGGACTGGCATCCGGCAAACCACGGCAGCTTTGCCAGCCAGCACAACGTTGAGCCTTACAGCCAGGGCGAACTGGACGGGCTGGCGCAAACCTTCTGGCCCGATCACTGCGTGCAGCAGACGGAGGGCGCTGAGTTGCATCCGCTGCTGAACCAGAAGGCCATCGACGCGGTGTTCCACAAAGGTGAAAACCCAACCATCGACAGCTACAGCGCGTTCTTTGATAACGGTCATCGTCAGAAGACGGCGCTGGACGCGTGGTTGCGCCACCATGAGATCACCGAGCTGATTGTGCTGGGCCTGGCGACGGATTACTGCGTGAAGTTCACCGTGCTGGATGCGCTCCAGTTGGGCTATACCGTGAATGTCATCACCGACGGCTGTCGCGGGGTGAATATTCAGCCGCATGACAGCGCTCAGGCGTTTATGGATATGGCCGCAGAAGGCGCAACGCTGTATACGCTGGCTGACTGGCTGGAGACGCAGGCGTAAGCTTTTTTAGCCGGGTGGCGGCTTCGCCTTACCCGGCCTACTTTCTCTGGTTTTGTAGACCGGGTAAGCGTCAGCGCCACCCGGCATTTCTTCCCCAATCCCCATAAAGTGAACTCCCTCGCATCACAAGCGAAACGGCGATGCTATTCTCTTCAGGCTGTTTTTTCGCCACGCCTTTTCTGTGGCGTGGTTATTTTTGTTCAGTCAAAGAGGAAATTATATGAAACGTTTGCCCTTGCTGGCAGCATTACCCTTGCTTTGCGCGTCACTGGCTTCCGCCGCGCCCCTGATGTCCGTGGGTTACTTCAATGGGGGTGGCGATGTTACCGCCGGACCGGGTGGCGATATTAATAAACTGGACGTCCGCCAGATCACCCACCTCAACTACTCGTTTGGTCTGGTCTATAACAACGAGAAAGACGAAACCAACGCCGCGCTGAAAGATCCGGCAAAACTGCATCAAATCTGGTTATCACCTAAGGTGGCATCCGATCTGGCGTTACTTCCTCAGCTTCGTAAACAAAACCCGAACCTGAAAGTCCTGCTTTCCGTTGGCGGCTGGGGGGCGCGTGGTTTTTCTGGCGCAGCGGCAACCAAAGAGAGTCGCGCGGTATTTATTCGCTCCGCGCAGGAGATCGTCAGTAAATACGGCCTGGACGGGATCGACCTGGACTGGGAATATCCGGTCAACGGCGCGTGGGGACTGGTCGAGAGCACCCCTGACGACCGGGATAATTTCACCGCGCTGTTAAAAGAGATGCGTGACGCGTTTGGTAAGAAAAAGCTGGTCACGATTGCGGTGGGCGCGAATGCGGAAAGTCCGAAAAGCTGGGTGGATGTGAAAGCCATTGCCCCCCTGCTCGATTACATCAACCTGATGACCTACGACATGGCGTACGGTACTCAGTATTTTAACGCGAATCTGTATGACTCCAGCGCCTGGCCAACGGTGGCTGCCGCAGACAAGTACAGCGTCGATTTTGTGGTGAATAACTATCTGGCCGCCGGGCTGAAGCCGCAGCAGATGAACCTCGGAATTGGTTTCTATGGGCGCGTGCCGAAGCGCGCCGTTGAACCGGGTATCGACTGGAGCAAATCGGACGCGCAGAACAATCCGGTGACGCAGCCCTACTTCGGGCCGCAGGAACTGGGCCTGTTCAAATCGCTTGGCTATGATCTGACCAAAGATACCTATGTGAAATACAACGATATCGTCCGCAAGCTGCTGAACGATCCGCAGAAACGCTTTACCGAGCACTGGGACGAACAGGCGAAGGTGCCGTGGCTGTCGGTGAAATCCGCCGACGGGAAGGCGCTGTTTGCGATTTCCTATGAGAACCCACGCTCCGTGGCGATCAAAGCGGATTACATCAAGGAGAAAGGTCTGGCTGGCGCCATGTTCTGGGAGTATGGGGCTGACGACGAAAACCAGCTCGCGAAACAGCTGGCGGAGTCGCTTGGGATCCCGCACTAAGATGTAGTGTGCCGGGTGGCGCTAGCGCTTACCCGGCCTACATGGGAGCTTTATTTGAAGGTCGCAATCGGCTTCGGCGCGATGCCGAACTCTTCTTTCAGCTCGCGCTTGCTTTTCATCACCATCTGACCGTTTGTGTCGATGGTCATGTGCTGGGCGTCGGTATTGTGACGCGCCTGCCACAGCATCACCAGTTGCAAACTGTTCTCTTTTTGCTCAGGTGTGAGCGCCACACCGTCCGGCCATTTTCCCAGCTCAACGGCCGTTACCAGACGCTGATAAACCTCCGGGGTCATACCTGCAATCATGTCATCAATATTCATGATCTCTCCCTTTCAAAGGAATAATTTGCTGAATCGTTTTTTCAACCCTTGGTCTGGTCGCCGTTTTCATCATCGGTAAAGCTCATGGAAGCCGAATTTACGCAGAAACGCTCCCCCGTCGGCTGCGGGCCATCCGGGAAGACATGCCCGAGATGGGCGTCACAGTTCCCGCAGCGAATTTCGGTGCGCACCATGCCGTGCGAGGTGTCCGTCAGGTAGCGGATCGCATCATCGCTGACAGGCTCGTAAAAGCTCGGCCAGCCGCAGCCAGAATCGTACTTCGTCTGGGAGTTAAACAGCGGTGCATCACACACCAGGCAATGGTAGACGCCTTCCCGTTTATTGTGCAGCAAACGCCCGGAAAACGGCGGTTCTGTGCCGTGATTTTGCGTCACGTAAAACTGCATCTCTGTAAGGTTTTTTTTCAAATCGTCGGGGTTACGTTGGTTCGACATATGCTTACATCTCGCTGTTGAAACAGACATCTTTTAACCCAGATTCTAACAAAACATTAACACCCGCGCGTGCACTTTTGTTCTAAACTTATGTGTCGCGAAAAGGCGGTCAGGCAATTGTGATCAATTTCACATTTTAATCCTGCGAGGCCTTTAAAATTCCGGGCGCAGCCCCCATGTGGTTGCTAGCTCAAAGGGAAAGTGAGGCGAGTCAGTCGCACAAACGTTAGTCACAGGATTGATTTGTCGCAATGATTGACACGATTCCGCTTGACGCTGCGTAAGGTTTTTGTAATTTTACAGGCAACCTTTTATTCACTAACAAATAGCTGGTGGAATATATGACTATCAAAGTAGGTATCAACGGTTTTGGCCGTATCGGCCGTATTGTTTTCCGTGCTGCTCAGAAACGTTCTGACATCGAAATCGTTGGTATCAACGATCTCCTGGACGCTGAATACATGGCGTACATGCTGAAGTACGACTCAACTCACGGTCGTTTCGACGGCACCGTTGAAGTGAAAGACGGCCACCTGGTTGTTAATGGCAAAACCATCCGCGTTACTGCTGAGAAAGACCCAGCTAACCTGAAATGGAACGAAATCGGTGTTGACGTTGTAGCTGAAGCTACCGGTATCTTCCTGACCGACGAAACTGCACGTAAACACATCACTGCGGGTGCGAAGAAAGTTGTTCTGACTGGTCCTTCCAAAGACAACACCCCAATGTTCGTTCGCGGTGCAAACTTCGAAACTTACGCTGGCCAGGACATCGTTTCCAACGCATCCTGCACCACCAACTGCCTGGCACCGCTGGCTAAAGTTATCAACGACAACTTCGGCATCATCGAAGGTCTGATGACTACCGTTCACGCAACCACCGCTACTCAGAAAACCGTTGATGGCCCGTCTCACAAAGACTGGCGCGGCGGCCGTGGCGCGGCTCAGAACATCATCCCATCTTCTACCGGTGCTGCTAAAGCAGTAGGTAAAGTACTGCCAGAACTGAATGGCAAACTGACTGGTATGGCGTTCCGCGTTCCAACTCCTAACGTATCCGTTGTTGACCTGACCGTTCGTCTGGAAAAAGCTGCTTCTTATGAAGAAATTAAGAAAGCAATCAAAGCTGCTTCCGAAGGCCCAATGAAAGGCGTTCTGGGTTACACCGAAGACGACGTTGTATCTACCGATTTCAACGGCGAAGTGTGCACTTCCGTGTTCGATGCTAAAGCAGGTATCGCACTGAACGACAACTTCGTGAAACTGGTTTCCTGGTACGACAACGAAACTGGCTACTCTAACAAAGTACTGGACCTGATCGCTCACATCTCCAAATAAGTTGAGATGAGTGCTTGATCCTAAAAGGCGACTTCGGTCGCCTTTTTTATTGTTTTTAGACAGAGGATTGCTTAATGATTAATAAAATTTTTGCACTTCCGGTAGTCGAACAACTTACCCCTGTGCTCTCCCGCCGTCAGATCGACGGTGCTGATATCATCGTTGTTGATCATCCGCGCGTTAAAGCCTCCGTAGCACTCAATGGCGCCCATCTGCTCTCCTGGAAACCAGAAGGTGAAGAAGAAGGCCTGTGGCTGAGCGAGGCCACCTCGTTCAAAAAAGGGGCGGCGATCCGCGGCGGCGTACCGATCTGCTGGCCATGGTTTGGCCCGTCAGCGCAGCAGGGTTTACCCTCACACGGTTTCGCCCGTAACCAGCAGTGGACGCTGAAAGCCCACAACGAAGATGAAAACGGTGCGGTGTTGACCTTTGAACTCCAGGCGAATGATGAAACGCGCGCCCTGTGGCCACATGAGTTCACCCTGTATGCCCGCTTCAAGCTGGGTAAAACCTGCGAAATTGAACTGGAAGCGCACGGCGAATTCGAAACAACGTCCGCCCTGCACACCTATTTCAACGTAGGCGACATTCAGGCCGTTAAGGTGAGCGGACTTGGCGATACCTTTATCGACAAAGTGGATAACGCGAAAGAAGGCAAGCTGGACGACGGCGTGCAGACTTTCCCGGATCGTACCGACCGCGTGTATCTGCACCCGGAAGCCTGTAGCGTCATCCACGACAGCGCGCTGAACCGCGGTATTGATGTGGTTCATCACCACCACAGCAACGTGGTGGGCTGGAACCCGGGCCCTGCCCTTTCCGTCAGCATGGCGGATATCCCGGATGACGGTTACAAGACCTTCGTGTGCGTGGAAACCGCGTGCGTGACCGCGCCGCAGAAAACCAGCGAAGAAAAACCGTCCCGCTTAGGCCAGACGATCAAGATTGTGAAGCGCTAATATTGTTCAGGCATCATAAAAAACAAACGGGGCGCTAGCGCCCCGTTTTAATGCATCACGTTCTGGTCAGAACTTGTAGGTCACACCCACGGAGAAGATGCCAGACCAGGACTTGTCGACCATCGGGCTGTCTTTCACCTCATCGCTCAGACGAATGTAACGGCCAGTACCGTACACATTCCAGTCACCGAGGAAGTTATACGAGGCGGTGAGTTCCAGGTACGGGTCCCAGCCATCATCCGCGCTGTAGCTCTTCAGACCGCTGCGGCGAGACTCCGCTTTAGACACGCCATAGTAGTAGTCGTTGTAATTCTCGCTGCTGTACTGCACACCAATACCCGGCGTCAGCGTCACTGCGCCGTTGGTATAGCGATAAAGCCACGCCAGATCCCAGATGAAGCCGTTGCTGTTGTCCAGGGTATCGCCCGCCAGCGCAGTGCGCAGGAAGCCATACTCGGTATTATGGACGTAAGAAAGCCCCGCCATCAGTGAGCTTCTGCGTTTGTCCAGCTGACGAAGCGCATTGCTGTCGCTGTCGCCTGGTTTAAAGTGCGTTGGATCGTAATAGGCCATGATGGAGAGCTTATCGGCCGTATCGTTCCACAGATAGTAGCCACCGCCCAACCCACGGAACCAGAAGTTATCGCCTTCATAGGTGACAACGGGGACAGGATAAACGTCGCGGTCATACTGCTTGTACGGGCTGTTAATCACGCCAGCACCCGCGCCAACAGTCCACTGGCTCTCAGCCTGTACGGTGCTCGCTGCGGTAGCGGCAAGGATGCCCAATGCCAGAAGTTTGAGTTTGGTCACAATCCATTCTTTCCTGTAGTCAAATAATCAGCGGGTGAAGTGTAACCGCCATTCCCGTACATCCCAAAATTTTTTGCGCGCTAATCCGTTTGATTAACCCGTTATTTTTCATTTTTCAGATGACATCCCGCTTTCATTTATGTGACCGATAAATGAAAAACCCACTTTTCGCTTATAACCGCAGTGGAAATTTTTGGATGAGTTATTGATATGTCATTGAAAGTAGATTTTATCCGTATGCAAGTTTTGCAATTGCCATCTACGCTTTAATTTAAGAAGAGGTTTTGCTGAACACCCTGCGGTTCATAGCCTTCGACCTGGCACACAGGTTGCTGCTCTGGCAGTGAGGTGCGAAAAATTCTCTTCCGGGAGCCTCCACTACTCATACGAACGGCTCTTATCCTGTGCTAAAAAACGAAAGGACGGCATGCCATGAATATATTCGATCACTATCGCCAGCGCTACGAAGCTGCCAAGGACGAAGAGTTCACACTGCAGGAGTTTCTTACCATTTGTCGGCAAGATCGCAGTGCCTATGCCAATGCGGCAGAACGGCTATTGATGGCTATTGGTGAGCCAAACATGGTTGATACTGCCCTGGAGCCACGGCTTTCCCGTCTATTTTCGAATCGGGTGGTCGCCCGATACCCGGCGTTTGAAGAGTTCTATGGCATGGAAGACGCCATTGAGCAGATCGTCTCCTACCTGAAGCATGCCGCTCAGGGGCTGGAAGAGAAGAAACAGATCCTTTATCTGCTGGGTCCGGTCGGTGGGGGTAAATCCTCTCTGGCTGAACGGCTGAAAGCGCTGATGCAGCGCGTGCCGATCTATGTGCTGAGCGCCAACGGCGAGCGCAGCCCGGTCAATGACCATCCGCTGTGCCTGTTTAATCCGCAAGAGGATGCGCAGATTCTGGAAAAAGAGTTTGGCATTCCGCATCGCTATCTCGGTACGATCATGTCGCCGTGGGCGGCAAAACGTCTGCACGAGTTTGGCGGGGACATCACCAAATTCCGCGTCGTGAAAGTGTGGCCGTCTATCCTCGAGCAGATCGCCATTGCCAAAACTGAACCCGGTGACGAGAACAACCAGGATATCTCGGCGCTGGTGGGTAAAGTCGATATCCGTAAGCTGGAGCATCACGCGCAAAACGACCCGGATGCCTACGGCTATTCCGGTGCGCTGTGCCGCGCCAACCAGGGGATTATGGAATTTGTCGAGATGTTTAAAGCACCGATCAAAGTGCTGCATCCGCTGCTGACCGCCACCCAGGAGGGGAACTACAACGGGACGGAAGGTATTTCCGCCCTGCCGTTTAACGGGATTATCCTCGCCCACTCTAACGAATCTGAATGGGTGACCTTCCGTAACAACAAAAACAATGAGGCGTTCCTTGACCGTGTGTACATCGTCAAAGTGCCTTATTGCCTGCGGATCTCCGAGGAGATCAAGATTTACGAAAAACTGCTCAACCACAGTGAGCTGGTTCATGCCCCTTGCGCACCGGGAACGCTGGAAACACTGTCGCGCTTCTCGATCCTGTCGCGCCTGAAAGAGCCGGAAAACTCCAGCATCTACTCAAAAATGCGCGTGTATGACGGCGAAAGCCTGAAGGATACCGACCCGAAAGCGAAATCGTACCAGGAATACCGCGATTACGCCGGGGTCGACGAAGGGATGAACGGTCTGTCGACGCGTTTCGCGTTTAAGATCCTCTCCCGCGTCTTTAACTTCGACCACGCGGAAGTGGCCGCCAACCCGGTTCATCTGTTCTACGTGCTGGAACAGCAAATTGAACGTGAACAATTCCCACAGGAGCAGGCTGAACGCTACCTGGAGTTCCTGAAAGGCTACCTGATCCCAAAATACGCCGAGTTTATCGGCAAAGAGATCCAGACCGCCTACCTGGAATCCTATTCTGAATACGGCCAGAACATCTTCGACCGGTACGTCACCTACGCTGACTTCTGGATCCAGGATCAGGAGTACCGCGACCCGGATACCGGCCAGTTGTTTGACCGTGAATCCCTGAACGCAGAGCTGGAAAAAATTGAGAAGCCAGCCGGGATCAGCAACCCGAAAGACTTCCGAAACGAGATTGTGAACTTCGTGCTGCGCGCCAGAGCACATAACAATGGCCGCAATCCGAACTGGACCAGCTACGAAAAACTGCGCACGGTTATAGAGAAGAAAATGTTCTCTAACACGGAAGAGCTGTTGCCGGTCATCTCGTTCAACGCCAAAACCTCAACCGACGAGCAGAAAAAGCACGACGATTTTGTCGACCGTATGATGGAGAAAGGCTATACCCGCAAACAGGTGCGCCTGCTCTGTGAATGGTATCTGCGCGTGCGTAAATCGTCTTAAAACAAGTGCCCGGTAACGCGCTTACCGGGCCAACAAAATGTCCGGCACTTACGGACGCTGCAAGTTGGCAAATGCAGTACGGGGGATATATGACCTGGTTTATTGACCGGCGTCTTAACGGCAAAAACAAGAGCACGGTGAATCGCCAGCGCTTCTTGCGCCGTTATAAAGCGCAAATTAAACAGTCGATCTCCGAGGCCATCAACAAACGCTCGGTGACCGACGTCGACAGCGGCGAATCCGTCTCCATCCCTAACGATGACATCAGCGAACCGATGTTTCATCAGGGGCGTGGCGGCCTTCGCCATCGCGTGCACCCAGGTAATGACCACTTCGTCCAGAATGACAGAATCGAGCGGCCACATGGCGGAGGCGGCGGTTCTGGCAGCGGTCAGGGACAGGCCAGCCAGGACGGTGAAGGCCAGGACGAGTTCGTCTTCCAGATTTCAAAAGACGAATATCTCGACCTGCTGTTTGAGGATCTGGCCCTGCCGAATCTGAGAAAGAATCAGCACCGTCAGCTCAACGAATACAAAACCCATCGCGCGGGTTATACCGCAAACGGGGTGCCCGCCAACATCAGCGTGGTGCGTTCACTGCAAAACTCGCTGGCGCGACGCACGGCGATGACGGCAGGCAAACGGCGCGAACTGCGCGAGCTGGAAACCAGCCTGAAAGTGGTGGAAAACACCGAACCGGCGCAACTGCTGGAAGAGGAGCGCCTGCGAAAAGAGATCGCCGAACTGCGGGCGAAGATCGACCGGGTGCCGTTTATCGACACGTTCGACCTGCGCTACAAGAACTACGAAAAACGGCCGGAGCCTTCCAGCCAGGCGGTGATGTTCTGCCTGATGGACGTGTCAGGTTCAATGGATCAGGCCACCAAGGATATGGCTAAGCGTTTTTATATTCTGCTCTATCTGTTCCTGAGCAGAACGTATAAGAACGTGGAGGTGGTCTACATCCGCCATCACACTCAGGCGAAAGAGGTGGATGAACATGAGTTCTTCTACTCGCAGGAGACCGGCGGCACCATCGTGTCGAGCGCCCTGAAGCTGATGGATGAGGTGGTGAAGGAGCGCTACGATCCGGCGCAGTGGAACATCTACGCCGCGCAAGCATCGGATGGCGATAACTGGGCGGATGACTCGCCGCTGTGTCATGAAATTCTGGCGAAGAAGATCCTGCCGGTGGTGCGTTACTACAGCTACATTGAAATTACCCGTCGCGCCCACCAGACGCTGTGGCGTGAGTATGAGCATCTGCAAGCGATGTTCGATAACTTTGCGATGCAGCACATTCGTGACCAGGATGACATCTATCCGGTCTTCCGGGAACTGTTCCAGAAGCAGTCGTCCACCAGCAACGCATGACCCAACAGCCAGCGCGCCCGCTGGCTGTTTTCTTTCAGCCCTCTCCGTCCCGTGCTAATGTAGCAAGCTACGTATTGGCAAATCACAGGTGAAATCGTTATGTCTGATGACGTGACCGGGACGACGACCCATCAGCAGCTAATCAGCTTATTAACCGAGCAGGAGGCGCGCTTTCGCGTGGTGGCGCATGAGGCCGTTGGGAAATGCGAAGCGGTCAGTGAAATTCGCGGGACCGATCTCCGACAGGGTGCAAAAGCACTGGTCTGCAAGGTAAAAGGCAACGGCGTTAAGAAACATATTCTGGCAATCCTCGCCGCCGATCGGCAGGCCGATCTGAGCCTGCTGGCCAGTCATTTCGGTGGGCTAAAGGCCTCGCTCGCCAGTCCGGCTGAAGTGGATGCGCTTACCGGCTGCGTTTTCGGCGCCATTCCCCCCTTCAGCTTTCACCCGGATCTGACGCTGGTCGCCGATCCGCTGCTGTTTGAGCGCTTCGACGAGATCGCGTTTAACGCCGGCCTGCTGGAAAAATCGGTGATTATGGATACCCAGGACTATCTGCGTATCGCTCGTCCTGAACTGGTGACGTTCCGTAAACAGTAAATACAGCGGCTGGCTAACGGTCAGCCGTTTTCCAGCAGCAGCACGGAAGCAATCAAAATAATCGCGATGATAAAAAACGATGAGGAGATAATCAGCGTTTCGACAAACATAGGATCGTTCATGATGCCCTCTGCTTTGCCCATTTGCCTCTTTTTTACCCCCGCACAATGACAGTTAAATGACAATGACGCGTCCGCGAAATAACTATTTTTCCGCTGAAACGATTCGCTGTTAACTATCCTTCCCCCGTATAAAGTCACTGTTTAAATACTTTATTTGTTACCGGTATCACGAAAAGAAATTTACGTAACCCCAATGCCAGATCTCGCAATTGTTAACCTTTTCATCCTGGTTAAACCTGTTTACGGAGCACCTCATAAATAAACCTTACACTGGCAAGGTGAATACAATGACCGAAATAATTACCCGTAAAGAAAAAATCAGTTATGGGTTAGGCGATATGGCGAGCCATATTGGGCTGGATAACGTCATTATTTTTCTGACGTTTTACTATACGGACGTGGTGGGGCTACCTGCCGCATTCGTGGGCACCATGTTTCTTCTGGCGAGAACCGCCGATGCCATAATAGACCCGGCGATGGGCTATATCGCAGACAGGACGCGCACGCGCTGGGGCAAATTCCGCCCCTGGATGCTGTGGCTGGCGCTGCCCTTTGGCGCAAGTTGTCTGCTGACCTACGCTGTGCCGGCATCGCTCGATCTGCACGGTAAAATGATTTTCGCCACCGTCAGCTATACCCTGATGATGCTGATGTATACCGCAATCAATATTCCCTATTGCTCCATGGGCGCGGTGATTACGCCCGACAACGATGCGCGAATTTCCCTCCAGTCTTATCGCTTTTTCCTGGCCACGCTAGGCGGCGCGCTGTCGACATTCTTTATGATGCCGCTGGCAGAGTTTTTAGGCGGCGATGATAAATTACTGGGCTACCGCTGGGCGATGGCCATTATGGCGACCGTCGCGGTCATCATGTTCTGGATCTGCTTCGCCAATACGCGTGAACGTATTAAGGCTCCCGCTACCCACAATAATTATCTTGCGGAACTGCGGGATTTATTACGAAACGACCAATGGCGGGTTGTCGCCGTCCTGGTATTAACCAACATTGGTTTTGGCGTTATTCGCCTTGGCGCAATGATGTATTTCGTGACTTATTATCTCGGTAGCGCGAGCTATTTTATGTGGATGCTCGGGGCGCATATTCTCGGGAAAGCCGCAGGCAGCGCGCTGGCCAAACGTCTGACGCAGAACGTCAGCAAAGTGCAGATGTTTGGATACTGTTCCGTACTGGCGGGGGTACTCAGCATCGCCCTGTTCTTTGCGCCGAAGTCAGTGCTTATTCTGGTGCCCATGACGTTTATCGTCTCCACCCTTTACCAGGCCACCACCACGCTGATGTGGGTAATGATGGCGGACGTCGCCGATTACGGCGAATGGAAACAGGGCAAACGCATGGACGGCGTGATCTTCTCCACCTTCCTCGCCGTACTCAAGCTGGGGATGGCGATCAGCGGCGCGATTGTTGGCTGGACGCTGGGCTTAAGCGGCTATGTCGCCAATGCCCCGGAACAGACCACCACGGCCATGTACTGCATCATCGCCCTCTTCACCGTCGTGCCTGGCGTCTTGTCACTCTGCGCGTTTGCCACGCTGCGCTGGTACAAGCTCGACGACAGCACAATGCAATCCATCCATCTTGCCAAACACCCTGTTTAGAAGGACGCGTTATCCATGAGTGAGCTGATCCAACATTCCAACAGCATCGAATGGCGTTTTGAACGCCAGATCCTGCGTATTGAACCGTGGGGGGAAAACAGCCTGCGCGTCAGGGCCACCTGCTCTCCGGCTTTTGATGACGCTTTACAGGCACTGTTGCCCGCCGCCCCTTGCCAGGCTGAGATTGTCGCCGAAGCGGAAAGCCTGACGCTGCGCAACGGCAATATTACCGCGACGCTGAACCTTAAAGGTCAGCTGGCCTTCTACAATCAGCGCGGCGAACTGCTGCTGGAGGAGATGTGGCGCCAGCGCTCAACGGTGGGTATCGGTGCCAGCGAGAAAAGTCAGGATAAATATGTCAGCGCCCTGAAGCTGGATGGCCGCGAATTTAAGCCGCTAATGGGGGGGAAATATCAGCTCACCGTCCGGTTTGAATCGCGTCCGGATGAACGCATCTATGGCATGGGTCAGTATCAACAGCCGTGGCTGGATCTGAAAGGCTGTACGCTGGAACTGGCGCAGCGCAACTCCCAGGCCAGCGTGCCCTTTATGCAGTCCAGCCTTGGCTATGGCCTGCTTTGGAACAACCCGGCGATTGGTGAAGCCAGCTTTGCAAAAAATCAGACGGAATGGCGCGCCCGCGTGACGGGAGAAATGGACTACTGGATCACCGCCGCTGATACGGTGGCGGATATCACCCGCCAGTATGTGAAAGCCACCGGTACTCCGCCCTCCGCCCCGGCGTTTATCAGCGGGCTGTGGCAGTGCAAATTACGCTACCGCACCCAGCAGGAGGTGCTGGAGGTTGCGCGGGAGTATCGCCGCCGTAATCTGCCGCTGTCGGTGATGGTCATCGACTTTTTCCACTGGCCGAATCAGGGCACCTGGTGCTTCGACCCCGTAGACTGGCCCGATCCTGAAGGGATGGTCGACGAGCTGCGCGAAATGGGTATTGCGCTGATGGTGTCGGTGTGGCCAACGGTAGAGGCGCGCAGCCCTCTCTACCCGCTGATGAAAGCCAAAGGCTGGCTGGTCAGCAGTGAACGTGGCGTGCAGGTCAACCTCGATTTTATGGGCAATACCACCTTCTTTGATGCGACCCATCCTGAGGCGCGGAAATTCGTCTGGGATACGGTGAAGAAAAATTACTACGACATGGGCATTAAGCTGTTCTGGCTGGACGAAGCGGAGCCGGAATACCGCGCCTATGATTTTGACAACTATCGCTACCACGCCGGTCCGGTGCTGGAAGTGGGCAATCGCTACCCGCGTGACTTTGCGCAGGGCTTTTTCGATGGGCTCCAGGCAAATGGTGAAACCGACATTGTTAACCTGGTACGCTGTGCCTGGGCAGGCAGCCAGCGCTTCGGCGTGCTGGCGTGGTCGGGTGATGTCCACTCCTCGTTCCATGCTTTTCGCAATCAACTCGCCGCGGGACTGAATATGGGGCTGGCGGGGATCCCATGGTGGACAACCGATATCGGTGGCTTCCAGGGAGGGAACGTTAACGACCCGGCGTTCCACGAATTGCTGATCCGTTGGTTCCAGTGGGCGGTGTTTACACCGGTTCTGCGCATGCACGGCTATCGCGAACCGCAGATCCAGCCCCCGGAGCGCTACCGTGACGGCATTCCTCAGTGTAACAGCGGTTCGCCTAATGAGCTGTGGAGTTACGGAGAAGAGAATTACGCCATCATGCAGCACTGGCTTACCGTGCGCGAAACCCTGCGCCCGTATATTGACGCGTTGTACCAGCAGGCTCATCTGCACGGAGACCCGCTCATGCGTCCGCTGTTCTGGCAATATCCGCAGGATAAGCAGAGCTGGGCGTGTGAAGATCAGTATCTGTTTGGCGAAGATCTGCTGGTGGCGCCGGTTATGCAGGCCGGTCAGCGTGAGCGCGATGTCTGGCTGCCGACGGGCAATAGCTGGGTCGCTCTCAACGGTGAGCGCTACGCCGGTGGGGAGCATATCCGGGTGCCTGCGGCGCTGGAAACCATCCCGGTGTTTATCCGCGAGGGAAGTCCACTTATCCAGCAGCTGGTGGACTGACGTCAGGCAAGTGCCCAAAAATAGACAATTTTTTCAGTAAAGCCTGCCTGCCGTCGCGTTTGCGCGTAAAGTAAGCAGGCTTACTATTTTTGGCAAGGATCCCGTCATGTTCGACCCTACACTGCTCATACTTTTGGCCCTGGCTGCTCTGGGTTTTGTCAGCCACAACACCACCGTCGCGATTTCCATTCTGGTCCTGATCATCGTTCGCGTCACACCATTGAATACCTTCTTCCCGTGGATAGAAAAACAGGGGCTTACCATCGGGATCATTATTTTGACCATCGGCGTGATGGCCCCGATTGCCAGCGGAACGCTACCGGCCTCAACGCTGCTGCACTCCTTTGTAAACTGGAAATCGCTGGTGGCGATTGCGGTGGGCGTTTTTGTCTCATGGCTTGGCGGGCGCGGCGTGACGCTGATGAGCAGCCAGCCTTCACTGGTGGCCGGGCTGCTGGTGGGCACCGTGTTAGGCGTGGCGCTGTTTCGTGGCGTGCCGGTTGGCCCGCTGATTGCTGCCGGACTGGTTTCGCTGTTTATCGGGAAGTCGTAGTCAGGCTGGCGATATAGCGGGCGGGCGTCTGTCCCAGTCCTTTCTTAAACATGGTGATGAAGGCGGTGGTGGAGTCATACCCCAGCGCCTGCGCCGCCTGCTGAACCGACTTTCCGCCGATCAAAAACTGCAATGCGACAATCAGCTGGAGCTGGTGCCGCCAGCGGCGAAAGCTCAAGCCAGTCTCTTTCACCACCAGCCGCGCCAGATTGCGTTCGCTCATGGCAAAGTGGCTGGCCCACTGCGCCAGCGTCTGCCAGGCGGCAGGTTCGTTTGCCATGGTCTCACTCATCAGGCGAATTTTTGGATGCGGAGATACCGGCAGCTGTAGATGCTCCTGCGGTTGCAGGGGCAGTTCATCAAACAGGACGTCAACCAGCCTTCCGGTAGGGGGAAGAGGCAGTTCCTCCCGTGACCTGTCCGCAAGCGCCAGCACCAGCTCCCGCACCAGGGGCGATATTTTCAGCGTACAGGTACGCGTCGGCAATTCGAGCGCACCGGGTTCAATAAACAGCAGACAGAGCTGCGCGCCGGGCGTCGCCTTGTTGCTGTGCGGCGTTTGTCCCGGGATCCACACCGCATACTGGGGCGGCACCATCAGCATCGCGTTCTCCACTTCACAGGTGATCGCGCCACCCAGCGCCATAATCAGCTGCCCTTTGCGGTGCTGATGCAGCGGAATATATTGTTCCTGTGCCACCACGCGGATGCGAAAGGCCACCGCCGCGTCGTGCTGGCTATCGGGATCGTAGCCATCGAGCCCCAGTCCGTACATAAAGTTGTCCGATATTAGCGATAAACTGTCATTTTAGCCTGATTTCAACCACGACTTAAATCGGTATGGTATGCGCTCGCCTGAACGTAAGAGACAATAATGACTACTGCTATTCAACCTTCCGGGAAACAGGGTGCGCTGCTGATTGCAGGCATCCTGATGATTGCCACGACGCTGCGCGTCACCTTTACCGGTGTCGCCCCCCTGCTCGATACCATCCGACAGGACTATGGTTTAAGCACGGCGCAAACCGGCCTGCTCACGACGCTGCCTCTGCTGGCCTTCGCCTTTATCTCTCCCCTTGCCGCAGGCGTCGCCCGGCGCCTGGGCATGGAGCGCAGCCTTTTTATCGCTCTGCTGCTGATTTGCATCGGGATTGGCGTACGTTCGCTGCCGTCGGCCTCGCTGCTGTTTATCGGTACGGCGATCGTGGGCTGTGGGATTGCGCTGGGCAATGTCCTGTTACCTGGCTTAATCAAACGTGATTTTCCGGGCCAGGTCGCAAAACTGACGGGGGCTTATTCGCTGACGATGGGAGCCGCTGCTGCCGCAGGGTCGGCGCTGATCGTCCCGCTGTCGCTGGGGAGTGGTGGCTGGCACGGGGCGCTGTTGATGCTGATGTTCTTCCCGCTGGTGGCGCTGCTGCTGTGGTTACCGCAATGGCGCCAGAAGCCGGCCGCCACCCTGACCGGAGCGGGCGCGTTGCACAATCGGGCTATCTGGCGCTCGGCGCTCGCCTGGCAGGTGACGCTTTTTCTGGGCATTAACTCGCTGATTTACTACGTCATTATCGGCTGGTTACCCGCGATTTTGCTTAGCCATGGCTACAGCGAAACGCAGGCTGGCTCCATGCACGGGCTTCTCCAGCTGGCAACCGCGGTTCCCGGTCTCGCCATTCCGCTGATCCTGCACCGTCTTAACGATCAGCGTGGCATTGCCGGGCTAGTCGCCCTGATGTGCGCCGTCAGCGCGGCCGGGTTCTGGTTCGCGCCGGGGCTGGCCGTCGTCTGGACGCTGGTGTTTGGGTTTGGATCCGGCGCCACCATGATCCTCGGCCTGACGTTTATCGGGCTGCGCGCCAGCTCGGCCCATCAGGCCGCGGCGCTCTCCGGCATGGCACAGTCGATTGGCTATCTTCTGGCGGCCTGTGGCCCACCGCTGATGGGGAAAATTCACGATACCGCCGGAGACTGGCGCATTCCGCTGCTCGCCTGCGCGCTGGCCGCGGTGGTGATGGCGTTATGCGGTATGCTTGCCGGGCGTGACCGGGAGATCACACCCCGCTGACATTCAAGGCAGACCCGGAGGTCTGCTTTTTTTAACCCTGCGCCGCCCGCATCATGGCCTGTACCAGCACGACCGGGCGCCCTTGTAGCGCGGCCCGCTCATGCTGGAACAGGGTGAGGACAAAGAAAGGATGGGTTACCAGCTCTGCCGCGCGGATCTCGCCCTGCTCGTCCCAGCCCGTTACGCGCATGTCGCCCCGCTCAAGCTGGTCGGCAAACTCAGGTGAGACGCCGTAATTGCAGTGATACCCCTCCTGAATTTCCGGCTTGCCATACGCTTTAGCAATCAGCGTGTTATTTCGCAGCTCGATCGCGTCGGTTTTTTCCACCAGCGAGCAGGTCAGCGGCGCAATTACCATCCTTCCCTCGGTGTCGGTTTCGGCATGGCCTGCATCGTGCCAGCCCAGTACATTACGCGCATACTCAATCAGCGCATGCTGGAACCCGCCGCAGGTGCCGAGAAAGGGGATGCTGTTCTCACGCGCGTAACGGGCCGCAATAAACGCCGCCTCGGTGTTTTTATACGGGCTTGCCGGTACCAGCCAGATGGCATCGTACCCGACCAGGTCTTCGGGGCTGGTCAGCTCAGGCGTGGCGAGCCAGTCATAATCAGCGGTGAGCTCCAGAACCGCAGCGGCGTCGTCAATCGCCAGCGGGATCGCCTGGTGCGCAATAACATCGGGATTGTAATCACCAACCAGCGCAATGCGCAGCGTCGTTTTAACCGGGGAGAGTTCCATCAGAGATTCCTTATGCCGGAGGATTTTCAGATAACATAAGGAACCTCAGACTACCGATCTTTTGCAATTATCACAATACCTTAAATTGGGTGGATAAAAGCCGGGTGCTATAGTGTTCTTGCAGAACGTCGTAAGGAAATGAGGAGGACCCATGATTCAATGTAAACGCGTGTATGAGCAGGCGACCTCAAAAGACGGTTACCGGATCCTGGTCGACAGACTCTGGCCGCGAGGGATAAAAAAGACCGACCTCGCCTGTGACGAGTGGTGTAAAGCGCTAACGCCGTCCAGCGAACTGCGAAAAGCTTTTCACAGTGAAACGATAGATTTCACCGCGTTCAGTGAAGCCTATCGTAAAGAGCTGGCGCAGCATCCGGATGAAGGCAAACGCCTGGCGGCTCTCGCCAAACAGCAGACCGTGACGCTACTCTATGGGGCGAAAAATACGGAGCAGAATCACGCGCAGGTACTGGCAGACTGGCTGCGTAAACTGTGATTAACCGATCGCCAGCTCATCCACGTTGTGTGGCATCTCGTCGGGAGTAAGCGGCATCAGATGTTCCGGGCGAACAAACGCAAAGCCGTGCTGATTATCAAAGGCGTAAACATCACCGGTGACCAGCCACAGCGCACGCGCTGACGTGGCGGGTAATTGCGTCATGACGCCGTTAACCGGGTTCACAAAACGCTGGCCCGGCTGACAGAGGCCAAACAGCTCGACGGATTTACCGATATTTCGACGGCCTGCCGCCGTACGCGCACCCACGATCATCGCCATGCTGCCCGGTTTTAACTGAAACATACTTCTTCTCGCATACGTACTGCCAGAAACTGGCTAAGAATAATCCTAAAGAGAAGTGTATCGCAGTTTTATTGCCGTTGTCATCTGGTCGGTTGCGGGTGATCGCGGCGGTAAAGATCCCATTCATCGATCACTTCCCCGCCGGGCAGTTTGCACTCGGTACGTACGCCCTGCGGGCTTTGAACAGGGATTTGCTCTCCCCCTTTCTCCAGACAGTACACTGACGCCGGGTTTGCCATACCAATAGCGTGCGGCGGTTGAGGCGCATCAGGAGGGGTTGTCTTTGTTGAGCAGGCGGCCAGCGGTAAAACCAGCGCCAGGAGAAGATATTTCATTATCATGATCCTTCAGGGTGTAAAAATGTCAGAGTAACGGGTCATCGCCGTTTTCTCCATGATTTCTCCATTAAACCTGCACGATTCCCCCTTATAGTGATGCCTGTTCTCACACTGACCAGAGAACATCATTCCGTAATCAAGATGTTTTGCCCCGATCTCAACATCGGGGCTTTTTTTAGTCTTCCCCTCATCTGCCTTCAGAAGAATCTATAAAATTAATCCTGTTCATGTTTTACTATGACCGGAGTCTATATTTTCAGCATAACATGCAGATACAGAGGTCTTCTGCATGGGAGTCATCCTGCCTCATGTCAGATATCATTCTTGCCCGTGTTTCAGAAACCCTCTCCACTGAGCAATCTCTCGACAGTCTGGTGCGTCAGCTACTGGAAATGCTGGAAATTGTGACGGATATGGAATCAACCTACCTGACGAAAGTCGATATCAATGCGCGTTTGCAGCACATTTTATATGCCCGTAACAGCAAGCAAATGCAGATCCCGGAAGGGTTCAGCGTGCCCTGGGACGAAACACTGTGTAAGCGCGCCATCGACAGCGACACGTTGTTCAGTAACGAGGTGCCCGACCGCTGGCCGGAGTGTGAAGCGGCCAAAGCACTGGGCATTACAACCTATATGAGCGTGCCGGTTCACCTGGCTGACGGTTCTCTGTATGGCACGCTTTGCGCTGCCAGCACCGCACAGAAACAGTTCAGCGAGCGTGGCGAGCAGGTGATCAGACTCTTTGCCGGTTTAATTGGTCAGTACATTCAGAAAGAGTCGCTTGTGCTTCAGCTTCGCGAAGCAAATGCGGCGCTCATTGCTCACTCTTACACCGACGCCCTCACCGGCCTGCCGAATCGTCGCGCCATTTTTGAAAACCTTACCACCCTGTTCTCACTGGCGCGCCATCTTAACCGCAACGTCATGATGGCTTTTATTGACCTCGATGATTTCAAGCGAATCAATGACCAGTACGGGCATGAGGCGGGCGATCGCTTCCTCGTACAGGTTGGCAAGCGGCTGACTCACGAGCAAACGCAGGATGAGATTATTGGCCGGCTCGGCGGCGATGAATTTCTGGTTGCCAGCCTGAGTCACAGCGATGATGGCGACGCCAGTACAGAGGTCAACGCAATCAAAACCCGCCTCAATGGTCTTATTGCGGGCGAATACGGGTTAGGCAATGCCACTATTCTTTATCCCGGCGCAAGCCTTGGCGTCGTTATTGTTGATCCTCACAGCACGGATGAAGATAGCGCCCTGCGCACCGCAGACCTCGTGATGTATCAGGATAAAAAAGGAAAAAGCAAAACAGGCTTTGTCGCGTTAGATTAAAACCGTACACTCTACGGCCTTATACAAACTCAAACAGGTGATGGCATGAGAATAGGGATCCTCTTTCCGGTGGTTATTTTTATCACAGCGGTGGTGTTTTTAGGCTGGTTTTTCCTTGGCGGTTACGCCGCGCCGGGGGCTTAAATGAGAAAAACGACCATCATCATGTTGATTGTCGCCATCGTGGCCGTCGCCGGTACGCAGTTAGGCTGGTGGTAACGCCCAAAGTAAAAAGGCCGCCGTCAGGCAGCCTTTTTTAACACAGGTCAGATTTAGCTTTTGATTTTTCTGTAGATAAACAGAACAACCAGCGCGCCAATCACCGCGACGACAAAGCTGCCGAAGTTGAAGCCATCAACTCTGCCAAAGCCGAACAGGGTACTGATCCAGCCACCGACGACTGCACCCACAATCCCCAGAATGATCGTGACGATGAAACCGCCGCCATCTTTGCCCGGCATAATCCACTTCGCCAGGATCCCCGCAATCAGCCCAAAGATAATCCAGGATAAAATTCCCATAGCTTTCCTCTCTGTATGGTTTTTGTCATTAAATCAACGACACAGAAAAGGATAGCACAGGATCTGAGAAAGGAAATTTGTGATAAGAATCACACGGTTCGTTTGATTAAAATATGAGCAGTAAAAAAATGCCGTTCCACACTCATCGTGGGGTTGCATTTTTTACTGAGAAAGATTATCTTTCTCATTACTGAATAGTTGAGCAAATCACTCAGGTATTCAGTACGACATTGCTCACATTGCTTCCAGTATTTCTTGCCCACTCTTGAGTGGGCTTTTTTTTGCCCGAACCCACCAAAATCTGGCGTTTCTTCAGTGGAGGTGAAACGCTATTCTCTGTGGCTACTGAACAACAAAAACGTTGATAACATGAACGTATCAAGCAAGTTTGTCATCTGCCTTAATCTTGTTTCTGCCAGTACGTTACTGCTACTGCTCTCAACACGGTTTGAGTGGTTCTGAGATGAAAGGAGCCTGGCATGGTGGCTTTCCTTTCGATTCCGTGCAGCCTCAACTCTCGTACTTGTAGCTTTTATGACCTGTGTTAAGATCCCTGCACCTCAGGACGTGGTGGGACAACAGGAAAATGAAGAAGGCCATTGCCGTTGCTATCATCTCAACCTTTATGGTCGTCCTGTCGCTGTATGCGGTTAACGCCATTATCGCTGAGCAGCAAAAGAACCGGCAGAGGGAGATCTCCCACACGCTCTTAAGCTATTCTGAAGAGTTAACGCAAAATATCGCCAGTACGCTTAAAAATACCTCCGCGCAGGGATGCGATAGCGCCAGTCTGAACGTCTACCGAAAATTAAAGATGCGAAGTCTCTATTTCGCCGATGTGGGGTTTATTGAAAAGGGGAAAATCACCTGCACCGCGTTTTGGGGCAAGCTGGCAAATCCCATCGCCCTTCCCTCTGAGCTGCATAATACCCAGAACGGATTCAGCCTGGCGCAGTTTTCGCAGAAAGATTTCTTTGTCGGCAATGCGACAATCTATAACCACCTTATTATCTTCACCTCCCGTTCAGCCTACGATAAATTTGCCCCCGTTACCGCCAACTATTCGCTTCGTTCTTCCACTAAAGATTTCGGCCGCACCTTTTTCACCGTTACGCCGCCATCAGAAAACTTCAGCCGCTTACAGTCTCTGTTATTTACGCTGGCTGTGACAGAGTGCAGTACACGCTGGGATTTGTGCGTTACCGTCACACACCATGATGCCGGACTGGCTTCGCTCTCCCACGTAGTGATGGTGCTTCTGTGCTTGTTTTTATACTTTATCTGGGTATCCCTGACGCTGTTTTCTCTTCGACTTTATGAAGACCGACGTTCTCTGGAACGAACGCTGGTCAAAGCGGTAAAAGCGAATACCATCAGCGTTCATTTTCAGCCTGTTATTCGGGTTGCTGATAAGAAAATCGTCGGGGTTGAAGTGTTATCAAGATGGCAGGATAACAATCACAAAGAGGTTTCTCCTGAGCTGTTTATCCCGTTAATTAAAAAAATTGGCCTGTATAACGTTTATTATCAGAACATGATAAAGAAATCCCTGGCGGAAATTGCCGCGCTGGCCGCTGAACATCAGTTAATGATTTCACTGAACGTTGGCCGGACGGAAATTGAAGACGGCAAATTCCTGGCGGTATTACGTCATGAATGCTCAGAGAACGCGATTCCCTTATCGTTAATCAAAGTTGAGTTATCCGAGAATGGCGTTTCCACCGCGGCCATCCTTGAAGAGTTTTGTGAGGAGCTTAAATCGGCAGGCGTCAAAATTTCAATAGACGATTTTGGTGTGCAAAACTCTAATCTGGCCAGGCTATCAAATCTCAAATATGACGAAATCAAGGTGGATAAGTCGTTAGTGGACGGCATCAGCGAGCACTATAAACAGGATATCCTGGTGATCTTCAGCGACGCGCTAGCTAAACTGCACAAAACCCTTGTTTTTGAAGGGGTTGAAAGCGAAACGCAATATCAGTTCATCGCGCAGAGATACCCCGATGCCCTCGTACAAGGCTGGTACTTTTCGAAGTCGCTAACCCGGCACGACCTCGCCAGGCTGCTGGCAGACTCAGCGCGATGACGCGTTATTCATTGCCCCACTGATTCAGGAAGTTCGCAATATCGTCAATGCGCGCTTCGTCTATCTCGGCCTGGACAGCCATCTCCCGCTGCGCCTCTTCACTGATTTCCTCATTGTTGTATAAGCGAGTGAGCAGCAGCTGGAAATAGTGTGCCAGCGGCGTACGCTCTGCCTCTTCTACCAGTTTCGCCGTTTCAGTCGCATACTCGTCGACGATGTCATAATACTTGAGCGGGATATCATGGGTCATAGCGTTGTTTCCGTCTTGTGTGCATAAAAAACGGGAACCCTCAGGCTCCCGTTGTCATTTAACCCAGCGAGTGGATTACATGTTCGCGATAATCGCGTCGCCAAACTCTGAGCATTTCAGCAGTTTAGCGCCTTCCATCAGACGTTCAAAGTCATAGGTGACGGTTTTCGCGTTAATCGCGCCTTCCATACCCTTAACGATCAGGTCTGCGGCTTCGAACCATTCCATATGACGCAGCATCATCTCTGCGGATAGAATGATAGAGCCTGGGTTGACTTTGTCCTGGCCTGCGTATTTAGGTGCAGTACCGTGAGTTGCTTCGAACAGGGCGCACTCGTCACCGATGTTCGCGCCCGGGGCGATACCGATACCACCCACCTGTGCGGCCAGCGCATCGGAGATGTAGTCACCATTCAGGTTCATACAGGCGATCACGTCATACTCAGCAGGTCGCAGCAGGATCTGTTGCAGGAACGCATCGGCAATCACATCTTTAATGATGATCTCTTTACCGGTGTTCGGGTTCTTAATTTTCTGCCATGGGCCGCCGTCGATCAGTTCACCGCCGAACTCTTCGGTCGCCAGCTGGTAGCCCCAGTCTTTGAACGCGCCTTCGGTGAACTTCATGATGTTGCCTTTGTGAACCAGGGTCACAGAGTCACGATCGTTGGTGATAGCGTATTCGATGGCGGCACGCACCAGACGCTTGGTCCCTTCTTCGGAGCATGGCTTGATGCCGATGCCGCAATGCTCAGGGAAGCGAATTTTCTTCACGCCCATCTCTTCGCGCAGGAATTTAATCACTTTTTCTGCATCAGCAGAGTCCGCTTTCCATTCGATACCGGCGTAGATGTCTTCTGAGTTTTCACGGAAGATAACCATGTCGGTCAGTTCCGGGTGCTTAACCGGGCTTGGGGTGCCCTGGTAGTAACGCACCGGACGCAGACACACATATAGATCCAGTTCCTGACGCAGCGCCACGTTCAGGGAGCGAATGCCGCCGCCAACTGGCGTGGTCAGAGGGCCTTTGATAGCAACGCGATAGTCGCGGATCAGGTCCAGCGTTTCGGCTGGCAGCCAGACGTCCTGGCCATAAACTTGAGTCGATTTTTCACCGGTGTAAATTTCCATCCAGGAAATTTTACGCTCGCCTTTGTAGGCTTTCTCAACAGCGGCATCAACCACTTTCAGCATTGCCGGGGTAACGTCTACGCCGATACCGTCGCCTTCAATGAACGGGATAATCGGGTTGTGAGGAACGTTAATCTTGCCGTTTTGCAGGGTGATCTTTTTACCTTCCGCCGGAACAACTACTTTGCTTTCCATTAACCTCTCCTTCGAGCGCTTCTGGTTGTTACTGATCTTATGTTAATAAATTGTAATGAGCCTTCCGATAGTACCTGATTGTCCGACGCCATGAAAGGTCTTCGTTATTAGGCTATAATGCGGCAATTGATAACGCCTGAAAATACCATGACGAAAACTTCTTTTAGAAAACACCGGGTTGAGCGATTCAGCTCACGACAAGCCACCAGAAGAACGCCAGAACCCCAGCCAACGCGGGTCATACTGTTCAATAAACCCTACGATGTATTGCCACAGTTTACCGACGAGGCCGGGCGCAGCACGCTGAAGGACTTTATTCCCGTTCAGGGAGTGTACGCGGCGGGACGTCTGGATCGTGACAGCGAAGGGTTGCTGGTGCTCACCAATGACGGCGTGCTCCAGGCCAGGCTCACTCAGCCGGGCAAGCGTACCGGGAAAATTTACTTTGTGCAGGTTGAAGGCGAGCCGGACGACGCGTCGCTGGCAAAACTGCGTAACGGCGTAACGCTGAACGACGGTCCCACCCTGCCGGCTGGTATTGAGCGCGTGAATGAACCCGAGTGGCTATGGCCGCGCAACCCGCCGATTCGTGAGCGGAAATCCATTCCCACCAGCTGGCTTAAAATCACCCTTTATGAAGGCCGCAACCGACAGGTCAGGCGCATGACTGCGCATGTGGGCTTCCCTACCCTGCGACTCATTCGCTATGCCATGGGCAGCTACACGCTGGACTCGCTGGCAAACGGGGAATGGCGGGATGTTACCCCTAAGGAGAACTGATGTTTAAACCTCATGTTACGGTCGCCTGCGTGGTCCATGCGCAGGGGAAATTCCTGGTGGTGGAAGAGACCATCAACGGCAAAGCGCTGTGGAACCAGCCTGCCGGGCATCTTGAAGCCAATGAAACCTTACGCCAGGCGGCAGCCCGTGAGCTGTGGGAGGAGACGGGTATCCGCGCCGAACCGCAGCATTTTATCCGTATGCATCAGTGGATAGCGCCTGACCAGACGCCTTTCCTGCGCTTCTTATTCGCCGTTGAACTTAACGAAACGTGCGCCACTGAACCGCACGACGAC
The DNA here is from genome assembly GCF_049237125.1 of Enterobacter cloacae complex sp. GYL001. Classification (NCBI taxonomy): domain Bacteria; kingdom Pseudomonadati; phylum Pseudomonadota; class Gammaproteobacteria; order Enterobacterales; family Enterobacteriaceae; genus Enterobacter; species Enterobacter cloacae complex sp. GYL001. The sequence goes on along the minus strand of NZ_JBMKGW010000001.1, from coordinate 649,895 downwards.
GATATCGATCGCTGCCTGTGGGTGACTGCCGAGGAGATCCTGAACGCGCCAAACCTGCGTTCGCCGCTGGTGGCGGAAAGCATCCGCTGCTGGCAGTCTGCGGCGCGCCTGCCGCTGGATGTCATTGCAGAATTTAACTGGCCGTTTACAGAGGGTGTCAATGGTGGGGGGGCGTGATAGAATACGCCGCCTTGAAGTTCAATGTCGTGAGTATTCCATGTCAGATAACAGCCAGAAAAAAGTAATCGTCGGCATGTCCGGCGGTGTCGATTCCTCCGTTTCCGCCTACCTGTTGCAGCAACAGGGCTATAAGGTGGAGGGCCTGTTCATGAAGAACTGGGAGGAAGACGATGGCGAGGAATACTGCACTGCCGCTGCGGATCTCGCCGATGCGCAGGCCGTGTGCGATAAGCTCGGCATCGAACTGCACACCGTTAACTTTGCCGCAGAATACTGGGACAACGTTTTTGAACTCTTCCTCGAAGAGTACAAAGCGGGCCGCACGCCAAACCCGGATATCCTGTGCAACAAAGAGATCAAATTCAAAGCCTTCCTGGAATTCGCCGCGGAAGACCTGGGCGCAGACTACATTGCGACCGGCCACTACGTGCGTCGCGCGGATGTGAATGGCAAAAGCCAGCTGCTGCGCGGCCTGGACGGCAACAAAGATCAGAGCTACTTCCTCTATACGCTGAGCCACGAACAGATTGCCCAGAGCCTGTTCCCGGTCGGCGAGCTGGAAAAGCCGGAAGTGCGTAAGATTGCTGAAGATCTGGATCTGATCACCGCGAAGAAAAAAGACTCCACCGGTATTTGTTTTATCGGCGAACGTAAATTCCGCGAGTTCCTGGGGCGCTACCTGCCTGCACAGCCGGGCAAAATCGTCACCGTTGACGGCGATGAGATTGGTCAGCACCAGGGGCTGATGTACCACACTCTCGGCCAGCGTAAAGGTCTGGGTATCGGCGGCACCAAAGAGGGCAGCGAAGATCCGTGGTACGTGGTCGACAAAGACGTCGAAAACAATATTCTGGTTGTGGCTCAGGGTCACGACCACCCGCGCCTGATGTCCGTTGGACTGATCGCGCAACAGCTGCACTGGGTCGATCGCGAGCCGCTGAAAGGCACGCTACGCTGCACAGTGAAAACGCGCTACCGCCAGACGGACATCCCTTGCACCGTAACCGCACTGGATGACGATCGCATTGACGTGCGTTTCGACGAGCCGGTTTCCGCCGTTACCCCTGGCCAGTCTGCTGTTTTCTACAGCGGCGAAATTTGCCTCGGCGGTGGGATCATTGAACAGCGCCTGCCGCTGCCTGCTGTTTAAACCGTTTGCACACATAAAGGAGACCGTGTGGCGAAGAACTATTATGACATCACCCTGGCGCTGGCGGGAATTTGCCAGTCAGCCCGTCTGGTGCAACAGCTGGCGCATCAGGGTCATTGCGACGCTGATGCCCTGCACGTTTCACTCAACAGCGTTATCGATCTTAACCCAGGCTCCACGCTGGGCGTCTTTGGCGGCAGTGAAACCAATCTTCGTCTCGGTCTTGAAACTCTGCTCGGCGTGCTCAACGCCAGCAACCGTCAGGGGTTGAACGCGGAACTGACCCGCTACACCTTAAGCCTGATGGTGCTGGAACGTAAGCTTAATGCGGCAAAAGGCGCAATGAATACCCTGGGCGACCGCATCGCCGGGCTACAGCGCCAGCTCGACCACTTTGACCTCCAGTCTGAGACCCTGCTCAGCGCGATGGCCGGTATCTACGTTGACGTGATTAGCCCGCTCGGCCCGCGTATTCAGGTCACCGGTTCGCCTGCCGTATTGCAAAGCCCACAGGTACAGGCGAAGGTACGCGCTTCGCTGCTGGCAGGCATCCGTGCCGCCGTGCTGTGGCAACAGGTCGGCGGTGGCCGCCTTCAGTTAATGTTTTCTCGTCATCGCCTGACGACTCAGGCAAAACAAATTCTTGCTCATTGTTAACCTCCCGGAGTTGCGAATTATGGAATTATCCTCACTGACCGCCGTATCCCCTGTCGATGGACGCTACGGCGATAAAGTCAGCGCGCTGCGCGGGATCTTCAGCGAATATGGCCTGCTGAAGTTCCGTGTTCAGGTTGAAGTACGCTGGCTGCAAAAGCTGGCCGCCCAGACAGCAATCAAGGAAGTTCCTGCTTTTGACGCAAAGGCAAACGATTACCTTGATAAAATCGTTGCTGAGTTCAGCGAAGAAGATGCCGCGCGCATTAAAACCATCGAACGCACCACCAACCACGACGTGAAAGCGGTTGAATACTTCCTGAAAGAGAAAGTGGCAAGCGTCCCTGCCCTGCACGCGGTATCTGAATTTATTCACTTCGCCTGTACGTCTGAAGATATTAACAACCTGTCTCACGCGCTGATGCTCTCTACCGCGCGGAAAGAGGTGGTACTCCCTTACTGGCGTAAAATCATTGATGCGGTGAAAGCGCTGTCCGTGGAATACCGCGACATTCCGCTGCTGTCCCGTACTCACGGCCAGCCAGCAACCCCATCCACCATGGGTAAAGAGATGGCGAACGTGGCGTACCGCATGGAACGCCAGTATCGTCAGCTGGAGCAGGTTGAGATCCTCGGCAAAATCAACGGCGCGGTGGGTAACTACAACGCCCACATCGCCGCGTACCCGGAAGTGGACTGGCACCAGTTCAGCGAAGAGTTTGTGACCTCTCTCGGGATCCAGTGGAACCCGTACACCACCCAGATTGAGCCGCACGACTACATCGCCGAGCTGTTTGACTGCATTGCGCGCTTCAACACCATCCTGATCGACTTCGATCGTGACGTATGGGGTTACATCGCCCTGAACCACTTCAAGCAGAAGACCATCGCCGGGGAAATCGGTTCGTCCACCATGCCGCACAAAGTGAACCCAATCGACTTCGAAAACTCCGAAGGTAACCTGGGTCTGGCGAATGCCGTGTTGCAGCATATGGCGAGCAAGCTGCCGGTATCTCGCTGGCAGCGCGACCTGACTGACTCCACGGTGCTGCGTAACCTGGGCGTAGGTATTGGCTACGCGCTGATCGCCTACCAGTCCACCCTGAAAGGTGTGAGCAAACTGGAAGTTAACCGCGACCGTCTGCTGGACGAGCTGGATCACAACTGGGAAGTGCTGGCGGAGCCGATTCAGACCGTGATGCGTCGTTACGGCATCGAAAAACCGTACGAGAAACTCAAAGAGCTGACCCGCGGTAAACGCGTTGATGCTGAAGGTATGAAACAGTTTATCGACGGTCTGGCGCTGCCAGAAGAAGAAAAAGCGCGCCTGAAAGAGATGACCCCGGCAAACTATATTGGCCGTGCCATCGCTATGGTTGACGAGCTGAAGTAATCGCCCTTCCCCCTTTCCACCTGGAAAGGGGGCTGCTTTACATCATCGAGCCGACATTTCACGTCACATTATCTGTTTTGCCGGGATTAGAGCCTGCCGTCAGGCTGATTGTTATTTTTTGCCGTGGGATAACTTTCCGGAATATACCGTTTTAAGCCGAACGGGCACAGTTTGAACTGGCACGGGGTTTCAGCCGTGCACGGGCGATCCATCTCCTGTCGGTTGCCTGGACACGCGTTTTTCTGTTTGAACCCCATCCAGCCTATTGATGTAAAGGGCATTGCCTGCGCTATCCATACTCTACGCCGCCGATCGTTAATCAGGATCCCCTGGTTTGAAGTGGTGATGATTTCACCTGTACGAACGTAATAATCTCCCTTTAACCACAGGATATAATTCAGGCCATACTGTGTTTCAACTTTGCAAAAGATGGTTCCGCTTTCCGGGCTCGCAATAGTCTCAACAACCTTCCATTCCATAAAATCCTCTTTACTCGCTATATTGCTGTTTTGTTGTGTAAAAATGCTGCTTTTCTGGCACATCTTATGCAAATCTAATTTCGCACCATAAAATAAGCGTAGACAAAGCCAGGCATAGTGAGAACATCCTTACAAAAAAAAGGGCAATATTTACAAAACTGGCGTGCCCGTGCTGTCCAAAAAGCGACTCGCCTTCAACAGTTCATAAACGGATGGCTGTTTTATCGGGATTGCGAAAGCTTGCGAAAACAAGTCAGTTTATATTACCCGCGCCTGCTGGGGGCGCATGAGGCTTACGTGAGTTGGGTGGGTGATATGAACCAGGCTCAGGTCAACATACTTAATAATCAGGTGCCTGGCGTCATCCCCCCTGTGTTCGGGAGCATGAAAAAATCATTTAATTTCATTGCGCTGGTGTCAACCTGAATAATCAGCGTTAAACTATTCATACCATTTATAAAGGGAGAAGTGATGATGCGCGTACTGGTTGTTGAGGATAACGCATTGCTACGTCATCACCTGAAAGTTCAACTTCAGGAGATGGGTCATCAGGTGGATGATGCTGAAGACGCAAAAGAGGCCGATTATTATCTCAATGAACACCTGCCGGACATCGCCATTGTCGATTTAGGGCTGCCGGATGAAGACGGATTGTCCCTTATCCGCCGCTGGCGTAGCCATGACGTTTCCCTGCCGGTACTGGTGCTGACTGCCCGCGAAGGCTGGCAGGACAAGGTTGAAGTCCTGAGCGCTGGCGCGGATGACTACGTGACCAAACCCTTCCATATTGAAGAAGTCGCTGCGCGTATGCAGGCGCTGCTGCGCCGCAACAGCGGGCTGGCGTCACAGGTTATCTCTCTGCCGCCGTTCCAGGTGGACCTCTCTCGCCGCGAATTTTCTATTAATGATGAAGTGATCAAGCTGACCGCATTCGAATACACCATCATGGAAACGCTGATCCGTAACAACGGTAAAGTGGTGAGCAAAGATTCCCTGATGCTTCAGCTCTATCCGGATGCCGAGCTGCGCGAAAGCCACACCATTGACGTGCTGATGGGTCGCCTGCGTAAAAAAATTCAGGCGCAGTACCCGCATGACGTGATCACCACCGTGCGTGGTCAGGGCTACCTGTTCGAATTACGCTAAATGAAAGGGATATTGCGCCACATTTTACCCCTTTCGCTGCGGGTTCGCTTTTTGCTGGCAACCGCCGCCGTCGTGCTGGTGCTGTCGCTCTCTTATGGGATGGTGGCGTTGGTCGGTTATAGCGTGAGCTTCGATAAAACCACCTTCCGCCTGCTTCGCGGCGAAAGTAACCTGTTTTATACCCTGGCGAAGTGGGAGAACAACCGAATCACCGTCGAGATGCCGGAAAACCTGAATCAGCAGAGCCCGACGCTGGCGCTGATCTATGATGAAAAAGGGAAATTGCTTTGGGCCCAGCGCGATGTCCCGTGGTTGAAAAAGCGCATCCGTCCGGAATGGCTGAAAACCAACGGTTTTCATGAAATAGAAGCCGACCTCAACTCCACCAGCAGCCTGCTGCGTGACGATCGCGCCTTACAGATTAAGCTTAATGAGATCCGGGCCGAAGATGACGACACGGAGATGACCCACTCTGTGGCCATCAACCTTTACCCCGCCACCCTGAACATGCCGCAGTTAACCATTGTGGTGATCGATACCATACCGGTTGAGCTGAAACGCTCGTATATGGTCTGGAACTGGTTTGTGTATGTTCTGGCTGCCAACCTGCTGCTGGTGATCCCTCTCCTGTGGGTTGCTGCGTGGTGGAGCCTCCGCCCGATTGAATCCCTTGCCAAAGAGGTGCGCGAGCTGGAGGAACATCACCGCGAGAAGCTAAACCCGGAGACCACGCGTGAGCTGACCAGCCTGGTGCGCAACCTCAACCGCCTCCTGAAAAGCGAACGTGAACGCTACGACAAGTATCGCACGACGCTCACCGACCTTACGCACAGCCTGAAAACCCCGCTGGCCGTGATGCAGAGTACCCTGCGTTCCATGCGCAGTTCGAAAATGAGCGTGGATGACGCCGAGCCGGTGATGCTGGAACAAATCAGCCGTATTTCACAGCAGATCGGCTATTACCTGCACCGCGCGAGCATGCGTTCCGGAAGCGCCCTGTTGAGCCGTGAACTGCACCCGGTAGCCCCGCTGCTGGATAACCTCACCTCTGCGCTAAACAAGGTGTACCAGCGTAAAGGGGTCAACATCAGTCTGGATATCTCACCGGAAATTAGCTTTGTCGGTGAGAAAAATGACTTTATGGAAGTGATGGGAAACCTGCTCGATAACGCCTGCAAATATTGTCTGGAGTTTGTCGAGGTGTCCGCGCGGGTAACGGATAACGAACTGCATATTATCGTTGAGGATGATGGTCCTGGCATTCCCCGTAATAAACGCGAAGTGGTGTTCGATCGCGGCCAGCGCGCCGATACGCTGCGGCCAGGCCAGGGCGTCGGATTATCCGTCGCCAGGGAAATCGTCGATCAGTACGAGGGCAAGATTGAAACCGGTGAAAGTTTGCTGGGCGGTGCCCGTATGGAAGTCATTTTTGGCCGCCAGCATCCCGTATCGAACGATAGTTGACCCGAAATGTGAAAAATACGCGGATCTCGCAGTCAGGGGGCGGTGCTTCCGTTATAATCCGTCTCAGTAAGAGCCTGCGGAATACAAAAATATGGATTATCAATTAACGCTTAACTGGCCCGAATTTATTGAACGTTACTGGCAAAAACGCCCGGTCGTTCTTAAACGCGGGATCAGCAATTTTATCGACCCTATTTCTCCTGACGAACTCGCTGGTCTGGCGATGGAAAACGAGGTAGACAGCCGTCTGGTGAGCCACCAGGACGGGAAATGGCAGGTCAGCCACGGTCCCTTTGAAAGCTACGATCACCTGGGCGAAAACAACTGGTCTTTACTGGTGCAGGCGGTCAACAACTGGCACGAACCCACCGCAGCCTTAATGCGTCCCTTCCGCGCCCTGCCAGACTGGCGAATGGACGATCTGATGATCTCCTTCTCCGTTCCCGGTGGCGGCGTGGGTCCGCATCTGGATCAGTACGACGTGTTTATCATTCAGGGTACCGGGCGCCGTCGCTGGCGCGTGGGCGAAAAAGTGCCAATGAAGCAGCACTGCCCGCACCCGGATCTGCTTCAGGTTGATCCGTTTGAAGGGATCATTGATGAAGAGCTGGAGCCAGGTGACATTCTCTATATCCCACCGGGCTTCCCGCATGAAGGTTATTCCCTGGAAAACTCGCTGAACTATTCGGTTGGTTTCCGCGCGCCAAGCGGGCGCGAGATGATCAGCGGATTTGCTGACTATGTTTTACAGCGTGAGCTGGGCAGCTACCGTTACAGCGATCCGGACGTTCCGGCGCGTGAGCACCCGGCGGATATTCTGCCAGAGGAGCTGGATAAGCTGCGCGGGATGATGCTGGATCTGATCAACGAACCGGAGCACTTCAGACAGTGGTTTGGCGAGTTTATCAGCCAGTCGCGTCACGAACTGGACGTCGCACCGCCAGAGCCGCCGTATCAGGCAGATGAAATTTATGATGCGCTCCAGCAGGGCGATAAGCTGGTTCGTCTGGGCGGATTACGCGTACTGCGCATTGGCGAAGAGGTATTCGTCAACGGCGAGCGCCTGGACTCTCCGCATCGCCCGGCGCTGGAAGCGATTGCCAGCCATATGGTGCTGACTGCGGATACCTTTGGCGACGCACTGGACGATCCCTCCTTCCTCGCCATGCTGGCCGCGCTGGTGAACAGCGGGTACTGGTTTTTTGAGGACTGAGCCATGATGTTTGCCGGGTGGCGGCTACGCCTTACCCGGCCTACATATTGCACCCGTAGGCCCGGTAAGCGAAGCGCCACCGGGCTTTGTTTTACTTCCGCTCCCCCGCCGCAAAATCCTCAATCTCACCCGCCCAGTCTGCCGGATATAACCCTTCCCGCACGTCCCGATGAAACGTTGAATATGGCCAGTCGACGACTTTCCCGACATAGCCATGCTTCAGCGGATTGATGTAGATGTAATCCATATGCCGCCGATAATCCTGCTCATTGCGAATAGTGTGCTCCCAGAAACGCGGTTGCCAGACGTGGCGCATTTCAATGTTGCGGCTAAACGTTTTTTGATGTCGCGCCAGCGCGCTGAAAAGTCACTGTCTCCTTCCGGCAGGGTCCAGATACAGTGCATATGTTCAGGCAGGATAACCCAGGCGTTAATGGTAAAGGGCTTCGCACGCTTAACCGTGGCGGTAGCGGAACGCAGGCTGTCGATGTGGCGAGTAAGTAAATCGCTCTGGCGGTTTTGCAGATTGACGGTGAAAAACCAGGTCCCACCGGGGATGTAGTGGCGGCGGTAGTTTGACATTTGAACTCCCTGTTCATGTGCCGGGTGGCGGCTACGCCTTACCCGGCCTACATATTGCACCCGTAGGCCGGGTAAGGCGTAGCCGCCACCCGGCATAAAACATTACCGCTTCGCGGTTAACTCCGCTATCCGCACGATCACCTGCACCGCTTTCTCCATCCCTTCCAGCGTCACGAACTCATGCTTGCCGTGGTAGTTATATCCACCGGTAAACAGGTTCGGGCACGGCAGGCCCATAAACGACAGCTGTGAACCATCGGTACCGCCACGGATCGGTTTCATCACCGGCTCGATGTCACAATCGCGCATCGCCTGCTGGGCGATATCAAGAATATGCGGATGCTCCATCACCTTATCGCGCATATTGTAATAGCTGTCTTCGATGATGAGTTCAATATAGCAATCCGGATGCAGCCCCTTGCCGACCTTTTTCGCGATCTCCATCATCTTACGTTTGCGTGCTTCAAAGGCTTTGCGGTCGAAATCGCGGACAATATAGTGCATCTGCGCGCTGTCCACGGTCCCCTTGATGCTGGTCAGATGATAAAAACCCTCATACCCTTCCGTCATCTCCGGGCTCTCTTCGGCGGGCACTTCCGCATGAATACGCGCAGCCAGCGACAGCGCATTCACCATCACCCCTTTCGCAGACCCCGGGTGCACGTTATTCCCGACGATTTTGATCGTTACCGATGCCGCGTTAAAGTTTTCATACTCCAGTTCACCCACGCCGCCACCGTCGACGGTGTAGGCCCACTGCGCGTTAAACGCCTCAACGTCAAAGTGTTTTGCGCCTTTTCCAACCTCTTCATCCGGCGTGAAGGCCACGCGGATATCGCCATGTGGGATATTTTTGCCCTTCAGCACCGCCAGCGCCGTCATGATCTCGGCGATGCCCGCTTTGTCATCGGCCCCCAGCAAGGTTTTGCCGTCAGTGGTGATTAACGTCTGCCCCAGCAGCTGATGCAGTACCGGGAACATCACCGGCGACAGCACTTCGTCGCCAATGCCCAGCGCAATATCACCGCCGCGGTAGTTTTCAACAATCTGCGGGTTTACGTGTTTACCGCTAAAATCAGGTGAGGTATCGACATGAGAAATAAAGCCAATTGCCGGGATATCGCCGTCAATATTCGCCGGCAGCGTTCCCATCACGGTCCCTTTTTCGCTGAGCGTGACATCAACCAGCCCCATGGCCTCCAGCTGCTCTTTCAGCAGATTTAGCAGCTTCCACTGGCCTTCGGTGCTTGGCACCTGTCGGACCCCCGGCTTAGATTGGGTATCCAGCGAAACGTAATGTAAGAAACGCTCAAGTAGTTTATCCATGCAGTCACCCTCACTTTTTGTGACAACATTATCATTAAGCAGCAAAACGCAAATATTGCGTCAGGTCACTTTTATCCCGCAAACGAGAACTTTTTACGTTTATATCGTTGTGCGTTAATAAATGTAGCTTATGAATAAGTGAGAAGGATTGGCGATTCAATGGGTTTGCCGTAGAATGTCCGCCCTCATTACGAGTCACCAAGGTGGTTACACACAAACCCCGCTTCAGTCTGCTGCCTGAGGCGTCTATATGGGACAGCGCGAAAATTGAATACACAACCCCGTTCCCTTTCACCGCTGGTGCAACTGGAACGAATTCGTAAAAGTTTCGATGGCAAAGATGTCATTTCCGACCTTAATCTGACCATCAATGACGGTGAGTTTCTCACGCTGCTCGGCCCCTCCGGCTGCGGCAAAACCACCGTCCTGCGCCTTATCGCCGGGCTGGAAAGCGTCGATAACGGCCATATCCATCTTGAGAACCAGGACATAACCCAGGTTCCAGCCGAAGATCGCCACGTCAATACCGTCTTTCAGAGCTATGCCCTGTTCCCGCACATGACCGTGTTTGAGAACGTGGCGTTTGGCCTGCGGATGCAAAAAACACCGGCCAGCGAGATCCCACCTCGGGTTACCGAAGCCCTGCGCATGGTACAGCTGGAGGCGTTCGCCCAGCGCAAGCCGCATCAACTTTCCGGTGGTCAGCAGCAGCGTGTGGCCATTGCCCGCGCCGTGGTCAACAAACCTCGCCTGCTCCTGCTGGATGAATCCCTCTCCGCGCTGGACTACAAGCTGCGCAAGCAGATGCAGAACGAGCTGAAAGCGCTTCAGCGTAAGCTCGGCATCACGTTCGTGTTTGTTACGCACGATCAGGAAGAAGCCCTGACCATGTCAGACCGTATCGTGGTGATGCGCGACGGCAAGATTGAGCAGGATGGCACCCCGCGTGAAATTTACGAAGAGCCGAAAAACCTGTTCGTCGCCAGCTTTATAGGCGAAATCAATATTTTCAACGCCACGGTGATTGAGCGTCTGGACGAGCAGCGCGTTCGCGCGAACGTGGAAGGCCGCGAATGCAATATTACCGTCAACTTTGCCGTCGAGAAGGGGCAAAAGCTCAACGTCCTGCTGCGCCCGGAAGATCTCCGCGTTGATGAGATCCACGACACGGCTGACGTCGAAGGTCTGATCGGTTACGTTCGCGAACGCAACTACAAAGGGATGACCCTCGAATCCGTTGTGGAACTGGAAAACGGCAAAATGGTGATGGTCAGCGAGTTCTTTAACGAGGACGATCCGGACTTCGACCACTCGCTGGATCAGAAAATGGTCATCAACTGGGTAGAAAGCTGGGAGGTTGTACTGGCTGATGAAGAACACAAGTAAGTTCCAGAATGTGGTGATTGCCACGATCGTCGGTTGGCTTGTGTTGTTTGTCTTTCTTCCCAACCTGATGATCATCGTGACCAGCTTCCTGACCCGCGACGACGCGAACTTCGTGACGATGGTCTTTACGCTGGACAACTACGCGCGCCTGCTCGATCCGCTCTATTTTGACGTGCTGCTGCACTCGCTCAATATGGCGCTGATTGCCACCCTCGCCTGTCTGGTGCTGGGGTATCCATTCGCCTGGTTCCTGGCCCGCCTGCCGCAAAAAGTACGGCCGCTGCTGCTGTTTTTACTGATTGTACCCTTCTGGACCAACTCGTTAATCCGCATCTACGGGCTGAAAATCTTCCTCAGCACCAAAGGTTATCTGAACGAGTTTCTGCTGTGGCTGGGGGTGATCGAGACGCCGATCCGCATCATGTTCACCCCGGGCGCGGTGATTATCGGCCTGGTCTATATCCTGCTGCCGTTTATGGTGATGCCGCTCTACTCCAGCATTGAAAAGCTCGATAAGCCGCTGCTGGAAGCGGCGAAAGACCTGGGCGCCAGTAAGTTACAAACTTTTGTCCGCATCATTATTCCGCTGACCATGCCGGGTATTATCGCCGGCTGTCTGCTGGTCATGCTGCCTGCGATGGGCCTGTTCTACGTATCGGACCTGATGGGCGGGGCGAAAAACCTGCTGATCGGTAACGTGATTAAGAGTCAGTTCCTGAATATCCGCGACTGGCCGTTCGGCTCGGCCACCAGCATAACGCTGACGGTGGTGATGGGGCTGATGCTGCTGGTTTACTGGCGTGCATCACGCCTGCTGAATAAGAAGGTGGAGCTGGAATGATCGGTCGACTGCTTCGCGGCGGTTTTATGACCGCCATTTATGCGTATCTCTATATTCCGATAATCATTTTGATCGTGAACTCCTTTAACAGCTCACGCTTCGGGATCAACTGGCAAGGGTTTACCACCAAATGGTATGGCCTGCTGATGAACAATGACAGCCTGCTACAGGCCGCCCAGCACTCGCTGACGATGGCGGTATTCTCTGCCACCTTCGCGACGCTGATTGGCTCGCTGACCGCCGTGGCGCTGTACCGCTACCGTTTTCGCGGTAAGCCGTTCGTCAGTGGCATGCTGTTTGTGGTGATGATGTCCCCGGATATCGTGATGGCCATTTCACTGCTGGTGCTGTTTATGCTGCTGGGCGTCCAGCTCGGTTTCTGGTCCCTGCTGTTCTCGCATATCACCTTCTGTCTGCCGTTTGTGGTGGTAACCGTCTACGCGCGTCTGAAAGGGTTCGACGTACGCATGCTGGAAGCGGCGAAAGATCTGGGTGCCAGCGAGATGACCATTCTGCGCAAAATCATTCTGCCGTTGGCGATGCCCGCCGTGGCAGCAGGATGGCTGCTCAGCTTTACCCTGTCGATGGACGACGTGGTCGTGTCCTCCTTCGTCACCGGGCCGAGCTATGAAATTCTGCCGTTGAAGATCTACTCAATGGTTAAAGTCGGTGTTTCACCCGAAGTGAACGCGCTGGCGACTATTCTGTTGGTGTTATCGCTGGTTCTGGTAATTGCCAGCCAGGTTATTGCTCGTGATAAAACAAAATCTCAGGGGACACAGAAATGAAAAAAATGCTTGCCGCTGCGGCACTGGTGCTCGGAATGGGCGCCGCGCATGCTGATGACAGCAAAACGCTCTATTTCTACAACTGGACCGAGTATGTGCCGCCGGGCCTGCTGGAGCAGTTCACCAAAGAGACGGGCATCAAGGTGATCTATTCGACCTACGAGTCGAATGAAACCATGTACGCCAAGCTCAAAACCTATAAAGATGGCGCGTATGACCTGGTGGTGCCGTCGACCTATTTCGTCGACAAGATGCGCAAAGAAGGCATGATCCAGAAGATCGACAAAACGAAGCTAACCAATTTTTCAAACCTCGATCCTGAGATGCTAAACAAGCCGTTCGACCCGAACAACGACTACTCCATTCCGTACATCTGGGGCGCGACGGCAATTGGCGTCAACAGCGATGCCATTGATCCAAAAACGGTTTCATCCTGGGCTGACCTGTGGAAGCCGGAATACAAAAGCAGCCTGCTGTTAACCGACGATGCGCGCGAAGTGTTCCAGGTTGCGCTGCGTAAACTCGGCTATTCCGGTAACACCACCGATCCGAAAGAGATCGAAGCGGCGTATAACGAACTGAAAAAGCTGATGCCAAACGTGGCGGCGTTCAACTCGGATAACCCGGCTAACCCGTATATGGAAGGTGAAGTGAATCTGGGGATGGTCTGGAACGGCTCTGCGTTTGTGGCGCGTCAGGCCGGGACGCCGCTGGAGGTGGTCTGGCCGAAGGAGGGCGGCATCTTCTGGATGGACAGCCTCGCGATCCCGGCGAATGCGAAAAACGTCGAGGGCGCCCTGAAGCTGATCAATTTCCTGCTGCGCCCGGATGTGGCAAAAGAGGTGGCGGAAACCATCGGCTACCCGACGCCAAACCTGGCCGCGCGGAAGCTGTTAAGCCCTGAAGTGGCAAATGATAAATCGCTTTATCCGGACGCTGAAACCATCAGCAAAGGGGAATGGCAGAACGACGTCGGTGACGCGAGCCGCCTGTATGAAGAGTATTATCAGAAGCTAAAAGCAGGCCGTTAATGCATAACGGGCGACGCAATGTCGCCCGTTACTCTTACAGCCCCTTCAGGAGTTTATCCACAAAGGCTGGCACCACTTCGCTCGCCAGACCGTAGTGTTTCTCTTCAAACTCGCTCCCGACCTGGCTTGGCTCCAGATTGAGCTCCACCGTATGGGCACCTTGCAGTCGCGCTTCGTGAACAAATCCCGCCGCCGGATAGACATGTCCCGAAGTACCAATGGCGATAAAGACGTCCGCCATGGCCAGGGCGCTGTAGATCTCATCCATTCCCAGCGGCATTTCGCCAAACCAGACCACATGCGGACGCAGACGCGAAGGGAACTGACAGCAGTGGCAGCGGTCTTCGTCCAGCACGTCCTCTTTCCACTCCAGCACCTGACCACTCCATGCGCACCGCACCTTGAGCAGTTCGCCGTGCATGTGAATGATGTTGTGGTTTCCGGCCCTTTCGTGAAGATTGTCGATGTTCTGCGTGACCAGCAGAAAACGATCCCCCAGCGCTTCCTCCAGCTTTGCCAGCGCCAGGTGCGCCGCATTCGGCGCAATCTCCGGCTGCTGAAGCTGGCGACGGCGGGCGTTGTAGAACGCCTGTACCAGCGCCGGGTCGCGGGCGAAACCTTCCGGCGTCGCCACATCTTCAACTCGGTGTTCTTCCCACAGTCCGTCCGCCGCGCGGAAGGTCTGAATACCGGATTCGGCGGAGATCCCCGCCCCGGTCAACACCACCACTCTGGGTTTATCCATCGCTTCTGGCATCATCCTGTCTCTGAAAAAGATCCGCTGACGCAGGCGTTCACGTAAGCGGCGTTTATTTTTGCGAAAACGGCTGAGTCGACCCTGGCGACGCGACAGCATAATAACCTCGTAAACTAATCGGTGAGATGAAGGAATGCGGCTCCGCGCATGCCTCCTGCGTCCCCGTGTCGCGCGCGTTCAATGCGCGGCACGCGGGCGACCGGCAATAAATGTCGGGGCAGACGCCCGGACAACTGTTCTGTAATCGCAGTGAAATTTGACAGCCCTCCCCCGATCACCAGCAGATCCGGGTCGACGATGGTCAGGATATTCCCCAGGCACACGGCCAGCAGGTCGAGATAGCGTTCAACGTGCTCTCGCGCCTGCGCATCCCCTTGTTCCCACAGGGTAATGATTTGGGGGGCGTCATGTTTCTGATGATAGAAGTGTTCATAAAGCCATGCAAACCCACGGCCTGAAAGGTAACTCTCAATACAGCCGTGCTGACCACAACCGCAGCGGATCAACGGGAAATCACGTCCGACAACATCCAGCGCATCCACCGGCAGACGGATATGACCAAATTCGCCGGTAATGTAGCTGCGCCCGGTAATGGGCTTACCGTTAATGATTATCCCGCCCCCCACGCCGGTTCCTAGAATCAACCCCATCACCAGCGGATAGTGACGAAACTCGTCGTCCCAGGCCTCTGAGAGAGCAAAACAGTTGGCATCGTTGTCTAAGCGCACGTCGCGCTCAAGGAGAGCAGAAAGATCGGCACGCAGCGGTTTGCCGCTGGCAGCAGGAACGTTGGCGGCATACAGCGTGCCATCGTCGGTTTCGGGCATACCCGGAATACCAATGCCGACGCTGCCTTTGACGCCAAAGCGTTCATCCGCTTGCGCCACCAGCGCGGTAATGGCGGTTAAAAATTCATCGTAGCTTTCGCGCGGCGTGGGTACGCGGGTTTCCCATTGTAGCTTAAGGTCTTTATCGAACACGCCGAGCGCAATCTTGGTGCCGCCAATATCAAATCCGTAATACATGGTGCATTCCTCTGTTTGATTCAGCGGCCAAAAGACCGCTAAACCATGACGAAATTACTGGCCACTTAATACCCTCGCCGGATCAATTCGGCTTGCGCGACGCGCCGGATACCAGCTTGCCAGCAGACTCAGTAAAAGTGCTGTAACCAGCACATAAATAACGTCCAGCCAGTGCAGTTCAGACGGCAGGAAGTCAATAAAATAGATATCGCCTGACAGGAACTGATGGCCAATAAGCGCTTCAATCCCGTTGATAATCGGCGTCAGCTGAAGGGAAACCACCACGCCGATCGCCACGCCGCAGAGGCTGCCAAACAGCCCCGCCAGCAAACCGTACCAGACGAAGATGGCGCGAATAAGACCGTCTTTCGCCCCTAAGGTACGCAGCACGGCGATGTCGCCGCTCTTATCCTTAACGGCCATGACCAGCGTCGAGACGATATTAAAACACGCCACCCCAATCACCAGCACCATCGCCAGATACATAATCGCGCGGATCATCTGGATATCACGGTACATATAACCGTAAGTGCCGATCCAGCTTTTGATGTAGACATAGTTATTGGTCACGCTGCCAGCGTCACGCACCAGTTTATTGGCGTTGAAGACGTCGTTAACCTTAATGGCAATGCCCGTCACGCTGTCGCTCATATCCAGATACTGGCGCGCATCTTCCAGCGGCACCATCGCGAAGCTGTGATCGAGCTGGCCGCTCAGTTGCAAAATACCGGTGACGTGCAGACGTACGCGCTTAGGCTGCTGCAATTTGTGATCAGCGCTGGCGTTCGGGATCATGATCGAGACCCAGTCGCCCTGCTTCACCTTCAGCGCATCGGCAACGCCTTTGCCCATGATGATCTGCTGCTCGCCAGCCTTAAAGTTTGCCCATGCGCCATTTTGCACATAGCGCGGCAGCGCGCTCAGACGCTCTTCCTGACGAGGATTTACCCCTTTCACCTGAATGGCGCGCAGGTTTACCCCGCTCTCTACCAGCCCGGTAAAGTTGATGTAAGGTGCAGCCGCCGCAATGCCGGGCACCTTTTCCACTTTGTTAAGGGCATCACGCCAGCTGGACCACGGCTGGTTAACCGGCTCGATTTCACCGTGGGGGACAACGGCCAGAATGCGGTTATTCAGTTCACGCTCAAAGCCGTTCATGGCGCTTAAGCCCACGATCAACACCGCCACGCCCAGGGCGATACCGATGGTGGAGATCACGGAGATAAGGGATACCATCCCGCTCCGGCGACGACCGCGGCTAAAGCGTAACCCGATGAGTAACGATAACGGTGAAGCCATTACTCCGCTCCCATCAGCGTCAGTTCAGCATTCAGACGACCGTCGCGCATTTCCAGCTGACGCCCCATCCGCTTAGCCAGTTGTAAATCGTGGGTGACCACCAGAAACGCGGTTCCCTGCGCGGCGTTCAGTTCGCCGAGAAGCTGGAAAATGCTGTCTGCGTTACGCGCATCGAGGTTACCTGTCGGTTCATCCGCCAGCACCAGGCGCGGGTGGTTGACCAGCGCACGGGCGATGGCCACACGCTGACGCTCGCCGCCGGAAAGCTCAGACGGACGGTGATTCCCGCGATGACCCAGCCCTACCGCTTTTAGCATGTCGCTGGCGCGGGCATTAATTTCCGCGGGTTTCTTTTTACCAATCAGCAGCGGCATTGCGACGTTTTCCAGCGCCGTAAAGTCCGGCAGCAGATGGTGGAACTGATAGATAAAGCCCAGCTCGCGGTTACGCAGCTCGGCTTTCGCCGTAGACGACATTTTACTCAGCGGCTGCCCGGAGAAGATCACATCGCCTTCGGTTGGCGTGTCCAGCCCGCCAAGCAGGTGCAGCAACGTACTTTTACCGGAGCCAGAGCTACCGACAATCGCCATCATCTCGCCTTCGCCCACGCTAAAACTCACATTGTGCAACACGTCGGTCTGCACAGTGCCTTCCTGATAGCGTTTGGACAGGTTGTCGCACTGCAACAGGATCTTATTCATAACGTAAAGCCTCAGCGGGTTGAGTGGCGGCAGCCCGCCAGGAAGGATAAAGCGTAGAAAGCAGCGCAATGGCCATCGCGGCCAGCGCAATACCGACCACCTGGAGCGGCTCGATTGCCACCGGCAGCGCCGCGCCATCAAGCAGCGCGCCGATAATCGGCATGAGATTGTTGAGCTGGCTGGCGAGCAGCGCCCCCAGCGCCGCGCCGAGCAGCGCGCCGATGATGCCGGCGCTGGCGCCCTGGACCATAAATACCGCCATGATCTGGCGCGGAGTCAGCCCCTGGGTTTGCAGAATGGCGACTTCGCCTTGCTTCTCCATCACCATCAGCCCGAGCGAGGTGATGATATTAAACGCGGCAACGGCCACGATCAGGCTCAGCAGCAGCCCCATCATGTTTTTCTCCATGCGCACGGCCTGGAACAGTTCGCCCTTCCGGTCGCGCCAGTCCTGCCATTTCGTCCCTTCCGGTAGCGTCTGCTGGCTAAGGGTATCCACCTTCAGCGGCGCATCAAGCCACAGACGCCAGCCGGTGATATTTCCCGCCGGGTAGCGCATCAGACGCGAGGCGTCCTGAATGTTCACCAGCATCTGGTAACCATCAACTTCGCTGTTCGCCGCAAACGTGCCAATCACGTTGAACAGACGCTGGCTTGGCAGACGCCCCATCGGCGTAAACTGACTGGCTGACGGCACCATCACACGCAGCTGATCGCCACGGTTGACCCCGAGCTGCCCGGCAAGCTGCTCGCCGAGGATGACGTTGTATTTACCCGCTTCCAGGTCGGTTTGTTTCACATTGACCAGGAACGGCGTCAGCGGATCTTTTTGCGCCGGATCGATACCCAGCATCACCCCGACCGCCACGCTACGGGCGCTTTGCAGCACCACATCGCCCGTCGTGAGCGGCGCAACGCGCGTGACACCCTGTAACTTCACCGCGCTTTCCGGCAGCTGTTGCGGATTAACGGAACCCTGAGTGGAAGAGAGAACGGCCTGCGGCATCAGCCCCAGGATATTGTTTTGCAGCTCGCGCTCGAAGCCGTTCATGACGGAAAGCACCGTCACCAGTGCCATCACGCCAAGCGTAATGCCAATAGTCGAAAGCCAGGAGACAAAGCGACCGAAGCGGTCCGCGGCGCGCCCACGCATGTAACGTAAGCCTATAAAGAGTGCGACAGGTTGATACATGAAATCCGTCTGTTTGCTGATAGCAGACCCACGAGTATATAAGCGAATCCGCTAAGCGTAAATGACTGAAACCGTAAGATTCGGTAATCATTTTTCCGAAAAATTCAGATAAATCATCATGCTACTGACTGAACTTCCGCCAGACAGCCTCCACCTTTTCCGAAAATCGTCCTGATACAGACTGTTACCCGTTACATCAGGGTTTCATTTTACAACAATCGTCCTTTCGTTTATGGCAACAAGGTCGTCACGCACAATGAAACAAAAAGCATTATGGATTAACCAGATAAAAGGTCTGTGCATCTGCCTGGTGGTGATTTACCACTCGGTGATCACCTTTTATCCTCACCTGGACGGGCTACAGCATCCGTTATCGGGCCTGCTCGCCAAATGCTGGGTCTACTTTAATCTTTACCTTGCCCCGTTCCGTATGCCGGTGTTTTTCTTTATCTCCGGCTATTTGATCCGTCGATATATTGACGAGGTGAACTGGCGCACCAGTCTCGACAAGCGGATCTGGAGCATTGTCTGGGTTTTGGCCCTGTGGGGCGTCCTGCAATGGCAGGCGCTGACTCATCTGAATGCCTGGCTCGCCCCCGAGCGAGAGCTGGCGACAGCATCCAATGCGGCCTACGCCGATTCCGTTTCAGGGTTTGTACGGGGAATGCTCACGGCCAGCACCAGCCTATGGTATTTGTACGCCTTAGTGGTCTACTTTACGCTCTGTAAGCTGCTGAGCCGCTGGAAACTGCCGATGCTGGGGCTTCTGGCGCTGGCAAGCATCGCCATCAACTTCCTGCCGTTACCGTGGTGGGGAATGAACAGCGTGGTGCGCAACATGGTCTACTACAGCCTCGGCGCATGGTATGGCGCGCAGTTGATGGCGTGGATGAAAGGGATGAATTTGCGCCGCAGCTGGCTGATCCTCATCGCCTCTGGTGCGGTGTCGGTGGTGCTGTGGTTCGCTAATGTCCCTCTGCCGCTCTCTCTGCTGTCAATCGTGGTTATCATGAAGCTCTTTTACAGCTTCGAGCAGCGTTATGCCGTTCATCCCAATAATCTGCTGAACGTCATCGGTTCAAACACCATCGCGATTTATACCACCCACCGCATTTTAATTGAGGCGTTTAGCCTGCTCATGATCCGCGAAATGAATGCGGCGTACTGGCCGATCTGGGCGGAGTTAACGCTGATTCTGGTCTATCCGTTTATCAGCCTGCTCGTCTGCACGCTGGTTGGGCTGGGGGCACGTAAGCTCTCGACCGCCCTCTTTGGCGATCTTTTCTTCTCCCCTCCCGCGCGGCTTTCGCCCGTGCCCACGACCCGCTAACTAACCCTGTCCCATACGGGCTACAAAATAAGGCCTGCACAGACGGCTCTCTCTCCCTATGGGAGAGGGCTGGGGTGAGGGTGAACATACAGCTGTGGTGCTCGTTCCGTTCACCTTATATTCCTTGCTATTCTATAACCGCACGAGCGGTGAACGTGCCAGGGTGGCTCAGTCGCCACCACCCTGGCAACCCGGGCTCCCGGCGGTAAATCGTCGCTTCGCGATACCCTCGGCTTATTCCTTCCGGCTATCGGGTCGGGCATGAGCCTGCATCCATGCAGGCCACGCCCTCTCGGCGCATCCCTGCGCCTCGCCCCGGCCTTCAGGAAACGCCTCAGCGATTTACAGCCGGACCAGGGCATCGCTGAAAGCCCTCAGTTAGTCTGAAGACAACGTTATTGCTTCTGCTTTCAAATTACTGAGGAACCCTCTACCCATCCGGGGGCACTTTCCCTCTTGTGCGGTTACGATTTGCTTATGTAAAACGATCGAGGATAATAAAGACATTGCGTATCAGTGATATGCCCCAATACTGTTGGTATATCCCCAAGAGACTCTGACATAGCCATGCCTGAACACTATCGTTACTCCTTGCCTGTCAAAGCGGGCGACCAGCGCCAGCTGGGCGAACTCACGGGCGCGGCCTGCGCCACCCTGGTGGCGGAAATTGCTGAGCGGCATCCAGGGCCGGTGGTGCTGGTTGCCCCGGACATGCAAAACGCCCTGCGCCTGCACGACGAAATTCGTCAGTTCACCGACAGTCTGGTATTCAGCCTGGCCGACTGGGAAACGCTTCCCTACGACAGTTTTTCTCCGCACCAGGAGATCATCTCTTCACGCCTGTCGACGCTGTATCAGCTTCCCACCATGCAGCGCGGCGTGCTGATTGTACCAGTGAACACCCTGATGCAGCGCGTCTGTCCGCACAGCTATTTGCACGGCCATGCGCTGGTGATGAAAAAAGGCCAGCGCCTGTCGCGCGATGCCCTGCGCGTGCAGCTGGACGGAGCCGGCTATCGACATGTCGACCAGGTGATGGAGCACGGCGAATATGCGACGCGCGGTGCGCTGCTGGATCTCTATCCGATGGGCAGCGATCGGCCATATCGTCTGGATTTCTTTGATGATGAGATCGACAGCCTGCGCGTGTTCGACGCTGACACCCAGCGCACGCTGGAGGAAGTGGACTCCATTAACCTACTGCCCGCCCATGAGTTCCCGACGGATAAAACCGCCATCGAGCTGTTCCGCAGCCAGTGGCGCGACAGGTTCGACGTGAAGCGCGATGCCGAACATATCTACCAGCAAGTCAGCAAGGGCACCCTTCCGGCCGGGATCGAGTACTGGCAGCCCCTGTTCTTTAACGAACCGCTGCCGGCGCTGTTCAGCTACTTCCCGGCGAATACGCTGATTGTTAACACCGGGGATATCGACGCCAGTGCCAGCCGCTTTGAAAGCGAAACGCGCGCCCGCTTTGAAAACCGGGGCGTTGACCCGATGCGTCCGCTGCTGCCGCCGGAAATGCTGTGGCTACGTACCGACGAGCTCAACGCCGAGCTGAAACGCTGGCCGCGCATGCAGCTCAAAACCGACGCGCTTGCCGAGAAGGCGGCGAACACCAATCTCGCGTTCCGGACGCTGCCTGATCTGGCCGTCCAGGCGCAGCAGAAATCCCCGCTTGATAATCTGCGCAAGTTTCTTGAGTCCTTCACCGGGCCGGTGGTCTTCTCCGTTGAAAGTGAGGGTCGCCGTGAAGCGCTGGGCGAACTGCTGGGACGGATCAAAGTTGCGCCGAAGCGCATTCTTCGCCTGAGCGAAGCGACCGGAAATGGCCGTTACCTGATGATCGGCGCCGCCGAGCACGGATTCATTGATACGCTCAATAACCTGGCGTTGATTTGTGAAAGCGACCTGCTGGGCGAGCGCGTCGCGCGCCGTCGTCAGGACAGCCGTCGCACCATCAACCCGGACACCCTGATCCGTAACCTGGCCGAACTGCACCCCGGTCAGCCGATCGTTCACCTGGAACACGGGGTGGGTCGCTATCAGGGGATGACCACCCTCGAAGCAGGCGGCATCAAAGGTGAATACCTGATGCTGACCTACGCCAACGACGCCAAACTGTACGTGCCGGTGTCGTCCCTGCACCTGATCAGTCGCTACGCCGGGGGCGCGGAAGACAACGCGCCGCTGCATAAGCTGGGCGGCGATGCCTGGGCGCGTGCGCGCCAGAAGGCAGCGGAAAAAGTGCGCGACGTGGCCGCCGAGCTGCTGGATATTTACGCCCAGCGTGCGGCCAAAGAGGGCTATGCGTTTAAGCATGATAAAGAGCAGTATCAGCTGTTCTGCGACAGCTTCCCGTTTGAAACTACGCCGGATCAGGCCCAGGCCATTAACGCCGTGCTGAGCGACATGTGCCAGCCGCTGGCCATGGACCGCTTGGTCTGCGGTGACGTGGGCTTCGGCAAAACCGAAGTGGCGATGCGTGCCGCCTTCCTGGCGGTGGAAAACAACAAGCAGGTGGCGGTGCTGGTGCCGACTACCCTCCTCGCCCAGCAGCACTTCGACAACTTCCGCGACCGCTTCGCCAACTGGCCGGTGCGCATTGAGATGCTGTCGCGTTTTCGCAGCGCCAAAGAGCAGACGCAAATCCTGGAACAGGCAAGCGAAGGCAAAATTGATATTCTGATCGGCACTCACAAGCTGCTGCAAAGCGACGTGAAGTGGAAAGATCTGGGGCTGCTGATCGTGGATGAAGAGCACCGCTTCGGGGTGCGCCATAAAGAGCGCATCAAAGCGATGCGCGCCGACGTCGACATTCTGACCCTGACCGCAACGCCGATCCCGCGCACCCTGAACATGGCGATGAGTGGCATGCGCGATCTGTCGATAATCGCCACCCCACCGGCGCGCCGTCTGGCGGTGAAAACCTTTGTTCGCGAGTACGACAATCTGGTGGTGCGCGAGGCGATCCTGCGCGAAGTGCTGCGCGGCGGCCAGGTGTATTACCTGTATAACGACGTTGAAAATATTCAGAAAGCCGCCGACAGGCTGGCAGAACTGGTACCGGAAGCGCGCATCGCCATTGGTCACGGCCAGATGCGCGAGCGCGAGCTGGAGCGGGTGATGAACGATTTCCACCATCAGCGTTTCAACGTGCTGGTGTGTACCACCATCATTGAGACCGGGATCGACATTCCAACGGCGAACACCATCATCATCGAACGCGCGGATCACTTCGGCCTGGCCCAGCTGCACCAGCTGCGCGGGCGCGTCGGGCGCTCGCACCATCAGGCCTACGCCTGGCTGCTGACGCCGCATCCAAAGGCGATGACCACCGACGCGCAAAAGCGTCTGGAAGCTATCGCCTCGCTGGAAGATCTGGGTGCTGGCTTTGCGCTGGCGACCCACGACCTGGAGATCCGCGGCGCCGGTGAGCTGCTGGGTGAAGACCAGAGCGGCTCCATGGAAACCATCGGTTTCTCGCTGTATATGGAGCTGCTGGAAAATGCCGTCGACGCGCTTAAAGCCGGACGTGAACCGTCTCTGGAAGATCTCACCAGCCAGCAGACCGAAGTGGAACTGCGCATGCCTTCTCTGCTGCCGGATGATTTTATTCCTGACGTGAATACCCGTCTGTCGTTCTACAAACGCATTGCCAGCGCGAAAAGCGAAGGCGAGCTGGAAGAGATCAAAGTCGAACTGATTGACCGTTTTGGGATATTGCCCGATGCGGCGCGCAACCTGCTGGATATTGCCCGCCTGCGTCAGCAGGCGCAGAAGCTGGGCATTCGCAAGCTTGAAGGCAATGAGAAAGGCGGCGTCATTGAGTTTGCCGAGAAGAACCACGTCGATCCGATGTGGCTGATTGGCCTCCTGCAAAAACAGCCGCAGCATTTCCGTCTTGATGGCCCGACGCGTCTGAAATTTACTCAGGATCTGACGGAACGTAAAACCCGCATGGACTGGGTGCGTAACTTTATGCGTCAGCTGGAAGAGAACGCCATCGCATAACGGTATCCCCCGCCAGCGCCCGGCTGGCGGGGGGACAATTTACAAACTCTTTGCACTTCGCCCGAACTTCCCGACTATACATTCGCCATAATTATCATTAACGCCTTATAAAACAATAACCTTATCATTTGTATGGATTATGATAATGATGATTTCTTCGCGTTTTACCCGCTGGTTAACTCTGTTTGCGCTGGCCGCGACGGTTGCCGTCGCGCTCCCTGCTCGCGCAAATACCTGGCCTCTTCCGCCTGCCGGCAGCAACGTCGTAGGTGAAAACCGCTTTCACGTGGTTGAAAACGATGGCGGTTCGCTGGAAGCGATTGCCAAAAAATATAACGTCGGGTTCCTGGCGCTGTTGCAGGCCAACCCGGGCGTAGATCCATACGTGCCCCGGGCAGGCAGCGTACTGACGATTCCGCTGCAAACCATCCTGCCGGACGCGCCGCGTCAGGGCATTGTGATTAATCTCGCCGAGCTGCGTCTGTATTACTACCCGCCGGGCAAGAACGAAGTGACCGTCTACCCTATCGGTATTGGTCAGTTGGGGGGCGATACGCTCACGCCTACCATGGTCACCACCGTCTCTGATAAGCGCGCTAATCCAACCTGGACCCCGACGGCAAACATTCGCGCCCGTTATAAAGCTCAAGGTATCGACCTGCCTGCCGTGGTGCCTGCTGGCCCGGATAATCCGATGGGGCACCATGCGATTCGCCTGGCGGCATACGGTGGGGTTTATCTTCTGCACGGAACGAATGCGGATTTCGGGATCGGGATGCGCGTCAGCTCCGGCTGCATTCGCCTGCGCGATGACGATATCAAAACGCTCTACCGCGTGATCGCCCCTGGCACGAAAGTGAATATCATTAATACGCCGATTAAAGTGTCTGAAGAGCCGGGTGGCGTCCGTCTGGTTGAGATCCACCAGCCGCTATCGAAAAACATCAATGACGATCCGCAGACGCTGCCAATTAATCTGAATGCCTCGATGGTGAGCTTTAAAACGAATGTCAATACCGATGGCGCGGTGATGGAGCGGGCGATGGAAGCGCGCTCGGGGATGCCAACCGATGTCACGCGGCATCATGAGGTTGCTCAGCAATCAATGTAAAGCAGTAATAACGACAAACGCCCTGCATCAGCAGGGCGTTTTTTTTGCAGTGGCATAACGGAGGGTTGCGTTACGCTTATTTGTAGATAACAGCGGTACCGTGCAGGGTGTTAGGACCGGTCACAGAGGTGATGCGGAATGATTTCGCACCCATTTCGTCAGCTTTTTGTGCCAGCTGATCTTCCAGAGAGCCCAGATTAGTCCCGGCAGTGGCAGAGATGGTACCGACTTTCTGCTGGTCTGCTGGCGTTGATTGCACTTCAACAGCAGCGAAGCTTGCGAAAGAGAGTGAACTCAGAACGGCGGCAGCGATGAGGGTTTTAACGTTTTTCATGATTTTATACCTTTAGGCAGATGATGTAGTGGTCGTTAGTTATTTAGTTAACGATCGATAGGTAAATGATAGATGTGATCCAGGTCACACGTCAACCCATTTTTATAATGGTCGTTAAATTAATTTCATTTGCCTTATATTTCATAAAGATAAAATTAAATTATTTTTCAGAAATCACCGCTGGTCGTTGCAGACGTTTATTTTTATAATGACTATTCAACAAAACAACAGAGGACCAACGGCACATGACAACCGATGTCACGCGTTGCGCGAAGAAAAGCCGTGGCCGACCAAAAGTGTTCGACAGGGATGCGGCGCTCGATAAGGCCATGACGCTCTTCTGGCAGCATGGGTATGAAGCCACGTCGCTTTCCGATCTCGTGGAAGCAACGGGCGCGAAAGCCCCTACCCTGTACGCAGAGTTCACCAACAAAGAAGGCTTATTCCGGGCCGTTCTGGACAGATACATCGCGCGCTTCGCGGCAAAACATGAAGCCCAGCTGTTCTGCGAAGAAAAAACGGTTGAGCAGGCATTGCAGGATTATTTCACGGCAATCGCGACCTGCTATACCAGCAAGGACACGCCTGCGGGCTGTTTTATGATCAACACCTCCGCGACCCTCGCGGCATCGTCTAAAGAGATTGCCAACACGGTCAAATCGCGACATGCGATGCAGGAGGAGACGCTCAGCACGTTTCTGGCTCAGCGTCAGCAGCGCGGCGAAATACCGGCGCATTGCCGTCCGCAGGAGCTTTCCCAGTATCTGAGCTGTATTTTACAGGGGATGTCCATCAGCGCCCGTGAAGGCGCGACGCTGGAAAAATTGCAGGGGATTACGCAAACAACGCTGCGCTTGTGGCCTGAACTTCTTAAACTCTGACGCAAAAAAAAAGCTCCTCAGCCTGAGCGCATGAGGAGCTAAGTTCAGAGAACATCTTTTTTACACTTTGTTATTCAGTATCAGCTGACCGTTGCTGTCGAGAGGGATCTGCGTGCCAGGATCTTTATCCATGCGGATTTTGCCCTGCTGATCGCCAATTTTGTAGGTTACGTCGTAGCCCAACATTTTTTCAGACTTGTCATACACGGTTTTACAGCGCTGCTGCGTTGTGGTGTAGGTATCATTTTCCTGCATCGCGCCCTGTACCTGGTTACCGGCATAACCGCCACCCAGCGCACCAACCACCGTCGCGACATCCTTACCACGGCCGCCACCAAACTGATGACCAATCACCCCACCAGCAACCGCGCCCAGCACGGAGCCAGCGATACGGTTTTCATCCTGAACCGGACGACGGTGGGTGACAGAAACATTACGGCACTCCTGACGAGGCGTCTTGACCGTCTCTTTGATCGGTGTAGCGGAAACCACCTGCGCATACTGCGGGCCACGATCAAGTACGTTCAGACTGGCAACGGCAGCCACACCTAACGCAGCTGCGACGCCAATCCCTATACCCGCCAACATTGATTTATTCACGGGACTTCCTCCTTTGTTGCAATTGGTAGCAATTTTGCAGCGCAATAAACGCTTCGCCAATAAGATAAAGGATCAAAATCAGGGCTGTTGACCGGGACAACGTGGGTTTAAGAGAACTCTTAAGCGTCAGGAGGGAAATGCACAGCATGATGTGCTAAGAATTCCCTCCGGAGGGCCCGGAGGGAGAGAGAAATTAGTGCAGCTTCAGGCGTGGACGGATCACGCGGTTGATGCGGCCAACCAGCATCATCAGGCCGGTTTTGAAGTAGCCGTGCAGCGCAATCTGGTGCATACGGTACAGAGAAATGTACACGAAGCGGGCGATGCGCCCTTCCACCATCATGGAGCCGCGCATCAGGTTACCCATCAGGCTGCCCACGGTGGAGAAGTTTGAGAGCGACACCAGAGAGCCGTGGTCTTTGTAGACATAGGCTTTCATCGGTTTGCCTTTCATCTGCGCCAGGATGTTATGCAGCACGAGGCTTGCCATCTGGTGCGCGGCCTGGGCGCGAGGCGGTACAAATCCGCCTTCCGGACGTGCGCAGGAGGCACAGTCGCCAATGGCGAAGATGTCCGGATCGCGCGTGGTTTGCAGCGTCGGCTCTGTCACCAGCTGGTTAATGCGGTTCGTCTCCAGCCCACCGATATCTTTCATGAAATCAGGCGCTTTGATCCCCGCAGCCCAAACCATCAGGTCGGCCTGGATATATTCGCCGTCTTTGGTATGCAGGCCGCCCTCATCCGCGCTGGTCACCATGGTCTGGGTCAGCACGCGCACGCCCAGTTTGGTCAGCTCGTTGTGCGCCGCGCCGGAAATACGCGGCGGCAGCGCAGGCAGAATACGTTCACCTGCTTCCACCAGCGTCACATTCAGCGCTTCGTTAGTCAGCCCTTTGTAGCCGTAGCTGTGCAGCTGTTTGACCGCATTGTGCAACTCCGCCGATAATTCAACGCCCGTTGCGCCGCCGCCCACGATAGCAATGTTGACCTTGCCGTTAGCACCCATGTTATTGGTGTACTTCAGGAACAGGTTAAGCATCTCCTGATGGAAACGACGCGCCTGATGCGGGTTATCCAGGAAGATGCAGTGCTCTTTTACGCCTGGGGTGTTGAAATCATTGGAGGTACTGCCCAGGGCCATCACCAGCGTGTCATAGGCCAGCTTGCGCTCAGGAACCAGCAACTCGCCTTTATCATCACGCAGCTCAGCCAGCGTGATGGTTTTGTTTTCACGATTGATATCCACCACCGAACCCAGCTGGAACTGGAAGTGGTGGTTACGCGCATGCGCCAGATAGCTCAGCGCATCCACGCCCTCATCCAGCGACCCGGTCGCCACTTCGTGCAGTAACGGCTTCCACAGATGACTGTGGTTACGATCCACCAGCGTGATTTTGGCTTTCTTACCGCGACCCAGCTTCTTACCCAGCTGTGTCGCCAGCTCCAGTCCGCCAGCACCACCGCCGACAATCACTATCTTTTTCAATGGCGTAGTCAACGTGACCCCCTCAAATTATTAACCAATTGTTAATTAAAAGTTATATAAATAACCCTTAATTAACAACAGGTTACTGCGCTGAAACCATTCAGATTCATTGAGAATAGCACGTCAGGCGCATTGGTCATACCAAAATTGATATGTATCAAGTTTTGATGGTTTAAAAGTAGACAACTCTGACAAAAAAGAGGCCCGGTACGCTTTCACGTACCGGGCCTTTATCAGGTTCAGGAGATCAGCCCAGCGTTTTAAAGGCTTTAATACGCTGCAAGTGCGGGGAAATGTTTTTGAACTTGTGGGTCTGCTCTTCGTCCCAGACAATTTCGTAGTAATGGTGCAGAAGCTCGGCGGCGCGGGAGCTGTTCAGCGCTTCATCGTTGCGGGAGAGGATCACCAGGCACCGGTCGCGGTTCTTTTCACGGAAATTGCTCACGCATTTGGTTGCGATATCGGCGTACTCCTCCGGGCGATCGATTTTGCCTTCCATGTTTTCGTTCGGAAAGAGGTTAGGATTAAAAATGACCTGACGGATATCGCACAGAAAACCGATGCGCTCTGCCCAGTATCCTCCTAACCCCACGCCGCAGATCAGCGGGCGATCGTCGATATTGAGCTGCAACATTTTATCCACTTCTTTAAGCAGATGCTGCATGTCATGCTTCGGATGACGTGTGCTGTAACTGATCAGCCGGACATCCGGATCGATAAACTGCAATTGCAGCACTTTCTCATGATTACCAGGACTGTTTGAGTCAAAACCGTGTAAATAAATGATCATCGTCTCACCACGCTACGCCTTCCGGGATGAATTAAAGGGCTGCTTTATGTGCCTGCCAGCGCTCGTTCAGGGCTTCAAGCCGGGCGTTTACCGTTTTCCAGCGCGCCGAGTCCATCAGCTCCTGACGACTAAATGAACCTTTATGATACAATTGTGTAACACGTTCAGCATTGATCGGCGACAGGTTATCCAGCACGCTCACCGCCCCTTTACGATTATTGCAGACGAGGATCATATCGCAACCCGCATCCAGCGAAGCCTGCCCACGTTCGGCATAGCTACCCATAATTGCCGCCCCCTCCATGGATAAATCGTCAGAGAAAATTACGCCATTGAAGCCTAATTCCTGACGCAGTACGGTTTTCAGCCAGTGCGGAGAGCCGCTGGCCGGACGCGGATCGATCTCACTGTAGATGACGTGCGCAGGCATGATGGCATCCAGCTTGTTATCAGCGATCAGCGAGCGGAAAACCGACATGTCTTTAGCGCGAATGTCTGCTTCCGGGCGCGGATCGCGCGGGGTTTCTTTATGGGAATCCGCCGTCACCGCCCCGTGGCCCGGGAAATGTTTGCCGGTGGTTTTCATGCCCGCAGCATGCATACCGTCAATAAAGCGCGTCGCCATTGCCAGCGCAATACGCGGATCGTCATGATACGAACGCTCACCAATTGCCGCGCTAATGTGTCCTACGTCCAGCACCGGGGCGAAGCTGATGTCGATATCCATGGCGATCATCTCGCTGGCCATCAGCCAGCCGGCGTCCTGCGCCAGTTGACCGCCCTCTTCGATCCCCAGCAGCGCAGCAAAAGATTGCGCGGCGGGTAAACGGGTAAACCCTTCGCGGAAACGCTGCACACGCCCACCTTCCTGGTCTACGGCCACCACCAGGTGATTGCGCGACGCCGCACGGATCTGGCGAACCAGCTCACGCAACTGCTCCGGATCATGATAATTGCGGGTGAAAAGAATCAGCCCCCCTACCAGCGGATGCGCCAGAATTTCGCGCTCTTCCGCATCCAGCTCAAACCCTTCGACATCCAACATTACTGGACCCACACCTACCTCTCTTATCCTTTCGTTTGTAACTGACGCCAGGCATCATTTGCCAGCGCAATAAATTGTTTGTCATCTGTCTGCTGAAGGCGCATTTCAAACCATCCCGCCATCAGCATCAACACCCACGGACGCCAGCGCGCGACCTGCCGCGCAAGGGTGAGCGCATTGATGTTGGCGTTTCGGGCATAGGCGGTTATCAGCTGCTCGCGCGACGCCTCATCAGGCATCCAGACCGCAGCGAGTTCGAGCGCCACGTCACCGTCTCCGGCATATTCCCAGTCGATAAGTTTCTCGCCTGCCGTGGTATGAACGATATTACCCGCGTGGACATCCATATGCAGCGGCGCCAGACGTAACGCCTGCGGCTCTCCCGCTCTGCGTAGCCGCTTAAGCTGCGCCAGCCAGTAGGGCGTGCGTCGTCCAGGCGCAGCCTGCTGCCAGTAGTGATCCAGCAAAGGAAGTAACGTTACCCGCCAGCCCAGACGCGGCTGGCGATGCAGATGATACAGCATGGCTGCAAGCGCAGGCGTATCGGGAAGCTCGCTTTTGATCTCACCCGCAATAAACGCCACCGCCATCCAGTCTCTGATAAAGAGATGAGGTTGTGGCGCAAGGTCGGCGGGCAGGCGCTTCAGGGCGCGGAACTGGCGACGAAAATGGGAGGCAGGCGCGGCGGCATCGTGATGCTGACGTAAAACCAGCCGATGGTCGCCACGCTCAATAATGCAACTCGCGCCGCCAAGCCCGGCGGGGGCTTGCGGCGCGATAACACGGTACTGAGGGAAATAACGCGTCAGGACGTCATGACGCGTGCGTTTATTGTTGCGTAACGGCACCTTTACCTGACCAGATAATTTCGCCGGTCTGAACCAGCATTAACTGCATCTGCAACGACGGCGTGTTCACGTTGCCTGTCGCGTTAGAATAAAGGACATACTGCGCGCCAACGTTGCGGGCAATACCAATCGCTTTACTGCGCGAACCCAGGCTGTCCTGAGGCGACAGACCAAGCTGCTGCTTGGCGACCGCGAGCTGCTGAGCTGAGACCAGCGTAAATTTACCGTTGTTTGCCAGCGCGTTGCGCAGGGTTTCCGTCGCTTCTCCCGCATTCAGGGAACCGTTTGTACGGTTGTTCACGCTGTCCACCAGCAGCACGCTGCCGGGCGTAACGCCCTGTGCCTGCAACATTTTGCCCACCATCGGCTGCATCGCGCCGTTCCAGTCATAGTGGCGTACTCGCGGCGCAGGCTGTGCGGTGTCGTCCGGATGTTCGATCGGGCCAGGCTGCGCCGGAATGGTCGGTACAGACGGCACGGTTGGAACAGGCTGCGCTGGCGTTGTTGGCTGTTCCGTTCCCGGCTTCGCCTGATCTACCGGTGCTGGTTCTTCCGTTCGCGTCACACAACCCGCCAGAAAGAGTGCAAAAGCACTCAGGAGCGCATAACGGCTCATTGTTTTAATCAAGGTTCACTCCTTACAAATAAAGATAAAGTCTCACCTTATGTGCACCCAGATAGCTGGCGCTGCCGTAGAGCGTGACTGACGATCTTGCCGGGATGGTCACGCTGCGCGGCGCCTCAAGCGGGTGCATCTCAAGACCTCTCACGTCATACCAGTAGAAGCGATAATGCACCGTCACTGGCTCTTGCCTTTCGTTATAGAGCGTAGAGGAGGCTGAAGACTGGATTTCGCTTATGGTCAGCGAAGGTTTCTCCGCCGTGATGCCCGCAGCAAGCACTGAGGACTCCATCACCAGCGTCTGTTCTTCACTGACCGGGATGGCGGGACGCGCGCTGCACCCAACCATTACCAGCGTCACGATCAGCGCTGCAATACGCCCAGTTAACATATTAAAGACCTTTATGTGCCAGCATCGGTCCCAGTGGACGTCCACCCAGCAGATGCATATGAATATGATAGACTTCCTGGCCGCCATGGCGATTACAGTTCATGATCAGACGGTATCCGTCCTCAGCAATCCCTTCCTGCTCTGCGATTTTCGCGGCTACCGTAAGCATACGGCCCAGCGCCACTTCATGCTCGGTTTTAACGTCATTAACGGTCGGGATCAGAATATTGGGAATAATAAGGATGTGCGTCGGCGCCTGGGGAGAAATGTCGCGGAAAGCCGTGACCAGTTCATCCTGATAGACAATATCCGATGGAATTTCGCGGCGGATAATTTTACTGAAAATCGTTTCTTCAGCCATGACCTTTTCCTTTTAAGTTTAATCTGGCGTCGTGCGTCCGTTGTTAACACACATTGTCTGATTTACTGCGTGACACAAGACAAGAGTATGAGCGAGTTTCTCCTGTCCTTTCAACCTTCTCCCGTGATTTCTTTCCTGATTGTCCGCCATCTGGCTGAAGAGGCATCGCTTTAGGACATTTCTTTTCTGAAACCTTATTTCAGTTCATCCCGAAACATCTGTTTACAGCGTTAATCACAATGCGTATATTTCGCATTTGCATTTTCATGCGCATTTTTAACATAGAAAACGACGTCAGCCCGTGCTAGCGGGACTGTCGCGAATTACCTTCACCATTCACTAAGGGTTTGATGATGTCTTTCATTAATCACACCAGGGATGGGCAACATCAGCCTGCCGCAACACCTTCGTTGCTGGCCGCCTGCATTGCTATGGCATTGACGCCAACCGCCGCTTTCGCTGCTTCAACCACCGAAGATACCGTCGTCGTAGACGGGGGTTTTGACAACACACAGGATCTTTCTGCCAGCCAGGATCAGGATTACAGCGTAAAAACCACCACCACCGGCACCAAACTGTTGCTGGTTCCCCGCGACATCCCACAGTCCGTCAGCGTTATCAGCCAGCAACGTATGGCTGACCAGAATCTGCAATCCATCGGACAGGTGCTGACGAATACCACGGGCATTACGGCCCAGGTGCAGGACAGCGACCGTACCGTGTTTTACTCACGCGGCTTTTTCGTCAGCAACTACGCCTATGACGACCTGCCAACCTCCATCAGTGAAGTGTGGAACTTTGGTGATACCGCCGCGGATACCGCGATTTATGACCGCATCGAAGTGGTTCGCGGCGCCACCGGCCTGATGTCCGGCACGGGCAACCCGGCGGCGTACGTTAATATGGTGCGTAAGCACGCGGACAGCCCGGAATTTAAAGGTAACGTCTCCGCCAGTTACGGCAGCTGGGACAAGCAGCGCTACGTGCTGGATCTCCAGGCGCCGCTGGTAGAGTCAGGTAAGGTACGGGGCCGTCTGATTACGGGTTATCAGGACAACGACAGCTTCGTGGATAACTACCACTACCGGAAGAAATTCCTCTACGGTGTGATGGACGCGGATGTCACCGACAGCACCACCCTCTCGGTAGGGTATGAGTATCAGGAAAGCCATACCGCCGACCCAACCTGGGGCGGGCTGCCGACCTGGTACAGCGACGGAAGTAAGACCCACTACAATCGCAGCCAGACTGTCGCACCTGACTGGGCTTATTCAGATAAAGACAGCACCCGCATCTTCGCTAACCTGACTCAGCGTTTCGATAATGGCTGGGAAGCGCACATCAACGGTATGCACGCTGAAACCAACTTCGACTCCAAACTGATGTATATGTCCGGCTATCCGGATAAAGAGACCGGTGCGGGCCTGGTGGGTTACGGAGGCTGGAACCGTGGGGAACGTAAACAGGATGCGGTTGACGCCTTCCTGCGCGGCGGCTTCGATCTCTTTGGCCGTCAGCACGAAATGATGTTCGGCGGCAGCTTCAGCCGTCAGCGTAACCATTACGACAACTCCATGCCGGATGCGGTATACGGCATGGTTGATGTCGGCAACTTTAAGAACTGGAACGGGAACATCGCCGATCCCCAGTGGACGCCGTGGAAACTCTACAGCAAGGATGATATTCGCCAGTCTTCAGCCTATTCGTCGGCTCGTTTCTCGCTGGCCGATCCGCTGCACCTGATCCTGGGCGCGCGCTACACCCAATATAACATTCGTTATAACCCGGCAGGATCGCCGAATACCCGTCTGGAAAGCACCAAAGATGATGTCACGCCGTACGCCGGCCTGGTGTATGACATCAATGAGGACTGGTCGACCTACGTCAGCTATACCTCTATCTTCCAGCCGCAGGATAAGCGCGATGTCAGCGGACGTTATCTTGACCCTACCACGGGTAAAAGCTACGAAGCCGGGGTGAAGGCGGACTGGTTTAATACCCGCCTCACCACCTCGCTGGCGATTTTCCGCATTGAGCAGGATAACGTCGCCAGCAACACCTATACCTACATGCCGAGCGGTGAGTCGATCTATGAATCGCTGGACGGGGTGGTCAGCAAAGGGGTCGAGTTCGAGCTCAACGGTGCCCTTACCGATAACTGGCAGCTGACCTTCGGCGCGACGCGTTACATCGCAGAAGATAAGAATGGCAACGCCGTCAGCTCCGATCAGCCGCGCACAACCATGAAGCTCTTCACCCGCTATCAACTGCCAATGCTGCCGGAACTGACCGTGGGCGGCGGCGTAAACTGGCAGAACAAAGTGTGGACGGACGTGGAAGGCGGCCCGGCAGGACGTTCCCGCGCGGAGCAAGGCAGCTATGGGCTGGTGAACCTGTTCAGCCGTTATCAGGTCACCAAAAATTTTGCGGTGCAGGCTAACGTCA
Organism: Enterobacter cloacae complex sp. GYL001; assembly: GCF_049237125.1. Classification (NCBI taxonomy): domain Bacteria; kingdom Pseudomonadati; phylum Pseudomonadota; class Gammaproteobacteria; order Enterobacterales; family Enterobacteriaceae; genus Enterobacter; species Enterobacter cloacae complex sp. GYL001. Next base: position 615,030 of record NZ_JBMKGW010000001.1, on the reverse strand, counting down.
ACAACCTGTTCGACAAAGAGTATTACGATTACGTCGGCTCTTATGTAGTGTATGGCGCGCCGCTGAACGTCTCGGTGAGCGCGAGCTACGATTTCTGAGTGACAGAAGCCCGGTGGCGCTGCGCTTACCGGCCCTACCCATCACGTAGGCCGGGTAAGACGCAGCCGCCACCCGGCACCACAAACCGCAGTAATAAAAAAGGCAGCCATTCGGCTGCCTTAGTCTCCCCAGGTCACAGCTTAGTTGTTACGGATGTACTCATCCATTTCGGTTTTCAGGTTATCGGATTTCGTACCGAAGATTGCCTGAACACCAGAACCTGCAACAACGACGCCCGCTGCGCCCAGTTTTTTCAGACCCGGCTGGTCTACTTTCGCAACGTCGGCAACGCTCACACGCAGACGAGTGATACACGCGTCCAGGTTAGTGATGTTCTCTTTACCGCCGAAAGCAGCTACCAGAGCAGGCGCCATTTCGCTGGTCACACCGGCTTTGCTGTCTTCCGTTGCATCTTCACGACCCGGCGTTTTCAGGTCCAGTGCTTTGATCAGCACGCGGAAGACGGTGTAGTACACCACTGCGTAGCCCGCACCCACAATTGGGAACAGCCACAGCTTGCTGCTGTTACCGGACAGAACGATGAAGTCGATCAGACCGTGAGAGAAGGACGTACCGTCACGCATACCCAGCAGGATACAGATTGGGAATGCCAGACCTGCCAGTACCGCGTGGATGATGTACAGGATCGGCGCAACGAACATGAAGGAGAACTCGATCGGCTCGGTGATACCGGTCAGGAACGAGGTCAGCGCTGCGGAGATCATGATACCGCCCACTTTTGCACGGTTCTCTGGTTTAGCAGAGTGCCAGATCGCAATTGCGGCGGCCGGCAGACCGTACATTTTGAACAGGAAGCCACCAGACAGTTTACCTGCCGTTGGGTCACCCGCCATGTAGCGTGGGATGTCGCCGTGGAACACCTGGCCTGCTGCGTTGGTGTATTCACCAATCTGCATCTGGAATGGAACGTTCCAGATGTGGTGCAGACCAAATGGTACCAGGCAGCGCTCAATGAAGCCGTAGATACCGAACGCCACAACCGGGTTCTGGTAAGCCGCCCACTGAGAGAAGGTCTGGATTGCTGTACCGATTGGTGGCCAGATGAAAGACAGAACCACACCGGTGAAAATCGCGGCCAGACCAGAAATGATCGGCACAAAACGTTTACCCGCGAAGAAGCCCAGATACTCAGGCAGCTTGATGCGATAGAAGCGGTTAAACATATACGCTGCAATCGCACCGGAGATGATACCACCGAGAACACCGGTGTCCGCCAGATGCTTAGCGGCAATCTCTTCAGCAGGTAAGTGCAGTACCAGCGGCGCAACCACAGCCATGGTTTTCACCATGATGCCGTAAGCAACAACGGACGCCAGCGCGGATACACCGTCGTTATTGGTGAAGCCCAGAGCAACACCGATAGCGAAGATCAGCGGCATGTTAGCAAAAACAGAACCGCCTGCTTCGGCCATCACGTGGGAAACTACGGCTGGCAGCCAGCTGAAGTTTGCAGAACCGACACCCAGCAGGATACCTGCGATAGGCAGTACGGATACTGGCAGCATCAGCGATTTACCGACCTTTTGCAGGTTAGCAAATGCATTCTTAAACATAATTGAGAGTGCTCCTGAGTATTTGTGCTTTTTTTACGTTTTCACGCATTGGCCCGGGGGGAGTACCGCGCCGTGGACAGGACATCTAAGCGCCCTTTATTTATTACACAGAGTAAAATAATTCCCTCTGAGTTTGTTTGACGGCTATCACGTTTCAGTTCAAGACGGCCAAAAAACTTGCAGATATTTACATAAAGCATGTCTGGATGTGTCTAAAAACGCCATCACCGCCCCAAATGAGGCGGTGAACTTTACTCGTTTTACTTATTAATTACGAGCCTAAAAATAACAGGCGTATCAGACAGATTGCAGGCGGGCGGGGTCGATATGGAACAGACTGGCGAAGTTTTCCGTTGTCACGCGAGCCAGCTCTTCAATACTGACACCTTTCAGAACGGCCATATACTCAGCGACATCCCGGGTCATCGCTGGCTGATTTTCTTTGCCGCGATGAGGCACCGGTGCCAGGTACGGGGAATCGGTTTCCACCAGAATACGATCCAGCGGAACATATCGCGCCGCATCACGCAGTTGCTCAGCATTCCGGAACGTTACAATCCCCGAGAACGAGATATAAAAGCCTAAATCAAGCAGCTTACCCGCCGTTTCTCTGTCTTCAGTGAAACAGTGTAGTACGCCACCGCAATCCGTCACCTTTTCTTCCCGCAGGATCGCCAGCGTGTCGGCGCGCGCATCGCGGGTATGAACGATAACAGGCTTATTCAGTTCACGGCCAATACGGATGTGGTTGCGGAAGGATTCCTGCTGGCGAGGTTTCGTTTCCGGGGTGTAGAAATAGTCGAGACCGGTCTCGCCCATCGCCACTACGCCCTCTTCTGCGGCAAGACGGCGTAAATCCTCAACGTCGTACGCTTCATCCTGATTCAGCGGATGCACGCCGCAGGAGAAGACGACATTATCGCGCTCGCCTACCAGTTCACGCATGGCGCGGTAACCCGGCAACGTGGTCGCCACGGCCAGGCAAAATTTCACATCGCGCGCGGCGGCTTTCGCCAGCACGTCGTCCACATTTTTATGCAGGGACTGATAATCCAGGCCATCGAGATGGCAGTGTGAGTCGACTAAAAACATAATGTCTCTCTCAGAGGTGGGAAACCGGCGGTATGACGCCTGGTTGCAGGTAGTGTTCGATACGCAGTAACTGGTCGGTCAGTAAAAGCCCGCGATTGAGACCGGTTACCGTCAAAAGTTGTTCACGACTCTGGCAGATATCATGAAGGATAGCGTGCAGCGACTGCCCTGACAGGCGATTCGCCAGCGTGGTGACCAGCGCCCACACGTCAGGGTTAGTCAGAAGCGTCGCCCCCTGCTGGATTTTGAGCGCATCCAGCAGCAGCGCGGCCAGCCAGTGCAGCCGTTCCGGTGCCTGATCGCTGTTCAGCGCTGGCAGCACGCTCAGCCAGTCATGGCTGTCGAGGGCTGATTCAACCGCACGACATAGCGTTTCACGCTGGGACCACACTTCCGGCTGCAATAAGGCCAGCGCAGCCGCAGGCGCACCGCTGCACAGGCGCAACGCCGAGCGCGCCGCATCTTGTGACACCGTCACTTCTCGCTCAAGCCAGGCGAGCGCCCAGGATTCCTGAGGGACAGCGAGGTGGTGAAGACGGCAGCGACTGCGCAGCGTCGCCAGCAAGCGTTCCGGCTCGCGGCAGGAGAGGAAAAACCAGGTATTCTCTGGCGGCTCTTCCAGGGTTTTTAACAGGGCGTTGGCTGCGGCTTCCGTGAGCAGCGCGGCGTCTTTCAGCCACACCACTTTCGCCCCCCCCAGACGCGCATATTCGTACAGTTTCTCACTGACCTCACGCACCGCGTCGATACCGAGCGTATTTTTGCCCTTCTCGGGTTCGAGGGTGTAATAGTCAGGATGCGTGCCCGCCTGCATAAGCTGGCAACCCCGGCATTTACCGCAGCTTTTATGTCCTTCCGGCTGTTGGCACATCAGAAAGCGGGTGATGGCGTAAATCAACGCATCATCACCCATTCCCGGCAGCGCCTGGATCAGTAACGCATGATGCCCCCGACCAACCTGATAGCTGCCGATCAGCTGTTCAAAGTGCGGGCGCAACCATGGATACCATTTCATGCCTGCTGCTCCTGTAGCCACTGCGTAACGGTCTGCTGAATATCACGCGTAACGTCTTCAAGGGATTGCGTCGCATCGATGGTACGAATGGTCATGTCCTGCCCGGCCAGTTCCAGATAACACGCACGGGTGCGGTTAAAGAAATCAAAAGACTCCTGTTCAATGCGGTCCAGTTCGCCGCGGGCACGGGCGCGCTTCAGGCCCACCTCAGGGGTCACGTCCAGATACAGCGTCAGGTCAGGACGGAAATCGCCCAGAACCGCGTCGCGAAGCGTAGCCAGCATGGTCTGGTCGATACCCCGGCCACCGCCCTGATACGCCTGGGTTGAGAGATCGTGGCGATCGCCAATCACCCATTTCCCTTCTGCCAGAGCGGGTTTGATCACCGTCTCCACCAGCTGAACGCGCGCCGCATAGAACATCAGCACTTCCGCTTTGTCGGTAATAACTTCATCGCCAACGGATTTGATATCCAGAACCAGGCTGCGCAGTTTTTCCGCCAGCTGCGTACCGCCCGGCTCGCGGGTAAAGACCATGTCGGCGACGCCAAGCGACGTAAGCGTATCCACCACCACGTTACGGGCAGTTGTTTTGCCCGCCCCTTCGAGTCCCTCAATGACAATGTATTTACTGCGCATTTTTTTCCTTAAGTGCCTTCAGATAGTCCTGAACCGAGCGATTGTGGCTGGCCAGGTTGGTATTAAACGTATGCCCCCCTTTTCCGTCAGCCACAAAATAGAGATACAGCGTTTTGGCCGGGTGCGCGGCGGCCTTCAACGATGCTTCACTCGGCGTCGCAATCGGTCCAGGCGGCAGGCCGCTAATCACGTAGGTATTATACGCCGTTGGCGTCTCCAGATCTTTTCTGGAAATCCTGCCGTTGTAGTTTTCGCCCATGCCGTAGATGACGGTAGGATCGGTTTGCAAACGCATGCCGATGCGCAGACGGTTAATAAACACCGAGGCAACCTGGTCACGTTCGGCAGCAACGGCCGTCTCTTTCTCGATGATCGAGGCCATCGTCATGAACTGGTTTTGATCTTTATAAGGCAGGCCCTCTGCTCGACCTTTCCAGGCAGCGTCTACCGCCGCGACCATTTTGTTGTGCGCGCGCTTCAGAATGGCCACATCGGTAATGCCTGCCGTATACATCCACGTATCGGGCCAGAACCAGCCTTCCACCCACTCGGGATGTTCGAATTTTAAGGCGTCTGCCACGGTCTGGTAGCGGTCATCTTTCAGCGTATGCTTAATGTATGGCGCGTCCCGCAGCTGCCTGAGGTAATCGCTCAGACGCATACCTTCCACAAAACGCAGCGGGAACTGGGCTTCTTTACCACTCTCCAGCAGTTGCAGCATCTCGCGCACGGTCATGCCAGGGGTAAAGCGATAGGTGCCGGCCTTGAAATGGGACAGGTCCGGTTCAATACGCAGCAGCCACTGGAATACGCGTGGGCGATTGATAATTTTGTCGTCATACAGCTGCTGACCAAGCGCCTGCCGCCCGGTCCCCGCTTTCAGGGTAAAAATCGTCTCGTCTTTTATCAGGATCTGACTCTCCGCCAGCTGACGGACTTTCCACACTCCCGCTCCGCCAGCGATACCGAACGCAACGATAAGAAGGAGGACAAAGCGTAACATTTTCTTCATGACTACCTGGTTTGCTCACATAACGGGGCCAGAAACTGGAACAGCTCGCGGGATGACCAGCATTTGCGGCCATAAGCGCGAACGGGGACAACGGGCATCAGCGCATTGCAGATTACGACTTCATCGGCGGACAGCAGCGCCTCTTCCTTAGCGTTGACTTCGACAACGCGAAAGCCTGCGCGTGCCAGCTGGTGCAGACAAAACTGCCGCATAATGCCGTTGACGCCGGCCTGCTCCAGCGAAGGCGTGAACACGTCACTGCCCTTCCGCCAGAGTAAATTAGCCGCACAGCATTCCGTAATGTACCCTTCGCTGTCAAGAACCAGCGCCTCCCCGGCCTCCGTCTGCTCAAGATGAGTACGAATAAGCACCTGTTCAAGGCGGTTGAGATGTTTTATGCCAGCGAGCATCGGGTTTCGCCCCAGACGTACCGGACTTAACGCCAGGGCTACGCCCTCTTCACGCCAGTGCGCATAATGGGAAGGATAATCTGAAACGGAAAGGACCCGCGTAGGATGCAGACAGGCAGAACCGCTATAGCCCCGGCCACCGCTCCCGCGGCTAATAATGACTTTCAGGACGCCGCTTGCTTTATCTGACGCCAGCCGACGCATTTCACTTTCAAGAATGTCCCACTGCGAGAAGGGGATCAGTAATGCTTCGCAGGCTTTTTGTAAACGAAGGATATGGGCCCCGAGCAGACACACGCCACCGTCGAGAATACGCGCAGTCGTGAAACAGCCATCGCCAAACTGGGTCGCCCTGTCGCTTGCCGGCAGCGTTTCTTGCTCAAGGCCATTAATTAAAAACATGGTGGCTCCTTATGCGTGGAGGCTCAGTCTGGCAGGATGTGGACAGCCGGACAAGGGGATTTCGCCTAATAAAAAAGGCCCGGCAAGCGGACCTTTTTTTATCGTCAGCGACCAACCAGACTCAGACCTTTTTGAAGATCAGAGAGCCGTTAGTCCCACCGAAGCCGAAGGAGTTACACAGGGTATACTCCATACCGCTAACCTGGCGCGCTTCGTGAGGAACGAAGTCCAGATCGCAACCTTCATCTGGATTATCCAGGTTAATGGTTGGCGGTACAGCCTGATCGCGCAGCGCGAGAATAGAGTAGATTGACTCTACTGCCCCCGCAGCACCCAGCAGGTGACCGGTCATGGATTTCGTGGAGCTTACCATTACGCGGCCAGCAGATTCGCCGAAGATAGACTTAACAGCCTGCGCTTCTGCTTTATCGCCCGCAGGGGTAGACGTCCCATGGGCGTTAACGTAGCCAATCTGTGCCGGCGTAATGCCCGCATCGCGGATGGCGTTTTCCATCGCCAGCGCAGCGCCTGCGCCGTTCTCTGGAGGAGACGTCATGTGATAAGCATCGCTGCTCATGCCAAAGCCAACAACTTCAGCATAAATTTTCGCGCCACGTTTTTTCGCGTGTTCGTACTCTTCCAGTACGATCATGCCTGCACCGTCACCCAGTACGAAACCGTCACGGTCTTTATCCCACGGACGGCTCGCCGCCTGCGGATTATCGTTTCGGGTAGAGAGCGCACGCGCTGCACCGAAGCCACCGACGCCCAGCGGGGTACTGGCTTTTTCAGCGCCGCCCGCAACCATAGCATCTGCATCGCCGTACGCAATGATACGCGCGGCCTGGCCGATGTTATGCACGCCAGACGTACAGGCTGTCGCGATTGAGATGCTTGGGCCACGCAGGCCGAACATAATGGTCAAGTGACCTGCCACCATGTTGACAATCGTAGACGGAACGAAGAACGGGCTGATTTTACGCGGGCCGCCATTCATCAGAGATGTATGGTTTTCTTCAATCAGACCAAGACCGCCAATCCCGGAGCCGATAGCGGCGCCGATACGGGTCGCGTTCTCTTCCGTAATCTCAAGGCCAGAATCCTGCATGGCCTGAACGCCAGCGACAATTCCATATTGAATGAAGGCATCCATCTTGCGCTGTTCTTTGCGCGAGATGATCTCTTCACAGTTAAAATCCTTTACTAAGCCAGCAAATTTCGTTGCATAGGCGCTAGTATCGAAATGGTCGATTAGGCTGATGCCGCTCTGACCGGCAAGGAGAGCTTTCCAGGTGGACTCTACGGTATTGCCGACAGGAGACAACATGCCAAGTCCGGTCACAACTACACGACGCTTAGACACGCTTGTCCTCCAGGGAGGGATAAAAAAAGAGATTCGTGGGACAACAAAAGATAAAACTCAGGCGGTCGAATGACCGCCTGGAGATGTTCACTTACGCCTGGTGACCGTTGATGTAATCAATGGCAGCCTGAACGGTGGTGATTTTCTCAGCTTCTTCGTCCGGAATCTCAGTATCAAACTCTTCTTCCAGAGCCATTACCAGCTCAACGGTGTCAAGAGAATCTGCGCCCAGGTCTTCAACAAAGGAAGCGGAGTTCACAACTTCTTCCTGCTTAACGCCCAGCTGTTCGCCGATAATTTTCTTAACGCGTTCTTCGATAGTGCTCATACTCTTAAATTTCCTATCAAAACTCGCTTTCGCGATGGTTTTCGTAGTGTATAAAATGTTGAAAAATTTGCAACTAAATCCCGGCAGGTCTTACCACGATTTTACGTTATTTTGAGGCCATTTGCCCAAATAACGCAAATATTTTCGATCGTGATTAAACCATGTACATCCCGCCGTTGACGTGGAGGGTTTCACCAGTGATGTAACCCGCTTCGTCAGAGGCTAAAAATGCAACCGCGCTGGCGATTTCTTTAGGGTCGCCAAGACGACCCGCCGGAACTGCCGCCAGCGTACCCGCACGCTGCTCATCAGTCAGCGCACGCGTCATGTCCGTTTCAATAAAGCCCGGAGCAACAACGTTTACAGTAATTCCGCGGGACGCGACTTCACGCGCCAGCGACTTACTGAAACCGATCAGACCTGCTTTCGCCGCAGCGTAGTTAGCCTGACCAGCATTTCCCATGGTACCAACCACAGAACCTACAGTGATAATACGACCATGACGCTTTTTCATCATAGCGCGCATTACCGCTTTTGACAGACGGAATACAGATGACAGGTTGGTTTCGATAATATCGTTCCACTCGTCGTCTTTCATTCGCATCAGCAGGTTGTCGCGAGTGATCCCGGCATTATTGACCAGAATATCCACTTCGCCAAACTCTGCGCGAATATTTTCCAGAACAGATTCGATAGATGCTGGTTCAGTCACATTCAGTACCAGACCTTTACCGTTCGCACCCAGATAGTCGCTGATGGCCTGTGCGCCATTCTCACTGGTCGCAGTCCCGATCACCGTCGCGCCGCGCGCAACCAGTGTTTCAGCAATAGCGCGCCCAATACCGCGGCTTGCGCCGGTCACCAGGGCAATTTTTCCTTCAAAACTCATGGTATTCCTCTTTTATTGCGAGAGTGCCGCTTTCATGGCTTCCGGCTCGTTAATCGCCGAGGCAGTCAGGGTGTCTACAATACGTTTTGTCAGACCGGTAAGTACCTTACCTGGACCAACTTCATACAGATGTTCAACGCCCTGAGACGCCATAAATTCAACGGTTTTAGTCCACTGAACCGGGCTGTAGAGCTGGCGAACCAGCGCGTTACGGATAGCCTCCGGCGCGGTTTCGCACTGCACATCGACGTTATTCACAACGGAAATCGTCGGTGCGTTAAAGGTCATTTTTTCCAGCTCAACCGCCAGCTTATCGGCAGCGGGCTTCATCAGCGCGCAGTGAGACGGTACGCTCACCGGCAGGGGCAGTGCACGTTTTGCGCCCGCAGCTTTACAGGCAGCACCTGCACGCTCAACCGCTTCTTTATGACCCGCGATAACCACCTGGCCTGGCGAGTTAAAGTTTACCGGAGAAACGACCTGACCTTCAGCAGATTCTTCACAGGCTTTAGCGATAGACGCATCATCCAGACCGATGATGGCAGACATGCCGCCCGTGCCCTCTGGCACCGCTTCCTGCATGAATTTACCACGCAATTCAACCAGGCGTACCGCGTCAGCGAAGGCAATCACCCCTGCGCAGACCAGCGCAGAGTATTCACCCAGGCTATGACCCGCCATCAGCGTCGGCGCTTTGCCGCCCTGCTGCTGCCATACGCGCCACAATGCGACGGAGGCTGCCAGCAGTGCCGGTTGAGTCTGCCAGGTTTTGTTCAGCTCTTCAGCGGGGCCCTGTTGGGTCAGCGCCCACAGATCATAACCCAGCGCGTCAGAGGCTTCACGGAAAGTCTCTTCAATAACCGGATAGTTTGCTGCCATTTCAGACAACATCCCAACAGTTTGCGAGCCCTGTCCCGGGAACACAAAAGCAAATTGCGTCATTTTTTAATCCTTATCCTAGAAACGAACCAGCGCGGAACCCCAGGTGAACCCGCCACCAAAGGCTTCAAGCAAGACCAGTTGGCCCCGTTTAATTCGTCCATCGCGTACCGCTTCGTCAAATGCGCACGGTACCGATGCCGCAGAGGTGTTGCCGTGGCGATCAAGCGTCACCACAACGTTATCCATAGACATGCCCAGCTTCTTCGCCGTCGCGCTGATGATACGCAGGTTCGCCTGATGCGGCACCAGCCAGTCGAGTGCGGTGCGTTCAAGGTTATTGGCTTCCAGCGTCTCATCGACAATATGCGCAAGCTCAGTCACCGCCACCTTGAATACTTCATTACCTGCCATGGTGAGGTAAATGGAGTTATCAGGATTAACGCGATCGGCGTTAGGCAGCGTTAACAGCTCGCCGTAGCGGCCATCGGCATGCAGGTGCGTGGAGATGATGCCCGGCTCTTCGGACTGCCCCAGCAGCACCGCGCCCGCGCCATCGCCAAAAATAATGATCGTGCCGCGATCGGTCGGATCGCAGGTACGCGCCAGCACATCAGCGCCGATCACCAGCGCATATTTTACGGCGCCCGATTTTACATACTGATCGGCGATGCTCAGCGCATAGGTGAAACCCGCGCACGCTGCTGCAACATCAAATGCCGGGCAGCCTTTGATGCCGAGCATGTTCTGCACCTGGCACGCTGCGCTTGGGAAGGCATGCGTGGCAGAGGTTGTCGCCACCACAATAAGCCCGATCTGTTCTTTATCAATGCCAGCCATCTCAAGCGCTCGCTGAGCGGCTTCGTAGCCCATGGTGGACACAGTTTCGTCTGGCGCGGCGATACGACGTTCACGGATACCTGTGCGCGTGACAATCCACTCGTCAGACGTATCTACCATTTTTTCAAGATCGGCGTTGGTACGCACTTGTTTTGGCAGGTAGCTGCCGGTACCTAAAATCTTCGTATACATGTACGCTCAGTCACTTTTAGCTAATACAGATCCCAGGCGAGCGGCAATCCTCTGAGGGACTTGTCGCTGCACCGCCTGCACTGCCTGTTCAATCGCGACGGTAAATGCTCGCTGATTGGCGGCGCCATGACTCTTAATCACGATGCCGCGCAATCCTAACAGACAGGCGCCATTATACTGGTCGGGGTTGAGGTGACTGAATCGCCGCGTCAGGCTTTTTTGTAACCAACGCTTTAATAAAATCAGCCACCAGGACCTTTTTTTACCTTCTCCCTGCGATTTCAGCAGAGAAAGGAACATTCGTACGACCCCTTCCATGGTCTTCAACGTCACGTTTCCGGTGAAGCCATCACACACTAATACATCCGTTTTGCCCGTCAGCAACTCATTGGCTTCGAGATAACCAATATAGTTGATGGAGGGGACCTGTTTGAGTATTTCCGCAGCGTCGCGGATACTGTCCAGGCCTTTGGTCTCTTCTTCACCAATATTCAGTAAAGCAACGCGGGGATTGTTAATCCCGACCACGTCTTCAGCCAGCACCGACCCCATAACGGCAAACTGAGCCAGCATTGTACTATCACAATCCACGTTAGCGCCCAGATCCAGCACCACCGTTTTGCCCTTCTGCTGATGCGGTAATACCGTCACCAGCGCCGGACGCTCAATGCCCTCAATCGGCTTGAGCAATAATTTCGACAGCCCCATCAGCGCGCCAGTATTTCCCGCGCTGACGCAAGCCTGCGCTCGCCCTTCTTTCACCAGCTCCAGCGCCATTCGCATAGAGCTGCCACGGCTATTACGAATAGCCTGCGATGGCCGGGCATCACTGGCAATAACTGACTGCGCAGGAATAATCTGCAGACGCGAACGTTGTTCAAAGTCAGCTTTTGCAAGTAATGGCGTGATTGTGTCGGGATTACCGACTAAAAGAAGTGTGAGTTGCGAATTAGAATTCAGTGCCTGCAATGCTGCAGGCACTGTCACGGTAGGGCCAAAATCTCCCCCCATGACATCTAACGCCAGGGTTAGACGTGTCAAGGTATCGTCGCAGCCTGGTTCGGTAAACTCCCCGTTTGCACGGGGAAGTTCCTCACTAAGCCTAATCACGCTGACGCGTGATTACTTAGTGATAACCTTGCGGCCGCGGTAGAAACCGTCAGCGGTGATGTGGTGACGCAGGTGTTTCTCACCAGAAGTCTTGTCTACAGACAGGCTGGTAACTGCGGTCAGCGCGTCATGGGAACGACGCATGCCACGTTTGGAACGGGTTGGTTTATTCTGTTGTACGGCCATGGACCTTACTCCTCAATTACTTACGCTTTAAGCTGGCTAATACGGCAAATGGGTTTGGTTTTTGCGCTTCATCAGGCAGTTCCCCAAAGACCATGTCCGCCTCGGACACTTCACAGTGTTCAGAATCATGCACCGGAACGACTGGCAGGGAGAGGATGACTTCATCTTCAACCAGCGCCAGAAGATCGATTTCACCGAATTCGTTAACCTCAATCGGCTCATACGCTTCCGGGAGTGCTTCAGCCTGTTCGTCAGAACGAACCGGACTAAAACAATACGTTGTGTGAACATGCTGTACAAACGGTTTCCCGCAACGCTGACATTCGAGCGTTACCGTCACCTTTGCATCACCGGTTAACACGGCGAGACGCTGGTTGTCGATAGCGAACGACATGGAGCATTCTACATCACTGTCCACACTGACTACAGATTCGGCAATACGCTCAGCCTGATCGGAAGAATAGATTCCTTCGTAATCGAGGCGTTTTTGAGCCGTACGAACCGGATCAAGAGTCAGGGGTAATTTTACCTTTTGCATAGGGCGCGCATATTAACTTTGTAACGTCATAGAGTCAAAGAAAAAGGCAACCAGAGCTGCCTTTTGCCAATTATTCGCACACATTGCGGCCTGTAGTTTAAAATGGCTGGCATCGATACGCTATATCTGGTGATAAAAATATGCCAAATCTCGTCCTTGCTTCCACTTCACCTTATCGCCGAATGCTGCTGGAAAAGCTCGGGATCCCGTTTGAATGCGCTGCGCCGGAGGTGGATGAAACGCCACAGCCGGGCGAGTCACCGCGTCATCTGGTGACCCGTCTCGCGAAAGAGAAAGCACAGTCGCTGGCCGTACGTTACCCCGCACATCTGATTATAGGCTCCGATCAGGTTTGTGTGCTGGACGGCGAAATCACCGGCAAACCGCATACGGAAGAAAACGCCTGCCAGCAGCTGTTGCGTGCGCGAGGCGGTATCGTGACCTTTTATACCGGCCTGGCGCTTTATAATTCGGCTTCCGGTCATCTGCAAACCGAGTGCGAGCCGTTTGATGTGCACTTCCGTCATCTTAGCGAGCAGGAGATTATGGATTATGTGCGTCGGGAACGTCCGCTAAACTGTGCAGGGAGCTTTAAAAGTGAAGGACTAGGGATTGCGTTGTTCGACAAGCTCGATGGCCGCGATCCCAACACGCTGGTGGGGTTGCCGCTGATTGCGCTGTGCCAGATGTTAAGGCGAGAAGAGTGTAATCCACTGACGGCGTGACTTTGCCCAGCGGCGCTTCGCTTGCATGGGCCTACGGATTTCGTAGGCCGGGTAAGCGCAGCGCCACCCGGCACAAAATCAGCCGCGCAGAACTTTCAGACAGCGTTTGAGCTGCTCATCCAGCGGCGCTTCAATACGGATAACTTCGCCGGTATTAGGATGGGTAAATTTCAGCGCTGCCGCGTGCAGGAACAGACGCGACAGCCCTGTTCCCGCCAGCTGCTTATCAAATTCGCGATCGCCATAGCGGTCATCAAACGCAATCGGATGGCCCGCAAACTGGGTATGGACGCGAATCTGGTGGGTACGCCCCGTCACCGGACTACAGCGCACCAGCGTGGCGAATTCGTAGCGCTCTTCAACTTTAAAGCGCGTCTCAGACGGTTTCCCTTCCTGATTAACACGAACAATGCGCTCGCCGCTTTGCAGAATATTTTTCAGCAGCGGCGCCTGCACCACTTTCACGTGGGACTGCCACTGGCCGCGCACCAGCGCCAGGTAATCTTTCTGCATCCCTTTTTCGCGCAGCTGTTCATGCAAAGAACGCAGCGCAGAACGTTTTTTCGCCACCAGCAGCACGCCAGAGGTATCGCGGTCAAGACGGTGAACCAGTTCGAGGAAACGCGCTTCCGGGCGCAGCGCGCGTAACCCTTCAATCACGCCGAAGCTCAGACCACTCCCCCCGTGTACCGCCGTTCCGGACGGTTTATTCAGCACCAGAATGTGGTCGTCCTCATAAAGGATAACGTCGCTCAGGGCCGCGACTTTTTGCAGCTTCGGAGAAACGACCTCTTCTTCACGCTCTGCAACACGTACCGGTGGAATCCGGACTTCATCGCCCGCCTCGAGCTTATACTCTGGCTTCACGCGTTTTTTGTTCACCCGCACCTCGCCCTTACGCAAGATGCGATAAATCATACTTTTTGGCACGCCCTTCAACTGGGTGCGCAAAAAATTATCGATACGTTGCCCCGCCTCGTCGTCGGCGATGGCAACCATTTTTACGGCTGGAGTCTCTGTTTTCATGGTTGGCGATTCTAAATAGCGTCAGACATTAGCGCCACTCATTTTTCTATGCTTATATTTACTTTTATCCGGACCACTCCCCTTTCGCGCAATCGATTTGGTGGTTATTAAACCAATCACCCCCTTGAAGTGAAGAAACTGTGAGTAACCGGGTGATAATTGGTAAAAGTCATCTTGCTATAACCCGGCGAGCAGTGGAATAATGAATCCGTTTTCCGCGTTAAATCCGGGTTTTGTAAGGATGTCGACGGAATGACCAATTTTGTCTGACCGATCATCCACGCAGCAATGGCGTAAGACGTATTGATCTTTCAGGCAGTTAGCGGGCTGCGGGTTGCAGTACTTCCCGGTATAAGGATTGTTCTCTGGAGAGTTTTCCCAGGCAAATCCCCTGATAATTGCGCTGTGTTTCCGTATGAAACACAGGCAACCGACACTCTGCGCCTCTTAAGCGAGCGACAACCGTGAGGTTGGCGACGTGAATAGACACGAGGCCATCGGTTCATACCCCGGAAAGCGTCACCTTGCCCGCAGCTTTGTCGTCAATGTAAGAATAACGAGTAAGTTACGATGAAAAGAATGTTAATCAACGCAACTCAGCAAGAAGAGTTGCGTGTCGCCCTTGTGGATGGGCAGCGCCTGTACGATCTGGATATCGAAAGTCCTGGACACGAACAGAAAAAAGCGAACATTTACAAAGGCAAAATCACCCGCATTGAACCAAGCCTTGAAGCTGCATTTGTCGATTACGGTGCTGAGCGTCACGGTTTCCTTCCTCTCAAAGAAATCGCCCGCGAATATTTTCCTGCAAACTACAACTCCCATGGCCGTCCGAACATTAAAGATGTTCTGCGTGAAGGTCAGGAAGTTATCGTCCAGATCGATAAAGAAGAGCGTGGCAACAAAGGTGCCGCACTGACCACCTTTATCAGCCTGGCAGGAAGCTATCTGGTATTGATGCCAAACAACCCGCGTGCGGGTGGCATCTCTCGCCGTATCGAAGGCGATGACCGTACCGAGCTGAAAGAAGCGCTGGCAAGTCTCGAGCTGCCAGACGGCATGGGCCTTATCGTGCGCACCGCAGGCGTCGGCAAATCTGCCGAAGCGTTGCAGTGGGACCTGAGCTTCCGTCTGAAGCACTGGGAAGCCATCAAGAAAGCGGCTGAGAGCCGTCCTGCTCCGTTCCTGATCCACCAGGAAAGCAACGTTATTGTGCGTGCCTTCCGTGATTATCTACGTCAGGACATCGGTGAAATTCTGATTGATAACCCGAAAGTGCTTGAGCTGGCTCGCCAGCACATCGCCGCGCTGGGTCGCCCGGATTTCACCAGCAAAATTAAACTGTACACCGGTGAAATCCCGCTGTTCAGCCACTATCAGATTGAATCCCAGATCGAGTCTGCCTTCCAGCGTGAAGTGCGTCTGCCGTCCGGCGGTTCTATCGTAATTGATACCACCGAAGCGCTGACCGCTATCGACATCAACTCCGCGCGTGCAACCCGTGGCGGCGACATCGAAGAGACCGCCTTCAACACCAACCTTGAAGCCGCTGATGAAATCGCCCGCCAGCTCCGCCTGCGCGACCTGGGTGGTCTGATTGTTATCGACTTCATCGACATGACCCCGGTTCGCCATCAGCGTGCGGTTGAAAACCGTCTGCGTGAAGCGGTGCGCCAGGATCGCGCACGTATCCAGATTAGCCATATCTCGCGCTTCGGCCTGCTGGAAATGTCCCGTCAGCGTCTGAGCCCGTCACTCGGCGAGTCCAGCCATCACGTCTGCCCGCGCTGTTCCGGTACGGGTACCGTGCGTGACAATGAATCGCTCTCCCTCTCTATTCTGCGTCTGATTGAAGAAGAAGCGCTGAAAGAGAACACCAAAGAGGTTCACGCCATCGTTCCGGTGCCGATTGCCTCCTACCTGCTGAACGAAAAACGTGCAGCGGTAAGCGCAATCGAAGCGCGTCAGGGCGGCGTTCGCTGCATCATCGTGCCAAACGACGAGATGCAAACCCCGCACTATCACGTGCTGCGCGTGCGTAAAGGCGAAGAGACAAGCACCCTCAGCTACCTGCTACCGAAGCTGCATGAAGAAGAAATGGCGCTGCCATCGGATGAAGAGCCTGCCGAGCGTAAACTGCCTGAGCAGCCTGCATTAGCAACCTTCATCATGCCGGAAGCCCCGCCGGAAGCGACGCTGGAAAAACCAGCGGCAAAACCTGCCGTGCAAAAGGCGGCCCCTGCCGCGCCAAAAGCGCAGCCTGAGCAGCCGGGTCTCCTGAGCCGCATCTTCGGCGCGCTGAAAAAAATGTTTGCTGGCGAAGAAGTTCAGCCTGAGCAGCCGAAAGAAGCGCCAAAAGAAGCGAAACCAGAGCGTCAGCAGGACCGTCGTAAGCGTCAGAACAATCGTCGCGATCGTAATGACCGCAACGACCGTAGCGATCGTAACGAGCGCCGTGATAATCGTTCCGAGAACAACGAAGGTCGTGAACAACGCGAGGACAACCGTCGCAACCGTCGCGAGAAGCAACAGCAGAACGTTGAAGATCGTGAAATTCGCCAGCAGGCGGGCGATGAGTCCGAGAAGAGCAAACAGCGTGACGAGCAGCAACCTCGCCGCGAGCGTAACCGTCGTCGTAACGACGAGAAACGCCAGGCCCAGCAGGAAGTCAAAAACCTGAACCGCGAAGCGCCTGTTGAACAGCAGGACACGGAGCAGGAAGAGCGTACTCAGGTTATGCCGCGTCGTAAGCAGCGTCAGCTGACCCAGAAAGTACGTGTGGGTGCTGTTCAGACGGAAGAAAACGACGTTATCGCGGTTGAAGCAGCAGAAAGCACAACGGGTACCCAGGTCGCGAAAGTTGACCTGCCAGCCGTAGTGGAAAATCAGGTTGAGCAGGACGAAAGCAGCGAAAACCGTGACAACGCAGGTATGCCGCGTCGCTCCCGTCGTTCTCCGCGTCACCTGCGCGTGAGCGGCCAGCGTCGTCGTCGCTACCGTGACGAGCGTTACCCGACTCAGTCGCCAATGCCGCTGACCGTGGCGTGCGCGTCACCTGAGATGGCATCCGGTAAAGTCTGGATCCGTTATCCGGTTGCTCGCCCGGAGCAGGCTGTTGAAGAACAGGCTGTGACCGAAGAGGTGATTGCACCGGTAGCAGCGGTGGAAGACGTCGTGACTGAAGCGGCAACCGTGGTTGAACCGCAAGTTGTTGACACGGTGGCACCGCAGGCTGTGGAAGTGGAAACGACCCATCCTGAAGTCATTGCCGCGCCGGTTGATGCCGCTCCGCAGATCATTGCCGAAGAAGATACCGTGGTGGCTGAAGAAGTCGCGGAGGAAGCTGAGCCGGTCTCCGCAGCAGAAGAACCCGCAGACGTTACCGTCGAAACGGTGACGGAAGAGGTTGTTCAGGACGTCGAGATTCAGGTTGAGCCTGTTGTCGAAGAGGTCAAAGAGGCTGAAGTGAAATCCGAGCCGGTTGAGGTCGTTGCCGCTCCAGCGCCTGCTCACGTTGCTACCGCGCCGATGACTCGCGCCCCGGCACCTGAGTATGTACCTGAAGCGCCACGCCATAGCGACTGGGTTCGTCCGGCATTCAACTTCGAAGGCAAAGGTGCTGCCGGTGGTCACAGTGCAACGCACATGGCTACTGCGCCAGCTACTCGTCCTCAGCCTGTTGAATAACGCACGCTAAGACTGAAAGCCGACCTTCGGGTCGGCTTTTTTATGGCTGTTGCAGGGGCTTTCTCATTCCGGTGACCTCCGGCATTATCTGCCGCATCAGCTCCAGAAAACGCCGCAAGCGCGCCGGATAATAACGAGACCAGGGGTAAACCAGATGTACCGGTAACGCTGCCGGCTGCCACTCTGGCAGTAGATGCACCAGTCTTCCTTCCTGAATATCATCCTGTACTGTCCAGCTGGATACCACCGCCACGCCCAGCCCGGTGAGTGCCGTATTGCGCGCCACATACAGGCTGTCGGTACTCAGGCGTGGCGTAATGGTAACCCGCGCCGGGGCAGATGATGCATCGTGGAAAAGCTCCACATGGCGTTGATAAAAAGAGCTGATGGCAATCCAGGGAAGCTGCTGCAAATCTTCCGGCGTTTTAACCGCGGGATAACGGGCCAGTAATTCCGGTGAAGCCACCACCGAGCGCGGCACTTCAGCCAGCAGCACGGACACGGTTGCCGGATCGACTTCCACACCCACCCGAATAGCACAGTCAAGGTTGTCGCCGAGGAAATCAACCGAGCGATCGTTGAGCATCCACTCTACAGAAAGCTGGGGATAGCGCTGCAAAAATTCGGTTAACGGTTTCAGAAGCTGATCCTGGCCAAACGCGTGCGGGGCGCGCACCCTCAGCACCCCAACCGGTTCATCTTCCGTCTGCCCTACCTCGTCTTCCAGCGCCAGCCAGCTGTCAATCACCCGTCGGGCATGCTGATAGCAGCGTTCGCCGTCATCGGTCAGCCGGGTCGTATGGGTTGTGCGCAGCATCAGGCGTACTCCCAGCATGGTCTCAAGCGACTGCAACCGTCGGCTCACCGTGGCCTGGGTTGTTGCCAGCTGACGTGCCGCCGCAGAAAGAGACCCCGCCTCCACAATGCGAACAAACGTTCGCATCAGTTCTACCCGATCTATACGCTCAGACCTTTTCATACCATTTTTACCCATACGCCACACGTATAAGCGTTTTACCACCGCGCCCGCTACCGTCGCAAGGCGTACTGATAAAAAATAGCCGCACACGACGAATGAGGAACATCTTATGAACACAACCACCACCCGGGCCGTAAGCCGCTGGGTAATCTTAATGCTGGCGCTCGGTGCGGGCTTTAGCGTGGCATCCATCTATTATGCCCAGCCTCTGCTGCCGCTGATGGGCTCAGACCTGCATCTGAGCATCGAAGGCATGGGCATGGTCCCGACGCTCACCCAGGCGGGTTATGCCCTGGGCATCCTGTTTCTGCTCCCGCTCGGCGATCGTCATGACCGCAGAACGCTGATCCTGATAAAAAGTGCGGCCCTGGCGCTGTTCCTGCTGGGTTGTAGCCTGACCGGACAACTGCACTCCCTGCTGCTCACCAGCCTGCTGATTGGCATGGCCGCCACCATGGCGCAGGATATTGTCCCGGCCGCAGCGATCCTCGCGCCGGAAGGTAAACAGGGAAAAACGGTCGGCACGGTGATGACCGGCCTGCTGCTGGGGATTTTGCTCTCCAGAACCGTCAGCGGCGTGGTCGGTGAAGCCTTTGGCTGGCGGGTGATGTATCAGCTGGCTGCTGCAAGCATTGCCTTTGTCGGCGTGGTGATGTGGGCCGTACTCCCACGTTTTGCTATTCACTCCACGCTGAGCTATCCCGCGCTGATGCGTTCCATGGAGCACCTGTGGCGTCGTTACCCGGCACTGCGTCGCGCGGCGCTGGCTCAGGGTTTTCTGTCGATTGCCTTTAGCGCATTCTGGTCAACGCTGGCGGTCATGCTGCTGGAACGGTATCACCTTGGCAGCGCCGTAGCGGGTGGATTTGGTATTGCCGGAGCCGCTGGTGCGCTGGCTGCACCGCTGGCAGGGGGTCTGGCAGATAAGCTGGGCGCCGGTAAAGTGACCCAGCTGGGTGCCGCGCTGGTGACCCTCTCGTTTGCCCTGATGTTCATGATGCCGGCACTGGGTGTACACGGTCAGTTGATCCTGATTGCCCTCTCCGCGGTCGGTTTCGATCTCGGCTTGCAGTCCAGCCTCGTGGCCCACCAGAACCTGGTCTACAGCCTTGAGCCGCAGGCCCGCGGACGCCTGAACGCCCTGCTGTTTACCGTCATTTTCATCGGAATGGCGCTGGGTTCGGCATTAGGCAGCAATATCTATACGCTGGCAGGCTGGTCTGGCGTGCTGGCTCTGGCAACCCTGTGTGGTGCCATTGCGCTGGCTATCAGAGTGATTGAAAGCGCCCGGGTGCTGTCCGCACAGGCAGAAAGTGTGTAAAAAAAATGCCCAACCCGGACGGGTTGGGCAGTCAAAACATGCCCAGTTTCAAGACATGTCAAACAGGTCAGAGTCTTATTTGTTCATCTGGAACAAAGACATACCCTGCATATCGCTAAAGGCTTTATACGAGGCCTGCAACGCCGCCTGCTGCATGGTGTAGGACGAAATCACCGAGTTCCAGTCCACGTCAACCAGGTTACTCATCTGCTGCGTCTGACCCAGCGCGCGGTCTTCACCCAGAGCGTCCAGCTTGCCCAGCTCATCCAGCTTGATGCCGAGGTCGGCGCGCACGGTCAGCACGTTGTTGAGGGAGTTGCTCAGGCCACGGTTGGCTTTATCAATAGCCGCCGTAAACGCCTCGGCTTTCGTTTCGTCCTCCCCAATCGGCGTATTCAACGCTTCAATTGCGGAGTCGAGGATCTTAAACAAATTCGTTTCCGGCGCACTACCATCTGGCTCTGGCTTGGCATTGCTGGTGAAGCTATCGAAAACTTCAGTGCCCGTATGGCTAATTTGCATCGTGCGCGCGGAGTCAACCTGCTGGCTGATTGGCGTTCCGCCGCCCTTATAATCACCCGTCGCCTGGTCGAAAGCCGCCGCTTCGGTCTTGTAACCGGAAAAAATATAGCGACCGTTACCGTCCGTGCTGTTAGCCAGGTTCATGAGCTGATCGCGAATACCTTGCAGGTTCGTGGCCAGCGAAGCGCGGTCATCGTCACTTAACGTACCGTTGCCCGCATTGACAATCTTTTCCTGAGCAGCCTGGATGGCGGTTGTCACTTGCGATAACACGTTCTCTTCCAGGGAGACTTTCGTCGTAGCGAAGGAGCGTGCCAGCGCATACTGGCTGTTTTGCGTTTGAGCCTGAGAGAGCACAACGGCCTGCGAGGCGGCAATCGGATCGTCAGACGGACGGTTGATACGCTTCCCCGTAGACATCTGCTCGCCGTAGCTGAGCCAGAGACTTTGGGAGTTCGTCACGCCGCGCATGCTTTGCTCATACATCATTTGAGTACTAATACGCATTTTTTATGCCTCAGCCTTAGCGGATATTGATCAATGCATCAAACAGCGTGCTCGCCGTTTGCAGCACCTGCGCATTCGCCAGATAGTACTGCTGATAGCGTTGCAGGTTGCCATACTCTTCATCCAGGTTAACCCCGGAGATTGACTGCTGTTGTTTGGTCAGCTGCGTCACCACGTTAACTTTGGTTTCGCTGCTGGTTTTCAGCGACGCCGTGGTGCTGCCCACCGTACTGACCAGCGCGGCATAAGCATCGTTAAAGGTTTTGTTCCCTCCCACCAATTTGGCGCTCTGTAAATCCAGCAGCTTCTGGCCATTGGTATTGTCGCTTTCACCGCTTCCTTTCGCGGAGGCCATCGCCAGTTTGGATTCGTCGCTGATCGCTACGTCCATATTCACAATGACGTCATTCACCGGTTTGACGATGAAACTGTCTTTATTATCGGCTGAGCCGCTAATCTTAACGTTGAGACCATCAAACGACAGATTACCGCTGGCGTCAGGCTTGGCCGTGAAGCTGGTGTTGTCCGACAGACGCGTGATTGTCCAGTCAGTACCGTTGTACTCAACTTTATAGTTTGTCGCCTGGACCTTTGTACTGTCCGTCATCGTGGCCGTAACGGACGCGCTTCCGGTGTTTTTACCGTTACTCAGCACTGCCGGCGAGCCAAAATCAAACAGCTTGCCGCCTTTGTCCCCGTTGGCATCAAAGCCAGCCTGGTGCTGGGTATTCATGGCATCCGCAAACGCCAGCGCCATCTGGTTAAGGGTGTTTCGCGCCTGATCCAGATCCTGAGAACGGAACGTTAACAGCCCACCAAGCGACCCCGTGGTGATCTGTTTTTCTGAGATCTCCACGTTGCCCGCTGCGGTATCCACATACGCAATTGTTGTACGCGCTGGGTCCGCACTGGATTTCACCGCCGCCAGCTGGCTGGCGTTGCTGCCCTGTACCAGTGTGTAACCATTGGCGATAGAGATGTTGTAGGTGCCGCTGTCCTGTACGGTGACGTCCACACCGACAATCTTGTTCAGTTCACTCACCAGCTGATCGCGCTGATCGAGCAGTTCATTCGGGGATGCGCCCGCACCGACGCCAGTCAGCCGGGAGATCTGATCGTTAAGATTGGCAATCTGTTTCGCGTAGTTATTGATCTGATCGACGCTGGTAGAAATCGCCGTATTGACCTGCGCATCCTGATCGCGGAGATATTGATCGTTGGTTTTAAACTGGTTTACCAGACCATCCGCCTTCCCGAGTACCGTCTGGCGAGCAGCCGGATCTTCTGCGTTACTCACCAGCGTTTGCAGGCTTTTAAAGAAATCCTGGAGGTTGGCAGAAAGCGAGTTCGTGGTATCAGAAAGCACATCGTCAATTTTTGACATCTGCTGGTAGCGCGTGGTCAGCCCACTGCTCTGGTTCTGCGCCGCGCGCAGCTGGTTAGTGATAAACGCATCATATTCACGCTGAACACCGGAGACATAGACCCCGTTACCCACCCAGCCACCGCCGGTCAGGGTGCTGTTTGATGCCCCCAGAATGGTGGTCTGGCGGGTATAACCTGCCACGTTGTAGCTTGAAATATTATTACTGACGGTATTGAGTGCCGACTGCGCAGCACTGAGGCCACTCATGGCGCTGTTAATCAAACTGGACATGGGGGTTCCTTTTATACGTTCAGACACGAGTCCTGATGAAGGTTATCGGCAACCTCCACCGGGACTTGAGAACTTTCAGAACAGATTTTCGAGATCTGTGCTATACGCTTTGCTGACCTTCTCAGACATGGATTTCAGCTGCTGGATCATGCTGGTCAGCTTGCGCGCATAGTTTGGATCGGTCGCGTAGCCAGCATTCTGCAATGCCTGAGCGCCCTGCTCTGGCGTGGCGGCCTGGGTCACGGCGGTGTAGCGCGGATTCCGGCTCAGCAGCCCGACATAATCCGACAACGCTTCCAGATACGAGCTGTAGACGCGGAATTTGGCTTTCACCTTCACTGCCGCACCGTTCTCATATTCGGTGGTGGTGATCTCGGTGGTCGGCCCTTTCCAGCTGGAGGTGGCCTTCACGCCAAAGATGTTGAAGCTCGGCTCACCGTTCTCCCTGCGGATCTGACGTTGCCCCCAGCCCGACTCCAGCGCCGCCTGCGCCAGAATCAGATGGTGCGGCACGCCGCTCTCTTCACTGGCAAGACGCGCCGGCAGGGAGAGCTGCGCCAGGAAGTCTTTGCTGTCGCCGGAGAGCGGCTCGTCACGCGTTTCTGCCGGCTTCGGCATCGCCTTACGCACCATCTGCGTCAGCGCCTGATTTTGATAACTGGTCACCTTTTCCAGATCAAACTTCAGCGGCACCTGCGGCGGGGCCTCTTCAGGCGGGAGCCCCTGAGCGGCTGCGGTCTGCTTCACAATCATGTCCGCCAGGCCGAGCCCCTTTCCGGCGGTCATTTGCTGGGCAATCTGCTGATCGTACATGCTGGTGTAAAGCCGCGTGGAATCGCTGCTGAACATGCCATCTTTCGGCAGGGTTTCACGCATGCTTTTCAACATCATTTGTACGAACATGCCTTCCACCTGACGGGCCACCGGGCGGATATTCGCCGCCGGATCCTTGCCCGCTTTGGTTTTCAGCTCGTTGAGCGACTGGGCATCCCAGGCGGCACTGGTCAACAGTTTGCTATCGGTCAGCATTTAGATGATTTCCAGTCTGGCGCGCAGGCATCCTGCACTTTGCATGGATTGCAGAATGGACATCAGATCCATTGGCGTTGCACCCAGCGCATTCAGAGCACGCACCACGCTGTTCAGGTTGGCGCTGGAGCGCACACTCTGCAACGAACCGCCGCTCTGTCGTAAATCAATCTGCGTTTGCGGGGTCACTACCGTCTGACCGCCACCAAACGGGGTATCCGGCTGGCTGACGTTGGCCGAGCGGTTAACCGTGACGGAGAGATTGCCCTGCGCCACGGCGCAGCTGTCCAGCGTCACTTCGCGGTTCATCACCACCGAGCCGGTACGGGAGTTGATAATGACTTTCGCATCCTGCACCGGCACGTTCACTTCCATATTCTGGATATCGGCCAGCAACCGCACCTGGTTGCTGCTGCCGGTTGACGTGCGGATCTGCACGGTACGGGCATCCAGCGCGGTGGCGCTGCCGTAGCCCCGGCTGCGGTTGATGGTGTCAGCGATCTGCTGCGCCATCGTAAAGTCTTCGTTATTCAGTTGCAGGTTAATGGTGTTGCCGGTGCCGAACTGGGTCGGCAGCTCACGTTCGATGATCGCGCCGTTGGTAATACGTCCCCCGTTCAGCTGGTTCACCTGCACGCTGCTGCCACCCGCCGACGCGCCTGCTCCGCCAACCAGAATGTTGCCCTGCGCCAGAGCATACACCTGGCTGTCGACGCCTTTCAGCGGCGTCATCAGCAACGTACCGCCGCGCAGGCTTTTGGCATTACCCATCGACGAGACAACCACGTCGATGGTCTGCCCCTGACGCGCAAAGGCCGGATAAGACGCGGTCACCATCACGGCCGCCACGTTTTTCAGCTGCATGTTGGTCCCGGCCGGTACGGTAATACCGAGCTGCGAGAGCATATTGTTCAGGCTCTGGGTGGTGAACGGCGTCTGGGTCGTCTGGTCACCCGTCCCATCCAGCCCCACCACCAGGCCGTAGCCAATCAGCGAGTTTTCGCGCACGCCCTGCACGCTGGTGAGATCGCGTATGCGATCGGCCTGCGCAACGGTAGCGACCAGCGACAGCGCCACGGCGAAGAGAAATTTATACATAGGTCACCTCGCTTACATCGGCGATAAGTTAAGGAAGAAACGTTGCAGCCAGCCCATATTTTGCGCTTCGTTGATGTAGCCGTTGCCGACGTACTCAATGCGCGCATCCGCCACCTGAGTGGACGGTACGGTATTGGTGCCGCTGATGGTGCGAGGGTTAACCACACCGGAGAAGCGAATGAATTCCGTACCCTGGTTAATGGCGATCTGTTTTTCGCCCACCACGTGCAGGTTGCCGTTCACCAGAACCTGATCAACCGTAACCGTCAGCGTTCCGCTGAAGGTATTGCTGGCGTTCGCACCACCTTTACCGTTAAAGGTGTTGCCGCCGGAGGCTTCCACATCCGCACGGGCGTTGCCGAACAGCCCTTGCAGATAGCGCGGCACGGTGTCGAAGCCAAAATTGGTTTTGCCGTCGCGGCTGGCGTTCGCCGACGAGCTCTTACTCGCACTGACGTTTTCCTGCAACACAATGGTCAGCGTATCGCCAACGTTACGCGGACGACGGTCTTCAAACAGCGGCTGATAACCGTAGTTAATCGGCTGCGCGGTCTGGAAAATAGAGCCGTTCACCACCGGCGCGGGGCCGGGAACGGGTTGGGCGGTAGTCGCACCCTGTACCAATGGTTTAGACGGGATCCAGGCACACCCGCTGAGGGTGACGGCCAGAACAGTCAGGATCGGATAACGAAACGCCGCGTTTTTTTGCATTGACTTCATCTTCGAAAACAGGGAGCCGGTGCGACGTTTACCGCACCGGGCTACACCTTAGAGTTGCGTCAGTTTTTGCAGCATCTGGTCGGTCGTCGACACTGCTTTACTGTTAATTTCATAGGCGCGCTGGACCTGGATCATATTCACCAGCTCTTCCGCCACGTTAACGTTCGAGGTTTCCACATACCCCTGATACAGCAGCCCCGCCCCGTTC
Source organism: Enterobacter cloacae complex sp. GYL001 (assembly GCF_049237125.1). NCBI lineage: Bacteria > Pseudomonadati > Pseudomonadota > Gammaproteobacteria > Enterobacterales > Enterobacteriaceae > Enterobacter > Enterobacter cloacae complex sp. GYL001. The sequence continues at coordinate 588,984 of NZ_JBMKGW010000001.1, read as the reverse complement.
AGGCCCGGGGTACTTTCATTTGGCGTGCCGGAAGACTGCGTTTCGGTGTAGAGGTTCTCGCCGATGCTTTCCAGTCCGGTATCGTTCATGAAGGTGGTCAGGTTGAGCTGTCCAACCTGGACCGGCGCGGCCTGACCTTGCTGAGTGACGCTGACGATGCCGTCACGACCAATGGTGATACTCAGCGCGTTCGCCGGTATGGTGATCGCAGGCTGAACCTGGAAACCGCCCGCCGTCACCAGCTGGCCGTTCTGATCCACCTGGAACGAACCATCGCGGGTATAGGCGGAGGTCCCGTCAGGCAGCTGCACCTGGAAGAAACCCTGACCTTTAATGGCAACGTCTTTACTGTTGTTGGTCTGGGACAGGTTGCCCTGGCTGTGCAGACGCTCGGTGGCGACCGGGCGCACGCCGGTACCAATTTGCAGACCGGACGGCAGCGTGGTTTGCTCAGAAGACTGCGCCCCTGGCTGACGAATCGTTTGATAAAGCAAATCTTCGAAAACCGCACGCTGGCGCTTGAAACCATTGGTGCTGACGTTTGCCAGGTTGTTGGCAATCACATCCATATTGGTTTGCTGTGCGTCCAGACCGGTTTTCGCGATCCATAAAGAACTGATCATAGGGAGTCCTGTTAACTCATAGCCAGAAGTTGGTTAGCCTTGCCTGCGTTTTCATCGACGCTGCTGATGATTTTCATCTGCATTTCGAAGCGGCGGGCGCTGGCGATCATGTCGGTCATGGCTTCCACCGGTTTGACGTTACTGCCTTCCAGCACGCCGGACATCACGCGGATGGTCGGGTCGGCCTGTAACGTGGCGCCACGCGTGGCCTGCGCCGCCTGGGTCAGACGGAACATCCCGTCATCGCCACGCTGCACTTCGTTGCCTTCCGCTTTCACCAGCTTCAGACGACCGACAGGCGCAACGGTGTTCGCCGGGTCGCCCGGGTTTAACGCCGAGATCGTCCCGTCTGCCGCAATGGTCAGCTCTGACCCTTCCGGCACCGTCAACGGACCGGCTTCGCCCATAACCGGATGCCCCTGAATCGTCAGCTGCCCGGTGGCGCTCACCTGGATATTACCGTTGCGGGTATACCCTTCCCCGCCGTCAGCCGTTTGCACCGCCAGCCAGCCGTCCTGCTGAAGGGCAACGTCCAGCGGACGCGCGGTGTAATCCATCTGACCTGGCGTCATGTCGGCGCCCGGCGTGGAGGCGGTGACCAGCGTACGCGTGGGCAATGACAGCCCTTCTACCGGCACCGCACGCAGCGCGTTGAGCTGCGCACGAAAACCTGGCGTGGAAGCGTTCGCAAGGTTGCTGGCGGTAACAGCTTGCTGATTGAGCGTCTGGCTTGCTGCGCCCATCGCTGTATATATTGCGTGATCCATTGCGCTTTCCCGTCAGCTGCTTAACGCAGGTTAACCAGCGTGTTGAGGATCTGATCCTGGGTTTTGATGGTCTGCGCGTTGGACTGGTAGTTACGTTGCGCGACGATCATGTTCACCAGCTCTTTACTCAGATCGACGTTGGAGGCTTCCAGCGCACCGTTAGTCAGCGTGCCGAAGTTACCGGAACCCGCGGTTCCCAGCAGGGCAACCCCGGAAGACTGCGTGGCAGACCAGACGTTATCCCCTTCGGATTTCAGGCCTTCGTTGTTGGCGAAGTTTGCCAGCACGATCTGGCCCAGCACCTGGGTCTGTTCGTTCGAATAGTTACCGACAACGGTACCGTCATCGTTGATCTGGTAGCTCACCAGATCGCCCGGCTTATAGCCGTTCTGGCTCGTCGCCACGATGTTGTTCGCACCGGTGTTTTGCTGCATGGAGTTGGCGAAACTCATTTTGAATGTTGCCGCCGTTGCACCAGGGATCTCTCCGGTCTTGATGTCGGCTTCCGCACCACCGGTCAACACACCGCTCTCATTAAAGACCAATGTGGTTGCCAGCTGAGCTTTATCTCCCGCTACGCTGCCGTCCTGCGCATACACTTTCCAGGAGTTAGCTGGAGTTGCATCCTTGACATAGAACAGGTTCATGTTGTGCGCATTACCCTGGCTGTCAAACACCGTCACGGTGCCTTTCTTATTGTAAGAGTCAGGGTTGGCCGGGTCGAAGGCGACGGTTGGCGCGGTATCGGTGGAGTTCAGGTTGATCTGCTGAGAGGCCGTGGTGGTGGACTTCGCCGCCATCAGCGTCGTTGGGATGGAGATCGCCTGCGGATTCGCACCGGTTTGCACCGTAGGCGGCGTGCCGGCAACCGGATAACCGGTTAACTGAAGTCCCTGCATGTTCACCAGGTTACGGTTTTCATCCAGCTTGAACTGGCCGTTGCGGCTGTAGAACACGGAACCGTTGGCATCCACCATACGGAAGAAACCGTTCTGGCTGATGGCGACGTCCAGACCGCGACCGGTGTTGGTGGTCGTCCCGTCGGTGAAGTCCTGGGTGATACCCGCAACCTTCACGCCCAGACCCACTTTAGAGCCTGCAAACATATCTGCAAAAGACGCAGAACCGGATTTAAAACCATAGGTCGCGGAGTTGGCGATGTTGTTGCCAATGACGTCCAGGTTGGTGGCCGCAGCATTCAGGCCGCTGACCGCTTGAGAAAAGGCCATGACTTACTCCTGATAAGTATTAAGGCTTAGATAATCTGCCGAACTTCGTCGAGTGTGGTGGTACCGGAGGTACCCAAATCCAGTTTGTTGCCATCGCTACCCTTGATGACGCCCTGAACCAGGGCAAACTGTAGCGGCTGAGCCACCAGCTGAGTGGTGCCGTTGCTGGCGCTAATCGCAACCTGATACGAGCCGTTAGGCGCTTTAGTGCCGTCGGTCAGGCTGCCATCCCAGGTAAAGGTATGAACGCCCGCTTTAAGCTCGCCAATCTCAATCGTGCGCACCACGTTGCCGCTGGCGTCTTTGATTGTGGCGGTGACTTTGTCGGCCGGCTGCTGCAACTCAACGCCAAACGGCGTCGTGGTGGTGGTGGAGGTGCCATCGGTAGTGCTGGTGCCCGCCAGAATCGTGGTCCCCGGGATCATCACCCCGTGACCGATCAGGTTGGCGGCCTGCAAGGACTGGCTGTTATCGATTTGACCGGAGACCGAGCCGAGCGTGGTGTTCAGTTTCTCAATGCCGCTGACGGTACTGATCTGCGCAAGCTGCGTGGTCAGTTCGTTGTTCTGCATCGGATTGGTCGGGTCCTGATTTTTCAGTTGTGCCACCAGCAGGGTCAGAAAGCTGCTCTGTAAATCGGAGGCATTGCTCCCGGTGAGAGAGCTGGAACCGGTCGCACTGCTGGTGCTGTTGACGCCGGTATTTGTCGGGTCATTCACGTTTACGGCGATGGACATGCGTGTCTCCTTTACTGGCCGAGAGTGAGTGTTTTGAGCATCATGCTCTTCACGGTATTAAGCACTTCGACGTTTGCCTGGTAGCTACGCGACGCGGACATGGAGTTCACCATCTCCCCGACCACATCCACGTTCGGCATTTTCACGTAGCCGCTGGCATCCGCGAGCGGGTTGCCAGGCTCGTAAACCAGCTTGTCGGGCGCCTGGCTCTCAACCACGTCCGCCACTTTTACGCCGCCCGTTGCCGCACCCGGTGCAGCATCAACCTGGAAGACAACCTGTTTAGCGCGATACGGTTGCCCGTCAGGGCCGGTCACGCTGTCGGCGTTGGCCAGGTTACTGGCGGCCACGTTCAGTCGTTTGGACTGCGCCGTTAATGCCGAACCGGCGATATCAAAAATATTCAGCAAGGCCATTTACTAATTGCCCCCCTGTAGGACGGTCATCATGCCTTTAATTTGCCCGCCGAGTAGCGTCAGACCTGTCTGGTATTGCAGGCTGTTATCGGCAAACTGTGTGCGCTCCCGGTCCATGTCGACGGTGTTACCATCAAGTGAGGGCTGATCGGGAATACGGTAAAGCAGGTCGGTCGTTGGCGCGGTCATCGCCTGAGCGGGAATATGACGTGAGGATGTCAGGGCCAGTGAGACACCCGTTCCTTCGGCACGTCCACGCTCCATCACTTTTTTGAGTTCACTGGAAAAATCAATATCGCGCGCCTGATACCCGGGGGTATCCGCGTTGGCGATATTGGCGGCTAAAATCTCCTGCCGCTGGGCGCGTAAATTGAGCGCTTCCTGCTGAAAACGTAACGCGGCGTCGAGTTTATCGAGCATGTCTCCTCCGCTGATGAGAAAATTTCAGTTCACAGCTTAAATCTCACCCCGTCTCCCCTATCGACGGAATAAGCGCAAAATGCGTCGCTATTTGTTGCGTTGATGGAAAACCACTGCGGGTAGAATTTGCTAAATTCTGGACATGGTGGAACGTGCGATGCGGACTTTTAAACGTGGCCTGGCGGCGGCCCTACTGCTTTTAAGCCCTCTGGTGCAGGCTGAGGGGTTAGAGGACCAGCTCAATGCATTCTTTGCGCAGAAGCTGGCCGGTTTCAGCGATGACGTACGCGTGACCGTGCGCACCCCGCCTAACCTTTACCCTTCCTGCGAAGCCCCGTCATTTAGCGTGACCGGCAGCACCCGCTTATGGGGCAACGTGAACGTGCTGGCGCGTTGCGCCAACGAAAAACGCTATTTACAGGTCGCGGTTCAGGCGACGGGCAATTATGTTGTCGCCGCCGTTCCCATTCCCCGGGGCAGCCTGCTGCAACCTGACAGCGTAACGCTGAAGCGAGGCCGTCTGGATCAGCTTCCACCGCGGACGATGCTGGATATCAACCAGGCTCAGGAGGCGGTCAGCCTGCGCGATGTCGCTCCTGGACAGGCGATACAGCTATCCATGCTGCGCCAGGCGTGGCGGGTGAAAGCGGGACAACAGGTGATGGTGGTCGCCAATGGCGAAGGCTTTAGTATCAACAGTGAAGGAAAAGCGCTGAATAATGCCGCAGTGGCGCAAAATGCCCGGGTCAGAATGTCCTCAGGCCAGGTGGTCAGCGGCACGGTCGGTCCTGATGGGAATATTCTGATTAACCTGTAATCTTTTTAAAGATTTCGCGGCGACTGCCGATAAATATTCAACAAATGATGATGTCAGGCGCAAACGCCGCGAACCCTCGATGAGGACAACACTATGAGCATTGATCGTACATCAGCCCTGAAGCCGGTTAGCACTGTACAACCTCGCGAAACGAATGAGGCTGCCCCGCAAAAAACGCGTCTGGAAAAAACGTCGACGGCTAACAGCACCAGCGTCACGCTGAGCGATGCCCAGTCGAAGCTGATGCAGCCAGGCAGCAGCGATATCAACATGGAACGTGTTGAAGCGCTGAAAACGGCTATCCGTAACGGTGAACTGAAAATGGATACCAGCAAAATCGCTGATGCGCTGATTCAGGACGCACAGAGTTTCCTCCAGAGTAACTAACCGTATGAGTCGACTGTCAGAAATACTGGATCAGATGACGGTGGTCCTGAACGACCTGAAAACGGTGATGGATGCAGAACAGCACCACCTCTCTTCTGGTCAAATCAACGGCAGCGCGTTGCAACGCATAACTGAAGATAAAAGCTCGCTGCTGGCGACCCTGGATTATCTGGAAAAACAGCGACGCGCTGAGCAAGACGCGAAACGCAGCGCCAATGATGAGATCAACGAACGCTGGCAGACCATTACAGAAAAAACCCAGCATCTTCGCGATCTCAACCAGCATAACGGCTGGCTGCTGGAAGGACAGATTATCCGTAATCAGCAGGCGCTTGAAGTGTTAAAGCCCTATAAAGAGCCGGGGCTGTACGGTGCGGATGGTCAGACGGCCACGGCACGTATCACGGGTGGGAAAAAGATTTCGATTTGACGCAGTAGCGGCACGTCATGAAGCGGGGAGCACCTTCTGGTGAACTCCCCTTTTGGCGTTTATACCGTGCGGCGGGTGAACTCTTTCACTTTGAAGCCAAGCACCGCCAGCGTGGCAAAGTACGCCACCACACCGACCACCACCACGGCCATCAGACGCATCAGGCGGTAAGGCATGGTGCCCTGCGCCCACTCAGGCATGACATACAACATGCCAACCAGCGCGGCCGCCATCACCACTACCGCAATCGCCAGACGCAGCAGGAAGCTTGCCCAGCCCGGCTGCGGTGTGAAGATATCCTGCTTGCGCAGCTGCCAGTACAGCAGCCCGGCGTTCAGACAGGCCGCCAGACCAATCGACAGTGACAGCCCCGCGTGTTTCAGCGGTCCAATAAACGCCAGGTTCATCAGCTGCGTCATGATCAGCGTCACAATGGCAATCTTAACCGGCGTTTTGATGTCCTGACGTGAATAGAAACCGGGCGCAAGCACCTTCACGACAATCAGCCCCATCAGCCCCACCGAGTAGGCTACGAGCGCACGCTGGGTCATGGCGGCATCAAAGGCGGTGAACTTTCCATACTGGAACAACGACACCGTCAGCGGTTTCGCCAGGATCCCCAGCGCCACCGCGCTTGGCAGCGCCAGCAGAAAACAGAGACGCAGGCCCCAGTCCATCAGGCGGCAGTATTCATCGTGGTTGCCGCTGGCGAAACTTTTCGACAGCGACGGCAGCAGAATAGTCCCCAGCGCCACGCCCAGCACCCCGGATGGAAACTCCATCAAACGATCGGCGTAGTACATCCAGGACACCGAGCCCGACACCAGGAAAGAGGCGAAGATGGTATTGATGATCAGCGAGATTTGGCTAACGGACACACCGAGTATCGCCGGTCCCATCTGTTTGATAACGCGCATTGCGCCCGCATCTTTGAAATTAATGCGTGGCAGAACCAGCATGCCGATTTTTTTCAGGTGCGGAAGCTGGTAAGCAAGCTGTAACACGCCGCCGACGGTCACGGCCCAGGCCAGCGCCAGCACCGGTGGGTTAAAATGCGGCGCGGCGAACAGCGCAAAGCCAATCATGCTGACGTTGAGGAACGTGGGGGCAAAGGCCGGAACGGAGAAGCGGTTCCAGGTATTCAGGATGGCACCCACCAGCGACGCCAGCGAAATCAGCAGAATATAGGGGAAGGTTATACGCAGCAGTTGGGTGGTCAGGGTAAATTTATCCGCTGTGTCAGCAAAACCCGGCGCCGTCACAATGATCACCCAGGGCGCTGCCAGCATCCCCAGGACGGTCACGATCGCCAGCGCCAGCGTCAGTAATCCGGAAACGTAGGCCACAAAGACGCGGGTGGCATCTTCGCCCTGTTTGCTTTTATATTCTGCGAGGATCGGAACAAATGCCTGTGAAAAGGCCCCTTCGGCAAAAATACGGCGCAGCAGGTTTGGCAGCTTAAAGGCGACGAAAAAGGCGTCAGTCGCCATCCCGGCGCCAAAAACCCTAGCCACAATGGCATCGCGCGCAAAGCCAAGCACGCGGGAAAACATGGTCATCGAGCTGACGGCCGCCAGCGATTTTAATAAGTTCATTAACGTGAAGTTCCACAACCCTACGGATTTCCAGGACGGGCAAGCGTTAGCGCCACCCGGCAAAGCCAACAAGCGGCGCTTAGTCTAACCGGATTTCAACGAATTACTATCGGCAGATGTTACAACGCGTTATTCCGACATGGCTTCGCGCCAGAGTCGTTCCACAATGCGCTGCGCCAGAATAGCCTGCTCCCCGGACGTTTCAGGAACCGTCTGATTCTGCACGCAGGTGATGAAGTGACGCGCGCAGCCCACAAAGCCACGCTGCTCCAGGGTGCTTTGCCAGCCGGGAACCGGTAACGCGACCACGCCATTGCCCTTCTCTTCCCGCCACTCTCGCATATCGGTGACGTCATACAGCGCGCCATCCGTAACGGCCTGCACGGACTCGCGCTGGCTGCCCGCCCGACGATGCATGCTGGTCGTCACCTGCAAATGCTCAACGGCAAAATGATGTTCGGCGTAAACCATCTCTCCCTGCTCGTTGGTCAGCAGCGTGCCGCTTTGCAGCTGGGCTTTTCCGTTACTCAGCCACAGGGCCGTATCCACGACGTGGAGATAATCATCCAGCAGCGTGAAGCGCAGGTCGTTAGGCCCCACGCTGTCGGTACGGTGCTTATCCATACGCAGAGAGGCGAACGAGCCGGACTGCGCTTTAAGCTGCTGATAGAGCGGCGCAAAACGGCGGTTGAAGCCGACCATCAGCGTCAGCTTTTTACGCGCGGCCAGCTCAATCAGTCGCTCAGCATCCTGTACATTTTCCGCCAGGGGTTTATCCACGCAGACGTGAACGCCTGCGTTCAGCAACTCGCTCACCACCTGGTAGTGCGTCGCGGTTGAGGTATGCACAAATACCGCATCACATTCACGGGCTAAATCCTGTAGCGAACCGGCATAAGGGATGCGCCAGGTTTTGCAGATGCGCTCTGCTTTCTCGCGGGTGGGCGACCACGCCCCTTGCAGCGTCCAGTCGGACGCGGCGCCTAAAACGGGCAGCCAGGCTTTTTGCGCGATCCCTCCCAGCCCCACAACACCAATGCGTAATGTTGTCACGATTAATCTCCCAGATGTGCGAGTAACGCATCCAGACGCTGCTTCAGCCCGGCAACCTCGTCTTCCAGGGCCGCCACGCGCGCGTTCAGGCTGTCGTTTGATGCTGGCGTGTCGGATTCTACGGCCAGCGCAGAGGGCTCAACGTCGCCGCTAAAAAGGTGCATGTAACGGCTTTCACGCTTGCCCGGCTCGCGGGGCAGACGCACCACGTAAGGACCGTCCTCGCGTGAGGCCAGCCCCTCCAGCGTCTGTTCAACGTCCTGCATATCCTGAAACTCATGCATGCGGGAGGCGCGTGTGCGCAGTTCACCCGGCGTCTGCGCTCCGCGCAGCAGCAGCGTGGTGATCACTGCCACTTCTGCGGCGCTGAGTTTTAAATCGCCAAATTCGGAATTACAAAAGCGCTGTTCATATTTAGTGACGCGATTACCGAAGCCGCTGACGGTGCGCAGGTAGTGGCGCTTCACCAGCTCATCAAGGATATCCTGCACCTCGTGCTCGCCAAGGTTCATCACCGGCTCACGGTTCGTCTTCTGGTTGCAGGCCATCGTGACGGCATTCACGGACAGAGGATACTGTTCCGGCGTGGTGACCTGCTTTTCCAGAAGGCAGCCGACCACGCGCGCTTCGGCGCCATTTAACTGATATTTCATTTTTTCTCCTTAACGACCCGCGGTCCACTCCTGGGTGGTGAGCGCGGTGAGCACATGGTCCCGCCACTCGCCGTCAATCAGCAGATAATCTTTGGCATAGCCCTCTTTCTCAAACCCCAGGCGGGCCAGCAGATCGCCGCTGCGCTTATTGTGCGGCATGTAGTTGGCCATAATGCGATGGATATGTTGCGTGCGCTGCATGTAGCGAATCGCCGCCGTCAGCGCCTCAAACATGAGCCCCTGCCCCTGCCATTTCTGACCGATGGAATACCCGAGGTAACAGGCGTGAAACGACCCGCGTACCACGTTTGAAAAATTGGCAATGCCAACGATCTCTTTCTCTTCCGGATCGAGAAGCGCGAAATAAAACGCACTTCCCTGTTTATGAAATTCCGCAATCATACTGAGGCGCGCCTGCCAGCCAGAGGGGTAGCAGTGGCTCTCGTCCCGAACGGGTTCCCAGGGTTTTAAAAACTGGCGATTCTCGGCGTAATAATCCGCCAGACGCCAGGCATCACGCTCATGCACCAGACGAACGACCAGCCTGTCCGTCGTCAGACGCACTTTTGGCACATTACTGCGATAGCCAAACATCGTTACCACTCCTTCCCGTCGCTTCTGCTCTGCCTGTTAGCTTTACTATACCTGCGCCTGTGCCTTCTGTGAAAACAGTGACATACCATTTTGATCGCTTTTCACATTTTTCGATGAGAACTCTCTATCAAAGCACCTTTTTGATAAAAAAATATTGTCGCCAGCGGGTATGGGAAAAAGCCCGGCGACACCGCAGAATGTTAGCGTGCTCACCTTTTATTTTCCCTGGAGGGAAAATGTCCCGCGTATCACAGGCCAGGAGCCTGGGTAAATATTTCCTGCTCGTCGATAACATGCTGGTCGTGCTCGGCTTTTTTGTCGTTTTTCCGCTTATATCGATTCGTTTTGTCGATCAAATGGGCTGGGCGGCATTGATGGTCGGGATCGCGCTGGGTCTACGCCAGTTTGTACAACAGGGTCTGGGCGTGTTTGGCGGCGCAATAGCCGACCGCTTCGGCGCGAAACCGATGATCGTCACCGGCATGCTGTTACGTGCGGCGGGATTCGCCACCATGGCAATCGCTCATGAACCCTGGCTGCTGTGGTTCTCCTGTTTCCTTTCCGGGATTGGCGGCACCCTTTTCGACCCACCGCGTACCGCGCTGGTGGTTAAGCTTATCCGTCCGCAACACCGGGGGCGCTTCTTTTCGATTTTGATGATGCAGGACAGCGCTGGCGCGGTGGTGGGCGCCCTGCTGGGAAGCTGGCTGCTGCAATACGATTTCCGCCTGGTCTGCGCCACCGGCGCGGTGTTGTTTATTCTCTGCGCGCTGTTTAACGGTCTGTTTCTGCCCGCGTGGAAGCTGTCAACGGTGAAAGCACCTGTGCGGGAAGGGCTCGACCGTGTGCTAAGCGATAAACGCTTCGTCACCTATGTGTTAACCCTGACTGGCTACTACATGCTCGCCGTGCAGGTCATGCTGATGCTGCCCATTATGGTTAACGATATTGCCGGCACGCCGGCAGCGGTGAAATGGATGTATGCCATTGAGGCCTGCCTCTCTCTGACGCTGCTCTATCCGATTGCCCGCTGGAGCGAGCGCCGTTTCCGACTTGAGCACCGTCTGATGGCCGGGCTGTTGCTGATGACGCTGAGCATGATGCCCATCGGCCTGGTGAGTTCGCTTCAGCAACTGTTTATGCTCATCTGCACCTTCTATATTGGCTCAATCATTGCCGAGCCAGCCCGTGAAACGCTGAGCGCGTCACTTGCCGACGCCCGGGCCCGAGGCAGCTACATGGGCTTCAGCCGTCTCGGGCTGGCGCTTGGCGGCGCACTGGGTTACACCGGTGGTGGCTGGCTGTTTGATGCCGGAAAAGCGCTCCATCAGCCGGAGCTGCCGTGGGTCATGCTCGGCATGGTCGGCTTTATGACGCTGATTGCCCTCTGGTGGCAGTTCAGTGATAAACGCAGCACCCGCGGGATGCTGGAGCCTGGCGCCTGACCCCTTTCATTATCAGTTTATTCTGCTGGTTTCTGTTGGATCACCCTGACATACTGGCGTATCAGGACAGATGCGCCGATTTTATGTTGAGGAACGCCATGAAAAAGATCGTTATTGCCGCTGCGTTAATTGTCAGTGGTCTGCTGGTGGGATGTAACCAGCTTACGCAGTACACCGTCAGTGAGCAGGAAATTAATCAGGCGCTTGAAAAACATAATAACTTTTCAAAAGATATCGGCGTGCCCGGCCTTGCGGATGCGCATATCGTCCTGACGAATCTCGCCAGCCAGATTGGGCGCGAGGAGCCTAACAAAGTCACCCTTTCCGGCGATGCCAGCCTCGATATGACCTCGCTCTTCGGCAATCAGAAAGCGGATATCAAGCTGAAGCTCAAGGCGCTGCCGGTCTTCAATAAAGAGAAAGGGGCCATTTTCCTGCAAGAGATGGAAATCGTCGATGCGGTTGTGACGCCGGAAAAAATGAAACCGGTGCTGCAAACGCTGATGCCGTATCTCAACCAGTCGTTGCAGAACTACTTTAACCAACAGCCTGCCTATGTTCTGAGCGAAGACAAGAGCAAAGGCGAATCTCTGGCGAAAAAATATGCCAAAGGGATAGAGGTGAAACCGGGTGAAATCATCATCCCTTTCACCGACTAAACACTCCGGGCGCTCAGGCGCCCGTTTTTTTTAACGGAATAGTGTGCAAACGAAAACGTTTCCGCTTATGATTTGTGTCCGGCAAAAACAGCCCTCTTATGACTGATCTCTTTCAAGCCGGAGCTTCCATGACTGTACAATCCCAGGTTCTCAAAATCCGCCGCCCAGACGACTGGCATATCCATCTTCGTGATGGCGACATGCTGAAAACCGTCGTGCCGTATACCAGCGAAATTTATGGCCGTGCGATTGTTATGCCTAACCTGGTTCCGCCAGTCACTACCGTCGAGGCCGCGATTGCCTATCGCCAGCGTATCCTTGACGCCGTTCCGGCCGGACACGATTTTACCCCATTGATGACCTGCTACCTGACGGACTCGCTGGATCCGAATGAAGTTGAGCGCGGGTTTAACGAAGGTGTATTCACCGCCGCGAAGCTCTACCCGGCGAATGCCACCACCAACTCCAGCCATGGGGTGACCAGTATTGATGCCATCATGCCTGTTCTGGAGCGTATGCAAAAACTGGGCATGCCGCTGCTGGTGCACGGGGAAGTGACCCACGCTGACATTGATATTTTCGATCGCGAAGCACGTTTTATCGAAACGGTCATGGAGCCGCTGCGCCAGCGTCTTCCGGGGCTGAAAGTGGTGTTTGAACACATTACGACTAAAGATGCCGCAGAGTATGTCCGGGATGGAAACGAGCTGATTGCCGCCACCATCACCCCGCAGCACCTGATGTTTAACCGTAACCACATGCTGGTGGGCGGCGTTCGCCCACATCTGTATTGTCTGCCGATCCTCAAGCGCAACATCCACCAGCAGGCGCTACGTGAGCTGGTCGCCAGCGGCTTCCCGCGCGCGTTCCTCGGCACGGATTCCGCCCCGCATGCCCGTCACCGTAAAGAGGCGAGCTGCGGCTGTGCAGGCTGTTTTAACGCCCCGACCGCCCTGGCAAGTTACGCAACCGTGTTTGAAGAGATGAATGCGTTAGACCATTTCGAAGCCTTCTGCTCCCTTAACGGCCCGCGTTTCTACGGTCTGCCGGTTAATGACACGTTCATTGAGCTGGAGCGCAAAGAAAGCCAGGTTGGAGCGTCGATTGCGCTCACCGACGATACGCTGATCCCCTTCCTGGCCGGTGAAACCGTAAACTGGACGGTAAAACGCTAAAAAAATCGCGCCCCCTGTTGTCAAAGCGACAATATAACTGTATAAATAAACAGTATATTACACAGGGGGGCATTTATGCGTATCGAAGTCACCATTGCCAAATCCACCGTCCTGCCTGCTGGCGCACTCGACGCTCTGGCGGGTGAACTATCCCGACGTATTAGCAGCACTTTTCCTGAAAACGATGGCGCCGTAACGGTACGTTATGCGACAGCAAACCATCTTTCCGTCATCGGCGGCGCGAAGGAAGACAAAGAACGCATCAGCGAAATTTTGCAGGAAACATGGGAAAGCGCCGACGACTGGTTCATCACTGATTAAAATTTGCTCCCTCATTGTGTTTTTTTGCCGGGTCGCCCCGGCTTTTTTTCGTTTCGTCTCCTGAAAGTTCAAAATATTTCAGCATCTTCTTAGAAAATCGTGAACAAGATGGCGTTTTATTGTTCGAACAATCCTAAAAAGCAGAAAAATGTGTTGCTACCCGTTTATTTTTTCCTTCTGAACCCTTATTAATTGATATACTGAAATTGCTTTCAGAAAAACATGCATTGAACCTCAAAGTCGTTGTCTTCTAACACGCATTAAGGGGGTTATAATGGAAAAGAATAGTGAAGTCATCCAGACCCATCCGCTTGTTGGCTGGGATATCAGCACCGTAGACAGCTACGATGCGCTGATGCTGCGTTTGCACTACCAGACCCCAAATCAGCAAAACCGTGACGAAGCGGAAGTTGGACAGACGCTGTGGCTTACAACAGACGTCGCCCGTCAGTTTATCTCTATTTTAGAAGCAGGCATCGCAAAAATAGAATCTGGCGACTATCAGGAAAATGAGTATAAACGGCATTGACCTTATGCCCCTTTTCACTCAACAGGCACCCTCGCGGTGCCTTATTTATTTCGCTCTTGTATAAGCCCACTTAGTTAATTACTCTGCTAACAAAGCGTTAGTAAAGAGAAGCCTATGAAATACGATTTAATCATTATCGGAAGCGGCTCCGTAGGATCTGCCGCCGGTTATTACGCCACGCAGGCGGGTCTGAAAGTGCTGATGATTGACGCCCACCTTCCCCCCCACTCTGAAGGAAGCCATCACGGCGATACCCGTCTGATCCGTCACGCTTACGGTGAAGGTGAACGTTATGTACCGCTGGTGCTTCGGGCTCAGACGCTGTGGGATGAGCTGGCCTCACTCACCGAAGATCGCATTTTTGAGCGCACCGGGGTCGTTAACCTGGGGCCAGCCAGCTCCACGTTTCTGGCGACCGTCGAGGAGAGCGCGAAAGCCTACCGCCTGGACGTCGAGCGTCTGGATGCAAACGGCATCATGGCGCGCTGGCCGGAAATTTCTGTTCCTGAAGACTACATTGGATTGTTTGAAGCCAATTCCGGGGTACTGCACAGCGAAACGGCCATTAAGACCTGGATTGATCTCGCCGCCAAAGCGGGCTGCGCACAGTTGTTCAACTGTCCGGTCACGGGCATCACCCACCATGCAGAGGGTTCAACCGTCACCACCTCTGAAGGTGAATATACCGCCACGCGTCTGCTGGTGAGTGCGGGAACGTGGGTGACGAAACTGCTGCCGGACCTACCCATCCAGCCGGTGCGAAAAGTCTTCTCCTGGTTCCAGTCTGACGGGCGTTACAGCAGCCAGAACAAATTCCCGGCGTTTACAGGCGAGTTACCCAATGGCGACCAGTTCTACGGTTTCCCCTCGGAAAAAGACGCGCTCAAGATTGGCAAACATAACGGCGGGCAGGTAATTTCCTCTGCGGAAGAACGCAAGCCTTACGGTGCTTATCCGCAGGATGGTTCCGAAGCCTTCACATTCCTGCGTAATATCCTGCCGGGCGTAGGCGGGTTGCTTTACGGCGCAGCGTGCACCTACGACAACACCCCGGATGAAGACTTTATCATCGACACCCTGCCGGGACACGATAACACCCTGCTCGTAACCGGGCTCAGCGGTCACGGGTTTAAATTTGCCTCTGTGTTAGGTGAAATCGCCGCCCAGTTTGCGCAGGGGATCACACCTTCGTTTGATCTCAAGCCCTTCGCGCTCTCGCGCTTTAACCGATAATACCTCTACAGGCTCCGAATAACCGGGGCCTGTTTAGCGAGAGGGGCATGATGCGCAGACTGGTGAATTACCTTATCAATAACATCCGCGAGCATTTCATGCTCTACATTGTTCTTTGGTCGCTGCTGGCGATCATTGACGTTATCTATATTGTATTCTTCTGAAAGTTCTTGCTGACGTTTATTGACACTCCTTTAAATTTATTTAACTTATATTTTTTAAAAAACGTCACCTCAAATTTATTGAACGAAGCGATTGAAATACATTGCGGAAACACATTCAAATTCGCTGAAATAAATTAAATAAAAAACATTATTCATTTTTTTCAGTTGCATTATTTATTTAACCCGTCCATTTTTATTGCTCAGTCATTTGAGAACGGAAATTCATATGCAATGGCGTAACTCCTCCCGTCGCTACGGAATAATATCCATGTGTTTACACTGGCTATTTGCACTTGCCGTCTATGCCATGTTTGGTCTCGGCCTCTGGATGGTGACATTAAGCTATTATGACGGTTGGTATCATCAGGCCCCCGAATTGCACAAAAGCATTGGGGTTCTGCTGATGATGGGTCTGGTTTTTCGCGTGATCTGGCGACATATCTCTCCGCCCCCTCCAGCGCCCAAAAGCCATGGCCGCCTTACCCGCATAAGCGCTGTTGGCGCACATATCGCACTCTATGCCCTGCTGTTCGCCATTCTGATCAGCGGCTATCTCATTTCGACCGCAGACGGTAAACCGATCAGCGTGTTTGGGCTTTTTGACGTCCCAGCCACGCTGGCTGACGCCGGTTCACAGGCTGACACCGCAGGTGTGGTTCATCTGTGGCTGGCATGGAGCGTGGTGATCCTGTCTGTCCTGCATGGCCTTGCGGCCCTGAAACATCACTTTATTGATAAAGACGATACGCTGAAGCGCATGCTTGGCCGTTCGTCAGTTGACTCTGGAGCATAAAATGAAAAAACGCCTGTTGGGTATCGCATTAGGTTCGCTGCTATTTACCACCGGTTCGGCCATTGCCGCTGACTATAAAATTGATAAGGAGGGCCAGCATGCCTTTGTCAATTTCCGTATTCAGCATCTGGGTTACAGCTGGTTATATGGCACATTCAATGATTTCGATGGCACATTTACTTTCGACGAGAAAAACCCTGCTGCCGATAAAGTGAACGTCACCATTAATACCAACAGCGTCGACACTAATCACGCCGAGCGTGATAAACATCTGCGCAGCGCTGAATTTCTGAACGTGGGCAAATTCCCGCAAGCTACTTTCGCGTCGACAGAGGTGAAGAAAGACGGTGATAAGCTCGCTATTACCGGTAATCTGACGCTGAACGGCGTAACAAAACCGGTCACACTGGATGCCAAATTAATTGGACAGGGCGACGATCCGTGGGGTGGCAAACGTGCTGGCTTTGAAGCCGCAGGCAAAATTCATCTGAAAGATTTTAATATCACCACGGATTTAGGCCCGGCATCGCAGGATGTTGAGTTGATTATTTCGGTGGAAGGCGTTCAGCAGAAGTCATAAAACAGGCCCGGCAGGCTTTCGCGCCGCCGGGCAGTGTTTTACTCCGGGTCCGGAATACCCAGTTTGGTATTCAGTCGGCCCCGGGATTTATTAAAGATCTTATTCCCGTTCTCGCGTCCGGCACGGCGACGACGTTGCTCTTCTTCAGGCAAGATACTCTCTTCACTGCACAGCTCGCTACAGCAGCCATTAAACTTCTCGGCACATGCAGGGCACTGAATAAACAGCAGATGACATCCGTCGTTTTTGCAGTTGGTATGCGTATCGCACGGCGTACCGCACTGGTGGCAGTGCGCGATCACGTCCTCTGAAATTCGCTCGCCCATACGCTCGTCAAACACAAAGTTCTTACCGATAAAACGCACCGGTAAACCCTGCTCACGGGCGCGACGGGCATACTCAATGATCCCACCCTCAATGTGCCAGACTTTATTAAACCCGTTGTGCTTCATCCAGGCGCTGGCTTTTTCACAGCGGATCCCCCCGGTGCAGTACATAACGATCTTTTTGTCTTTATGCTCCTGCATCATCTCAACGGCTTTTGGCAGTTGCTCGCGGAAGGTGTCGGCAGGAATTTCCATCGCATTCTCGAAGTGCCCCACTTCATATTCGTAGTGGTTACGCATATCAATGAACACCGCATCCGGATCGTCGAGCATCGCGTTCACTTCAGCGGCCTTCAGGTACTCTCCCACATTAGCGGCATTGAAGCTCGGATCGTCAATGCCATCCGCCACAATACGCTCGCGCACCTTCATGCGCAGCACCCAGAATGATTTACCGTCATCATCCAGCGCAATGTTCAGGCGTAAGCCGTTAAGCGCCGGATCAAACCCGTAAAGGAGGTCGCGGAAGGCGCTGACCTTGCTTTCCGGCACGCTGATCTGCGCGTTAATCCCCTCACGCGCCAGATAGACGCGACCAAACACGTTCAGGGCGGTAAAAGCCTGGTAAAGCGCATCGCGGGTCGCCTGGGGATCATCAATGGTGAAATACTTATAGAAAGAGATCGTTGTGCGCGGTTCGGTTTCGGCCAACATACGCGCTTTCAACATCTCATTCGAAACGCGGTTGTGTAACACTGGCATGGTGTACAAGTCCTGCAATCGTTGAGAATTAAAAATCGGTCGGCATGATATAGCAAACAAAGACAATTTACATCCTCACAATTTACGCTACATTTCAGTCAACCTGATTAATCAGACTTAACATTTGCATATTCTTTCATGTTTCGATGACAGACATTTTGGCTATGCCTTAAAAAATGAGACAATATCCTTTCAGGACGTTAGAACACAGGACAGACATGACCCAGTTACCGAAATTTACTGCCGCGCTTTTGCATCCCCGCTATTGGTTAACATGGTCAGGCATTGGCTTGTTGTGGCTAATTGTACAGCTGCCTTATCCCGTCATTTTCCGCATGGGTAAAGGACTGGGCCGCATTGCTCAGCAGTTTATGAAGCGTCGCGCCAGGATCGCGTATCGTAACCTTGAGCTTTGTTTTCCTCAGATGAGTGAATCTGAGCGCCACGACATGGTGGTTAAAAACTTCGAATCTGTCGGCATGGGGCTGATGGAGACCGGTATGGCCTGGTTCTGGTCGGATAAACGCATGGCGCGCTGGACGGAAGTGGCCGGGACCGGCATGGAGCCGGTGCATACTCTTCAGGCCAACCAGACTGGCGTCCTGCTGATTGGCGTTCATTTCCTGACGCTCGAAATTGGCGCGCGCATGTTCGGCATGCAGGCGCCGGGTATAGGCGTTTATCGTCCTAACGATAATCCGGTGATCGATTTGATCCAGACCAACGGACGCATGCGCTCCAATAAAAGCATGATCGATCGCAAAGACCTGAAAGGGATGATCCGCGCCCTGAAATCAGGTGAAGTGGTCTGGTATGCCCCGGATCATGACTATGGCCCGCAATCCAGCGTGTTTGTCCCGTTCTTTGCGGTGGAAGATGCAGCGACGACCACCGGGACCTGGATGCTGGCGCGGATGTCCAAAGCGGCTATCGTGCCGTTTGTGCCGCGCCGTAAACCAGACGGTTCAGGCTATCAGCTCATCATGCTGGAGCCGGAACTCGCGCCACCGCTGATTGATGCAGAAACCACCGCGCGCTGGATGAACGGCGTTGTCGAGAAATGCATTATGCTCGCGCCGGAGCAGTACATGTGGCTGCATCGCCGCTTTAAAACTCGGCCTCAGGGCGTCCCTTCCCGGTATTAACCTGCGTGCGGCCTTCCGGGCCGCATGTTGTTTTAGCTTTAAAAGCTCCCCGTCATTGCGGCAATCATACCCCGGGCGCATAATTAGCAGGCTTATTACCTCACTGTTCACGGTGCCCTGCACCTCATTATGCGGATAGTTATGTCCCCCACAGATGCTCCCATAAACTGGAAACGTAACCTGACGGTTGCGTGGCTGGGTTGTTTTCTTACTGGCGCCGCCTTTAGCCTGGTGATGCCCTTCCTGCCCCTCTACGTTGAACAGCTCGGCGTCACCGGACATAGCGCCCTGAATATGTGGTCCGGCCTGGTGTTCAGCATTACGTTCCTGTTCTCCGCCATTGCGTCGCCTTTCTGGGGTGGGCTGGCGGATCGCAAAGGCCGCAAAATTATGCTGCTGCGCTCCGCGCTCGGCATGGCGATCATTATGCTGCTGATGGGGGTGGCACAGAATGTCTGGCAGTTCCTGATACTACGCGCGCTTCTGGGCCTGCTCGGGGGATTTATCCCTAACGCCAACGCCCTGATCGCCACCCAAATCCCGCGCCAGAAAAGCGGCTGGGCGTTGGGCACGCTATCCACTGGCGGCGTAAGCGGCGCACTGCTGGGCCCACTGGCGGGCGGGCTGCTGGCCGACCACTACGGACTGCGGCCGGTATTCTTCATTACCGCCAGCGTGCTGTTCCTCTGCTTCCTGGTGACGCTTATCTGTATCCGCGAGAATTTCACGCCCGTGGCCAAAAAAGAGATGCTGCACGCCCGGGATGTGCTGGCCTCGCTGAAAAACCCAAAGCTGGTGCTGAGCCTGTTTGTAACCACCATGATTATCCAGGTGGCCACCGGTTCAATCGCGCCTATACTGACGCTCTACGTACGCGACCTGGCGGGAAACGTCAGCAATATCGCCTTTATCAGCGGCCTAATCGCCTCTGTTCCCGGCATGGCGGCGCTACTGAGCGCGCCGAGGCTCGGCAAGCTGGGAGACCGTATCGGCCCGGAAAAGATCCTGATCTGCGCCCTGATCGTCTCCGTCCTGCTGCTGATCCCCATGGCGTTGGTGCAGTCTCCGTGGCAGCTCGGCGTCCTGCGCTTCCTGCTGGGGGCTGCGGATGGTGCGCTACTCCCGGCTGTACAGACGCTGCTGGTCTATAACTCCACCAACCAGATAGCCGGTCGTATTTTCAGTTATAACCAGTCGTTTCGCGATCTGGGTAACGTCACCGGACCGCTGGTCGGCGCGGGGATTTCGGCCAGCTTCGGTTTCCGGGCGGTCTTTATCGTGACGGCAGGCGTCGTGCTGTTCAACGCCGTTTATTCGTGGCTCAGCTTATCCCGGGCGCTACGCCCGGCGCGAATAAGACAACATCGTGACGGCTAATTTTCGCATTCATACTTGCAAAATCACATAATCAGCTATTCTTTCCCTGAATACCTTCACGAAAAACAGGGAGACACCAATGACCATGTACGCCACGCTGGAAGAAGCAATTGATGCCGCTCGCGAAGAGTTCCTCGCCGATAATCCCGGCATTGAGGAAGAAGATGCTGACGTGCAACAACTCAATATCCAAAAATACGTCCTACAGGACGGCGATATTATGTGGCAGGCCGAATTCTTTGCTGATGAAGGTGAAGACGGTGAATGTCTGCCGATACTCAGTGGTGAAGGTGCACAGGCGGTATTCGACGGCGACTATGACGAAATTGAGTTACGTCAGGAGTGGCTGGAAGAAAATACGCTGCACGAATGGGACGAAGGTGAGTTTCAGCTCGAACCGCCGCTGGATACCGAAGAGGGTCAGGCCGCAGCGGACGAATGGGACGAGCGATAAGTCACCGCTACTCGTAGGGGCCGTGGCTGGCATCGATGGGCAGCAGTAGCGTGTCGAAAATCAGCGAAAACGGCAGATCGAGTACGGTGAGATAGCGCCATGCGGAATCACGGACATCCCACTGTACGCCGGGGTAGTACTGATTCCCGTGGCCCTGCCCGGGGATGGTGCGGCTGATGATGCTGCCGCAGCCGCTGAGCAGGCATGCCATCATGACGACAATGATTACTTTCATTTCTGACCTCTAAAAAAATACCGGCGATTAAGCCGGTATTTTATTTGGCGGGTGGCGCTTCGCTTACCCGCCCTACTTAACAACTTACTTCGCCTTCAGGGCCAGCGGATTGAGCTTCACGTCCTTGTAGTAGTTCACCCACGAAGAGTATCTCTCCGGAGAGGACCACACGCGGTAGTGAAGCCGTGCCATCGTCACCGGATCGCTCAACAACACCAGACGACGGTCGCGGTTAAGCTTTTCTGGCGTCTCGTTCAGCGCCTGCTCAACGTGGCGATCGCGGGCGATCTCCAGCACCTGGCTGGCGCGGTGACGCGCCGTCGCCATCGCGGTTGCCAGCGCGTTGAATGACGGGTTAAACACGGCATGCATAAAGCCATCATCCAGCGTGCGTTTGCGGTTCTGCTCCAGATAGGTATCGGTATCCACCAGCACCTGCGGCGGAGAATACTCTTCCGGGATCAGGAACAGCTTCCAGCGTTTGGTACGCAGGCCCACCGTGGAACGGCTGGAGATCACCGACACAAACGGCGACAGGATCAGCGAGAAGACGATTGGCGCCAGCCAGAACAGGAAACGCAGATCCAGCCAGGCCATACCAACGGCCCACACCAGGCCCAGCAGCAGCTGAGAGCCGTGGCGCATAAAGGCTTCACTCCACGGCGTAGAGTCATCGTCACGCTGCGGTGAATTCCACACCACTTCCCATCCCAGAAACGCGCTCACCACAAACACCGTATGGAACAGCATACGCACCGGCGCCAGCAGGACCGAGAACAGCACTTCCAGCAGCAGTGAAAGGGTCACGCGGCAGAAACCACCGTACTCCTTCGAACCTTTGCACCAGATCAGAATGATACTGAGCAGCTTAGGCAGGAACAGCAGCACCATGGTCGACGCGAACAGCGCGATCGCAAGCTCCGGACGCCACTGCGGCCACACCGGGAACAGCTGGCGCGGTTGCAGGAAGTACTGCGGCTCCGTCAGGGCATGCACAACCTGCAACGCGGTTGAGAGCGCCAGGAACATAAACCACAGCGGCGCAGACAGATAGGACATAACGCCCGTCAGGAACACCGCACGGTGAACAGGGTGCATCCCTTTCACCAGGAACAGGCGGAAGTTCATCAGGTTACCGTGACACCAGCGGCGGTCGCGTTTGAGCTCATCCAGCAGGTTCGGCGGCAGCTCTTCATACGAGCCAGGCAGATCGTAGGCAATCCAGACTCCCCACCCTGCACGACGCATCAGCGCGGCTTCCACAAAGTCATGCGACAGAATGGACCCGGCAAACGACCCTTCACCCGGCAGCGGCGCCAGGGCGCAGTGCTCGATGAATGGCTTCACGCGGATAATGGCGTTGTGGCCCCAGTAGTGGGATTCACCCAGCTGCCAGAAGTGCAGACCGGCAGTAAACAGCGGCCCGTAGACGCGGGTCGCAAACTGCTGGCAGCGCGCATACAGCGTGTCCATACCGGACGCTTTTGGCGAGGACTGAATAATTCCCGCGTTCGGGTTGGCTTCCATCAGACGGACCAGCCCGCTCAGGCAGTCGCCGCTCATCACGGAGTCTGCATCCAGTACCACCATGTAGCTGTACTGGTTACCCCAGCGACGACAGAAGTCATCAATGTTTCCGCTCTTACGCTTAACACGACGACGACGACGACGGTAGAAGATCTGCCCTTCGCCCTGCACCTCGGCAATCAGTTCCATCCAGGCTTTTTGCTCCGCCACGCAGATATCCGGATTGTAGCTGTCGCTCAGGATATAGACGTCGAAATGCGCCGCGTTACCGGTCGCCTTCACGGACTCCCAGGTAGCACGCAGCCCGGCGAATACGCGGTCAACGTCTTCGTTACAGATAGGCATGATCAGCGCGGTACGATGCTCAGGATTGAGGGGCTCATCCCCGACCGTCGACGCGGAAATGCTGTATTTGTCACGCCCCATCAGCAGTTGCAGGAAGCCCATCAGCGCCGTCCAGAACCCGGCGGAGACCCAACAGAACAGCACCGCGAACAGCAGAAGAATGCCGCTCTGTAAAATATACGGCAGCAGCTGCATGAAGGAGACCCAGATATCCTGGCCAATCATGTCAGCAGGGTTAATCAACGCCCAGCCCTGGTACGGCAGAATGGTTTTCATGTACCAGGTGGCGACAACCGTCTGCGCCAGCGTCAGCAGCAGCAGAATGTAACGACGAATCGTTCCCACGGTACGCCATTTCTGCTCGGATGCCTGCTGTTCTTTGGTCAGACGTGACAGATAGCGCGGCGTCACGTCACGCCCACGCAGGCGATCCCAGAAGCGGCCCACCGGGTTGGTGCGCCACGGATCGGGGAACATGGAGGAACGCGTGGCCTTCGGCATCGCCTGTAGCTGGTCACGCCCTTCGTCATCCTTGATTAGCTGCCCTTCTGCCAGCGAGTCCGGCCATGCCTGCTCCAGACGTGCCTTCACTGACCCCAGCGGCGTATCATCATCACGGGAAAAGTGACGATGTTCACCATCCAGCGCGGTGTGAACCGCGCGGATGTCGCTCGCAGGGAGTGCCGCTTTTTCAATGTCCGTCAGCGGCATGGCATCAATATATTCAGATGTATTATTCATTGGCAGGTAGCTGATAGCTCCAGGTTTCACTCAGCGGCTTATCGTTACTGACCAGCGCGGCGCGCATTTCAGTGGTCTGTTTCGGATCTTTCACCTTCACGCGCAGGGTCAAACGCCACCCTTTGGTGACCGGGTTGTAACGCACGGCGTTCTCAACGATTTCACCGTTATCGCCAATGCTGGCCTGTGCCGTCACGGCAGTATCCGGGGCCAGTTTTTTCATATCCTGCCCGGTGAAGTCCACGATAAATGCCAGCGTGCCATCCGGCTGACGAATCAGGTTGGACTGCTTCACGTCACCCGTCGAACGACGCGTCTGCATTACATACGCGTTATCCGGTGCGTGCAGTTTGTCTTCGTCACGGCTGAAGGTGATCGCATACTTGAAGTTCATCTCTTTACCGGCTTCCGGCAGCTGATCCGGTGTCCAGTACGCCACAATGTTATCGTTGGTTTCATCGTTAGTTGGAATTTCAACCAGCTCAACCTTGCCTTTACCCCAGTCGCCTTTCGGCGTAACCCAGGCGCTTGGACGCAGATCGTAGCGGTCATCCAGATCTTCAAAGCGGGAGAACTGACGGCCACGTTGCAGCAGACCAAAGCCCTGCGGGTTTTCCATCGCAAAGCTGCTGACGGCGAGGTGTTTCGGGTTGTTCAGCGGACGCCAGATCCACTCGCCGTTACCCGCATGAATGGAGAAGCCATTGGAATCATGCAGTTCAGGACGGAAGTTGGTCGCCGGAGACGGCTGGTTCGGCCCGAACAGGAACATGCTGGTCAGCGGCGCGACGCCCAGTTTGCCCACTTTATCGCGCAGGTAAACTTTAGACTGTACGTCAACCACCGTGTCACGCCCTGGCATGATCACGAAGCGATAAGCGCCTGTCGCACGAGGGGAGTCCAGCAGCGCATAAATTGTCAGACGTTTGTCGGTTGGTTTTGGACGTTCGATCCAGAACTCGCGAAAACGTGGAAATTCTTCACCTGATGGCAGCGCGGTATCAATTGCCAGACCGCGCGCAGAAAGCCCGTACACCTGCCCCGCGCCAATCACGCGGAAGTAGCTGGCGCCAAGCATGCTGACGATTTCGTCGTTTTTATCTTTGCTGTTAATCGGATAAAGCACCTTGAAGCCTGCGAAGCCGAGGTCTTTTACCGTGTCTTTATCGTGTTGCACATCGCCAAAATTGAAATAATCCGGGCTGTACTTGATTTTGCGTACCGCGGTCGCCGTCACTTCGTTGATGGCAACCGGCGTGTCGAAGTACATACCCTGGTGGTAAAATTCAAGCTTGAACGGGGTTTTAATATTGTTCCAGTACGCTTTATCGTGATTGAACTGGATCTGCTGATAGTCCGCGTATTTCATGTCGCGGAAAACGGAGGGCAGGTTACTTTTTGGCGCTTCGTAGCTCTTGCCCGCCATCGATTTAGCCTGTTTTGCGACATCATCGATGTTAAAGGCCAGTGCAGATGAGGTATACAGTGACAACAGCACTGCTACACCCAACCAACGCATTTTCATCATTTGTGGTTTATGTTTCATAATAAGTAAGCACTTCCCCCTTTGTGTGCTTATATCGATCCGATCCATTTTAATGGAAACTCAGGCAATCCGACAACATTATCACTGCTTTGTTCAGCTCGCTGGCTCATGGATTAAGCAAATGAAAGAACCCGCTTTTCACTTTGCGTGCTTATCCTGGAGACAGGGTGTCGGTCTTGGTGTAGGGTTGGCTCCGAATGTAACCATTATGAGCCTTAGGGATAAGGCGAAAAGTCTGAGAATGCGCAAAGTTATATGAGCACAACCCCTGTACAACGTGAATATTTCCTCGACTCGATCCGCGCATGGCTCATGCTATTGGGGATCCCTTTTCATATTTCACTGATCTATTCCAGCCACACCTGGCACGTGAACAGCCAGATGCCCTCCTGGTGGCTGACGCTGTTTAATGATTTTATCCATGCCTTCCGCATGCAGGTGTTTTTTGTCATTTCCGGTTATTTCTCTTACATGCTCTTCTTGCGCTATCCCCTCAAACGATGGTGGAAAGTGCGCGTGGAGCGCGTGGGCATACCGATGTTGACGGCCATTCCGCTGCTGACGCTGCCGCAGTTCATCATGTTGCAGCATGTTAAAGGCAAGGCGGAAAACTGGCCGAATCTCTCCTTCTATGAGAAATACAATACCCTGGTCTGGGAGCTGATTTCCCACCTCTGGTTCCTGCTGGTACTGGTGGTGCTAACCACGGTGAGTTTGTTGATCTTCAGCCAGCTGCGCCAGCGCGCGAGCACCGCATCCTCGACCTTCTTCACCAACATCACCCTGGGCAAGCTGTCTCTGCTGTTTCTTGCGCTGGGGGTCGCGTATGCCGCCGTCAGGCGTACCCTGCTCATTGTCTACCCTCCCATTCTGAGCGATGGGCTGTTTAATTTCGTGGTGATGCAGACCCTGTTCTACATTCCCTTCTTCCTGATTGGGGCGCTGGCATTTATTCATCCCCGGCTTAAAGCGCTGTTTACCACCCCCTCCCCCTGGTATGCGGTGGGTGCTGCGCTGGCCTTTGCCGCCTATCTTCTCAATCAGCGCTATGGCAGCGGGGACGCGTGGATGTATGAGACAGAGAGCGTGATAACGATGCTGATGGGCCTGTGGATGGTTAACGTGGTGTTCGCCCTTGGCCATCGTCTGCTGAATTTTAAATCCAGTCGCGTCACCTATTTCGTTAATGCTTCGCTGTTTATCTACCTGGTTCACCATCCGCTGACGCTGTTTTTCGGGGCGTACATAACGCCGCATATCGCCTCGAATGCGCTGGGCTTCTTCACCGGCCTGGTCTTTGTGGTTGGCATTGCCATCGTGTTGTATGAAATCCATCTGCGGATCCCGCTTTTGCGTTTCCTGTTCTCAGGCAAACCTCAGGTTAAAGCGGGATAACAAAACGGCGCCTCCAGGGCGCCGTTTTTGCACTTCAGACATCAAAATGCCTGGCTGCGCGCGGTCAAAATCCGCTGATACAGGTCGGCGGTGTGCTCATCGAAACAGACAAAAATGACTTTTTCCGGCATGGGTTTGAGGGAAAGGTAGTGATAAACGGTATTCACGGCGATTGTAGCTGCCGCTTCCTTTGGATAACCGTATACCCCGGTGCTAATGGCGGGGAACGCCATGGTCTTGTACCCGTTATCCGCCGCAAGCCGCAGGCAGTTACGATACGCCTGCTCCAGAATCTCAGCCTCATGGCGGTCGCCACCGTGCCAGACGGGTCCAACGGTATGGATCACCGCTTTGGCCGGGAGATCGCCTGCAAGCGTAATAACAGCATGCCCCGGCGGGCACTCTCCCTGCTGCTGACGCACGGTTTTGCATGCTTCAAGGAGTTGAGGGCCTGCGGCCCGGTGAATGGCACCGTCCACCCCGCCCCCACCCATCAGGGAGGAATTGGCTGCGTTGACGATCACGTCAACGTGTACCGTCGTGATATCGCCATGAATAACATCGATTTGCGGTCTCATAAACGCCCTCTGCAACCCGCCTTTTTCATCAGTGTATCGCAGAGGGAGAAGGAGAAAAACTGCCGTGAAAAAATCGTCGGTTAGCGGTAATCCACCTGAACGACCGCAAGCGTTTTCTGTTCATTCAGGTATTTCATGCTGACAGCGGCCAGAGCTGAATGAGGATGATGGCCCCGGAGCGCCTCGTCATAACTGATGGTATGCGTTTTCATACGGTTATTTTCCGGACAGGAGATCGCAAACTGCTGATGCCGGGGCGTGACTTCGCACGGGTCAGCGACCACCGCGCCACGAAAATGAATCACCCCACCATTTTCTATAGTTGCTGAATAAGCCGGAGATAAAAAAGAGGACAGGATCAGTCCCAGACCAGAAATAATACACGCTGCGGATTTGAACATTATTTGTACTCCTCAATGAAATTCGTCCTTGAGGGGTAAAAACGCTCCGTTATGACGTATCAATTTAAGCAACCCGATGACTGGGTTCTTGATATCAGCATAGCTTACCTGTGCAGCGCCGCCACTTTATTAAATCATTGATTTCATGAATTATTAAAGCGTACTTACCGGTGCGTTCCACTGCTGTGATAAATGAAGCGATTTTCCATCGGAAACGGTGACGATTATTTTTACCGCATCCCCTGAACGAATATTTAAACTGATTCGCGTTAAATCAATCGGCTGATTAGCGGGTATAAAAAGAGTATTTTTCTGCCGCGATGTACTTTGTCCCGCTTGCCCCTGTCGGACAGATAACACCTCAACCTGACATTCGCAGGCGTCTGCCAGCGTGACCTGAGGAATAATGGTTGTCATATTTGCCTGCTGTGAGGTGCTGAACGTTATCTGGCTGGCAAGCGCGGCAAGGAGAATGAAGGTGCTCATGAGATCCTCCCGAAAAAAAACAGGGCACATGCCCTGTTTTTTGGTACAGAATTGAATCAGTACTGATGTGCGGTCGCGTTGTTGCCAAAGCCAACCTGGTGCACAGTCACCGTTGAGCCGGACGCTGTCTGGTCTACCGCCGCGCCGTTGCCGCCGCCGAACTGTTTCACGTTGATAACAGAGTCTTTGCTATTCCACTGGTCGATGGTGGCGCTGTTACCAAAGCCTTTTTGCAGCAGATCGATAGAACTGTCATCAGAGCCCTGACCAACATCTGCGCCGTTACCGCCACCGTGCTGGGTAATGGTCAATTCAGAATCTCGGGCGTCCGTCTGCAAAGCAAGCGCGGAGTTACCGCCGCCGTACTGGTAAATGCTCAGGGTTGAGTCAGGGCCGTTATTGCCGCCACCCCAGCCACCTCCGTGGCCGCCGCCAAATTGTGGTACCGCACCTGCGAAAGCACTGCCAGAAACTACGATTGCTGCAATAACTGCCACTTTGAAAAGTTTCATGGTAAACCCCCATCGGATTGATTAAGGCGTCACACATCGCTAGCGTTGAATAACGCGAATAGCCATTTGCGACTGTCTCTGTACTACAACTGCTGTTTTCTGCGTACCATACTGCGTTATATTCGCCCTGTTACCCGAGCCTTTCTGGATAATCATGGCGGTGTTGCCAAAAGCGCCCTGCTTAATACTCGCATCGTTGCCGTTACCGGTCTGATCGATATAAGCAAGGTTATACGTCCCTGACTGATCAACATGCGCGCGGTTATTCCCGCCCTCCTGGGAAATAATGGACAGCAATTTAGAACCGCCCTGGCGTACATCAGCATTATTACCTGAGCCCTGTTGACCAATAATGGCTGCCTGATTGTATGAAGCTTTACTTAATTCATTTATCGCAAAATTATATTCAGAACTGGCTAAATCTGAATCACCTGCGATTACAAACCCAGGCGCACCCAGTAATGTAAACATCATAAACAACATTTTGTTTTTCATGCTGTCACCCTGGACCTGGCTATAAAATAGGTATGTCTTTACCCGTTAACGCGATTCGTTTTGTTAACGCCGCGTTACGGAAAAGAGTATGTCTGCCGAAACATATTTAATATCTCACCCGTGTGCCTTATTTTTATATGCTCATTCACCTCAAAGTCGTAAATCTCGCCTGAAACGACGCGACACACCACTAATGCAGAAATAAATTCTTGTCTGAGCGCCTGGACAACAGCGAGACAGGCTGTCCAACCTGTACCGGCTTCTACAGACAAACACGGCAATGTCTTTTGCCAGGTGCGTGACACGAAGCAAGTTTTCTTAAGAAAAATTTCCAGCTTAGAGAAGTCTTAACTTTTTAGCTGAGTTCATACTTTTTACCGGCTGGCTTACAATAATTAAAAGCTCAATAATTCAATTCTTTATAATATATTGTATGACTTTCAAAATCTATGCACGTTTATACACCTGTACAACTTTCCCCTTATCTTAAAATCTATTCACCCTGCAAAATACACAACTTAATATCGCATTTTACATTCTGTTACATGATTAACACTTGCTTTAAAGTTTGCAATAGCTAGATTGAAAACAGCAGTACGTTATTTGTTTTTAATTTTACCGCCTCCTTTGGAGGAAGGTTTTTTAACTACACACAGCAGTGCCACACCTGTCAGTACTTCTGGTGCCTTTTTCAATAATACGAGGGCAGCTGCCGGGTGTCATAAATAACGTGGGGTTTCATCATGTTTAATGAAGTCCATAGCTTACCCGGTCATACATTATTGTTGATCACAAAACCTTCCCTACAAGCGACAGCGTTATTGCAGCATTTAAAACAATGCCTCTCGCTTAACGGGAAACTGCATAATATTCAACGTTCTTTTGATGATATCGCTCCTGGCAGCATCATTCTTCTCGATATGATGGAAGCGGATAAAAAACTGGTCCATTACTGGCAGGATAATTTAAGCAGGAAAAACAATAATATCCGCGTATTGTTATTAAATACGCCTGATGAGTATCCTTTCCGCGATATTGAGAGCTGGCCGCATATTAACGGCGTGTTTTACGTCACTGAAGAAGAAAACCGTGTCGTGGAGGGTTTGCAGGGCATATTGCGGGGGGAGTGTTATTTCTCGCAAAAACTGGCCAGCTACCTCATTACCCACTCCGGAAATTATCGCTATAACAGTTCAGAATCTGCACTTCTGACGCACCGTGAGAAAGAGATCCTGAACAAACTGCGTATTGGTGCTTCAAATATTGAAATCGCCCGTTCGTTATTTATCAGCGAAAATACGGTTAAGACGCATCTTTATAATCTTTTCAAAAAGATAGCTGTTAAAAATCGCACGCAGGCGGTGTCGTGGGCAAACGATAACCTCAGGCGTTAATAGCATGAAACGCACCCTAAGTTGGATTGCCGCAGCAGGCATTATGCTTGCTGCCGGAAACCTTCAGGCTGTTGAGGTGGAAGTTCCCGGACTGTTGACCGACCACACCGTCACCTCTGTCGGACACGATTTTTATCGTGCCTTCAGCGATAAGTGGGAAAGCGATTATCCGGGTAACTTAACCATCAACGAACGGCCCAGTGCGCGGTGGGGAAGCTGGATCACAATAACCGCTAATCAGGACGTTATTTACCAGACTTTTTTATTCCCAACGAAAAGAGACTTCGATCAGAACGTCGCTTTCGCGCTGGCACAAACAGAAGAAGCTATTAACCGCCTACAGTTAGACAAAGCCCTTTTGAGCACAGGCGATTTAGCAAAAGATGAGTTCTAGCAACGACACCTATTTCGGAGGCTGTAATGCGTCTCGCACACACAGTGATTTCGTTAATGCTCATTGCGCCGTTGAGCTGGGCCGGAAATATGACATTCCAGTTCCGCAACCCTAATTTTGGCGGCAACCCGAATAACGGAGCCTTTATGCTTAACCAGGCTCAGGCTCAAAACTCCTATAAAGACCCCAGCTATGACGATGATTTCGGTATCGAGACCCCGTCGGCCCTGGATAATTTCACTCAGGCCATCCAGTCGCAAATATTAGGTGGCTTATTAACCAACATTAATACCGGAAAACCCGGACGGATGGTCACTAACGACTTTATCGTCGATATTGCCAATAAAGACGGGCAGCTTCAGTTAAATGTGACAGACCGAAAAACCGGTAAAACGTCGACAATCCAGGTTTCCGGTTTGCAGACCAGTTCAACTGATTTCTAAACAACCCCGAAATAAGGACAATTATTATGCAGCGCTTTTTTATTTTAGTTGCAGTGTGCTTATTAAGCGGTTGTTTAACTGCCCCGCCAAAAGAAGCCGCTAAACCCACCCTGATGCCTCGTGCCCAGAGCTACCGGGATCTGACACATCTGCCGGTCCCTACCGGGAAGATATTCGTCTCGGTCTATAACATTCAGGATGAGACGGGCCAGTTCAAACCGTATCCGGCCAGTAACTTCTCGACGGCCGTACCGCAGAGCGCCACCGCGATGCTGGTCACCGCCCTGAAAGATTCTCGCTGGTTTATCCCGCTGGAACGTCAGGGGCTGCAAAACCTGCTTAACGAACGAAAAATCATTCGTGCCGCGCAGGAGAATGGTACCGTTGGCGTCAATAACCGCATGCCGCTACAGTCTCTCACCGCAGCCAATATCATGGTGGAAGGCTCGATTATCGGCTACGAAAGTAACGTGAAATCGGGCGGCGCGGGTGCGCGTTACTTTGGCATCGGGGCCGACACGCAGTATCAGCTGGATCAGATTGCCGTCAACCTGCGCGTGGTTAACGTGAGCACGGGTGAGATATTATCCTCCGTGACCACCAGCAAAACGATTCTCTCTTATGAAGTGCAGGCCGGGGTGTTCCGCTTTATCGATTACCAGCGTCTGCTGGAAGGTGAAATTGGCTATACCTCTAACGAGCCGGTCATGCTGTGTCTGATGTCGGCCATCGAAACCGGCGTGATTTTCCTGATTAATGACGGTATCGATCGCGGCTTGTGGGATCTTCAGAATAAAAGTGATGTGAGTAATGCGGTGCTGGTGAAATACCGTGAGATGTCGGTGCCGCCAGAGTCATAATCGGCGGCGCATAAAAAAGGCGAGATTTCCGTCTCGCCTTTTTTTTATTTGCTTACCGCAGGAACGCTCTGGCTCTTCTCGCGCCGGGCCGCAAGCCAGAGACCGCTGTTCTTCATGGCGTAGCCAAACAGTAATCCCAGCATGAGCGAAGGGACCACCAGCTTCCAGTCCCCCTGCCCTGCAAAGGTCGCGCAGGCACCCATGAACGTGCCGGGCACAAAGGACAACAGCAGATGTTTTGCCTGAACGCACATCAGGAAGGCCACAATGCCGGTGATGGCGTATCCCAGGATTTCCACATGCGGCGCCAGCGCGCTGCCTTTCATAATGACCAGCGCCCAAATCACACCGCTCATCAGAGTACAGCCGGAGATGAAGAGCCCTTTGAGACCACCCTGCGGGCAGGCGAAATAGGCCGTGCAGCCAAGAAAACCAGCCCAGCTCAACAAGCCGAGAGAAACAGCCACCCAACCCCAGAGGCCGGAGAGGATGCCAGTCGTGATTGCAATACAAAGTAGTATGTTCATGGTGCGCATCTTAGCAGATGCGCACCATAGAAATGAGATCAGAAGCACATTACGTGCAAGTTGAAATGTATCGTTGCAGGATTTTTGTGATTCAAATCACTCTTCGTTCTCTTCTTCCAGCTCGTCCCACATGGCAGCGATGGCGTCACGCGTCAGCGGAGCCAGCGCTCTCCAGAACGGCGAGGTGGCATGGGCTTCAACTTTACCCAGGAAGGTGCCAACCCACGGAAGCAAATACGTTTCGAACAGGGTTTCAATCGCCTCGTTCTCATCATCACCTGCATTATCTTCAATCCAGGAGGCCGCCAGCAGCAGGGTACCGATATGATCGGCAGGCATATCCGTCAGCGGCATGCCGCGTTCTGACAGAAACGCCCGAACTTCCGCTTCGGTCGTACCTTCCTGCCAGGCAGAACGATACGGCGACACGCGACACTCTTCTCCCACAAACAGCGCGTTGTAATCCGTTGAAATCTGCTGCATATCGCAGCTTTTTTGCAAGCGTTCCAGCAACTCATCCTGTTCCAGCGGCCAGCTCTGCGCCAGTTTACCTTCACGAATCAGGGTAAACAGCGGAACCAGCAGCGGATCCTGCGGCTGGCGGTAATATAAGGTGCCCAGCACGCGGCAAAGGATGGAAAACTCATTCATGTTTTTATTCCGTTATTAATTAAAGATCGGCAAATTCATCAATCGGCGCCATGCCGCGCGACTCAAGGAAGTCGAGCATACGACGCGGCGTGACGTTCAGGATCTGTTCTTCCGGGAAATTCACGTCCCGCAATATTTTCAGGCACTCGCTGAAATCACCCAGCGTGAAGGCCGTGTGTGAATCAGAGCCCAGCGCCACCATGCCGCCCGCGTCACGCACGGCCGCCGCCACTTCGCGGCAGTTGGCTTCACTGCCCTTACGCGAGTGAACAAAGGAGGAGTTGTTAATCTCCAGCGCCACGCGGTGCTTCGCTGCCGCCTGCGCCACGGCCTGAATATCAATCGGGTATTTCGGATTTCCCGGGTGGCTGATAATGTGCACGTTGCCGCTGGCAATAGTGGCAATCATCGCTGCGGTGTTGGTCTCTTTATCCTGGGGCGCAAAGACCGGCTCGTGGAAGCCGGCGAGGATCAGATCTAACGAGGTCAGCATCGGGCCGGTGCAGTCAATCTCACCGTCAGTATTTTTGATGTTCGCTTCGATGCCGCGCAGTATCCCGATACCGTCCACCAGGCGTGGCCAGATACGCATATTCACAAAATGCCAGTAGTGCGGCGCATCCGCCATATCCGGACCGTGATCGGTTATCGCAAACAGTTTAATGCCTTTCAGCTTCGCCTGAGCGATATAATCATGGAGGTTACTGTAAGCGTGGGTACTGGCGACGGTGTGCATATGCAGGTCAACGGGATACATCTTTCTCTCCTCTGCGGTTTTTCCCAAGGATAGCAGTTATCAGCGGCGAATATTAGCAAAAACCCGGCGAACGCCGGGTTTCTCTCAGTAGCCTCGCTGTCTGTCGACCTGTCCGGTCACCGCGTTGCCCTTCTCTATTTCGCTGATGGTATGCGAGATGTACGCCACGGCCTCCGCCGGTCGCGTCACGGCCGCAATATGAGGCGTCATCGCCACGCGCGGATGTGCCCAGAGCGGGCTGTCTTTTGGCAGCGGTTCGCGGCTATACACATCCAGCATTGCGCCTTTCAGTTTACCGCTATCCAGCGCTTTCAGCAGATCGTCTTCGACAACGTGTACCCCGCGCGCCAGGTTCATTAAGTAGCTGTCTTCTGCCAACTGGTTGAGGAGCGTGCCATTGATAATGCCGACCGTTTCCGCCGTATTCGGCAGCAGGTTAATAAGGACGCGAGTCCCTTTCAGGAACGCCGGGAGTTCGTCCGTTCCGGCAAAGCTCTCGACGCCTGGATAATCCTTACGGCTCCGGCTCCAGCAGCGCAGTGGGAAGCCCCACGGCGCGAGCGCTTCGGCGACTTTCGAACCCAGTACACCCGCGCCGAGGATGCCGATGGTGAAATCTTCATACTGATAATCCGGAAGCGGTTCCCAGTGGGATTGCTGTTTAAACGCCTGATAATCGTCGAAACGGCGGAACCAGTGCAGCACCTGGCTCACGGCATATTCCTGCATCTGCTGCCCCATACCGGTATCTTCCAGACGAAACAGGGGAATATCCTCCGGCAGCATTTCAGGGTGTGCCTTCAGCTTACTGAGAATGGAATCCACACCCGCACCAAGAGCAAACACCGCCTTCAAACGGCGTCCCTGAAGCATTTCGACCGGGGGATGCCAGACCAGCGCGTAGTCAGCATGTTCATTATCGCCCTGTTTCCATTCGCGAACGCGTGCGCCAGGCAGTGCCGCCGTGAGCGCGTTAATCCAGTAAGCCGTATCAAAAGTGGGGTGATAGAAGATAATATCCATAGTCATTGCCTTTTATTGCGCTGTTTTATTTTCATTTTCAACTGGCTTGCCAGCATAACAAATTTATCGCTAAACCGCGTTGCTGATAAAAGAGGCGTATTTCGCACATTTCGGAATCAGGTTGCCTGAAGTTTGTCTAAACACGCTAAATTACTGAAAAAGTGGGTTGACGGCAGTACGGCTTTTCCTTACATTAGCGCCCGTCCCGACAACAACGGGATGACAATATGGTGAGGTGTCCGAGTGGCTGAAGGAGCACGCCTGGAAAGTGTGTATACGGCAACGTATCGGGGGTTCGAATCCCCCCCTCACCGCCATATTTGAAGAAGAGCTCGCATGAAAA
Organism: Enterobacter cloacae complex sp. GYL001; assembly: GCF_049237125.1. Classification (NCBI taxonomy): domain Bacteria; kingdom Pseudomonadati; phylum Pseudomonadota; class Gammaproteobacteria; order Enterobacterales; family Enterobacteriaceae; genus Enterobacter; species Enterobacter cloacae complex sp. GYL001. The sequence continues at coordinate 553,647 of NZ_JBMKGW010000001.1, read as the reverse complement.
TGCGGGCTTTTTTTTCGCATGTTGCACGCCTTTGGGGGGATGAGAACCCCCGACCGGGGTTCGACAACTGGCGCAGCCAGTTGGACAGACTGAGAGCGTAGCGAACAGGCTGCCCGAAGGGCGAGCGAAGCGAGTCAATCCCCCCCTCACCGCCATATTCAAGACAAGAGCTCGTACGTAAGTACGGGCTTTTTTCTTTTATATTCTCCGTAAGGAGATTCGCTCCCTGCGTTCTTTATGTCGGGTGGCGCTACGCTTACCCGACCTACAAAAAGCTAGTCTTCAACCATCTTTGCATACTCTTCGGTGAGAAAATCCACCAGCGTCCTGACCGATGGCAGCAGGCCGCGCCGGGATGGATACACCGCGTGGATCACTTCCCGTCTGGGTTCCCAGGCATTCAGCACCCGAACAAGTTCACCTGAAGCCAGCTGATCCTTCACCATCAAAATGGGCAGCTGTACCACGCCCACGCCCGCCATCGCCGCCTCCCGCAGCGCCAGCATGTCGGTAGTCACCAGGCGCGGCGTGAAGTGAATTTCTGCCTTTGCGCCCTCCGGCCCGCTCAATTCCCACTTATGCAGGTGCTTGCCCGCCCCCATACTTAACCCCGGCCACTCGCTGAGTTCAGAGGGCATCGCCGGGTTGCCCATCCGTTCAATCAGTGCCGGCCCGGCAACCAGACAGTGCCCCCTGTCCGCCAGCACCCTTAATACCAGATCGCTGTCATCAAACGGGCGCGGACGAACGCGGATCGCCACATCCACCCCCTCCGCCACCAGATCGACCCGGCGGTTGGTGGCTTCGAGCTGGAGGTTGATCCCTGGATAGCGCGCCATAAACCGCGCCAGCATGGGCCCCACGTGAACGTGCAGCAAGGTGACAGGACAGGTGAGCCTGACCATACCGCGCGGCTCAGCCTGTAAAGCAGCCACCGCCTCCTCCGCAGCTTCAGCTTCCACCAGCATGGCTTTACAGTGCTGATAGAACGTCTGCCCCACCTCCGTCACTGCAAACTGCCGCGTGGTACGTTGGATCAACCGAACGCCCAGGCGTTCTTCCAGCTGCGCAATCCTACGGCTCAGTTTCGACTTAGGCTGATCGAGCGCCCGACCCGCCGCCGCAAAGCCGCCATGCTCCACCACCTTTACAAACCATACGAAATCATTGAGATCCTGCATACGCCTCCATTGTTCCATTTAAGGAACAGTGAATGTCATTTTTGCTATCTACCGGGATATTAACCCTGAATATAAGCTAATTTCATCAACAGGACATCAGGAGTTAATCATGAAAAACGTAACAGGCGTGTATACCGCACCTCGTCCGCACTGGGTCGGTGACGGTTTTCCGGTTCGTTCGATGTTTTCTTACCAGACGCACGGCGAGCCCCTGAGCCCGTTCCTGCTGCTGGACTACGCCGGACCGCATACCTTCCCGGCGGACGGCGCGAAACGCGGCGTGGGCGAGCACCCTCATCGCGGTTTTGAAACGGTGACCATCGTCTACTCAGGCGAAGTGGAGCACCGTGATTCCACCGGCAGAGGCGGCGTTATTGGCCCAGGCGACGTGCAGTGGATGACGGCAGGCGCAGGCATTTTGCACGAGGAGTTCCACTCCAGCGCGTTTTCGCAGAAAGGCGGTGAACTGAAAATGATGCAGCTGTGGGTCAACCTGCCCGCCAAAGACAAAATGGCGACGCCTGGCTACCAGAGCATCACTCAGGCGGATATCCCGGTGGTCACCCTGCCGGATAACAGCGGAACATTGCGCGTGATTGCTGGCCGTTTTGGAGAGGTAACCGGCCCGGCGCATACCTTCTCACCGCTGAACGTGTGGGATCTCGCGCTGCGCCAGGGTAGCCATCTGACGCTCAATCAGCCCGAAGGCTGGAGCACGGCGCTGGTTGTCGTTGAAGGCAGCGTGACGGTGAACGGCACCACGCCTGCCGGTGAGGCGCAACTGGTCGTGCTGAGTCAGAGCGGTGACAAACTGCATCTCGAAGCCAGCAGCGATGCCAAAGTGCTGCTGATGGCCGGGGAGCCGCTAAATGAACCCATCGTGGGCTATGGCCCGTTTGTGATGAACAGTAAAACCGAAATTGCCGAGGCTATTCGCGATTTCAACTCCGGCCGCTTTGGCCAAATCTAAACGTAATAAGGAGCGCATTATGTCTACCCCTGCAAACTTCAACGGTGCACGTCCCGTTATTGACGTAAACGATGCCGTTATGCTGCTTATCGATCACCAGAGCGGGCTGTTCCAGACCGTAGGAGACATGCCAATGCCTGAGCTGCGCGCCCGTGCAGCAGCGCTGGCAAAAATCGCCTCGCTGGCGAAGATCCCGGTGATCACCACGGCGTCGGTTCCACAGGGACCGAACGGCCCGCTTATCCCGGAGATCCACGCCAACGCGCCGCACGCACAGTATGTGGCACGCAAGGGTGAGATCAACGCCTGGGATAACCCGGAGTTCGTGGCGGCGGTGAAAGCCACCGGGCGCAAAACGCTGATTATCGCGGGGACGATCACCAGCGTCTGCATGGCCTTCCCGTCCATCAGCGCGGTGGCGGACGGATATAAAGTGTTTGCGGTGATTGATGCCTCCGGCACCTACAGCAAAATGGCGCAGGAGATCACCCTGGCGCGCGTGGTGCAGGCAGGCGTGGTGCCGATGGACACGGCTGCTGTTGCTTCCGAAATTCAGCGCACGTGGAACCGTGAAGATGCGGGTGAATGGGCTGAGGTGTACACACACATCTTCCCGGCCTACCAGCTGCTGATCGAAAGCTACAGCAAAGCGCAGGACGTGGTGAAAAATAGCGAAGTGCTCGATTCGCAGCGTTAATCCTGCGCGCTGCGACATAAGCTGATTAAGGCTTAACCGAACAAGCACGAATGCTGAAAATCTGCTTGACCGTTTTAGCGCAACTCCCTATAGTAGCGCCCCGTTGCCCCCCAAGCGGTCAGGCAGCAAAACAATATGGTGAGGTGTCCGAGTGGCTGAAGGAGCACGCCTGGAAAGTGTGTATACGGCAACGTATCGGGGGTTCGAATCCCCCCCTCACCGCCATATTTAAGATGAGAGCTCGTACGAAAGTACGGGCTTTTTTCTTTTATATTCTCCGAAAAGGGGGGGATGAGAACCCCCGACTGGGGTTCGACAACTGGCGGCAGCCAGTTGGACAGACTGAGAGCATAGCGAACAGGCTGCCCGCAGGGCAAGCGAAGCGAGTCAATCCCCCCGGTGCGACACGAGCTGCCTCACCTACAAAAAAAAGCCCGTACAAAAGCACGGGCCTGTCTCAACCATTCCTCAGCTATTCAGCTTTCCAGCCGGTTGCTTTCCCTCGGGAGCAAGTCTCTGGCCAATATTCAAACCCGCTTCATCCTTACGCTCCTCCAGCCAGTAATCCGCATTTTTAATCCCCAGCCGAACCGGGTCAAAGTGTGGATCCAACCCCTGTGCATTCTGGATTTCATAATCCTTCAGGCTGGCAAACGCTTTTTTATGCAACAGAACGATGGCAATAATGTTGAGCCATGCCATCAGCCCTACGCCGATATCCCCTAATCCCCAGGCCAGATCCGCGGTGCGTACCGTGCCATATACCGTCGAAGCCATCAGACACAGCTTGAGCAGGAACGTCAGCCACGGGCGATGAATCTTACGGTTGATGTAGGCGATATTCGTTTCAGCGATGTAGTAGTAAGCAATGATCGTGGTGAAGGCAAAGAAGAACAGCGCGATGGCAACAAAATAATTACCGAAGCCCGGCATCATACTTTCCATTGCCGTCTGGACATATCCCGGTCCTGCGGCCACGCCTGCTATTCCGGTATAGAGCGCTGCGCCGTCGACGCCCTGCACGTTATACAGCCCGGTGATCAACAGCATAAACCCGGTCGCGGAGCAGACAAACAGCGTGTCGATGTACACGGAGAACGCCTGAACCAGCCCCTGTTTCACCGGATGGCTTACGGCCGCCGCCGAGGAGGCATGTGGCCCGGTACCCTGCGCCGCCTCGTTGGAATAGACGCCACGCTTCACGCCCCACATGATGGCCTGGCCCAGAATAGCGCCAAACCCAGCTTCAAGGCCAAAAGCACTTTTCCAGATCAGCAATATAACTGAAGGAAGCTGATCAATATTGATAGCGATAATCACGCACGCCACAATAATATAGCCGAGCGCCATAAACGGAACCACCATGCTGCTAAAGCTGGCAATCCTTTTTACGCCACCAAAAATAATAAAACTCAACAGCACAGCAAGTAACGCCGCCGTGACATTTGGGCTCAGACCAAAAGCAATATCCAGGCTCGCACCAATAGAGTTTGCCTGCACACCTGGCAGTAATAATCCGCAGGAGAAAATCGTTACGATGGCAAATAACCATGCGTACCACTTCACGCCTAACCCTTTCTCAATATAAAAGGCAGGACCACCACGATATTCGCCGTTAATTTTCTCTTTATAAACCTGACCTAACGTGGATTCGACAAAAGCAGAGCTTGCCCCCAAAAATGCCACGATCCACATCCAGAAAAGCGCACCGGGTCCACCAAAGGTAATGGCGGTCGCTACACCGGCAATATTCCCTGTCCCCACGCGGCCCGCCAGCGTCATCGTCAGCGCCTGAAACGACGACACGCCTGCCTCGGTAGGACGCCCCTGAAACATCAGGGTAATCATAAGTTTTATATGCCGTAATTGCAGAAAGCGACTACGCAGCGAGAAATAGAGGCCGACACCCAGACATAAAAATATTAACGCCGGGCTCCAGATAACACCATTAATTGCACTAACCAGTTCGTTCATGTATGACCCTTAGCGTGATGTTCCAGAGGAAACGATCCCCTGGCGAGTTTCTTTTTAGAATTTTGTCTGAACAAGTACGAAACATAGATAATTACCCAAAAGACACCAACTTAATTTTTACTGCTTAGTCATGTTCTGTGACAACATTCACGTTTAATTTTAAACCAATAATTAGCATGATCATTATATTTATAGATATTTTGTGGGTATTATAAATACATATCACATTTCCGTGACCTGTATAAAAAGCGTTCGCAGTAAATTAACAGTAATATTATTATTACCGCAAAACGGGGCGTAAATCCCGTTGAATGCTATAGGAAATAAATATGATTTAAAAAAGCCACGCGTGCAGAGGGAATAAAGGAAGCTTCCCGGCATAACGCCGGGAAGAAATGACTTAAAATGTGAAATGATCTTAGTCGGAGTACACTTCCAGCGTTCGTTGGCACAGCGCTGAGCGGACGCAGTCCTCTTTTGTGAAGCGGACCACCCCTATCATCTCATCTTCCTCAAAACGTGACATGGCATCGCTCAGGCCGGACTTCACGCCCGACGGCAGGTCACACTGGGTAATATCGCCGTTGACGATAACCGTCACGTTCTCCCCGAGGCGCGTTAAAAACATCTTCATTTGCGCAGCGGTCACATTCTGAGCCTCGTCAAGAATAACGACCGCATTTTCAAATGTACGTCCGCGCATATAGGCGAACGGCGCGATTTCCACCTTGCCAATCTCTGGTCGCAGGCAGTACTGCATAAAGGAAGCGCCCAACCGCTTCACCAGCACGTCATAGACGGGCCTGAAGTACGGGGCAAACTTCTCGGAAATATCGCCGGGCAGGAAGCCCAGATCTTCATCCGCTTGCAGTACCGGACGGGTAACGATGATCCTTTCCACGTCCTTATGAATCAGCGCCTCCGCCGCTTTGGCGGCGCTGATCCAGGTTTTCCCGCATCCGGCTTCCCCGGTTGCAAAGATGAGCTGTTTACTCTCGATAGCATTCAGGTAGTGCGCCTGAGCTTCATTCCGCGCCACAATTGGCGATGCATCGCGGCTGTCCCGCGCCATGCCAATGGATTCTACGCCGCTCATCTGCACAAGCGAGGTGACCGATTCTTCTTCACGCTGCTTATGGCTACGTGAATCCCGTCTCAGCACACGTTTTGCTTCACGACGAGCTTTGATCACTGCTTTCTGTCTTCCCATGGATAGCACCTTGAGTTGTTGGTATTCATCACACGCGCCAGCATCGGCACGATTATGCGCACGAACATCAGAGGGTTGGCTTCCTTGTAAGCCATTGCTTGCATTACCGGATGACGATATACAACGGCTACGCGCACCGTTATGCACGTCGGTAGAAAAAGGTTCTTGAGGTGAAGGAGAGAATTTGGTGGTGAAGAAATCGCTGCCGGAGTCTGAGCCTCCGCGCCGGGTACTGCGGTTGATGTGTTTACCTTGTCCAGTACAGGACGCAACCATTCGCGATCTCCATAGTGAGTTAGCATCACTGCCGGGAACTACCGCTGTCTTCTCTTAAGTACATCAGGAATTATCATAAATGCAACATTTATTTTACCTGAATGCAACTTTTAGGACTGCCCCTACATGGAAAATCAGTCTTATATAGAAATATTACAGAAATATAACAATAAGATAGTCCTTCGAAAAAATAATGTCCCCGCGAACTGTCGCAGGGACGATTATCAGGCTTCTATCAGACCCTGAGCGAGCCAGGCGTTCGCCTCACGCGCGCCGGGCAGGGCAAAGAAATAGCCGCCGCCGATGGGCTTAATATATTCCTCCAGCGCTTCGCCGTTGAGCCGCTTCTGCACGGTGAGGAATCCCTTCTCCAGATCGTGCTGATAGCAGACAAACAGCAGTCCCATATCAAGCTGACCGGAGTTGGTCACCCCCAGCGAGTAGCTGTAGCCCCTGCGCATCATCAGGCTGGATTGCGTCTCTTTGGTGCGAGGATTGGCGAGGCGAATATGGCTGTCCAGCGCGATGACATCCCCGTTCGGATCGCGGGCGTAGTCGGGTTCATCGTGCTCGTGCTTCATGCCGAGCGGTGCGCCGGTTTGCTTATCGCGACCGAAGATAGTTTGCTGCTCTTTCAGCGGCGTGCGGTCCCAGAACTCCACGTGGAACTGAATGATACGCACCGCCTGATAGGTGCCTCCGACCGCCCAGGCCGGTTCGCCCTGATCCGCCGTCACCCATACCACGTTCTTCATCAACGCGGTATTGCTGCTGTCCGGGTTGGCGGTGCCGTCTTTGAAGCCCAGCAGGTTGACCGGCGTCTCTTTCCCTTTACTGCGCGCGGCGTGGTCAGAGATAAAACCTTCCCGCTTCCAGCGCACGCTCAGCAGATCCGGGGTGTGCTTGATAATATCGCGCAGGGCATGGATCACCGTATCCTGGGTATTAGCGCAGATCTGCAACAGCAGATCGCCGTGGCACAGCGCCGCGTCAAGAGAATCATTCGGGAATCGCGTCATTTTTTGCAGCGCTTTCGGCTTCTGCTTCGCCAGTCCGTAGCGATCATCAAACAGCGATTCCCCCACCGACACGGTGATGGTCAGATTATCGGGAGCGATAAACGCGCCGAGGATGCCGGAATCCATCGGCGGCAGGCGCGGATTCGGTGTTTCCGGTGCGGGACCGCCGGCGGTGAGGAAGGCAATACGCGTGGTCAACAGCCTGAACAGACGCTCAAGGTCGGCTTTATCACTCGCCAGCGAATCGAAAGCCACCAGCATCATCGAGGCCTGCTGCGGCGTCAGGATCCCCGCCTGGTGCTCACCATAAAACGGCTGCGTTTCCATACGCGCATCCGGGGAGAGCGTGCCGGGGGCGCTTTGCGGTTTTGCCGCATGCGCCACCGGACAGCCGCCCGCCAGGGCAAACGCGCCGCCCAGCGCCCCTACCCCTTTTAACAACCGACGTCGGGAAGGTTCCGCCACGTCGTACTCGTCATGCTTGTTCATCGCTTAATCCAGACCCAGTACGCCACGCAGCAGGGAGAGATCTTCCGCCAGGGTGGTTATCGGGCCTTTCAGCGCGTTACGGTCAGCATCGGTCAGCTTGTCGTAGGTTTCGAACCCGTCTTTGGTGCGGTATTTCGCCAGGATAGCGTCAACTTTCTTAAAGTTGGCATCCACTTTCGCCAGCAGCTCGCCGTTCTCTTTTTGCAGCTGAGGCCGCAGCAGATCGACAATTTTCTGTGCGCCGTCGACGTTCGCCTGGAAGTCCCACAGGTCGGTGTGGCTGTAACGATCTTCTTCACCGCTGATTTTGCTGGCGGCCACTTCTTCAATCAGGCCCGCTGCGCCACCCACCACTTTCGACGGTGGGAATGCCAGCTCGCTGATGCGTTTTTGCAGCTCCAGCACGTCGCTGTTGAGCTGCTCGGCGTATTTCTCCATCCCACTGGTGGAGTTATCGCCAAACAGGGCTTTTTCCAGACGGTGGAAGCCGGTGAATTTCGGATCGGCGGCCTTCTGCTCGTAGTCGTCTTCACGGGCGTCAATGCTGCCATCGAGGTCAGAGAACAGTTCGGCAATCGGCTCAATGCGCTCGTAGTGCTGACGGGTAGGCGCATACAGGGATTTCGCTTTTTCGATGTCGCCCGCTTTCACCGCGTCGGTAAAGGCTTTGGTGCCTGCCACCAGGTCCGCTGTCTCTTTGGTGACGTAGGCTTTATAGGCGGTAATGGCGTCGCCGAGGCTCAGCAGCGCCGTGCCTTTGGCCGCGTCCGCCGTCGCTGCGCCTTTGACGATCAGCTTACCTTTCGGGTTAGTCAGCAGGCCGCAGGTCATGTCATATTCCCCGGGCTGAAGATTTGCGGTCATCTTCTGGCTGAAGCCCGGCGCGATATTCTCGCGCTCTTCCACCACCATCACGCCTTTCAGGATTTCCCACTCCAGCGCCTTCTGGCTGTGGTTCTGAATAATAAACTGCGTTTTACCGCTGTTAACCGTGATGGTCATCGGCTCGCACTGTTTATCGTTGACGGTGACTTTTACCTGCGGAATATCTGCCGCCTGAGCGGTGAAGGCAGACACGAACAGCGCGGCAATGCCTGCGCATAACGCACTACGACGGAACTGAATGGCCATGACTCTTCCCTTTAAAAGTATGTTGTAACTAAAACAGCACTTACGGCGCTACGCGCGACGTCTGCGAGCCGGTACGCGGCGGCATAGCGAACAGGATCAGCGCCGGAACCAGATAGATAAAGTACATCGCCACTTCGCTGACGCTCGGCGTTTCCTGGTAGCCGAAGATCCCTTCGAGCAGGGTACCGGTCAGTGAATGGGTCGACAGGACGTTGCTGAGATCGAACGCCACGTCCTGGAAGTGGTTCCACAGACCCGCTTCGTGGAAGGCGCGGATCGCCCCTGCCGCCAGCCCTGCGGCCACCAGCAGAATAAACAGGCTGGTCCACTTGAAGAACACGCCCAGGTTAAGACGAATGCCGCCCCAGTAGAGCAGGAAGCCAAGCACAACCGCCGTGGCCAGCCCGAGCACCGCGCCCAGCGGCGGCCAGATGCCCACGTCCTGCTGAAAAGCCGCGAGCAGGAAGAACACAGACTCCAGGCCTTCACGCGCCACGGCGAAAAAGACCATCATGATCAGCGCCCAGCCGTGGTGGTTGCCTTTTTGCAGGGCGTTATCCACCGCCTGCTCAAGCTGTACCTTCACGTTACGGGAGACCTTGCGCATCCAGAACACCATCCAGGTGAGGATCACCACCGCAATCACGGCGACGATCCCTTCAAACAGCTCCTGCTCTTTCTGCGGGAACTCCCCGGTGGTTTCGTTGATGAGGATACCGAGGCCCAGGCAGAGCGCCGCAGCAAGGAAAACCCCAACCCACATGACGCCAATCCAGCGTCCGCGCTGGGTACGCTTCAGATAACTGGCGATAAGGCTAACAATCAGGGCCGCTTCAAGGCCTTCACGTAACATAATGAGAAAAGGAACAAACATGCCGACACCTTAAATGTTTATCGCGGTCAACTGATGCAAAGAAAAGTAAATTCTTGTGATAGTGATTATCATTACGGCAACAAGAAAAACAAGCGAAATGTGTTGCGTTTTGATGACCAGATGTAAACGCATTGCGGAGTAATAATCGCCTGAGTAACCATTACGTTTATAAGGTATAACGAAAATGCCCATTTACGGTTAACCGGGGCTGTGGCTAAATGTCCGCCTCGAAAACCAACTGAAAATAAGCCATGTTTAAAATTGTCCATTTCCTGCTGGCGCTGGTGATTATTCTTGCGCTCGCCTGGCTGGTGAGTTTCGACCGCCGAAAAATTCGTATTCGTTTCGTTTTACAGCTGATCGTGATCGAAATCGCGCTGGCGTTCTTTTTCCTCCACGCAGAAAGCGGCCTGTTTATTATTAAATACGTTTCCGGTTTCTTTGAGTCGCTGCTTAAATTCGCTGCCGAAGGGACGAATTTTGTCTTTGGCGGGATGGGTGAAAAAGGGCTGGCGTTCATTTTCCTTGGCGTGCTCTGCCCCATTATTTTTATCTCGGCGCTGATTGGTATTCTTCAGCACTGGCGTATTCTGCCGATCTTTATTCGGGTGATCGGGACGCTGCTGTCAAAACTGAACGGCATGGGCAAGCTGGAATCCTTTAACGCGGTGAGTTCGCTGATCCTCGGTCAGTCGGAAAACTTCATTGCCTACAAAGGCGTGCTGGGCGATCTCTCCTCGCGTCGTCTGTTTACGATGGCTGCCACGGCCATGTCGACGGTTTCGCTGTCGATTGTCGGGGCCTATATGACTATGCTCGACGCCAGGTTTGTCGTCGCGGCGCTGATCCTGAACATGTTCAGCACCTTTATTATTCTTTCGGTCATTAACCCGGCCCGCCCGGAAGCGGAGCCGGATATCAGGCTGGAAAAACTGCACGAATCCCAGAGCTTCTTTGAAATGCTGGGCGAGTATATTCTGGCCGGTTTTAAGGTGGCGATGATTATTCTGGCGATGCTGATTGGCTTTATCGCCCTTATTAGCGCCATTAACGCCCTCTTCTCCGGCATATTTGGCATGAGCTTCCAGCAGATTCTGGGTTATGTGTTTTATCCGCTGGCGTGGCTTATTGGTATTCCGCTGAGCGATGCCTTAAGCGCGGGGAGCATTATGGCAACTAAACTGGTGGCGAATGAATTTGTGGCGATGATCGAGCTGCAAAAAATAGCCCATCAAATGTCACCGCGCGGGCTGGGGATTTTGTCCGTGTTCCTGGTGTCGTTCGCTAACTTCGCTTCCATTGGCATTGTGGCGGGGGCAATAAAAGGTCTGAATGAGCAACAGGGTAACGTGGTGTCGCGGTTTGGTTTACGCCTTGTATACGGGGCAACGCTGGTAAGCCTGCTGTCGGCGAGCTTTGCGGGGTTGGTGCTGTAAGTTTTGTGCCCGGCGGCGCTTCGCTTGCACGGGCCTACGATACAACAACGGCGGGTTATCCCGCCGTTTTCATTAAAACTGCACGCACACCGGCTGGTCGACCCGCATCACCGACTCCTGCGCGAAGCGTGACTTATAGATCCCGCGCAACGCTTCGATATTCTTCTCACTCTGCGCGTCTTTAGCGTGGATCAGCATCAATGCCTTGCTCGGCTCGCGCGCCACTTTTCCATCATTCCCCAGCCACTGACCGCGCGCATCAAATACCGTTAAACCATCGCGAAAGCGTGGCGTCACGTCCTGGTCGACAAACTGCTGCCATTCGTTGCCTGTGATTTGCGCCCCGGCAGGACGGTTTAAGCCGAAATAGAGCGTGGTCTGCTGCATCTGATTTTCTGCTTTGCAGGTTTCTACCGGCGCGTGCTGCGTGGGCGCGTTACAACCCGCCAGCAGCATTAATGCCGCCGCCATCAACCCTGTTTTAATCATCATTTATTATTACTCACACTGGTGAACGGTCTGTTCCCTCTCCCCACCGGGGAGAGGGTTAGGGTGAGGGTGAGGGGAAAATTACTCAGCCTGGAGCTTAGACGGCGGCGCTGAGTGATAGTGCGCGTCCGCCTCCGCAAAGCGTTTCTGCATAGACGCAGACGGCGCTTTACCCAGCAGGCTAAACACCACGATACCGAGGCTGCCGAAGATGAAGCCCGGAATGATTTCGTACAGGCCCAGCCACGCGAACTGTTTCCAGACGATAACGGTTACCGCACCGATAATCATCCCCGCCAGCGCGCCGTTGCGGGTCATGCGTGACCACAGTACAGAGAACAGCACCACCGGACCAAATGCCGCACCGAAGCCCGCCCAGGCGTAGCTCACCAGCCCCAGGACGCGGTTTTCCGGATTTGCCGCCAGCGCAATCGCCACCAGCGCAACCACCAGCACCATAAAGCGCCCTACCCACACCAGCTCTTTCTGGCTCGCGCCCTTACGCAGGAACGCTTTGTAGAGGTCTTCGGTGATGGCGCTGGAGCACACCAGCAGCTGACAGCTCAGGGTGGACATCACCGCCGCCAGGATCGCGGAGAGCAGAATACCGGCAATCCACGGGTTGAACAGGATCTGCGCCAGCTCGATGAATACGCGCTCGGCGTTCTGGTTCACCGCGCCCGCCTGCGCCGGGTTGTTGTTGAAGTACGCGATACCGAAGAAGCCGACCGCACACGCCCCCGCCAGACACAGGATCATCCACGTCATGCTGATGCGACGCGCGTGAACGATGGTGTGGTGAGAATCCGCCGCCATGAAGCGCGCCAGAATGTGCGGCTGGCCGAAGTAGCCCAGGCCCCAGCCCATCAGAGAGACAATGGCGACGAAGTTCAGCCCTTTCAGCATATCGACGTTTTCGATGCTCTTCTGCTTGATCACTTCCAGCGATTCGCCAAAGCCGCCGACGGTGAAAATGACAATCACCGGAGTCAGGATCAGGGCGAAGATCATCAGGCTCGCCTGCACGGTATCGGTCCAGCTTACCGCCAGGAATCCGCCCACGAAGGTATAGAGGATGGTTGCTGCGGCGCCGGCCCACAGGGCGGTTTCATAGCTCATGCCGAAGGTGCTTTCGAACAGGCGCGCGCCCGCCACGATGCCGGAGGCACAGTAGATGGTGAAGAACAGCAGGATCACCACCGCGGAGATAATGCGCAGGATACGGCTGTTATCTTCAAAGCGTCCGGTGAAGTAGTCCGGCAGCGTCAGGGCGTTGTTGTTGGCTTCGGTGTGCACGCGCAGACGGCCTGCCACCAGCTTCCAGTTGATCCACGCGCCGACGGTCAGGCCGATGGCGATCCAGCTTTCGGAGATACCGGAGATGAAAATCGCGCCCGGCAGCCCCATCAGCAGCCAGCCGCTCATGTCGGAAGCGCCCGCAGAGAGTGCGGTGACCATCGGGCCTAAGCTGCGCCCGCCGAGGATGTAGTCGTCAAAGTTTTTAGTGGAACGCCATGCCAAAAACCCTATCAGGATCATGCCAAAAATATAAACGAGAAATGTCACCAGCATCGGTGTGCTAATAGCCATTCAAATTCTCCAAAATGTCGAGCGACAACCGTCCGGGTTGCCTTGTTATGTCATCACCGGAACGTAGTGATGTGTGTATGTGTTTCCGTTGGGCGCGCTATCCTGCCGTATACGCATCCCACTGACAAACGATTTAACACTGCATTTACATGAATTTCATCCCTGGTTTTATACGTCTTTCCTATAGGTTGCACTCGCTCACGCTTTTACGGGTTGCACCTTTAAAAAGTGTTAAGCACCGCATAAAAACTGGGCTCAGAAACCGCCGCACGTTCTTTTTCACAGCTAACTAATCGTTAACAATCCATTCATTTTCCAGCTTGCAGACCAGGTCACATTTAACACGGTTGCACAAAGTTGCAACATGGTGGATATTTCACGCTATCAACAGAACGCTATTACAGAACAACAGGAGTTTTGGCATGGGGATGACCACCATGGGGGTTAAGCTGGATGACGCTACCCGCGAACGGATTAAAACCGCTGCGACCCGCATCGACCGCACACCGCACTGGTTAATCAAGCAGGCGATTTTTAACTATCTGGAAAGACTGGAGAGTGAAGAAGGTCTGCCGGAGCTGCCTGCCCTGCTGGCGGGTGCAGCGAACGAAAGCGAAGAGGCCGCGACGGCTGTTGAAGAGAACCACCAGCCGTTCCTGGAATTTGCCGAGCAGATCCTGCCGCAGTCCGTCAGCCGCGCCGCCATTACCGGCGCCTACCGCCGTGCCGAAACCGACGCCGTGCCGATGCTGCTGGAGCAGGCGCGCCTGCCGGAAGCCGTTGCCGCTCAGGCGCACAGCCTCGCGTATCAGCTCGCCGACAAGCTGCGTAACCAGAAAACCGCCAGCGGACGCGCCGGTATGGTGCAGGGTCTGTTGCAGGAGTTCTCCCTCTCCTCGCAGGAAGGCGTGGCGCTGATGTGTCTGGCGGAAGCGCTGCTGCGTATTCCGGATAAAGCCACCCGCGATGCCCTGATCCGCGACAAAATCAGCAACGGCAACTGGCACTCCCACATTGGCCGCAGTCCGTCCCTGTTCGTTAACGCCGCCACCTGGGGCCTGCTGTTTACCGGCAAGCTGGTCTCCACCCATAACGAAGCCAACCTGTCGCGCTCTCTGAACCGCATCATCGGCAAGAGCGGCGAGCCGCTGATCCGCAAGGGCGTGGACATGGCGATGCGCCTGATGGGCGAGCAGTTCGTCACCGGGGAAACCATTGCCGAAGCGCTGGCGAACGCCCGCAAGCTGGAAGACAAAGGCTTCCGCTACTCCTACGACATGCTGGGTGAAGCGGCGCTGACCGCCGCCGACGCGCAGGCCTACATGGTCTCCTACCAGCAGGCGATCCACGCCATCGGTAAAGCGTCCAACGGTCGCGGTATTTATGAAGGGCCGGGCATCTCTATCAAGCTTTCCGCCCTGCACCCGCGCTACAGCCGTGCGCAGTACGACCGGGTGATGGAAGAACTCTACCCGCGCCTGAAGTCCCTGACCCTGCTGGCGCGCCAGTATGACATCGGCATCAACATCGACGCCGAAGAGGCGGACCGTCTGGAGATCTCCCTCGACCTGCTGGAAAAACTGTGCTTCGAGCCGGAGCTGGCGGGCTGGAACGGGATTGGTTTCGTTATCCAGGCCTACCAGAAACGCTGTCCGTTCGTCATTGACTACCTGATTGACCTGGCCAGCCGCAGCCGTCGCCGCCTGATGATCCGTCTGGTGAAGGGCGCCTACTGGGACAGCGAAATCAAACGCGCCCAGATGGAAGGTCTGGAAGGTTATCCGGTCTATACCCGCAAGGTCTATACCGACGTCTCTTACCTCGCCTGCGCGAAAAAACTGCTCGGCGTGCCGAACCTGATTTATCCTCAGTTCGCCACCCACAACGCCCATACCCTGGCGGCGATCTACAGCCTGGCCGGGCAGAACTACTATCCGGGCCAGTACGAGTTCCAGTGCCTGCACGGCATGGGTGAACCGCTGTACGAGCAAGTGACCGGTAAAGTGGCCGACGGCAAGCTGAACCGTCCGTGCCGAATCTATGCCCCGGTAGGTACCCACGAGACCCTGCTGGCCTACCTGGTGCGTCGTCTGCTGGAGAACGGGGCGAACACCTCCTTCGTTAACCGCATCGCCGATACCACCCTGCCGCTGGACGAACTGGTGGCCGATCCGGTACAGGCCGTTGAGAAGATGGCGGCGCAGGAAGGCCAGATTGGTCTGCCGCATCCGAAAATTGCCCTGCCGCGCGAGCTGTACGGCGCGGGCCGCGTCAACTCGGCGGGTCTGGATCTGGCGAACGAACACCGTCTGGCGTCGCTCTCTTCCGCCCTGCTTAACAGCGCATTGCAGAAGTGGCAGGCCAGGCCGATCCTTGAGCAGTCCGTTGAGGACGGTGAAATGCAGCCGGTGATCAACCCGGCAGAGCCGAAGGATATCGTCGGCTACGTGCGCGAAGCCACGGAAACGGAAGTGGAGCAGGCCCTGGAGAGCGCGGTGAACAACGCGCCAATCTGGTTTGCCACCCCGCCGCAGGAGCGTGCCGCCATTCTGGAACGCGCGGCGGTGCTGATGGAAGATCAGATGCAGCAGCTTATCGGCATTCTGGTGCGTGAAGCGGGTAAAACCTTCAGCAACGCCATCGCCGAAGTGCGCGAGGCGGTCGACTTCCTGCACTACTACGCCGGTCAGGTGCGCGATGATTTCGACAACGAAACCCACCGTCCGCTCGGCCCGGTGGTGTGTATCAGCCCGTGGAACTTCCCGCTGGCGATCTTCACCGGCCAGATTGCCGCGGCGCTGGCCGCAGGCAACAGCGTTCTGGCGAAACCGGCAGAGCAGACCCCGCTGATTGCCGCCCAGGGCATTAGCATTCTGCTGGAAGCGGGCGTACCGGCGGGCGTGGTGCAGCTGCTGCCAGGGCGCGGTGAAACGGTCGGGGCCAAACTGACCTCCGATAACCGCGTACGCGGCGTGATGTTTACCGGTTCTACCGAAGTGGCCTCCCTGCTACAACGCAACATCGCCACCCGTCTGGATGCGCAGGGCCGTCCTACCCCGCTGATCGCTGAAACCGGCGGCATGAACGCCATGATCGTGGACTCCTCCGCGCTCACCGAGCAGGTCGTCGTTGACGTGCTGGCCTCTGCTTTCGACAGCGCGGGCCAACGCTGTTCCGCCCTGCGCGTACTGTGCTTACAGGATGACGTGGCTGACCACACGCTGAAGATGCTGCGCGGTGCGATGGCGGAATGCCGCATGGGCAACCCGGGCCGTCTCACCACCGACATCGGGCCGGTGATCGACGCGGAAGCCAAAGCCAACATCGAAAACCACATTCAGACCATGCGTGCCAAAGGCCGTCCGGTGTTCCAGGCGGTGCGCGAGAACAGCGAAGATGCCCGCGAGTGGCAGACCGGCACCTTCGTGCCGCCAACGTTGATTGAGCTGGCAAGCTTCGACGAGCTGAAAAAAGAGGTCTTCGGTCCGGTACTGCACGTGGTGCGCTACAACCGTAACAACCTCAACGAGCTGATAGATCAGATCAACGCCTCGGGTTACGGCCTGACGCTTGGCGTGCATACCCGTATCGACGAAACTATTGCCCAGGTGACCGGCAATGCTAAAGTCGGCAACCTGTACGTCAACCGCAATATGGTTGGCGCGGTCGTGGGCGTGCAGCCATTCGGCGGTGAAGGTCTCTCCGGCACCGGCCCGAAAGCGGGCGGTCCGCTCTATCTGTACCGTCTGCTGGCAAACCGTCCGGAAAATGCGCTGGGCGTGACGCTGGCGCGTCAGGACGCGGAATATCCGGTGGATGCGCAGGTGAAAGCCGTGCTGACCCAACCGCTGGACGCGCTGATTAAGTGGGCTGAAAATCGTCCCGAGCTGCATGCGATTGCACAGCAGTACGGCGAGCTGGCGCAGGCGGGAACACAGCGTCTGCTGCCGGGTCCTACCGGTGAGCGCAACACCTGGACGCTGATGCCGCGCGAGCGTGTGCTGTGCGTGGCGGATAACGAGCAGGACGCGCTGGTGCAGCTGGCAGCCGCAACGGCAACGGGCTGTGAGGTGCTGTGGCCGGAAGATGCCCTGCATCGCGACCTCGCCAAACAGCTGCCAAAAGCGGTCTCGGCCCGCATTCGCTTTGCGAAAGCCGATGCCCTGCTGACCCAGCCGTTTGACGCGGTGATCTACCACGGTGATTCCGACCAGCTACGCGAACTGTGCGAGCAGGTGGCGGCCCGCAGCGGCGCGATTGTCTCGGTGCAGGGCTTCGCCCGCGGGGAGACCAACCTGCTGCTGGAGCGCCTGTACGTTGAGCGCTCGCTCAGCGTCAACACCGCGGCGGCGGGAGGTAACGCCAGCCTGATGACAATCGGTTAATCGTGTAAACTCTCCCCGGTGACGCTACGCTTACCGGGGCTACAAAATAGCCCAGGCCGGATAAGCACAGCGTATCCGGCTTTTTTACATGGAGGGGATGATGAAAAGAGTATTTCTCGCAGGTGCAGCCCTGCTCATGAGCGCCAGCGCGCTGGCCGACGAGTGCGATAACGCGACCACCCAGCTTGAACTGAACACCTGTAGCGCGCAGCAGTACCAGGCCGCCGATAAAAAGCTCAACGAGACGTATCAGGCCGCCATCAAACGTGCGGCAGCGCCTCAGCGCGATCTCCTGAAAAAGGCGCAGCAGGCGTGGATTAGCCTGCGCGACGCGGACTGTGCGTTTATCGGTTCGGGTACGGAAGGCGGGAGCGTTCAGCCAATGATTGTTAACCAGTGTCTGGCGGAGAAAACCGCGGAGCGCGAAGCGTTTCTGGCCACGCTGATGCAGTGTGAAGAGGGCGACTTAAGCTGTCCTCTTCCGCCGGGAAACTAGCGCACGCGGATCCCTTCGATAATCATCCGCTGTACGTTTTCCAGGGTGCTCTGGAAAAACGCCTCGTCCTGGAGCGTTTTACCGGTCACCGCCTCGACCTGGGCCGCGAAGTCAGCGTAGTGCTGGGTTGAGGCCCAAATCATGAAGATCAGATGATGCGGATCGACGGGCGCCAGTTTTCCGCTGGCGACCCATCCGGCAATAATGGCCGATTTATCGTCCACCAGCTGCTTTAAATCGCCGGTCAGCTCCGCCTGCAACAGCGGCGCGCCCTGCAACATCTCCAGGCAGAACAGCCTTGATGCCTGCGGGTAATCACGCGATACCTCCAGCTTCAGGCGTATGTACTCCTCTATCGCCACCAGCGGGGCCAGCTCTTCGCGAAACGCCTTGAGAGGTGCCAGCCAGATATCGAGGATCTGCTGCATCACCGCGATATAGAGCGCCTCTTTTGACGGGTAGTAGTAGAGCAGATTGGTTTTGGACACCCCGGCCTGCTCCGCCACCTGCTCAAGGCGCGTACCGTGAATACCAAACTGCGAAAATGTCTCCAGCGCAGCGCTGAGGATCGCCTGTTTCTTGGCGCTCACCGCCTGCGAACGTTTACCGGGTGTTTTCACTGCGCCTTGTGTCATTTTCGCTCTCCATTTTCTGTCCTGCGCTCAGCATAGCAAAACCCCCGTCTCGCCACGACCTTCTGCACCCTCAGCGCGCATGAGTGCCTGTTTTCTGTGCAATGATTTTGACCATCCAGTCCACATTTTCGCTGTTAATTTTAACAACCATCATTTAACACATTAATAACAAAGTGATTTTCAAAACTGGCACTGCCTTTGCAAAAACATCGTGACACCTGCGACGTAATGAAGAGAGGTTCGTGATGAAAATTGGCGTATTTGTACCGATCGGCAACAACGGCTGGCTTATCTCGACCACTGCCCCGCAATACATGCCGACCTTTGAGCTGAATAAAGCCATCGTGCAGAAAGCGGAGCACTACCACTTCGACTTTGCGCTCTCGATGATCAAGCTGCGCGGTTTCGGCGGTAAGACCGAATTCTGGGACCACAACCTGGAGTCTTTCACCCTGATGGCGGGCCTGGCGGCGGTAACCTCGCGCATCCAGATTTACGCCACCGCCGCCACCCTTACCCTTCCCCCGGCAATCGTGGCGCGGATGGCCTCCACCATCGACTCCATCTCCGGCGGGCGCTTTGGCGTTAACCTGGTCACCGGCTGGCAAAAGCCGGAGTACGAGCAGATGGGGATCTGGCCGGGGGACGATTACTTCTCCCGTCGCTACGACTACCTGACTGAATATGTGCAGGTGCTGCGCGATCTGTGGGGCACCGGCAAAAGCGATTTCAAAGGCGACTTCTTCACCATGAACGACTGCCGCGTCAGCCCGCAGCCGTCGGTGCCGATGAAGGTGATATGCGCCGGACAGAGCGACGCGGGAATGGAATTCTCGGCGAAATACGCCGACTTCAACTTCTGCTTCGGCAAAGGCGTTAACACCCCGGCCGGCTTCGCGCCCACCGCGGCACGCATGAAAGCGGCCGCCGACAAAACCGGGCGCGACGTGGGCTCCTACGTGCTGTTTATGGTGATTGCCGACGAAACCGACGACGCCGCGCGCGCCAAATGGGAACGATACAAGGACGGCGCGGATGACGAAGCGCTGAGCTGGCTTACCGAGCAGAGCCAGAAGGATACCCGCTCCGGCGCGGACACCAACGTTCGCCAGATGGCCGACCCGACGTCTGCCGTCAATATCAACATGGGCACCCTGGTTGGCTCGTATGCCAGCGTCGCCAGAATGCTCGACGAAGTGGCTGCCGTGCCCGGCGCCGAAGGCGTGCTGCTGACCTTCGATGATTTTCTCACCGGCGTGGAAACTTTCGGCGAGCGCATTCAGCCGCTGATGCAGTGCCGCGCCCACATCCCTGCCGTGACGAAGGAGGTGGCGTAATGACGACCCTCAACGCTCGCCCGGAAGCCATTACCTTTGACGCGCAGCGCAGCGCGCTGATCGTGGTGGATATGCAAAACGCCTATGCCAGTAAAGGCGGGTATCTGGATCTGGCCGGGTTTGACGTCTCCACCACGCAGCCGGTGATTGAGAACATCAAAACCGCCGTGAGCGCCGCGCGTGCTGCGGGCATGCTGATCGTCTGGTTCCAGAACGGCTGGGACGAGCAGTACGTCGAGGCTGGCGGTCCCGGCTCACCCAACTTTCACAATTCCAACGCCCTGAAAACCATGCGCCAACGGCCCGAACTCCAGGGCACGCTGCTGGCGAAAGGCGGCTGGGATTATCAGCTGGTGGATGAGCTGGTACCGGAACCCGGCGATATCGTGCTGCCGAAACCGCGCTACAGCGGCTTTTTCAATACCCCGCTCGACAGCCTGCTGCGCAGCCGGGGCATTCGTCATCTGGTCTTTACGGGCATTGCCACCAACGTGTGCGTGGAGTCGACCCTGCGCGACGGCTTTTTCCTCGAGTATTTTGGGGTGGTGCTGGAGGATGCCACCCATCAGGCCGGGCCGGATTTTGCCCAGAAAGCCGCCCTGTTCAATATCGAAACCTTTTTTGGCTGGGTCAGTAACGTCAATGATTTCTGCGACGCGCTGGATCCCCCGCTCGCTCGCATCGCCTGAGGAGAACCGCTATGCCGAAATCCGTGATTATTCCGCCGGGCACCAGCACCCCGATTGCCCCGTTTGTCCCCGGCACCCTCGCTGACGGCGTGGTGTATGTCTCGGGCACGCTGCCGTTTGATAAAGATAACAACGTGGTGTTTATCGATGACCCAAAGGCGCAAACCCGCCACGTGCTGGAGACGATCAAAACCGTGATCGAAACGGCGGGTGGGACGATGGAGGACGTGACCTTCAACAGCATCTTTATCACCGACTGGAAAAACTACGCCGCGATTAACGAAATCTACGCGGAGTTTTACCCCGGCGATAAACCGGCGCGGTTTTGCATCCAGTGCGGGCTGGTAAAGCCCGAAGCGCTGGTTGAAATTGCCACCGTTGCGCACATTGCAAAGTGAGGCGGCCATGAAACTGTCCATTTCCCCGCCCCCCTTTGCGGGTGCGCCCGTGGTGGTGCTGATTGCCGGGCTCGGCGGCAGCGGCAACTACTGGCTGCCTCAGCTCGCCGTGCTGGGGCAGGAGTATCAGGTGGTGTGCTACGACCAGCGGGGCACGGGGAATAACCCGGATACCCTGCCGGAAGACTACACCCTCGCACACATGGCCGACGAGCTCGCGCTGGCGTTAGCCGGGGCCGGGATCGCCCGTTACTGCGTGGTCGGTCACGCGCTGGGGGCGCTGGTCGGCCTGCGGCTGGCTATCGATAAGCCCGACGCCCTCACCGCGCTGGTCCGCGTCAACGGCTGGCTGACCCTCAATGCCCATACCCGCCGCTGTTTTGACGTTCGCGAACGCCTGCTGCATGCGGGCGGCGCGCAGGCGTGGGTAGAGGCGCAGCCGTTGTTCCTCTACCCGGCAGACTGGATGGCCGCCCGCGCCCCGCGGCTGGAGGCCGAGGACGCGCTGGCGCTGGCCCACTTTCAGGGCAAAGCCAATCTGCTGCGCAGGCTACATGCCCTGAAGCAGGCCGATTTTAGCCGCCACGCGGCACGCGTTCGCTGCCCCGTGCAGATTATCTGTTCCACCGACGATCTGCTGGTGCCGTCCGTCTGCTCCGCTGAACTGCACGCCGCCCTCCCGCACGCCCGCAAAACGGTCATGCGCCAGGGCGGGCATGCCTGCAACGTTACCGCGCCGGACACCTTTAACACTCTGCTGCTGAACGGGCTTGCGAGCCTGCTGCACAGCCCAGAACCCGCTTTGTAAGGAGCTTGAATGAGCGAAGCCATCACGCCCGCCGCGCTGGAAACGCTGTTTACCGGCGCACGTACCCATAACGGCTGGCTGGATATACCGGTCAGTGACGAGACGCTGCGCGAGATTTATGACCTGATGAAATGGGGGCCGACGTCCGCCAACTGCTCACCGGCGCGCATTGTGTTTGTGCGAAGCCCGGAAGGAAAAGAGAAGCTCCGCCCGGCGCTTTCCAGCGGCAACCTGGAGAAAACGCTCACGGCCCCGGTCACGGCGATTGTCGCCTGGGACAGCGAGTTTTATGAGCGCCTGCCTGAACTGTTCCCGCACGGCGATGCCAGAAGCTGGTTTACCGCAAGCCCCGCGCTGGCGGAAGAGACCGCCTTTCGCAACAGCTCAATGCAGGCCGCGTACCTGATTTTCGCCTGCCGCGCGCTCGGGCTGGACACCGGGCCGATGTCGGGTTTTGACCGGGAAAAAGTGGACGCGGCCTTTTTCACGGGCACGCTACTCAAAAGCAATCTGCTGATTAACATCGGCTATGGCGATGCGACCAAACTGTACGGACGCCTGCCGCGTCTGGCCTTTGACGATGCCTGCGGGCTGGCGTAAGGAGCGAACGTGATGACACCGGATAAACAAACCTTTCGCGACGCTATGGCCTGCGTCGGCGCAGCGGTCAATATCATTACCACCGACGGCCCGGCAGGCCTGGCGGGCTTCACCGCCAGCGCGGTATGCAGCGTCACGGATTCCCCGCCTACCCTGCTGGTGTGCCTGAACCGCGGCGCGTCGGTCTGGCCGATTTTCAGCGAGAACCGCACCCTGTGCGTTAACACGCTGAGTGCCGGACAGGAGCCTTTATCCAACCTGTTTGGCGGGAAAACGCCGATGGCGGACCGCTTTGCCGCTGCCCGCTGGCAGACAGGCGACACGGGCTGCCCACGTCTGGAAAATGCGCTGGCCTCGTTCGACTGCCGCATCAGCCAGGTGGTGAGCGTTGGCACTCACGACATTCTGTTTTGCGACATCGTATCCATCGTACGCCACCCGGCGCCGCAAGGGCTGGTGTGGTTCGACCGCGGCTATCACGCACTTATGCGACCCGCCTGTTAATCCGCATTCAGGAGACAGATTATGTTCGGACTTCCCCACTGGCAGTTGAAATCGACCTCCACAGAAGAAGGCGTGGTCGCGCCGGATGAAAGGCTCCCGCTCGGGCAGACAATGGTGATGGGCGTGCAGCATGCGGTCGCGATGTTTGGTGCGACGGTGCTGATGCCCATGCTGATGGGGCTGGATCCTAACCTCGCCATTTTGATGTCGGGTATGGGTACCCTGCTGTTCTTTTTTGTCACCGGCGGGCGTGTGCCCAGCTATCTGGGCTCCAGCGCCGCCTTCGTGGGGGTGGTCATTGCAGCGACCGGGTTTAACGGTCAGGGTATTAACCCCAACCTGAGCGTGGCCCTCGGCGGCATTATCGCCTGTGGGCTGGTCTACACCCTGACCGGTCTGGTGGTGATGAAAGTCGGCACGCGCTGGATCGAGCGGATGATGCCCCCCGTCGTCACCGGGGCGGTGGTGATGGCGATAGGCCTGAACCTCGCGCCGATTGCGGTGAAGAGCGTATCCGGCTCACCATTTGAAAGCTGGATGGCGGTGATAACGGTGCTGTGCATCGGCGTGGTGGCGGTCTTTACGCGCGGCATGATCCAGCGTCTGCTGATCCTGGTCGGGCTGATTGCGGCCTGTCTGGTCTACGCGCTGCTGGCGAACGTGTTCGGTCTCGGCAAACCGGTTGATTTCACACTGATTCACCAGGCCGCCTGGTTCGGCCTGCCGCAGATGACCTCACCCACCTTTAACGCTCAGGCGATGATGCTCATCGCGCCTGTCGCGGTGATTCTGGTGGCTGAAAACCTGGGCCACCTGAAAGCCGTAGCGGGAATGACCGGGCGCAATATGGATCCGTATATGGGGCGGGCGTTTGTGGGAGACGGTCTGGCGACCATGCTCTCCGGCTCGGTCGGCGGCAGCGGCGTGACCACCTACGCGGAAAACATCGGCGTGATGGCAGTGACCAAAGTCTATTCGACGCTGGTCTTCGTGGCGGCGGCGGTGATGGCGATGCTGCTCGGCTTTTCCCCGAAATTCGGCGCATTGATCCACACCATCCCGGCACCCGTGATTGGCGGCGCCTCGATTGTGGTATTTGGTCTGATTGCCGTCGCGGGGGCACGCATCTGGGTGCAGAACCATGTTGATCTGAGCCAGAACGGTAACCTGATCATGGTGGCGGTAACGCTGGTGCTGGGGGCGGGTGATTTCGCCCTGACGCTGGGCGGGTTTACGGTGGGCGGGATTGGCACGGCGACCTTCGGCGCGATCCTGCTCAACGCCCTGCTGAGCCACCGGGTGGCTGCCGCGCCGCAGGGCGCCGTGGCGACTCAGGATCCATGAAATCTACACGTCGGGTGACGGCGACGCCTTACCCGACCTGCATGTTCCTGAAGAGCGATCATGCCTGCTCAAACAGTCGTTCGATAGATTGCGTGGGGAAGAACAGCGAACTGCTGTTTTCACCTGCCAGCGGGATAAACCCCAGCTTCAGATAAAATCGTTTGGCCCGTTCGTTAAGCGCATCCACAAAAATTCCGTGGACGCCAACAGCCTGCGACGCCAGATAAACCACGCGCATAGCGTGTGTGACAAGCGTTGTTCCCCACTCGTTTCCCTGTAGTTCTTTATGGACAGCCAGACGCCCCAGCGTCACGCTGGGGACGTTGCTGTATGGGATGCGGCGCTGCTGAGTCTTTGAAGGAAGCATCGCTTTTTCAAAGCAACTTCCCGAAAGTGTGTAATAGCCCAGGACACGCGGATGGTCGCGTTCTTTAAGCAGGTAGCCGCGTAAATTACGCCCGCCGTGCTGACGTACCAGGTGCTCGGTAAGGAAGGCATTTAGCGAGGGTTCACCACAATCGAAATCGCCGAAATCGTAATCGGTTCCCTCTGATAACATTTCGATCGTGAGATTTGCCACGACGCTTCACTCCATGTTTCGAAGACGTTTCGCCGCTCGCTTCAGGCGTTCATTTGGCTCTGGTGGATTGTCGATGGCATCCATAACGGCATTCCATGAGGCTTCGTTTAATACGAGACGCCGATGCTGTTCGATGACTTCGGCAGCACGCTCTGACGCACTGTTCACCATAAACTGGGTGATCGTTTGGTTGGTCATCGCTGCCGCTTCTTCAATCATTGTTTTGTCTTCGTCCGACAGGCGAAGATCGATACGCTGTTTTTTGAGTGCTGGCATGGTTTCATTTATCGTGTACGGTTTTCATCCGTACACATCGTAGTTAAACCTGCCCTTTATTTCAATCAAAAGCTTATTCGGCCGTTAAATCGTTCACCGCATTCCGACGCTTTCTGAGTTTTAACTCACTCACCAGCACGCCGAGAACAATAAACGCCGCGCCCACCAGCGCCAGCAGGGGCAGACGCTCCCCGGCGAGTCGCCCGAAAATACCCGCCCACACCGGTTCACCGGTATAAATGACCGTCGCCCGTGTCGGGGATACGCTGCGCTGCGCCCAGTTCATGGTGACCTGGATAATGGCGCTGAAAATGCCCAGCCCCAGCGCCACGACGATAAGCCCGGTAGACATCGGCGGGACGGACTCCCCTGCCGGCGCCATCGTCGCGAACGCCACCAGCGACGCGGTGGCAAGCTGCACCACCGTCACCCGCTTGACGTCCACTTTTCCTGCCCAGGCGCTAATCAGGATAATTTCTGCCGCAATGGCGACGGCCCCCACCAGAGTGATGATCTCCCCCGGCCCCAGCGCCAGCAGATTATTTTCCGGCCCGGCTAATAAAATAAGTCCGATGAACGCCAGCACGATGCCAATGCACGACATCAGGCCCGGCATTCTGCCGAGGCACAGCCACTGCAACAGTGGCACCAGCGGTACGTACATGGCGGTGATGAAGGCGGATTTACTGCTGGAGATAGACTGGAGCCCCCACGTTTGCAGGCTGTAGCCCATGGCAATCGCCACGCCAATGGCGACACCCGCTTTAAGCTCTCTCAGGGTCAACCCGCGCAGGGTCTTCAGCGAAATAAGCGCCACGGCAATCGCCGCGGTTGCAAAGCGCAGCCCTACAAAGAAAAACGGATCGCTCATCGTGACCGCGTACTGAACGGCAAGAAAGGTTCCGCCCCAGAACATGGTGATCAAAATCAGGATCGCTTCCTGAGGCTTAATGGAGAAGGTAAAACGGGAAACGGACATGGGACACCAGCACGAAGAATCAATCCTGTAGTGTGCGATGCCTTTGATGACAGTTCAATGCAGCAGACATAAAAAAACCGCCGGGAAACCCGGCGGCAGGGAGTTAACCCGGCGTACTACTTGTTGCTGCCGTGGCTATTTTTACCCCCTTTTTTACCAGCCTCTGATGCGCGCTGAGGGTCGTTTTTAAAGTTGCCCCCGCTAGACTGGCCACCTTTACGACCTGCTTCTGATGCTCTTTCACGGTCTTCAGCGAAATTACCTGAACCACCACGATGGTTTGCCATCTCTAACCTCCAGAGTGTGAAACATTAGACATCATATTGCATTCAGTAAAAGAGGATTCTTTCACCTCGCGGCTCAAGGACAGTGCCTTTATCTGTGCCGCGTGAAACTAAGCTTAGTGTAATGCGGCTATCCGGCAAGCGAGAGGTAATATTCTGCAACATGATCTCAGCCTTTCGTATGAAATATCGGGGAAGTCATTCATAAGCCTTTCTTATATTTTGAAAAATCCGCGCCGTGAAAGTTGTTTCATTTTGCTACAAGGCGCGTAACCAAAAGATATTGTTATATATCAAAGAAATGCCGTTCATTTTTGCAGTCTGGCTGTGATGTCATATCTTTAAAGGAACGCAGCGATCCGCTGTAAGAAAAACCAACGAGGAGTGATGCAAAATGGCAAAAGTTCTGGTGCTCTATTATTCCATGTATGGACACATTGAAACCATGGCTCACGCAGTAGCAGAAGGCGCAAACAAAGTAGACGGCGTTGAGGTCGTGGTTAAACGCGTACCGGAAACCATGCAGGCGGAAGCCTTCGCCAAAGCCGGGGGGAAAACACAAAACGCCCCGGTCGCTACCCCACAGGAGCTCGCGGACTATGATGCCATTATCTTCGGCACCCCGACCCGCTTCGGCAATATGTCCGGCCAGATGCGCACCTTCCTCGACCAGACGGGCGGGCTCTGGGCCTCCGGCGCGTTATACGGCAAGCTGGCCAGCGTGTTCAGCTCTACCGGCACGGGCGGCGGCCAGGAGCAGACGATCACCTCCACCTGGACTACCCTTGCCCATCATGGGATGGTGATTGTGCCGATTGGCTACGGCGCGCAGGAACTGTTCGATGTTTCCCAGGTTCGTGGCGGGACACCGTATGGCGCGACAACCATTGCCGGTGGGGATGGTTCTCGTCAGCCAAGCAATGAAGAACTTTCAATCGCCCGCTATCAGGGTGAATACGTCGCGGGTCTTGCCAAAAAACTGAACGGCTAACCCAACAGGAGGACAAGTATGCCAACTCAAGAATCCAAAGCTCACCACGTGGGTGAATGGGCAAGTTTACGCAATACCTCTCCGGAGATTGCCGAAGCCATCTTTGAAGTCGCCAATTATGACGAAAAGCTGGCTGAGCAGATTTGGGAAGAAGGCAACGATGAAGTGCTGGTTCGCGCCTTCGAAAAAACCGACAAAGACTCGCTGTTCTGGGGCGAGCAAACCATCGAACGTAAAAACGTCTGAACGTTCCCCCCGCCCGCGCGGGGGTCTCCTATACACTCATCCTCCAGCGCTATTGCCGGAGGATTTTTGCATCTTCCCCCGTTTGGTTCTTTCTGTTTGGTATTTGCTTAATTCTGATGTTTTGCTGCATATGGGCGGCTAAAGAGATGAAAATTATACTGCTCATCATTGAGTCACCAACTTCGGCAACAGCTACACATGCGGACAGGCATCACCCGCAGTTCTTTGACGCCAGTACGTCGTCCTGAAGTACCGTATCGGTCTTGCGAAGCAAGGTCGGGTAATCAGCGGCATCTACCGCTTTGCGATCCCTGAGCAGCCAGACCTCACTATCAATTGCGGCCTGCGAACAGGTTTAACACTAAATAGAGGCCAATAACATATTCTTTGTAGAAAAGCAACAATTAATACTGCGATAAAAAAGCACTGAAAACTCGCTTCATCATAAAACAACCATCATTTTTGGGTTTTTACTATTCAATAAAAAAATGAGTAAAAAACACTCCACCATTTTTTCTTTTTGACGGGGATTGTGTAACCTTCGGTAAAATCATTTACCCCGTTAAGATATAATGACTTATCTTCTCCATCAGTATCATCAGGGAAAAGTATATCATTTCCAAAAATAGTATATTGGTCTGTAAACCAAAATGGTGAACTTTGGCCTAAATAATTATTATCCGCATCATACAGTACCAAAAAAACATCACCTTCGAAAGCCCATTGAAAAAAAGATACTGGGGTAGTGGGCAGGACATAATAAGCCACAATTTTGTATTTTCCATCTTCACTAATTTTTTCGTGTGTTTTGTTGAAATCTCCAGTGAAGGCTGTTGGTGATAAAATCATCCACAATATAAAAAATGGTGTGAATAATAGACATAATTTCAACCTTTTCATTTTATTCATAGAATCACCAAACGGTCTTTATCTAATGGTGGCAGCCAAAGCAAATCAGAAAAAACTATATAGTCTCCACCAGTGTTATGTTTTTTTTGCCATTTCCTGAAGTCGGAATTAAACACTGGCACAAAGCCGGGAAATATTTCAACTAAAAGTCCAAATGCACATGATCCGTAGGATGACATATACGAAAGTGTTTCCACTTTATTTAGAATTCGTTCTTTCCCCCAAATGCCTAATGACTCTGGTATATCGATACCAAATTTATGATTATCCAGAAAGTCGTATGTATCTTTAATATAAAACCCTAAAGACTCAATAGTCAGAGTAAGTATATCATTAAGTAGATTGACTGTCCCACGGACGCATACTTTTAAATTACAATTACCAATTGCGCCATACCAATCATTTATCGTATCGAATTCATCGCCAATTATAAGAAAATTAGCCTGAGCTGTCGCATCTAATTCTTTCACATCATCTGAAAACCCAAACTTAATAGTTTCCCCTTCAGAGATATCTAACTTGGATATATGATTTTTTAATATCTTTCGGCTATTTATGGTGTGCCACGTTGACCTAAGCTCATTAATACCATTTTTAACCTGGGGATACTGATTCGCCCATGCCATTTTAACAATGTTATCATTCACCTTAGATGGAGGGATGCTTCTTGCATCGCAGTTTAAAAGTTCCGTTTTTGATTCTTTATTAAATGAGTAAGCTGGGAAAATACTGAACCAATGCTCCATTAATTTGGGTGCCATTTCCCAGCCCATCTTTCTCATTGCATTGGGAATCATATCAATGTGAAAGAAATCAACACTGACCTTCTTTTCCTGCTGCTCCTGCTCTTTTGTGGTTGTTGTTGATGAAACTGCCATTACCTTGTCCCCGCTCTGATCTGGAAAACATAGACCAGGTTTACGTTTTCTTCTGTATCTGAATTTACTACATGCGTCAGGGCTGAATCCGTTCTTCCTGCCACTGTACCGGTAGATGTCTGTAATTGATATGCAAACTCAATATTTTCAGATCCTGTTAAGAAATCCAGGACCCTGAAATACGCTGTATTTGGACCACATGATAAATTTGGTAATGGAGCGGGCATTTCAGTCGGCCCCTGTTCTAGGGTAATGCTTCCCGCCGCCATCGTCCTTTTCACCTTTCGCAGGTACATTGCTGTCGTGCCGTATTCAACCTTCCCCGCCTCAAGTTTCAGGTAACTGCCGCCACCAATCAGCGTGATACCTTTTTTCCCGGCCAGAGAGATGTCACCCGCCGAGCTCATCGTCAGCTTCTTCTCCGCAAACAGCCGCAGGCTGGCATTCTGTGCCTGGACACCTACCGGCCCTTCCCCTGACTTGACGCTCAATTGACCTGTCCGGGCAAACAGCCCCAGCTTCTCCCCGGTAAGCAGCGTCAGATTGCCCATTGTTCCGGCGCTGATATCGCCCCCGGCGTTAACGGCAACGTTTTTTGTGGCTGTCATTTGCAGATGCTCCCCGCTGGTCAGCGCCATCCCTTCCGGAGCGGACATCAGCAGCACCTCATTGAGAGGCTTCAGCCGCTGCTCAAACATCTGTATCTGGCTGTCGACATCCGCCTTCAGCGCCTGCGCCTGTTCTGCCGCCATTTCCAGCTGTTGCAGTTGCTGGTTAAGCCGGCCGATTTCCTTCAGTGCGGCATCCATGTCCAGCGCATCACCCTGCGCTTTCGCCTGCGCATCTGCACTGACAAACAACCCCTTCCCTGCTCTCAGGGTTCCCCGTTCGTCGGTGCGTAGCTCCGTTCCCTGACCGCGGGCTTTTCCCTGAGCGTCAACCAGGTGACCAGTATTAAGCTGCGTTTTGCCATATTCCGTCGCGAGCTTGATATGCTCCTCACCGCGCTTATCCTCTATCCGCAGCTTGTTATTGGCGGGCGTGCGTAGCACGTTGCGGGTGTGGTTGTCGCGGGTCACGGGGTCGGGGTGTTCCGAGTCGTGCAGCGCATACGCGATGTACGGCAGGTCGATGTCGCCGTTGCTGTGCGCAATCGCCACTTCGGTCCCGTCGGTCAGTGGCGTATGCCAGCCGTACGTTTCTCCGGCATACGGCTTCGCCATCCGCAGCCACAGGTATGCGAATCCCTGTTCAGCATCGTCCCGGTCAAAGTCCAGCCTGACGCGGTAGCGGCCCTGGTCGTCCAGGTGGGCGTAGATATCGTTCTTTTCCCGGCTCTCAATCCGCGCCGGAAGCGTGCCGTGAATTTCCGGGCGCGAAACTTCCGTCGGGCGGAAACAGTACCGTTCGGTGTAGGGCATGCCCCATACCGACACATGCAGGCGGGAATCCCGCGCTCCCCGGAAGGTCACCAGCGTGAGGATGACCCCCTCTTTCAGGGCCGTAATGACATCGCCCTGCGGCTCCAGCACCTGACCGGGTGCGAGGTGTGAGGCGTTGCTGAACAGGTGAATGCGGGCTGATTTATTGAGTTCCCGCTCGTGATGAAGCCGGGCATAAAATGCGCCGGATTCGGTTTCCGGCTCCGGGTCGCTGTCGTCGCCTGCTTCCCGGTACGGCGCTTTGTAGCGGTAGTGCTCACCCGTCGTCACCGCATTACTGCGTACGCTGACCGTCGCATCCATCGGCGTGGTGGCTGTCCGGTAGTTGTAATCCCGCGTGGCGACGGTGCCGGTGACTACCCTGTGCCAGGTCCGCACATCCCAGACCGATTCTGCCGCACCGTCGAACAGACCCGATGGCTCACGGTAAGGCAGGCGCACATCAAACCGGTAGTTCAGCTGGCTGTCGGCAAAAATGTACGTATCCAGACCGCGCACATCATCCATCTCCGTTCGCCAGTAAATTCCCACCTCGGACAGAATGCGCTGGATAAACTGTAAATCCGTCTCCCGCCACTGGGTTATCAGCTCACGC
Source organism: Enterobacter cloacae complex sp. GYL001 (assembly GCF_049237125.1). NCBI lineage: Bacteria > Pseudomonadati > Pseudomonadota > Gammaproteobacteria > Enterobacterales > Enterobacteriaceae > Enterobacter > Enterobacter cloacae complex sp. GYL001. The sequence continues at coordinate 521,935 of NZ_JBMKGW010000001.1, read as the reverse complement.
GCCGGATAGCTGCGCTCCAGACGAAACTCAAAGTCCGGCCCTTCCAGCCCGTGCTGACGCAGAACCAGCTCCACCACCTCCGGCACGGACTGGTTCTGGAAAATGCGACACTGGCGGGTAAGGCTGAGCAGCGCCAGACGGGAGCTCAGCTCCACCCGGTAATGCGACTGGTCGGCGGTGGTGGAAAGCCACTCCAGGCGGGTCACCATACCGTGAACACTTTTGCCGCTCCGCATCCGGAAGGTGGCATATTTCATCAGCACCTGTTCCGGGGGAATGTTCGCCTGCACGGAGGTGAACTCAATGTCCCAGCGGAAGGGCTCGCTCAGAGCTTCCCTGCCGCGAAAACGCAGGACATCCGGCTTCACTGTACTGTCATTAATGTCCAGAAAGTATCGGGTCTGTCCGTCAAAAAGCGCTGACCAGTTATCCATACCAGAAACCACGCTAATAGAATGGGTAAAGTAAAAAGTTTACATAATTCAAATTTGTTGTAAATATCTGATCTTTGAGAGGGAAATAACAGTATTGGATATAAATGGAGGAGATAAATAATTAGACCTGCTAAGGATACAAATTATTTATATAATTACTCACGTTTTGCTGGCCGAGTACAGTTTCACCGCTCAGGTCGTCGACACGGAAACGATCTGAAAAGAAGCCTGGCTCAAACATCAGGGACATTGTTTATAAGAGACAGGCTTGTGCAGCGGGAGCTCTCTTCTATTTCGCCGCGTTGTTCATCACCGCATTGAATTTATCGACAGGACAGAAGCCGTTGCCATCCACCGGACAGCCCTTCAGCTCCAGCGTCACGCGCTGCGCAGGGGATTGCAGCGACAGTACGCTGGCGTTACGCAACTGCTCTGAACTCTGGTAGACATACTCAATTTTCATCAGCTCCTGATTAGTGTTTTTGTCATGCCAGCGCTGGAAGACAATTTTACCGCCAATCGGGGTTCTTTCCTGCTGGTCGTGCAGCTGATAAGGCCTGAAGTCCAGCGCGGTCAGCAGCGAGGCGATGTTAGAGTCGTGCCCCACCAGCAGGGTGATTTTTGGCGCTTTTGCCTGGTCGGTCACCAGCGCTTTATCAATGTACTTCACCAGCGGTTTAGCCACGTTCTGCGCCACCTCCGTCGACGTAAACAGCGAGTCCTGATAGCCGTTTTTCAGCTTCGACAGCACGCGCCACTGCTGATCGGTTTTGATTTCCCCCCAGGCCACCTGGTCTGTCGGGAAGCCTTCGTAATACTGTAGCGTGAACGCATCCACCAGCGAGTTACCCACCTTCAGCGGCCCGGAGACGCCCGGTTCTTTTTCATAATCGGCGCTGAACGTATCTTTCGCCTCCGTCAGGGAGCAGACTTTTTTCTCCTTGCAGGACGGCGAGTCGCTGTAGTTTGTCAGCTGTTCCAGCAGTTTGTAGCTTTCATCCAGCTGCATTTTCTGCCGTTCCGTCTCCATCGCTTTCAGCGCTTTCTCGCGAAACTCAGGGGAGTTATCGGTAATGACCGGATTGAAGGTGGGGTCCATGGTGCCCATTTTTTCCTGGTGATGCACAGGAACATCGCACCCGGGGAACGCGCCGGTGATAAAGAACTGCGCGGTCGCCACGGTGCGCTGGAGGCTGTTGGCGTAGGCATAGACGGTATCCGCTGGCGGGCATTCACCCGTCTTCACCATCCCCTGCTCTGCCAGCCACTCGCGCATATAGTGACCCATATACACTTCCAGTACGCCACCTTTGGTGGTGAGCTGTCCACCCGGGACGTCCCACTCCGGCCACTGCTTCGGCGTGGACTGCTCCAGCACGCTGCCGTTATTGGCAAGCGGCGCGCGCAGGTTGTGGCGGCTCATGATGAGCACCTGTTCCAGCTGATAGCCGTCCGGCGTGTCCTGCGCCTGTGCGCCAAAGGTCACGGAAAGGGTACCTGCCACGGCAACTGCGAGTAGTGCTTTTCTCATCCCTAATTCCTCACACGTTTTTAATGTCGCCCTGAGTGTGACAGATCCGTGACAGGTTTTTCGGGAAGCATTTCTCAAACTGATGATTAACGTGCTTACGGCGTGTGCCGATGAGTTTTATAAAAAAACCATACCCCACCGGAGAATTCGCTGTGAAACGTACCCGCCTTGAAGAGAGCACCTGCCCCGTAGCCCGTTCGCTGGATATTATCGGCGACTGGTGGTCGCTGCTGATTGTTCGCGACGCGCGCTACGGGGTCGCAGTCGATATTCTGGTGGCCTATCTCACCGATGAAGCGGGGATCCGCGCTACGTAAAACAGTAGCCTAACGCTGAAGCTGGTCGCCGTATTCGCTCATCCAGGCGGCCAGCGGCGAGAGTGCGTCCTGAAGGGTTAGCCCCAGCTCGGTGATCTGATACTCCACGCGCGGCGGGATCTCCGGGTAGACCGTTCGCGTCACCAGCCCGCGCTGCTCAAACAGGCGCAGCTGCTTCGTCAGCTCTTTCTGGGTGATGGGGGCAGCGGCCCGCAGCAGATCGCCAAAGCGAACGGGCGTATTGAACACAATCAGGCGATAGAGAATGGGGATCGCCCACTTACCGGAAATCAGGTTCACAAACTGCGTCATCGGGCAGGTATACGCCTCAGATTTTTTTTCGCAGCACGCTTCCAGCATCTCTGCCATTTCACACCTCTTGCCTCGTTAGTATCCATTTGGTACCTGGTTTCCTTTCGATACTAACGTTTCTATAGTGCTTTCTCCAGAGACATTTCAGGAGAAGAACATGGGTCGTTTAACCGATAAGTATACGTTGATTACCGGCGGCACCAGCGGTATCGGTCTCGCCACCGCGCAGGCGTTTATCGCTGAAGGGGCGCGCGTCGCCGTGACCGGACGCAACCCGGATACCCTCGCCGAAGCAGAGCGCATTCTGGGCGATAAGGCCTGGGTGATCCCAACCGACGCAGGCGATATTTCGTCGCAAAAAGCGCTGGCGGAGACCCTCACCGCCCGCTGGCCACGCCTGGATGCGGTCTTTCTCAACGCCGGTGACGTAACGCACGCGCCGCTGGAAGTCTGGCAGGAAGAGGCCTGGGACCGTCTGATGAACATCAACCTGAAGGGACCGTTCTTTTTAATTCAGGCGCTGCTGCCGCTGCTGAATAACCCATCCTCGGTGATCCTCTGCGGCTCCGTGAGCGCGCGCATCGGCCTGCCCACCAGCAGCGCGTATGCCGCGAGCAAGGCCGCCCTGCTGTCGCTGGCGCGTACACTGTCGGCGGAGCTGCTGCCGCGCGGGATCCGCGTCAACGGTCTGAGTCCCGGTCCGGTGGAAACCCCGGCGTTTACGAAAACGGGCTTAAGCGACGAGGCGCTTAACGCGATGATGGCAGAGGTCATTAAGCTGGTGCCGCTGGGCAGAATGGGCTCGACGACCGAGCTGGCAAAAGCCGCACTCTATCTGGCCTCCGACGAGTCGAGCTACACGGTGGGAACGGAACTGCTGGTGGACGGCGGAATGGGGAGCCTGTAATTCAAAAGGCGCTGATGCCGGTGACCGCGCCGACATACAGCGCCGCCCACGCACTGGCGGAAAGCAGGCTGACGGCGTAGACCTTGACGGCGTTCAGCCTGAGCATCCCGGCCGCCAGCGGGACGATGTAACGCAACACCGCTAGGAAGCGCGACGTAAAAAGCACGATGACCCCGTTCTTTTGCAGCTGATGCTGGACCCGCAGGAACTTATTGGCATGCTTTGAGGTGAAGCGCGTGACCATCCTGGTATGCCCCATCAGTTGGCCGATATGGTAATTCAGCACCGAACCCGCCGTTGCCCCCATCACCACGGCGAGCCACGTCAGCGCAGGATGCATGCTCCCCTGGCTGACGGTAATGCCCGCCAGCAGCATCACCGACGCAGGCGGCAGCACGGAGGAGATCAGCACCGTCGATTTGCTCAGCGCCATCACGAATAACAGCACAAACAGATGTGCCGGATATAGCGCAAAATGATTCAGCAGGTTATCAAACCATGTCATTTTCCCCTCCCCCGTTAATAATTTAATTGTCCATTTAAAATGAATAACCTTAAATAAACCCTCAACATTTTATTAATAAGATTTACCTAAACCGTTCTTAAACATTATTTAATTTTCTGAGCACTAAATTTAAACAGGCGTATTATCCCTCTCGTTTTACAACGATCTCGTTATGGCGAGGCTCCTGTACAAATACACGTTATCGCTCTGGTGGGTTCGAGAGAACCGGCACAGGGTAAAACAGGCACTGTCGAATCAAGGCTTTGTCAGTATAACTTCCCTTGTGGGATACGGTGTACAGTGCTGAACCCAGGACGTGGGGATCTCCTTTCCGACATGCCCTGTCTTGCTCGCCCCTGAGAGATTTTAATATTCAAAGGGAATTTACTATGTCTTACGCTATTCACAACCAAAACCTGGTTTTTAATGACAGCGCCATCGCGCAATATATGAATACCGATTTTATCGTTATCGATATTTCATTATGCGTAGCTCTGGCACGCGAGCAGTTCTTTGAAAAATTAAAAGATGATGATATTCCGTCGCATATTTTTATCGAAGATAACGGTCGCCTCGCGGGTTTAATCGCCGTACGCAAATTATTGCAGGCCACGGACACCGTGCAGCCTGTTAAGGGGTTGATGATATCGGATTTTATTCAGCTCAAACCGGAAGATGAGCGGGCGGATGTCGCCGGGCTGCTGGCGCACGCGGGTGCGGATGTAGTGCCGGTGGTGACCCACGGCAAGCTGGTGGGCTGCCTTACCGAGCGTGAAATCGCCCATCTGCTGGAAGATGACGTTACTGAAGATGCCCAGCTTCAGGGGGCGACGCTGCCGCTGGAGAAGCCCTATCTGGAAACCAGCGCCTTCAGCCTGTGGAAGAAACGCTCCGTCTGGCTGCTGCTGCTGTTTGTTGCGGAAGCGTATACCAGTTCGGTGATCCAGCATTTTGAAGAGGCGCTGGAATCAGCCATCGCGCTGGCGTTCTTTATTCCGCTGCTGATTGGCACCGGCGGAAACAGCGGGACGCAGATCACCTCGACGCTGGTGCGCGCCATGGCGCTGGGTGAAGTCCACCTTCGCGATGTGGGTCGCGTGCTGCGCAAAGAGATGAGCACCTCGTTAATGATTGCCGCCACGCTGGGTCTGGCGGGCTGCGTTCGCGCCTGGATGATGGGTATTGGGATGGAAATCACGCTCATCGTCAGCCTGACGCTGGTCTGCATTACACTGTGGAGCGCCATCGTCTCGTCGGTGATCCCGATGGTACTGAAACGCTGCAAAATCGATCCGGCGGTGGTCTCCGCACCGTTTATCGCCACGCTAATCGACGGGACCGGGCTGATTATCTACTTCAAAATCGCGCAGTATACGCTGGGGCTGGAATAACGAAAAAACCCTGCGATATTGCTATCGCAGGGTTTTCGAATTTGGCGGAAGCGTAGAGATTCGAACTCTAGAACCCTTTCGGGTCGCCGGTTTTCAAGACCGGTGCCTTCAACCGCTCGGCCACGCTTCCAAAGTGAGGCGCACTATAAACATCTCTGAGCATGATGTAAAGCACGAATTTGCATAACATTACACGTCTTCCGTCCTCCCCTTCCGTCCCGCTGATTTCTTCGCCATCGACTGGCTAAAATGTAAACATTTATTTTTACATTCATAACGTTTATTAGATTCGCGGATGGTCATTTAGACTCTTTTTCGCACAACACCCATTAACCGTAGATCACTGCGATAAGAGATTAGCCATGACTTTATTTAACGACGATTATGAATTTTTTATTTATCAGTGATAACTATTACCTTTGCCATGGTGTATCAAGCTCCCTGACATCAACCCATTTGATTCGCGATGACGCGGATATTCACGATCTTGATGGGGTCGATCAGGCGATGGATTTTATCATTGCGATTGAACAGGATAAGTTACGCAATAAAACCATTCGGCAGGTCAAAAAAGTTAAGTGTGATTACATTGTCCTGATGCATGAGATAGAAGCCAACCGCGCAGTGAGAATCGATAATATTATCTATTCGTCGATGCATTTTACTGCTCACCCTTTTCAGCAGCTGATGCGCTTTTACCGGGCGCTCAGAACACACTCCTTTACGCGACGCGAATATGACGTGCTGAAGCTGTTTCATTTGGAAAACCATGAGATCGCGAAAAAGCTGCAACTGTCACAAAAAACGACCAGCACCTACCGCGTGAGGATCCTCGAGAAATTAAATATGCGCTCAAAAAACATTCTGGCGATGACCCGTGTAAAATCGGCGATCGTCGATTAAAAGCTGTAACATTTTGCCTTGCCACAAAAAACCGGGCCGTCACGTTTCGCCCTGAGGGGGTTTGGCTGGCGCGGTATACCAGTTCTCTTTGGCAACCATTACGCTGCCCTCTGGCTGCATAACAAAATTCGGGGACATGATCTGCACGTTAAATTCGTTAAACACATCCTGTATCTGGCTATGCAGTTCATTGCGGGCAACCGCGAGGGACTGTTCGGGCAGCAGACGGACCTGCAATTCGTAAGCGATATACCAGTCCATTAACCCTAACTGGCGTACCAGCGGCGGCTCGGAAAGGTCAATCCCTTTTGCCCGTTTCGCGGCCAGCTCCAGCATGGCATGCACCTGACGCCATGGGGTGTCATAACCGATCGTGACGCTGACCGTCAGATTGAGGCTGCCATCGGGCTGTAGCGCGCTCAGGTTGGTGATCTTACCGCTCACCACCACCGCGTTGGGTACGGTAACGACATAATTTTCCCGGGTAATAATTTTGGTCGCCAGCATGCCAATTTCACTGACCTTGCCTTCGTTATCCGCTACCCGAATGACATCGCCTTTGCGCAGCGCGCGGGAGTAAATCAGGACCAGACCGCTCATGGCATGGTTCATCACCCCTGCCGAGCCCAGCGTTAACATCAGGCCGAAGAAGACGCTAATACCTTTAAACGCCAGCGAGTTAGCACCGGGAAGAAACGGCCAGGCGGCGGAGAGAGCAAATAGCCAGACGGCAACGGAAATGAGCTTACGGGTCGCCCCTACGGTTTCCGGATGTACGCCGGGAAGTTGCAGACGACCAGCCTCCACCTGATTGAGCACCATCTTAAGAAGCTTCAGAATAAAAGCGGTAATGAGGAAAATGATCAGCACAATCGTCAGCCCCGGCAAGGCCGAGACAATCGCCAGGGCGATTTGCTGCACCACGCGAAGCGTCCAGTCTCCCAGCGACGTGCCCCACACCCGCGTCCACGGAAACAGACTGAACGCCCAGCTCAGCCAGACGTAAAAGCCGATCAGCCCCAGCAGGAACATCAGCAAGGCGTAAAGCCGAATCTCAATGGCGCCAATGTATCGCCGCCAGCTTTGCGGCACCCGGCTGCGATTCTCCACAATACGCCGACGGTAGACGCGCCGGAACCAGCGCCAGGAACGCCACGCGCCATAGCAGAGCAGCAACAGCCCCAGCAGGCCAGCGGCAGTTTTTACCGTAGACAGCGCCAGCCAGCCGGTATCGTATTGATCGCGCAGCGCCATTCTCTGCGCTTCCATGCGCGCCAGCACGCGCTGTGCGGCCTGATCGAGGGTAAGGTCGTCCCCTTCGTCCAAATCCCCTTCGGTCAGCAGCATCACAGGTTTACCGTTCATCACTATCAGCCGTCCCTGCTGGTTATAGCGGGTCACGGGGACGATGCTGAGCGGCTCACGCACATCCGCCTCGGTAAAATTGCGCAGGGTGTTGCGGATGCGTAAAACGCGCTCTTCCGGCGTGGTCAGGCCAAATTTCGCCTGTAGCATGACGATGGGCTGATGAAAGTTATAGACCGTTCGGGCGCGCTCCTGCTCCGTAGGCGCCTGGCGGGGCTCTGCGGCATACGATAAGAAGCCGCTCAGGGCGGCAAAACAGAACGCAAACGCGAGCAGGATCTTTTTCATCCTTACTACCCCAGGTCAGAAATCTTGTTATTTTTCAGGCAACCCGCGAATGCCAGGTGGGTATGTTGAGAATAGTCCAGCCTTTCGTTTCTGCAACAAGCGACGGTGAGCGTGTTGCTCTCAGTCACAATATATGTATTATGTTATAACATAACAATTTTGGATTGCGTTTTATGTTACTCAAAAAAGGGTTATTTCTGGCTTCACTGCTCACCATAGCGCCTGCCGCTTTCGCCGCTACCACCTGGCCACTCACGATTGAAAATTGCGGCGTAAAGCAGACCTTTACGCAGGCTCCTCAGCGCGTCGTGACCGTGGGTCAGCATGAAACAGAATTACTGCTCGCACTGGGGCTGGAGAAAACGATCGCCGCGACGTCAGTCTGGTTCGGCAAGCTCCCGGCCCCGCTGGAGGATGCCGGAAAAAACCTCCCCCGGCTTGCAGATAATTCCCCCTCCTTTGAAGCCGTGGCAGGGCAGAAACCTGAACTCGTTCTCGCGCAGTATCACTGGCACATTGGTCCGCAGGGAGAAGTGGGAACCCGTGAGCAGTTTGCCTCGCTGGGGATTAATACGTGGATCTCCCCTGCCGACTGCACGGATAAAACGGTAACGGAAACCTCAAACGCAGACGGAGCACGTAGCGCGCCGTTTTCACTGGCGGAAATTACACGGGAAGTGACGGATCTGGCGACGATTTTTGATGTTTCCGCGCGAGGTGAGCAGCTCAATCGTGCGCTGACGGAACGTATTAAAAAGGCCCAGGCGCGCGCCTCCGCGAAACCACTTAGCGTTGTATTCTGGTTCTCCAGCAGCCGTCTGAATGGCGATCCCTGGGTGGCGGGGAATTACGGCGCGCCAGGCTGGATCAGCCGCACGCTGGGGTTAAAGAACATTATTGACTCTCACGACGAATGGCCCGCTGTAACGTGGGAACATATAGCCCGCTCGCAGCCGGACGTGATTGTTATCGCCGGGATGTCCCGCAGGCTCTACCCTGCCGATGACGTTGAGGTAAAAAAAGCGTTCTTGCGCAGTGACCCGGTGACAAAGAACATGCCTGCGGTCAGGAACAACCACATCATCGTGGTGCCAGCGATGTCGTTAAACCCTTCATTGCGTAACGTCGATGCGGTTGAGCTTATCAGCGATCGGCTGGCTTCTTTCCGGGATGAACAATGAGTCATTTCGCTTTTGACCGCCGCCAGCAGGGTTTACTGGCAGCAGGCGCCATGGCGCTGCCGCTGATGCTGGTCTTTGCCGCCAGTATCGGTGATATGCCGGTGTCGTATGCCAGTACCGGGAAAGCGATCCTCAACGGACTGGGTTTGACCTCTTATGCGTTGCCGCAAACGGAGGAAGGTATCGTCTGGCAATATCGCATGAGCCGGGCAGTAATGGCCGCGTGCAGCGGCGGCGGCCTGGCGTTGTGCGGGCTGGTGTTGCAGTCGATCCTGCGTAACCCTCTGGCTGAGCCTTATCTGCTGGGGATTTCCGCGGGCGCATCGCTGGGGGCCGTCTGCGTGATGCTTCTCGGCATCGGGGGGAGCGTGATTGGCGTGAGCAGCGGTGCGTTTGTCGGCTCGTGCGCCGCCTTTGCGCTCATCATGGTTATTACAAACGGGATGAGTGAAAGCCCGTCGCGCATTTTGCTGGCTGGCATTGCGGGCACCCAGCTCTTCAACGCCATGACCGCGTACGTCGTCAGTACGTCCGCCAATGCCGAGCAGTCCCGTAGCGTCATGTTCTGGCTGCTGGGAAGTCTGAGCGGCGTGCGCTGGCCTGACGCGCTGCTGGCGCTGGCCGTTACGCTTGCGGGTTTACTGGTGGTATTGCTCTTTTCACGGGCGCTGGACACCTTCACCTTCGGGGATGAGGTCTCCACCACGCTGGGGATCCCGGTTACCGCCGTGCGTATTGTCTTATTGCTGACCTGTGCCATTGTTACCGCAACGCTGGTGAGCGCCACGGGCGCAGTGGGGTTTGTCGGGCTGGTCATTCCCCATGTAACGCGCATGCTATGTGGGCCGGGCCATCGTCTATCTATCCCGCTGACGTTTCTTATCGGCGCCCACTTTATGATCCTCGCCGATATCGTCTCACGCACGCTGATTGTGCACCAGGTTCTGCCCATCGGGGTGGTGACTGCGCTGGTGGGCGCCCCCGTCTTTGTGGCGTTGCTTTATCAAAACCGAAAGGAGCATCCATGAATATTACTGTGGCCGGGTTAACCGTAACCCGACAAGCGCAGACGGTGCTTAAGGATATCGATCTCGACCTGCCATCCGGGCAGATTATCGGCCTGTTAGGGCCAAACGGCTCGGGCAAGTCGACGCTGCTGCGCTGTCTCGCCGGGCTGTTTCCACGACTCAGCGAACGCGTGGCGCTTAATGGCACAACGCTAGGCATGATGCCGCTGAAAAAACGCGCGCAGCACATGGCTTTTGTCCCGCAACATGCTGAGGTCGACGGAGAACTGACCGTTGAGGACATTGTCAGACTGGGGCGTACGCCCTACCGGAAAACATTCCAGAAAACCTCGCGCGACGATGAGGCTGCGGTTGAGCAGGCGATTGGCCTGATGCAGTTATGCCGCTTACGCCAGCGGCGATGGCACTCTTTGTCTGGCGGAGAGCGCCAGCGAAGCCAGATAGCCCGCGCGCTGGCCCAGCAGCCGCAGGTGCTGTTGCTCGATGAACCGACAAACCACCTGGACATTCAGCACCAGCTGGAGCTGATGCGGCTCGTTTCACAGCTGCCGCTTACGGTGGTGGTTGCACTGCACGATCTCAATCTTGCGGCCAATTATTGCCAGCGTCTGATCCTCCTGAAGGCCGGGCAGATCGCCGCCACGGGCGCGCCAGAGGAGGTACTGACACCAGCAAACATCGAGGACACCTGGTGCGTAAAAGCTCAGGTCTGCAAGGCCGACGCCGGGATCACGATAAGCTACAACATGGTGGCATGACGGAAGCCTGGCGCAAAAGCAAAAACCCCTGCGATATTGCTATCGCAGGGGTTTCAAATTTGGCGGAAGCGTAGAGATTCGAACTCTAGAACCCTTTCGGGTCGCCGGTTTTCAAGACCGGTGCCTTCAACCGCTCGGCCACGCTTCCTAAGTGAGGCGAACTATAAACACCTCACCGCGCGCTGTAAAGAGTGCGCGCATTCGTTCGCTTTAAAAATAGCCAAAATGCGTTTAATTGGTTGAATAGACGACAGATTGGCCATTTTGGCAGCATAATATCCACCGCGGATCGTTAGTGCTTTTTGATGTACATATCTTTGGTGTAGTAGTACCCGAGCTTGTCTGGCGTGAAGCCCCCTACCCACGGTTTCACCAGGTGCGTGCGCACGTAATGATAGACCGGGATCGCCGGTACATCCCGTCCCAGCAGATCTTCTGCCTGCTGGTAGAATTTACCGCGCTCCTCCGCCGTTTTCGATTTCGCCGCGTTCACCAGTGCCCGATCGTAGTCCGGATTGCTGTACTGAGTGGTGTTTTGGCTGTCCCCGGTACGGAAGTTGTTCAGGAAGGTTGCCGCATCGTCGTAATCAGCAATCCAGGCGTAGCGTACCGCGTCAAAGTTATGGGTGTGCATGGTATCAAGCATGGTTTTCCACTCCTGATTTTGCAGCTTCGCCTCAACGCCGAGGTTCTTCTTCCACATTGAGCTGGCGGCAATGGCAATACGCTGGTGCGATTCCGAGGTGTTATAGAGGAGATTAAAGCTGAGCGGATGGCTGTCGTTAAATCCGGCTTCGGCCAGCAGCTTTTTCGCCTCGGCAATGCGTTTATCCATCGGCCAGCTGGCGTAATCCGGGTTCTGGAGCTTGACGCCGCCAATATCCGGCTGGCTGATCAGCCATGCCGGGCGCTGGCCCTGCCCTAATACTTTCCCGGCGATGATGTCTTTATCCAGCGCCAGGTTCAGCGCCTTGCGCACGCGGGCGTCGTTGAACGGCGGCCGGGTGGTGTTGAACTGATAATAATAGGTGGCAAGCTGCGGTGAAACGTCCAGCTCGCTCCCCAGCGTTTTCTTCAGCTGAGCAAACTGGTTGATCGGCACCGTGTAAACAATGTCGATTTCGCCCGCTTTGTAGCGGTTGACGTCAGCAGCTTCAGAGGAAATGGGCAGATAGGTCACCTTGTTGATGACGGTATGTTCGTTATCCCAATATTTCGGGTTACGCACCGCCACAATGCGTTCGTTAACCACCCACTGTGACAGTTTATAGGCCCCGCTGCTGACGAAGTGCTCCGGTTTGGTCCACTTATCACCGAAACGGCCTACCAGGACTTTATCAATTGGCACCAGAGACGGGTGAGCCAGCATCGCCAGGAAAGCGGCGTTAGGTTGCGTGAGCGTCACTTCCAGCGTGCTGTCATTGATGGCTTTCACCCCCAGCGACTCGGGCGCTTTTTTGCCTTCTGCAATATCAGTGCCGTTGACGATACGCATACTGCCGGGATAGCTGGCATACGGAGAGGCAGTTTTCGGGTCGACCAGTCGCTGCCAGCTCCAGACAATATCTTCCGCGGTGATGGGGGTTCCATCGCTCCAGATAATGCCCGGACGCAGATGGAACGTCCAGACGGTGTTGTCTTTATTTTCCCATTTCTCCGCCAGGCGCGGCTGGATTTCACCTGCCGGAGAGACGCTGACCAGCCCGTCGAATAAATCGCTGATAATATTGAATTCGACATCGCTTTCGACTTTATGCGGGTCGAGCGAGGCGGGTTCACTGCCGTTGTTCCTGACCAGTTCCTGCTTATCTGCCAGCTGGGTTCCTGCCGGCACGTTAGCCGCCCAGGTTGCCGTGCTGGCGCACAGGATCCCTGCGGTTAACAAAGAGAGTGTAAAGTGCGTGCGTGTTTGTGGTTTCATTTCCTTCGCCTTATTGTCTGTTTTTATGACGATCCGGAAATAACTCTTAGCGGCCTTAGGGAAATAACGCAATATTTTTCAGTGACCTATAAGAGGTTGATCTGAATACGCCCTACAAACCGCACTTCATTCTGAGTACAAAGGCTTTGCCAGAATAAAAAACCAGTATAATCCCTAAGGGGCTGAGTAAAGATGGGTAAAACCACTTTGCGTCTGCCGCGCCGTTTCCTATTCTTTGCGCTAATTACATCTGTCATAAGAGAGTGACTCATGGATCGTATAATTACTTCTTCACGCGACCGCACATCGCTACTCAGCACCCATAAGGTGCTGCGCAATACCTATTTCATGCTCAGCCTGACGCTGGCGTTTTCGGCGATTACCGCGACGGCCAGCACCGTACTGATGCTGCCTTCTCCGGGCCTGATCCTCACGCTGGTAGGTATGTACGGTCTGATGTTCCTGACCTACAAAACCGCGGATAAACCGGTGGGTATTCTCTCCGCGTTCGCCTTTACCGGCTTCCTGGGCTACATTCTGGGGCCAATCCTGAATGCCTATCTGTCTGCCGGAATGGGCGACGTGATTGGTATGGCGCTGGGCGGTACCGCGCTGGTGTTCTTCTGCTGCTCGGCCTACGTGCTGACCACCCGTAAGGACATGTCCTTCCTTGGCGGTATGCTGATGGCAGGTATCGTGATTGTGCTGGTCGGTATGCTGGCGAACATCTTCCTGCAATTGCCTGCGCTGCATCTGGCAATCAGCGCGGTGTTTATCCTGATTTCATCCGGCGCAATCCTGTATGAAACCAGCAACATCATTCACGGCGGTGAGACGAACTATATCCGCGCCACCGTGAGCCTGTATGTGTCGCTGTACAACATTTTTGTCAGCCTGCTGAGCATCCTGGGCTTCGCCAGCCGCGATTAACTCACCGTGCTGTGAACAGGGCCCCGCTTATGCGGGGCTTTGTTTTTTTGGTAGACTTAGGCGGTTTTTGACTAACGTGTGAATGAATATGTTGAGTTTTGAAGGCAAAGAGATCGAAACCGATAACGACGGTTATCTGAAAGAGAGCAGCCAGTGGAGCGAAGCGCTGGCGGAGAAAATTGCGGAAAACGAAGGAATTACCCTCTCCCCGGAACACTGGGAAGTGGTGCGCTTCGTGCGAGAATTTTACCTTGAATTCAACACCTCGCCGGCTATCCGCATGCTGGTCAAAGCCATGGCGAATAAATTTGGCGAAGAGAAAGGCAACAGCCGTTATCTGTATCGCCTGTTTCCGAAAGGCCCGGCTAAACAGGCGACAAAAATCGCCGGCCTGCCAAAGCCGGTAAAATGCATTTAATAGCGAATACTGAAGTTAGCGTATTCCCGGTCGGGTTGATGCGGTTCCGTTAGCACCTTATCAACCCGCGCGCTGCGCGGTCCGCCCGCTTTCAGCCACGCCACCAGCTTCTCAACCCGATCCGCCTCACCGCAGGCCACAACCTCCACGCTGCCATCATCCATGTTACGCGCATACCCTGTCAGCCCGAGCTGAAGGGCTTCGCGCTGGGTGCTGTAGCGGAATCCGACGCCCTGTACAAGGCCATGAACCCAGGCAATGGTGCAAACATTTGACATCATTCTTCTCCTTATCCGACTGGCGCGTTGCATTTCCTCACTGAAGTCGGGAAAATGGCGGCCATTTCATTGGAATCGACAGAATAGCAAATTATGAGTGTACGTTTAGTGTTAGCCAAAGGGCGCGAGAAGTCATTACTGCGCCGTCATCCCTGGGTCTTTTCCGGCGCGGTTGCCCGCATGGAAGGTAAAGCCAGCCTCGGTGAAACCATCGATATTGTTGACCATCAGGGGAAATGGTTAGCACGCGGCGCATACTCGCCAGCATCTCAGATCCGCGCGCGCGTCTGGACGTTCGATAAAGAAGAAACCATCGATATCGACTTCTTTGTCCGTCGTTTGCAACAGGCGCAGCAGTGGCGCGAGTGGCTGGCAAAGCGTGACGGGCTGGACAGCTATCGTCTGATTGCCGGAGAGTCCGACGGGCTGCCGGGCGTGACCATTGACCGCTTCGGCAATTTCCTGGTGTTGCAGCTGCTGAGCGCCGGGGCGGAATACCAGCGTGCCGCGCTGATTAGCGCCCTGCAAACCCTGTTCCCGGAATGTGCCATTTACGACCGCAGCGACGTGGCGGTACGTAAAAAAGAGGGCATGGAGCTGACGCAAGGCCCGGTCACCGGCGAACTGCCGCCTGCCCTGCTGCCTATCGAAGAACATGGCATGAAGCTGCTGGTGGATATCCAGGGCGGCCATAAGACCGGTTATTACCTCGACCAGCGTGACAGCCGTCTGGCAACGCGCCAGTACGTTGCCGATAAACGCGTGCTGAACTGCTTCTCTTATACCGGCGGCTTTGCGGTCTCTGCCCTGATGGGCGGCTGTGCTCAGGTGGTGAGTGTCGACACCTCACAGGAAGCGCTGGACGTGGCGAAGCAGAACGTTGAGCTGAACAAGCTGGATCTGAGCAAAGCGGAGTTTGTGCGCGACGACGTATTCAAACTGCTGCGTAAATACCGCGACCAGGGCGAGAAATTTGACGTCATCGTGATGGACCCGCCGAAGTTTGTTGAAAACAAAAGCCAGCTGATGGGCGCCTGCCGTGGCTATAAAGACATCAACATGCTGGCGATCCAGCTGCTGAACCCGGGCGGTGTGCTGCTGACGTTCTCCTGCTCTGGCCTGATGACGACAGATTTATTCCAAAAAATCATCGCCGATGCCGCAATAGATGCGGGTCGTGATGTACAATTTATAGAGCAGTTCCGTCAGGCCGCCGATCACCCGGTGATCGCTACCTACCCGGAAGGGCTGTATCTGAAAGGGTTTGCCTGTCGCGTCATGTAACTTGAAAAGAGAAATATTGCCCGCACATAGTGTGTATGTAATGTTTCCCGGGAGGTGACTATGATTGCCAGCAAATTCGGTATCGGCCAGCAGGTCCGCCACACCTTGCTTGGATATTTGGGTGTGGTCGTGGATATCGACCCGGAGTATTCCCTTGATGAACCGTCAGCAGACGATCTGGCCGTTGACGCAGAGCTTCGCGCCACGCCCTGGTATCATGTGGTTATGGAGGGCGACGATGGTCAGCCTGTCCATACCTATCTTGCCGAAGCGCAGCTGAGTGGTGAACTACAGGATGAGCATCCGGAACAACCCACTATGGACGAGCTTGCTCAGACCATCCGCAAACAGTTACAGGCACCAAGACTGCGCAACTAAAGGTGTAAAAAAGCCCGTCAAACGGGCTTTTTTTTATTTTGCCAGCCCCAGACGGGGAATATCGATTGCCGGACAGCGATCCATCACCACCTTCAGCCCGGCATCGCGCGCCAGCACGGCCGCCTGCTCATTAATCACGCCCAGCTGCATCCACAGCGTTTTCGCGCCGATGGCAATCGCCTCCTGCGCCACGCCCCAGGCCGCCTCTGAATTACGAAAAACGTCCACCATATCCACCTTTTCCGGCACGTCCGCGAGCGTCGCATAGCCCTGCTGGCCCAGCAGCGTTTTCCCCGCCACCTTCGGCGAGACCGGGATCACGTGATAACCCTGATCCAGAAGGTATTTCATGACCCGATAGCTTGGGCGATCCGGTTTATCGCTCGCGCCGACCAGCGCGATAGTGCGCGTGGACGTCAGAATCTCGACAATGTCGTTCTCTTTCATGCTCTTCCTCCTGGCTTTTTTCAAAGTGTACGTCAAAGCGGACATCTCAACCACGCATCCCATACAGAAGTATGAGGGCAAAACGGCAGAATATGTCTATATGTTAGTAAACGTGTTTGTCGAAAACTTTTGATACATTCTTACCGGGTAGTTTGTCTACAGGAGTCTGCTATGAAAACCGGCATTGCCTGGGCTATGGTTGCGTTAATCATGCCGGTTTGTGTTTTCGCAACCACCCTCAGACTCTCAACCGACATTGACCTGCTGGTGCTGGACGGGAAAAAAGTCTCCAGCTCCCTGCTGCGGGGTGCAGACAGTATCGAGCTGGATAACGGCCCGCACCAGGTGGTTTTTCGGGTGGAAAAGACCATTCGCCTCGCCGACAACGAACAGCAGGTGTACATTTCGCCTCCGCTGGTGGTCAGCTTTAATACCCAGCTTATCAGCCAGGTCAATTTTCGTCTCCCGCGCCTTGAGACAGAAAAGGAGTCACTGGCATTTGATGCCTCGCCGCGCATTGAACTGGTGGACGGGGACTCCATGCCCATCCCGGTAAAACTGGATATTCTGGCGCTGACAAAAAGGTCAAAGGGAACAGACTATGAAGCGGACACCGAGACCTACAACAGGGCCAGCAGGCGCGCCTCGCTGCCCCAGTTCGCCACCATGATGGCGGATGACAGTACCCTGCTTTCGGGCGTATCGGAGCTGGATGTACTCCCCCCTCAGTCGCAGACCCTTACTGAGCAACGCCTCAAGTTCTGGTTCCAGAATGCCGATCCGGACACGCGCGCCCGTTTTCTGCAATGGGCGAAGCAACAACCTTCGTCGTAAGCCACATTTTTTCGTCCTTTCTCTTGCAGCATCAGCCAGTTCCCGTCATCGTGTAACGAGGTAACCTCACGGATAAGATTATGGAACTGACAACACGCACACTTCCGGCGCGCAAGCACATTGCTCTGGTTGCGCACGATCACTGTAAACAAATGCTGCTTAACTGGGTTCGTCGCCATCAGCCTCTTTTACAGCATCATGCCCTTTCTGCCACGGGAACAACCGGCAACCTGATCCACCGCGAAACCGGTCTGGAAGTGAATGCCATGCTGAGCGGCCCGATGGGGGGTGACCAGCAGGTAGGTGCTCAGATTTCAGAAGGTAAAATTGACGTTCTGATTTTCTTCTGGGATCCGCTGAACGCGGTTCCGCATGATCCAGACGTTAAAGCGCTGCTGCGTCTGGCGACGGTGTGGAACATTCCGGTAGCCACCAATCTTTCAACGGCAGATTTCATCATTGAATCGCCGCAGTTTAACGATCCGGTGGAGATTTTGATCCCGGATTATCAGCGTTATCTTGCGGAGAGACTGAAGTAGTTTTTTGCCCGGTGGCGCTGCGCTTACCGGGCCTACAGAATTTGCCCGGCGCGTTACGGCTTTCTCGCCACCGGCACGTCAATACTCTTCAAAATATCGACAAACACCGACGGCTCCTCTTTGTTGAACAAGAGCCACACGCGATGGCGCGCGCGGGTTATCGCCACGTACAGTAAACGCCGCTCCTCTGCATCCGGGAAATCTTCCGGAACAGGTAATAACGCCTCTTCCATCACGGATTCCCGCGCCGGTGCAGGGAAACCGTCGCTCCCCTCTTTTAGCCCCACCACAATCACGTAGTCGGCCTGCTGCCCTTTACTGGCGTGAATGGTCATAAAATCGAGCTGAAGTTTTGGCCAGCGCGTCGCCGCTTTTTCCAGCGCCGTCGGCTTGAGGTGGTGATAACGCGCCAGGACCAGAATCCGCTCATCCGGTTTCGCATAGCCGCTCAGTTTATCCAGCAGCGGCTCCAGCTGATCGTCCGCCAGCAGCGTGACGGCCTTTTTATCCCCCGACGTCAGGCTGTTAAGCGGTTTCGACAGCTGGTGCGGGTTCTGCTGAATAAAACGGTTGGCTATTTCGCCAATCCGCGAGTTGAAGCGGTAGGTGGTGTCCAGATCGCTGCGATCGCCTTCCCCAAAATAGTGGTGGAAGGCCGTCGTGAGGGATAGTTGCGCCCCGCTGAAACGGTAGATAGCCTGCCAGTCATCGCCCACGGCAAACAGCGACGTGTGTTTATTCTGCGCCCGCAGCGCCGAAAGCAGCGCAGCGCGCTGCGGCGAGATATCCTGAAACTCATCCACCAGGATGTGTTTCCACGGGCTGACGAAGCGCCCTTTCTCCAGAATGATAATGGCCTGATGGATCAGCCCCGAAAAATCGACCGCGTTTTCGTCTTTCAGCGCGGTTTTCCACGCTTTCAGCATCGGTGCCATCAGCTTTACCCGTTTAGAAAACACAGCGCGGATCGACTCCGGTGCGCTTTCTATCATCTCCGCCTGAGAGCCGCCGTGCATGCGCATCAGGCTTACCCACCGGTCGAGACGAGAGCCCAGCCGGCGCGCCAGCTTTTCATCCTGCCAGAAGCTGCCCTCCGGCACCTCCCAGCTGAGTTCCTCTTCAAGCCACTGACGCCAGCCTTTCGCCTGCGCCTTTTTTTCACTGCACTGCTGACGCCATGCCTTGATAAACAGCGCCTGGCGAGCCTGAGCGTCGTTCTCCAGCTTGCTGACAACAGGAACTTTTTTGCTGCCCTGTTGAATGATGTGTAAAGCGAGGGAGTGGAACGTGCGCGCCGAGATATCCTGGGTATGCAAACGCGCCTGAATGCGCTCATCCATCTCCTGCGCAGCCTTGCGACCAAAGGCCAGCAGCAAAATCTGGTCTGCAACCGCCTCGCCCGTTGTCAGAAGCCAACCCGCGCGCGCCACCAGCACCGACGTTTTGCCGCTCCCGGCACCTGCCAGCACCAATAAAGACTGTTCGCCATTCACCACGGCGCGCGCCTGGGCAGGATTGAGGGGCGATGACTCCACCGTGCTGAAGAAGTCGGCATATTGCGTAAGCATCGCCTCAGTCCAGGCCTGGTTATGCGCCAGACGGCTTTTCTCGATATCGCTCAGCCAGGCCTGGCACTTCCGCCACGCGTCGCGGCAGTTATCAAATTCCTCAAGCCGCGCCACCGGTAAAGGCAATGCCGTCAGCGCCTGGGCGATTTTTTGCTGAAGCCCGGCGGTTTGCTGGCGCGTCAGCCACTTCTGCTGCGTATTGCTTAGCGCGATATCGTCCAGCATCTGTTGCAGAACCTGTGCGGCAATCACGCTCATCTCCTGGCTCCACTGCTGCCAGCGCGTGTTCAGATGATGGTGGAAGCGTTGGGTTTCCGCCCACTCGGTCCCGTGGAGTCGCACCACTTTGTCTGCCGGCAGGACGAACTCCAGCTCCCCCCATACCAGCCCTCGTTTACAATGAATGGCCAGTAGCTGATTAAACGGAATAAGGTATTCGTGGCGTTCACCGGAGACTTTCACTCCTGCATTGAGCAGGACAATCTTGTCGTAAGGGTGCTGCGCCAGGCGTTTGCCCATTGAAGTTGCTTTCAGTTCCATATCCTGCCGGATCCACGAGGTCATAATTTGTCAGACAGTTTAACTGCCAGTTTTAAGGTGCTCCAGCCCAAAAAAACGTTACAATCACCGGGCGTTAATCATATCGAAGGAAATGAGGGTTTATGCGTACCGTTCTGAATGTGTTGAATTTTGTCCTTGGCGGTTTTGCCACCACCCTTTCCTGGCTTTTTGCCACCCTGGTGAGCATCGTGCTCATCTTCACCCTTCCGCTGACGCGCTCCTGCTGGGAAATCACCAAACTGTCCCTCGTTCCTTATGGAAATGAAGCCGTACACGTGGATGAGCTGGAGCCGGAAAGAAAAAACGCCCTGATGAATACCGGCGGCACGCTGCTGAATATTTTATGGCTGATCTTCTTTGGCTGGTGGTTGTGTCTGATGCATATCTTCGCCGGTATCGCCCAGTGCATCACGATTATAGGCATTCCGGTTGGCATCGCTAATTTCAAAATTGCTACCATCGCCCTGTGGCCGGTAGGACGCCGTGTTGTCCCGGTCGAAGTCGCGCAAGCCGCGCGTGAAGCCAACGCCCGTCGCCGTTTTCAGTAATAAGGACTGGCCGCACTCATGCTAAGCCCCCTGCTTCGTCGCTATACGTGGAACAGTAACTGGCTGTATAACGTCAGGATCTTTATCGCCCTCTGCGGCACCGTCGCTCTGCCGTGGTGGCTAAATGACGTGAAGCTCACCATCCCCCTCACGCTTGGGGTGGTGGCCGGTGCGCTGGCGGATCTCGACGACCGCCTGGCCGGTCGTTTGCGTAATCTGGTCATCACGCTGGTCTGCTTCTTTATTGCTTCCGCCTCCGTTGAGCTGCTTTTCCCCTGGCCCTGGCTGTTTGCCTTAGGGCTGACGGTGTCCACCAGCGGTTTCATTTTGCTCGGCGGCCTCGGGCAACGCTACGCCACTATCGCGTTTGGCGCCCTGCTGATTGCCATTTACACCATGCTGGGCGTCTCTCTTTACGATCAGTGGTATCAGCAACCGGTCCTGCTGCTGTTGGGCGCTATCTGGTATAACCTGCTGACCTTAACCGGACATCTTATTTTTCCGGTTCGTGCCTTACAGGACAACATTGCCCGCAGTTACGAACAGCTGGCCCACTATCTGGAACTGAAATCCCGGCTGTTTGATCCGGATATTGAAGAGGACAGCCAGGCGCCCCTGTACGATCTGGCGCTGGCAAATGGCCAGCTGGTCGCCACGCTGAATCAGACCAAAGCGTCTCTGCTCACCCGTCTGCGCGGCGATCGCGGTCAGCGCGGTACCCGGCGCACACTGCACTACTACTTTGTCGCCCAGGATATTCACGAGCGCGCCAGCTCCTCGCATGTGCAGTACGCTGACCTGCGCGAGAAATTCCGCTACAGCGACGTGATGTTCCGTTTCCAGCGCCTGCTGTCGATGCAGTCTCAGGCCTGCCAGCAACTTACGCGCTCAATACTGCTGCGCACGCCCTATCAGCACGATCCTCGCTTTGAACGCGCATTCAGTCATCTGGATGCGGCCCTCGATCGCGTTCAGGCCAGTGGGACATCGCCGGAACAGTTCAAAGCCCTGGGATTCTTGCTCAACAACCTGAGAGCCATCGATGCTCAGCTCGCCACCATTGAGTCTGAACAGGCGATGGCAATGCCGGGCAATGACGCCGACAACCAGCTTGCCGACGACAGTCTCAACGGTTTCAGCGATATGTGGCTGCGCCTGAGCCGTCATTTTACGCCGGAATCCGCCCTCTTTCGCCATGCGGTAAGGATGTCGCTGGTTCTGTGCGTCGGCTACGCGTTTATCCAGATAACAGGATTGCACCACGGTTACTGGATCCTGCTGACCAGCCTGTTTGTCTGCCAGCCGAACTATAACGCTACCCGCCATCGGCTCGCGCTGCGTATTGTCGGGACATTAGTCGGGGTCGCCATCGGGCTGCCGGTGCTCTACTTTGTGCCATCCGTAGAAGGGCAACTGATCCTGATCGTGATTACCGGTGTACTGTTTTTCGCCTTCCGCAATGTGCAGTACGCCCACGCCACGATGTTCATCACGCTGCTGGTGCTGCTCTGCTTCAATCTGCTGGGTGAAGGCTTTGAAGTGGCCCTTCCTCGCGTTATCGACACGCTAATCGGCTGCGCCATTGCCTGGGCGGCGGTGAGCTTTATCTGGCCGGACTGGCGTTTTCGTAACTTACCGCGCGTGTCCGACAGAGCGATGAACGCTAACTGCCGCTATCTGGATGCTATTCTTGAGCAATACCATCAGGGTCGCGATAACCGTCTGGCCTATCGGATTGCCCGTCGCGATGCGCATAACACGGACGCAGAGCTGGCTTCCGTTGTCTCGAATATGTCAACTGAGCCGCGCGCCACGGCAGAAATCCGGGAGACAGCCTTCCGCCTGCTGTGTCTGAACCACACGTTCACCAGCTATATCTCTACCCTTGGCGCCCACCGTGAGAAACTGACAAACCCGGGCATCCTGGCGCTGCTGGACGACGCCGTTTGCTACGTTGATGATGCGCTTCATCATCAACCTGCGGATGGGCCACGGGTTCACCAGGCACTGGATGAACTGGTGCAACGTATCGCTCACCTTGATCCTGGCACCGACAACAAAGCTCCGCTGGTCCTACAGCAAATTGGCCTGCTTATCGCTTTGCTGCCGGAAATTTGTCGGCTGCGACAGAAGATCGCTACCTGGCGGAATGATGGCCCTGCGACTCAGGCAGCGCATTAAACCACTCCATAAGCTCCCGGCGAATATCCGCCGGGAGTGCCGCTTCATGTAACCCTTCGATGGCGCCTTCAAGCGCGAACAATACCCGGATACTCAGCGCTTTATTCTTAGAGCGCATTTTCAGCCAGCTCGTCTTCGCCCCCAACTGTCGTAGCGTCTCTTCATTGGTAATGCCCGCCTCCATAAGCAGGACCTCAATCTGAAAGGTCAGGTTCGGCAGATCCTTAAGCCGGTTACGCTGATGGCGCTGGTAGCGCTCTTTCCTGGCGGCATCGAGCGCAAACGAGGAGAGCTGAAGCAGCTTTTCCCTGTTTTGCCACAGACCTTCATCCACACGGTAGTAATTAAGCAGCACTGGCCGTCCTCGTTTCATCAGGGTCAGAAAAGAGGAGGCGTTTTTTACACAGTATTTTGCACTTTGCTCACAGGCGCGAAGGTACAGCTCGCCGTCAGACACCATCGCGAACACCGCTTCATCCACGGCCAGGGTATAACCGCCAAACAGGGCGCGATGATGAATTTCGCCCAGCGGAGAGAGGTATTCCTGAGATTGATAAATCCGATCATAAGATATCTTTTTCATGATAATTCCATTAAAAATCATACAGTAAACACGATATTTCTTACTAACGGATCCGTTAGCAGGAAAATAGGCAACTTATTGCCGTTGGGCAAGATGATTTTTTCAGGTTCACCAGGAATGGATGAAATTTGCGAGTCGCTTTCCGAAAATGAGGTTGATCTTTATGCACACAGGGGTTACTGTATATCCATACAGTAACTACAGGGCTGGAATGAATATGTACACTTCAGGCTATGCAAATCACTTAACACCTTCCACTTCTGCCGCAGGCAATGCTGCGCAGAATTCTATCGGGCGTGTATCGACAGGGCTTATCAGTGAAGTGGTTTACCGTGAAGACCAGCCGCTGTTAACACAACTCTTACTCCTGCCGCTTTTGCAGCAGCTCGGGCAACAGTCTCGCTGGCAGCTCTGGCTGACGCCACAGCAAAAATTAAGTCGTGAATGGGTTCAGTCGGCTGGCCTGCCGTTAGCGAAGGTGATGCAGATTAATCAACTCTCCCCTTGCGATACGGTCGAGTCGATGGTCCGGGCATTACGTACCGGGAACTATAGCGTCGTGATTGGGTGGTTGCCTGAGGATCTGTCGCAAGAGGAACATTTGCGTCTGACTGAAGCGGCTGAAGAAGGTAACGCGATGGGTTTCATCATGCGGCCGGTTCGTGGAGATTCCTATCGCAGAGGACAACATCCCGGGCTAAAAATTCACTCAAATGTGTACCATTGAGTCATTTTAAGAGTTTTCCTGGAATTTTTTTCGACCGCAGTATGCAAAAAAAGTTCAACGCGCCAAAACTGCGGCAAGGCTTGTCTGACGCGGTTCTCGTTAATTTTACTGCACAAAATTCGTTCAAAAATTGTTAAATATTAGGTATACGGAACTTTTTTTTTCATATGCCTGACGGACTTCACACTTGTAAGTTTTCAGCTACGTTGTAGACTTTACATCGCCAGGGGTGCTCGGCCTAAGCCGAAGATATCGGTAGGTTTATATTTGACCACGCCCCCCGGTGAAGGATTTAACCGTGATTCCTCCGATGGAGATATTCATGGCAAATTTTGGATGATAACGAGGCGCAAAAAATGAAAAAGACAGCTATCGCGATTGCAGTGGCACTGGCTGGCTTCGCTACCGTAGCGCAGGCCGCTCCGAAAGATAATACCTGGTATGCAGGTGGTAAACTGGGCTGGTCTCAGTTCCATGACACCGGTTGGTACAACAGCAGCCTGAACAACGATGGCCCTACTCACGAGAGCCAGCTGGGTGCAGGTGCGTTCGGTGGCTATCAGGTTAACCCGTATGTTGGCTTTGAAATGGGTTACGACTGGTTAGGTCGTATGCCTTACAAAGGCGACAACGTAAATGGCGCTTTCAAAGCTCAAGGCGTACAGCTGACCGCTAAACTGGGTTACCCAGTAACTGACGATCTGGACGTGTACACCCGTCTGGGCGGCATGGTATGGCGTGCAGACTCCAGCAACAGCATCGCTGGTGACGACCACGACACTGGTGTTTCCCCAGTATTCGCTGGTGGCGTTGAGTGGGCAATGACCCGTGACATCGCTACCCGTCTGGAATACCAGTGGGTTAACAACATCGGTGACGGTGCTACCGTTGGCGTTCGTCCAGACAACGGCATGCTGAGCGTTGGTGTTTCTTACCGTTTCGGTCAGCAGGAAGATGCGCCAGTCGTAGCTCCAGCTCCGGCTCCAGCTCCAGAAGTACAGACCAAGCACTTCACTCTGAAGTCTGACGTTCTGTTCAACTTCAACAAAGCTACCCTGAAACCAGAAGGTCAGCAGGCACTGGATCAGCTGTACACCCAGCTGAGCAACCTGGATCCTAAAGACGGTTCTGTAGTGGTTCTGGGCTTCACCGACCGTATCGGTTCTGACGCTTACAACCAGGGTCTGTCTGAGAAACGTGCTCAGTCTGTAGTTGATTACCTGGTATCTAAAGGTATCCCAGCTAACAAGATCTCCCCACGTGGTATGGGCGAATCTAACCCAGTTACCGGTTCTACCTGTGACAACGTGAAACCACGCGCTGCACTGATCGACTGCCTGGCACCAGATCGTCGCGTAGAGATCGAAGTTAAAGGTATCAAAGACGTTGTAACTCAGCCTGCGGCATAAGTTATCGTCTTATAAAAAAACCCCGCGATGCGGGGTTTTTTATTATCTGAAGAAAAGTAAAAAGCTTATTTTTTACCTAACAGTGCCTGTAGATCGTTCTTCAGCGTCGACATCTGGCTGGCATACTTCTCTTTGTGCTCGGCATCTTCAATCAGCTGCACCACCGTTTCCGACAGGGTTTTTCCGCGCCGCTGCGCAAGCCCGGCCAGACGCTGCCAGACCATGAACTCCAGGTCGATCGATTTCTTACGGGTGTGCTGATGCTCGGCATTGAAATGCCGTTTACGACGAGCACGGATAGTTTGCTTCATCCGGTTTAACAAGGCCGGATTAATGTGTTTCTCAATCCAGCCGTTGACCTGTACCGGTTCGTTTTCGAGGGTCAGCAACATATCCACAGCTTCTTGTGCCGCGCTGGCTTCGATGTAGCAGGTGATCAGCTCCCCTTCACGGTGCTTTTTGACCAGGTACTTCCATTTCCAGCCGCTTTCGAGGTTTTCCAGTTGTTGATATTTCATTGCGATCTCAGTGTTACCGTGTAACTCTGTTCAGAATATCAGTTTTTTGGCAATCTGCTGAAAAGAAATCATATCCTGTGAAACGCCGCAGGCGATCCGCATGACGAAAACCCGAATCCTGATTGGGCAGAGTGCGCCGCTTACGGTATACTCCACGGTTTTACTTCTGACTAAAAAACATCAACTTTGACCATTACGAAACTTGCATGGCGTGACCTGGTTCCGGATACCGAGAGCTATCAGGAGCTGTTTGCACAGCCAGACCTCACAAAAGAACACGAATTCATACTTAGCGATACACAACCGCGTTTGCATTACGCGCTGGAACAGATGTCATCCCCATGGGCTACATCTCCTTTCATGCTGCTCAAAGCCCCGGAAGAAGCCGAGTATCTGACGCTTCTCGGTGATGCCATGCGCCAGTTGCATCCAAAAACGAATGCCGTTTTTGGTGGTCAGTATCATATTGCCGGACGTGACGTGACCTTCGAACCTGCCACGCAGGCAGACGGACAATTCGCTGCAAAAGGCGAAGTGATCACCGCCAACTGGGTGGAAGCAGAACAGCTGTTCGGCTGCCTTCGTCAGTTCAATGGCGATGTGTCACTGCAACCCGGTCTGGTACACCGCGCGAACGGTGGTGTGTTGCTCATCTCCCTTCGCACCCTGCTCGCACAGCCTCTGCTGTGGATGCGCCTGAAAACGGTGGTGATGCAGCAACGTTTTGACTGGATAGGCTACGACGATTCACGTCCGCTGCCTGTTTCCATTCCGTCTATGCCGCTGTCGCTGACCGTCGTGCTGACGGGTGACCGTGAATCTCTGGCTGATTTCCAGGAAATGGAGCCAGAACTCGCGGAGCAGGCGGTTTACAGTGAATTTGAAGACAATATTCAGATCGCCGATGCCGATGACATGGCGCAGTGGTGTCAGTGGGTTATGGCCGTGGCGGAACGTTTCGCGCTGCCCTCGCCTGCCGAGGATGCGTGGCCGGGCTTAATCCGCGAGGCCGTACGCTACACTGGCGATCAGGAAACCCTGCCGCTCTGCCCGCTCTGGATCGGTAAACAGCTGCGTGAAGTGGGCGTTATCAGCGGCAACGGTCCGTTTACTGGTGAGCAGCTTAGCCAGATGCTGGCCCAGCGTGAATGGCGTGAAGGTTATCTTGCTGACCGTATGCAGGATGAAATTCTGCTGGAACAGATTCTGGTGGAGACCGAAGGCGAACGTATCGGGCAAATCAACGCCTTGTCCGTCATCGAGTTCCCCGGACACCCGCGCGCCTTTGGCGAGCCTTCCCGTATCAGCTGTGTCGTGCACATTGGTGACGGCGAATTTACCGATATCGAACGCAAGGCCGAACTGGGCGGAAACATTCATGCCAAAGGCATGATGATCATGCAGGCATTCCTGATGTCTGAACTTCAGCTGGAGCAGCAGATCCCCTTCTCTGCCTCGTTGACCTTTGAGCAGTCCTACAGTGAAGTCGACGGCGACAGCGCCTCGATGGCAGAGCTGTGCGCCGTGATCAGCGCGCTTGCAGACGTACCGATTAATCAGAATATTGCGATTACCGGTTCCGTGGATCAGTTTGGTCGTGCTCAACCGGTGGGTGGACTGAATGAGAAAATCGAAGGCTTCTTCGCTATCTGCCAGCAGCGCGGTTTAAACGGCAAACAGGGCGTGATTATTCCGGCGCCTAACGCTCGCCATTTGAGCCTGAGCCAGGCGATTCTGGATGCGGTAGAGCAGGAACAATTCGCCGTCTGGGCCATCGAAGGGGTTGAGGATGCACTACCCTTACTGACAAACCTGGTCTGGGACGGCGAAGGCCAGACAACCCTGATGCAGACCATTCAGGAACGTATAGCTCAGGCGACACAGCAGGATGCTCGTCATCGTTATCCGTGGCCGTTACGCTGGTTAAGTTGGTTTAGTGCTAACTGATCGGACTTGTTCAGCGTACACGTGTTAGCTATCCTGCGTCCTTCACTAAAATAAGGCTTACTGAGAACATGGTAGATAAACGCGAATCCTATACTAAAGAAGACCTTCTTGCCTCTGGTCGCGGTGAACTGTTTGGTGCGAAAGGCCCGCAGTTACCGGCCCCAAATATGCTGATGATGGACCGTGTCGTGAAAATGACCGAAACCGGCGGCAACTTTGATAAGGGTTACGTAGAAGCAGAACTCGATATCAACCCGGACCTGTGGTTCTTCGGTTGCCACTTTATTGGCGATCCGGTAATGCCTGGCTGCCTGGGCCTCGATGCCATGTGGCAGCTGGTTGGCTTCTATCTGGGCTGGCTTGGCGGTGAAGGTAAAGGCCGTGCGCTGGGCGTAGGCGAAGTGAAATTCACCGGTCAGGTTCTGCCTACCGCGAAGAAGGTCACCTACCGTATCCATTTCAAACGCATCGTTAACCGCCGCCTGATTATGGGCCTGGCGGACGGTGAAGTGCTGGTAGATGGTCGTCTTATCTATACCGCGAACGACCTGAAAGTGGGTCTGTTCCAGGATACCTCCGCTTTCTGATAACGGCATTTAGCCCCTTCCAGAAAGGCGAAACCTCCGCATTGCGGAGGTTTCTTTTTAAAGAGACGGTATCAAGCAAGTACTGCCCTGTCTCCGATGGCTTCTCGCCAGCCCCCTAGCCATTGGGACCTTTGATTCAGGGCCTGATAGGGACACATTTCTTTTGAACGTCCGGCGATGCCAGCCTGATAACCACGTTGATGAGCCCTTTCCAGGCGATCTCGTTTCTGTCTCTTCATGCCTCGTTTCCCTCATTCTTTTGTCTGGTGGAAAGAAAACAGTGATTGCAATATGTGCAAGCACAGTTAACGAATACCCCGAATCGGCGTCAGCGTCAACGTTCAAAATTCATACGGGTGTCATATTTGTGAGCTACATGGAAGATCGTTTGTACAAAAAATGTGACGCGGGACAAGTAACAAACTGAACATAAAACGAAAAAAAAGCCGCAATCAGCAAGAAGCTGAGTGCGGCTTTCGTCGATGAATTTTACTTATGGCAGCCGGGAAATCTCTCTTGCGATAGCAGCCGACTCCTGTGCCCACCCCTGCGCAAGCACTTTCACCATTTCGTCATAGCCATCTTTCTGCTGCTTCAGTTCCAGATGGAAAGGACGCTTAATCAACTGGCCCTGATGATTCAAGAGCCACTCCCCGCTGATAACAACCGCACCATCATAGCGGCCATGGAATCCCGTCACGTTAACATTCAGAGTGTCCTGATCGCTTCCCAGAGGCTGCGAGGCGACTACCCAACCAGGAAGCTGGCTGCTCAGATTCGCCACCAGCGTATTGCGTAGCTGCTGATCCAGCGGGCTGGCCCACAGGTTATTGTTGGCAATAACGTACTGCACATCGCTGGTCTGGTAGACCACCCCGTTGCCCGCCAGATAATCTGGCACGGCAACCTGTTCAACCCACAGCAGACGGCTGCCCTGCGAGCTGCTACTCTGCGCACCGGATTGCGCGCTTAACGGCAACTGGTAGTAGCTTTTGTTATCGCTTCCAGAGCTACAGGCCGTTAATACCAGTGCGCCTGCGATGATTAGCCATTTTTTCATTGTTTCGCCCTCTTAGGCTCAGGATCCTTTTTGTCTTTCGCTTCAAACACCAGCGCGTTGCTCTTTTCATTGAGCGTTTTCAGAACGGGCTGTAGCTCGCGTAAAACCTGATCAAGACGTTGCATATCCGCCACCATCTTGTTGTAAGCCGCTGAGCCCGGCTGGAAGCCCTGCATACTGCGATTCAGTTCGCGCAACGTTTTCTGCATATCCTGCGGCAGCTGCTGCATGGACTGGTTGGCGGTGATCTTGTTGATATTATCCAGCGTGGTTTGCAGACGTTGCATCGTCGCCTGGCTCTGATGCAGTGATCCCGTCGCGGCCTCAAGCATTGGATTCAGCGGCAGATTGTTGATCTTATCCAGTGTTTCCATCAGGCGCTGTTGGATCTGCGCCAGGCCACTGCTGACCGTAGGAATGATTTTGTAGCCGCCAAATTCACGGATCCCCGTCATTGGTGGCGCTTTTGGATAGAAGTCCATATCGACATATAACGCCCCTGTGACCAGGTTGCCAGTTTTCAGCGAGCCACGCAGACCGCGATTCATCAGATCGCTGATATGCTCCCCAATATCCTGGTCCTCGCCTATCTGGTTAATCAAACGCTCAGGCTCAATGCGGATCAGCACCGGAATACGATAATCATCATCAAGCATCTGCTTGAGTCCCGGAACAAAGTAAGGCACTTGTCCCACGGTCCCCAGACGGATACCGCGGAACTCAACTGGCGCCCCAGGCTGCAAGCCGCGTACAGAGTCCTTAAAGAACATCAGGTAGTCGATGTGATCGGTATAGAGCGCATCCTGAATGCTTTTTTGATCGTCAAACAGCCTGAAGGCGGTTTTCTCCGCCACCGGTTGTCCCAGATCTATACCTTCCGGCACATCAAAACTGACGCCCCCACCAAACAGCGTGGTGAGTGAACCCATCTCAACGCGCATCCCCGCAGAGGTCAGATCCACCGCGATCCCGCTGTCTTTCCAGAAGCGAACGTTGCTGGTCACCAGGCGGTCATTAGGCGCATTGATAAAAAGCTGATAGCTGATGGTCCGTTTTTGCGGATCGAAGGTGCTTGTTTCAACCGAACCGACGCGATATCCACGGAACAGCACCGGATCGCCCGGCGAGAGCTGGCCCGCTTTTTTGCTGTCCAGAATAACGCGGATCCCTTTTGCATCCGGTGGCGCAAGCGGCGGTGAATCCAGCAGCTGATAGTTTGCTGGCTGGGCGCCTTTGTTGCCGGGCTGGAGTTCAATATAAGCCCCGGACAATAGCGTCCCTAAGCCGCTGATCCCTTCTCTCCCGACCTGCGGTTTCACTACCCAAAAAACAGAATCTTCATGGAGCAGTTTTTCCATGCCGGCATTCAGGCGGGCCTTGATTTCAACATGGGTTAAATCATCCGTCAGGGTCGCGCTTTCCACGACACCCACATCCACGCTGCGGCTCTTGATGGTGGTTTTTCCGCCCTCAATCCCCTCTGCATTGGTGGTAATTAGCGTGACTTCCGGTCCCTGATGGCTGTAATGATAAAACAGGATCCATGCACCGATCAGCGCGGTCACGATGGGGAAAATCCACACCGGCGACCAGTTTCTGACCTTCTGCACTTTAGCCTCTCCACTCTTATTTTCCATGCTCTTACTCTTCCTCATGGCTTGAATCGGGCTCACGATCCCACGATAAACGAGGGTCGAAGGTCATGGCCGCAAACATGGTCATAATGACGACCAACGCAAACATCAGCGCCCCCATAGCGGGATAAATACTCATCAGCCCCCCCATACGCACCAGCGCTGAGAGAACTGCAATCACGAACACGTCAATCATCGACCAGCGGCCAACAAATTCCACGACCTCATAAATCAGATGCATACGCTCGCTGTCTCGCTTACCGTGCCCTTTTGCATCCCAGCAAAGCCAGGCAATGGCAATCATCTTTAAGGTCGGAACCATAATACTGGCGAGGAATATGACGCCTGCCACAGGGTAAGACCCCTCGCTCCACAGCAAAATCACCCCGGCCAGTATGGTCGAGGGCATTCTGTCGCCGAGCAGATCGGTGATCATGATCGGCAAGATATTGGCGGGCAGATAGAGCATGACAGAGGTCACCAGCAGCGCCATGGTCCATTGCAGGCTATTTTTACGCCGGACGTGACCTTTTGTTTCACAGCGTGGACACACCTCGACATCCGCGGGCAGCACGGCGGTGCAGCACGAGCAGGAGCGAAGCCCCTGACGGATACCCGGTACGCCCACCTTTACCGTCTGCAAGAGCGTCGGCGCCGGGGCAATATCGTCCCAGGCCCAGCGTCGGTCCACGCACTGGAACGCGCGCAGTTGTAGCACGCAGTACAGACACCACGGAATAAAGCTGCTGCCAATCCCCACATCGCCGTAGGCCATCAGCTTCACGAAGCTGACCAGGATACCCGCGAGAAAAATTTCCGCCATCCCCCAGCTTTTCAACTGGAACAGGATCCGCGCGAGTTTGATTTTAAGGACAGTGGGCATCCTGACGCGGTTGACCAGCAGCAGAATGACGACCAGGCAAAAAGCCGGGACGATCTGCACGAAAAGAAGAAAGAAGGTGCCAAGGCTGGCGTAATCTTCCGAGAACATCACGCCTGGTATTTCCAGTAAATCCACCTGGCTGGTCATCCCGCCCACTTTCATATAGATGAAAGGGAAGAGATTGGAGAGCAGTAACATGAATAAGGCTGCCAGCGCATAAGCCGTAGGACGCTGCCTTGGCGCGTCCCACTCGGTCGTCAGCGTAGCGCCGCAGCGCGGGCAGGCAGCCTTATGTCCGTGACCAAGCTCTGGCAACGCCACGAGCATATCGCATTGCGAGCATAATATATGCCGATCGGCATGGTGCTGGTCACACATAGATTATCCCTGTTTATGCGCCGTTTTTCAGAGACTCAAGGTACTCCCAGCGCTCAAATGCCTCTTCCAGCGCCTGTTCAGCCTGGGAGAGTTCAGCCAATACTTTCTGAGTATAGTCGTGAGGCTGCGTAAAGAATGACGCATCAGCGACCTGGATTTGCAGTGCTTCCAGTGCAGCCTCCAGCTCTTCCAGACGCTGCGGCAGCCCTTCCAGCTCGCGCTGCAAGTTATAACTCATTTTAGCAGGAGACTTTTTGACAGTTTCTGCCTTTGCAACAACAGGTTCAGCGACATTTTTGGTCTTCGCCTGTTTTTGCGCCAGCGACTGCGATTGCTGTCCACGCGCGTCATGATAGCCGCCCACATATTGCCCGATGCGCCCTTTGCCTTCGAAGATCCAGCACTCGGTCACGGTGTTATCGACAAACTGACGATCGTGGCTGACCAGCATTACGGTTCCCTGATAACCATCAATCAACTCTTCCAGCAGTTCCAGCGTTTCGACATCCAGATCGTTAGTCGGTTCATCGAGAATCAATAAGTTACTGGGTTTCAGGAACAGACGCGCCAGCAAAAGACGGTTACGTTCTCCCCCGGACAGCGCGCGCACCGGCGTCATAGCGCGTTTCGGGTGGAACAGGAAGTCCTGAAGGTAGCCCAGCACGTGACGCGGCTTGCCATTAACCATGACCTCCTGTTTACCCTCGGCGAGGTTATCCATCACCGTACGGTCTGGATCCAGCTCGGCGCGGTGCTGGTCGAAGTACGCCACTTCCAGTTTGGTACCGCAGTGGATACGACCGCTGTCGGCCTGGAGCTGACCGAGCATCAGTTTCAGCAGTGTGGTTTTACCGCACCCGTTCGGGCCGATCAGCGCAATTTTGTCGCCGCGCTGAACCTGAGCGGAGAAATCGTTCACCAGCACTTTGCCGTCAACCGAATAATTCACGTTCTCCATTTCGAAGACAATCTTGCCCGAGCGGGACGCCTCTTCCACCTGCATTTTGGCGCTACCCATGACTTCGCGGCGTTCGCTACGTTCGCGGCGCATCGCCTTCAGGGCGCGAACGCGGCCTTCGTTACGGGTACGACGCGCTTTAATGCCCTGACGGATCCATACCTCTTCCTGGGCCAGCTTGCGGTCGAACTCGGCATTTTGCAGCTCTTCCACGCGCAGGTTTTCTTCTTTCTCCTGCAGATAGGTATCGTAATCGCCCGGATAGGTCACCAGCTTGCCGCGATCAAGATCGACAATGCGCGTGGCCATGTTGCGGATGAACGAACGGTCGTGGGAGATGAAGATAATGGTGCCGTTAAAGGTTTTCAGGAACCCTTCCAGCCAGTCAATCGCTTCGATATCCAGGTGGTTCGTCGGTTCGTCCAGCAGCAGCACCTTAGGCCCGCTCACCAGGGCACGACCCAGCGCCGCTTTACGCAGCCAGCCACCGGAGAGCGCCGACAGCTCCATATCCGCTTCCAGGCCAAGCTGGGCCAGCACTTCGTTAATGCGGTTTTCCAGCTGCCACAGGCCGTGGTGATCGAGCATCTCCTGCACTTTTGCCAGCTCGTTGAGATTCTTGTCGCTCGGGTCCGTCATCACCAGATGCGAAATCTCGTGGTAACGCTTGAGGTATTCCGCCTGCTCTGAAATCCCTTCGGCCACAAAATCGTACACGCTGCCGGTGACGTTACGCGGCGGATCCTGTTGCAGACGAGAGACGATCAGATCCTGCTCGTAAACAATACGGCCGTCATCCAGCCCCTGCTCACGGTTGAGGATTTTCATCAGCGTCGATTTACCTGCGCCGTTACGGCCCACCAGACAGACGCGCTCGTTATCTTCGATATGCAGCTCTGCATTATCGAGAAGCGGTGAGTCGCTGAAAGAGAGCCACGCGCCGTGCATACTAATTAAAGACATTTATTTTTCCTTTCAGACCGCGGAGATCAGCCAGCAGTTGTGGATTTGACGGTTACGGGCAAAGTCCTGAGACAGCGTTTTTTGGCTGATTTCTTGTGCTTTCAGTCCCAGTTCGGCCAGGCCGTCGTGATCCATGCGGAATCCGCGCTTGTTATTCGAGAACATAATGGTGCCGCCTTTACGCAGCAGACGCTTCAGGTCGGTCATCAGGCGCAGGTGATCGCGTTGAACATCAAAGCTATCCTCCATACGCTTGGAGTTAGAGAAGGTCGGCGGATCGATAAAGATCAGGTCAAACTGCTCGTCGGTATCGCGCAGCCAGCCCAGCACGTCGGCCTGTAACAGGCGATGCTGACGGCCGGTTAAGCCGTTAAGACGCAGGTTGCGCTCTGCCCACTCCAGATAAGTCCGGGACATATCTACCGTGGTGGTGCTACGCGCGCCGCCAAGCCCCGCATGAACGCTGGCGCTGCCGGTATAGGAGAACAGGTTCAGGAAGTCTTTCCCCTTGCTCATCTGGCCCAGCATGCGGCGGGCGATACGGTGATCGAGGAACAGGCCGGTATCAAGGTAGTCGGTCAGGTTAACCCACAGGCGCGCGTTATATTCGCCCACTTCGAGGAAGTCGCCTTTCTCGCCCATCTTCTGATACTGGTTTTTGCCTTTCTGACGCTCACGGGTTTTCAGCACCAGCTTGTTTGGCGAAATGCCGAGTACGGCGATGGTGGCCGCAATCACATCCAGCATACGCTGACGCGCTTTTTGCGCATCGATAGTTTTCGGCGGGGCGTATTCCTGAACCACCACCCAGTCCGCATAGCGGTCAACCGCCACGTTGTACTCGGGCAGGTCAGCGTCGTACAGGCGATAACATTCGATGCCTTCTTGCTTCGCCCACTTCTCAAATTTCTTCAGGTTTTTGCGCAGGCGGTTGGCGTAATCTTCCGCCACGCCTGACGGTTTGCTATCCGCCGCTACCTCTGCCAGATGGTAGTTTTTCTGCACGCAGTCCAGCGGGCCGTTTTTCGCTTTGAACTGGCGATCGGCACGCAATTGCAGGCAGCTCAGCAGCTCCGGCGAGGCGCTAAACAGGGAGAGGTTCCAGCCGCCGAAATGCGCTTTCATGTTGCGGCCCAGCAGGCTGTGCAGTGCAATCAGCGCCGGCTCGCTGTCCAGACGCTCACCATACGGCGGGTTGCTGATCACCGTACCGTACGGGCCTTTTGGCAGCGGATTGGTCAGGTTCGCCACGTCCTTCACCTCGAAGGTCACCAGCTCGCCGATACCGGCACGACGGGCGTTGCTGCGCGCGCGTTCAATCACCCGTGCATCGCTGTCCGAACCGTAAAAGTGAGAGGTGTACTCCGCCAGCCCTTTACGGGCGCGGGTCTGCGCATCGTCTTTGACCTCTTTCCAGATGGCTTCATCGTGCTGCGCCCAGCCTTTGAAGCCCCAGTGGCCGCGGTGCAGCCCTGGCGCACGGTCGGTGGCCAGCATCGCGGCTTCAATCAGCAGCGTACCGGAACCGCACATCGGATCGAGCAGCGGCGTACCTGGCTGCCATCCGGAGCGCATCACGATAGCGGCAGCCAGCGTTTCTTTGATCGGCGCCATTCCGGTGCGATCGCGATAGCCGCGCAGATGCAGGCCTGCGCCACTCAGATCCAGGGAAATACTGGCCGTATCGCCGTTCAGCCAGACGTTGATACGCAGATCCGGGTTGTCACGGTCAACGTTCGGACGTTCTTTATTGCGACGCGTGAAGCAGTCCACAATGGCATCCTTAACGCGCAGGGCACCATACTGGCTGTTGCGGATCTCATCGTTGACGCCGTTGAAATGCACCGCAAAGGTAGCGTCCGGGGTGAAGATCTCTGTCCAGTCGATCATCTGTACGCCGGTGTAGAGATCAAGATCGCTGTAGACCTTGCACTCTTTCATCGGCAGCATGATGCGCGACGCCAGACGGCTCCACATCAGGCTCTGGTAAATAAGCCGCGTGTCGCCCTCAAAATGGACACCACCCTGAACCACCCGGCACTCTTTCGCGCCCAGGGCTTCCAGTTCAGTTTTTAACAGCTCTTCCAGCCCACGGGCCGTACTGGCAAACAGAGAATTCATATCGTCACTTTTACTCATAGAAAATTGTCGCGCATTATAGCTAATATGGCGTGTATGTCATAAAGTTGAAGGCTTATTTTCTTTAGCGGGAGTGTGCAGTGGCGACGTTATCCAGGCTTTTTATTCATCCGGTGAAATCCATGCGCGGCATCGGCGTCTCTCACGCGCTGGCCGATATGAGCGGATTCGCCTTCGATCGTATTTTTATGGTCACCGAGCCTGACGGTACGTTTATCACCGCACGTCAGTTCCCGCAGATGGTTCGCTTTACCCCTTCCCCGCTTCATGACGGGCTGCATTTGACTGCGCCGGACGGTTCAAGCGTCGTGATCCGCTTTGCTGATTTTGCGCCGCTTGATGCGCCAACGGAAGTGTGGGGCAATCATTTTACCGCGCGTATCGCGCCGGATAACATTAACCAGTGGCTGAGCGGCTTTTTCTCCCGTGACGTTCAGCTGCGCTGGGTTGGGCCTGCGCTGACCCGTCGCGTGAAGCGCCACGATGCGGTTCCTCTCTCCTTCGCGGATGGTTTTCCCTTCCTTCTGACCAGCGAGGCCTCGCTGCGTGATTTACAAAACCGTTGCAAAGCCAGCGTGCAGATGGAGCAATTTCGCCCGAATCTGGTGGTGACCGGAGCGAATGCCTGGGATGAAGATACCTGGAAAGTGATCCGCATCGGCAGCGTTATTTTTGATGTCGTGAAGCCGTGCAGCCGCTGTATTTTTACCACCGTCAGCCCGGAGAAAGGTCAGAAACACCCTTCCGGCGAACCGCTGAAAACCTTGCAGTCATTTCGTACCGCGCAGGATAACGGCGATGTCGACTTCGGCCAGAACCTGATCCCCCGCTCCAGCGGCGTGATCCGCGTGGGCGACGAGGTCGAAATTCTCACCCGCGGGCCTGCCAGGGTGTACGGCGCAGGTCAGGAAGAAGAGATGGTTGACGTTGTCACCAACGTCGCTTCCGCGGTGGATATTCACTGGGAAGGCAAAGTTATCCGTGGTAACAATCAGCAGGTGCTACTGGAACAGCTGGAGCAGGCAGGTATCCGCGTACCGTATTCCTGTCGCGCGGGGATTTGCGGATGCTGTCGCATTAAACTGGTCGATGGTGAAGTAAGTGCCCTGAAGAAATCTGCGATTGGCAGTGACGGCACGATCCTGTGCTGTAGCTGTGTCCCGAAAACATCCGTACAGCTGGAAGCTTAAACTGCCTGTTCAAGGCTGAAGGAATCAACGCGCAGCTGTGGCTTCAGCCTGTCATTCATCACTTTGATGGCATCACCTAACTGCATAACTCGCCCGGCAATGGTCACGCCGGGTTGGGCCAGCAAACAGAGCGCAGCGTTTTCACCGGGTTCAACCACCAGCAAATTCACCTCTTCTTCGGTATCGCTCAGATTGACGCTCGCCGCATCGCCGATAGCCGGGGTCCAGCACATGCCGTGGGCGAGAAAATGCCAGCTTTTCGGCATTTGCGGTTTCAGGAAACGGATCGCCACCAGCGCATTTAGTACCAGTTCAGCGCGCTGTTCTTTGGAGAGATCGAACTCGCGGCATTTTTCTTCAAAAGAGAAATAGAGTGCAGCGTCGTCAACGCAAAAGCCTGAGGGAGCAAACGCGTCTGGCGTTAACATTCGGCGCGCAAAACGAGAGCGAAACAACATGCCATTGGCTAAGTCGAGCATCATACGGTCATGCTCGTCACAAAAATACCAGCGCCAGTTATCGTCAGGTTTAATTCGCATGTTTCTCTCCCGTCCCCTAAACGTCCTGTACTAAAAATGTCCTGTTTGCCGCTTCGCTTATAACACTAGTAATAAAAGACTATAATGTTTAAATAAGCAACAATGACGGAATATAAAACAACCAGGGCTGGAAATAAAGCCCTGGTTGTCTGATTAAGAGAAAAGATTAGATATGCGTGACGATTTCTTTAATCAGCGGCGGCCCTTTAAAAATAAAGCCGGAATAAATTTGCACCAGCGATGCACCTGCCGCCATCTTCTCACGTGCAGCGATGACAGAGTCAATGCCACCCACGCCAATAATCGGCAGCTGACCTTTTAATTCTGCGGAGAGTGCGCGAATAATTTCGGTGCTTTTTAATTGTACCGGACGGCCACTTAATCCACCCGCTTCGTCACAGTTTTTCATTCCCTGAACGAGAGAGCGATCGAGTGTTGTATTGGTTGCAATCACACCATCAATATTATGGCGAACTAAACTGTCGGCAACCTGGATCAATTCTTCTGCCGAAAGATCCGGGGCGATCTTAACCGCGACCGGAACATATTTATGGTGGATCGCCTGTAGCGCCGTTTGTTTATTTTTAATGGCGCTAAGAAGATCGTCGAGCGCTTCGCCATATTGTAATGAACGCAGTCCTGGGGTGTTAGGCGAAGATATATTCACCGCAATATAACCGGCATAGGCATAGACTTTTTCCATACAAATCAGATAGTCATCTTTACCCTGCTCGACCGGCGTGTCTTTATTTTTGCCAATATTAATACCCAGCACGCCATCAAAATGGGCTTTCTTAACGTTCTCAACCAGATGATCGACGCCAAGGTTATTAAAGCCCATGCGGTTGATCAGCCCCTCGGCTTCAACCAGGCGAAACAGACGTGGCTTGTCATTTCCCGGCTGCGGACGCGGCGTCACCGTCCCGATTTCGATCGAGCCAAAGCCCATCGCACCGAGTGCATCAATGCATTCGCCATTTTTGTCCAGACCGGCCGCCAGGCCCAGTGGATTTTTGAAAGTCAGGCCCATGCACTGAACTGGTTTTTCCGGCACGTTTTGACGCACCAGCGCGGCCAGAGGCGTTCCTGTAATACGGCGTAACTGCTGAAATGTTAATTCATGAGCGCGCTCAGGATCGAGCTGGAAAAGGGCTTTACGAACGAAGGGGTAGTACATGAACTCTCCTGGATTCCCGGTGTGCAAACCGGGAGGGGATTATGTGCGATCCCGCCCGGAAAGGGAATTGACCTGTGGCAAAAAAAGCCACGTAAAACGCAATCGTTTACTTATCGGTTCGCTTCTTATGCATTTTTCTGCATTCATCCTGAGGATAAATCATTTAGTGGAATAACCATGCAATGTCACACTCCTGAAAATTGTTATGAATGTTAGATAAAAGCAAACAATTAGTTATAAGGAGCAACCATGCGCGTCATTACCCTGGCCGGAAGCCCCCGCTTCCCCTCTCGCTCCAGCGCACTGCTGGAATACGCTCGCGAAAAGCTTAATGCTCTGGATGTCGAAGTGTGTCACTGGAATTTGCACAATTTCGCGCCTGAAGATCTGCTCTACGCCCGTTTCGACAGCCCGGCGCTGAAAACCCTGATCGAACAACTTAAGAGTGCTGACGGGCTGGTCGTCGCGACACCGATTTATAAAGCCTCTTTTTCCGGCGCACTGAAAACGCTGCTCGATCTGCTGCCCGAACGCGCGCTGGACGGTAAGGTCGTCCTGCCGCTGGCCACAGGCGGTACGGTAGCTCATTTACTGGCGGTGGATTATGCCCTCAAGCCGGTTCTGAACGCGCTGAAAGCGCAGGAGATCCTGCATGGCGTCTTCGCTGACGACTCACAGGTAATCGACTACCAGCATAAACCCCATTTCACGCCGAATCTGCAAACCCGCCTCGACAGTGCGCTCGAAACCTTCTGGCACGCCCTGAACCGTCGGGATCGCCACGCGGCAGCATTTCATCAATCACAAGGAGTGGCGCATGTTTAAAACAGTTACCCGTATCGGGCTGGCAGGTCTGCTGGCAGTGGCGTCGCTGGCTCAGGCGGCGGAGAAAGCGCCGGAGAGCCTGCGTATCGGTTATCAGAAAGGCAGCGTCAGCATGGTATTGGCGAAAAGCCATGCGTTGCTTGAGAAGCGTTTCCCGGAGACCAAATTCTCATGGGTCGAGTTCCCTGCCGGACCACAGATGCTGGAGGCGCTGAACGTCGGGAGTATTGATTTAGGCAGCACCGGCGATATCCCGCCAATCTTTGCGCAGGCTGCCGGGGCGGATCTGGTTTACGTTGGCGTTGAGCCCGCCAAGCCGAAGGCAGAGGTTATTTTGGTGCCGGAAAACAGTGAGATCAAAAGCGTCGCCGACCTCAAAGGCCGTAAGGTTGCTTTCCAGAAAGGTTCCAGCTCGCACAACCTGCTGCTGCGCGCGTTGCAGGAGGCCGGCCTAAAATTCACCGATATCCAGCCCGTTTACCTGACGCCTGCCGATGCGCGCGCGGCGTTTCAGCAAAAAAATGTTGATGCCTGGGCTATCTGGGATCCGTACTACTCCGCCGCACTGTTGCAGGGCGGTGTGCGGGTGCTGAAAGACGGCACCACCCTGAAGCAGACCGGTTCGTTCTACCTGGCGGCACGTCCTTACGCTGAGAAAAATGGCGCATTTATTCAGCAGGTGCTGGATACCTTCTCTCAGGCCGATGCGCTGACCCAAAGCCAGCGTCAGCAGAGCATCACGCTGCTGGCAAAAACCATGGGCCTGCCTGAACCGGTGATCGCCACTTATCTTGACCACCGTCCTCCCACCACCATAGCACCGGTTGACGCCCACGTTGCCGCTCTCCAGCAGCAAACGGCAGACCTCTTTTATCAAAACCGCCTGGTTCCAAAGCAGGTGAATATTCGCGAACGCATCTGGCAACCCGCTGGCATTGAAGGAAAAAAATCATGAGTCTGAATCTTTTCTGGTTTTTACCCACCCACGGTGATGGACACTATCTTGGCACAGAAGAAGGCGCCCGCCCGGTCGATCACGGCTATCTACAGCAGATCGCCCAGGCGGCAGACCGCATCGGTTTTACCGGGGTACTGATCCCGACGGGCCGCTCGTGTGAGGATGCGTGGCTGGTTGCCGCGTCAATGATCCCCGTCACCCAGCGTCTGAAATTCCTGGTAGCCTTGCGCCCGAGCGTGGTGTCGCCCACCGTCGCGGCGCGTCAGGCGGCAACGCTGGACAGGCTTTCCAACGGCCGTGCGCTGTTCAACCTGGTGACGGGCAGCGATCCGCAGGAGCTGGCGGGCGATGGCGTCTTCCTCGACCATACCGAGCGCTATGAAGCCTCCGCAGAGTTCACCCGCGTCTGGCGACGTCTGCTGGAAGGGGAAACCGTCACCTTCGAAGGGAAACATATCCACGTTCGCGATGCACAGCTCTACTTCCCGCCGGTACAGCAGCCGCGCCCTCCCCTCTATTTCGGCGGATCGTCGGACGTGGCGCAGGAGCTGGCGGCTGAGCAGGTCGATCTCTATCTGACCTGGGGCGAGCCACCGGAGCTGGTGAAAGAGAAAATTGCTCAGGTACGCGCTAAAGCCGCAGAACATGGCCGTACGGTACGCTTCGGCATTCGCCTGCACGTGATCGTACGCGAAACCAACGACGAGGCCTGGCAAGCCGCCGACCGTCTGATCGCTCATCTGGACGACGACACTATCGCTAAAGCACAGGCGGCGTTTGCCAAAACCGACTCCGTGGGCCAGCACCGGATGGCTTCCCTGCACAACGGCAAGCGTGAAAATCTTGAGATCAGCCCGAACCTGTGGGCCGGGGTAGGTCTGGTGCGCGGAGGCGCCGGCACGGCACTGGTCGGCGACGGTCCAACCGTAGCGGCACGCATTAATGAATACGCGGCGCTGGGGATCGACAGCTTTATCCTGTCTGGCTACCCACATCTGGAGGAGGCGTACAAGGTGGGTGAACTGCTGTTCCCGCATCTGGATGTCGCTATCCCGGAAATTCCGCAGCCACGTCAGCTTCAGTTGCAGGGCGAAGCCGTGGCGAACGCGTTTATCCCGAGAAAAGTCGCGCAAAGCTAAGGAGCCACCATGTCTGCAACCGCACAAAAATGGCTGCTGCGCGCCGCGCCGTGGTTTCTGCCCGTCGGCATTGTCCTCGTCTGGCAACTGGCGTCTTCAACTGGCTGGCTGTCGAGCCGCATTTTGCCCTCTCCGGAGGGCGTTGTGGAAGCGTTCTGGTCGCTAAGCGCAAGCGGTGAGCTGTGGCAACATCTTGCCATCAGCTCCTGGCGCGCGGTAATTGGCTTTTCGATAGGCGGAAGCATCGGCCTGACGCTGGGGCTGATCAGCGGCCTGTCACGCTGGGGTGAGCGGCTGCTGGATACCTCCGTTCAGATGCTGCGCAACGTGCCGCATCTGGCGCTTATTCCGCTGGTTATCCTGTGGTTTGGCATTGATGAGAGCGCCAAAATTTTCCTCGTGGCGCTGGGAACGTTATTCCCGATTTATATCAATACCTGGCATGGGATCCGTAATATCGATCGCGGTCTGGTGGAGATGGCCCGCAGCTATGGCCTGTCAGGTTTTGCCCTGTTTACCCATGTGATCCTGCCGGGCGCCCTGCCCTCCATTATGGTTGGGGTGCGTTTTGCGCTCGGCCTGATGTGGCTAACCCTGATCGTGGCGGAAACCATTTCGGCTAACTCCGGCATTGGTTATCTGGCGATGAACGCCCGCGAGTTCCTGCAAACGGACGTGGTGGTGGTTGCCATTATCCTTTATGCCCTGCTCGGCAAACTTGCGGACGTCAGCGCCCAGTGGCTGGAACGTAGCTGGCTGCGCTGGAACCCGGCCTACACCGCTCAGGAGGCGAAAGCATGAATACTGCACGACTGAACCAGGGAACACCGTTACTGCTGAACGGCGTGACCAAACGCTACGGCGACAACACCATTCTGAATGCACTGGATCTGCATATTCCTGCCGGACAGTTCGTGGCCGTTGTCGGCCGCAGCGGTGGCGGCAAGAGTACCCTGCTGCGTCTTTTAGCCGGGCTGGAAGCGCCAAACAGCGGTGACATTCTGGCAGGCACTACGCCGCTGGCCACGATTCAGGATGATACGCGCATGATGTTTCAGGACGCGCGTCTGCTGCCGTGGAAAACGGTGATGGATAACGTCGGGCTGGGCCTGAAGGGCAGCTGGCGGGAGGACGCCCGGCAGGCACTCGCAGCGGTAGGGCTGGAGAATCGCGCGGGAGAGTGGCCTGCGGCCCTGTCGGGTGGACAAAAGCAGCGCGTAGCGCTGGCACGCGCGCTGATTCACCGTCCCGGCCTGTTGCTGCTCGATGAACCGCTCGGCGCGCTTGATGCCCTGACGCGGATCGAGATGCAGGATCTGATTGAAACCCTCTGGCAGACGCACGGCTTTACGGTACTGCTGGTGACGCATGATGTCAGTGAAGCCGTGGCAATGGCAGAGAGGGTGCTGTTAATAGAAGAGGGCAAAATTGGTCTGGATCTGACGGTAGATATTCCACGTCCTCGCCGCGTGGGATCGGCCAGACTGGCGGAGCTGGAAGCCGAAGTACTGGATCGGGTGATGAAACGTGGGGAAGCGGAGATTCAGCGGATAAAGGCTAATGCCTGATGCCCTCACCCCGGCCCTCTCCCTGTGGGAGAGGGAGAAAACCGATGCCCCG
This sequence comes from Enterobacter cloacae complex sp. GYL001, assembly GCF_049237125.1. Taxonomy (NCBI): domain Bacteria; kingdom Pseudomonadati; phylum Pseudomonadota; class Gammaproteobacteria; order Enterobacterales; family Enterobacteriaceae; genus Enterobacter; species Enterobacter cloacae complex sp. GYL001. Next base: position 477,894 of record NZ_JBMKGW010000001.1, on the reverse strand, counting down.
CGACCCCACGTAGGCCCGGTAAGCGTAGCGCCACCGGGCTTTTTTACATCAGGCCAGCGCCTTAGCAATCTTCTCGTACAGATCGCCAGACAGATTTTCCAGCCCTTTCAGCTGCTCAAGCGCGGCGCGCATTTTCGCCTGACGCTGCGCATCGTAACGTTTCAGGCGGATCAGCGGCTCAATCAGACGAGACGCCACCTGCGGGTTACGGCTGTTCAGCTCGGTCAGCATTTCAACCATGAACTGATAACCGCTGCCGTCTTCGGCATGGAACGCGGCCGGGTTGCTGCTGGCGAAGGCACCAATCAGAGAGCGGACGCGGTTCGGGTTGCTCATGGTGAACGAACGGTGCTTCAGCAGGCTGCGTACTTTGCTGAGTACATCGGCTGCCGGGCTGGTGGCCTGAAGGATGAACCACTTGTCCATCACCAGACCATCCTGATACCACTTGTCGTCGTACTCCTGCATCAGCGCATCGCGGCACGGCAGCTCGGCGGCAACGCTTGCGGCCAGCGCGGCCAGGGCATCCGTCATGTTATCGGCTTCGTGGTACTGCTTGCTGACCAGCGTGTTCGCCAGCTCTGCCTCACCAAACGCCAGATAGCGCAGGCAGGTATTGCGCAGGGAACGTTTACCGATATCCGCATGTTCCACCCGATACGCGTCCAGCTTGTTGGCGTTGTAAATGGCGAGGAACTCATCTGCCAGTTCGGTCGCCAGCGTGCGGGTCAGCGCTTCACGCACGGCGACGATGGCAATCGGGTCGATGATGTCAAACAGCTCGGCGATTTCAGTCGCAGAAGGCAGCGTCAAAATTTCAGCCGCCAGCGCCGGGTCAATGTTCTCATCCAGCAGGATGGCACGGAACGCGTCTGCCACATGAACCGGCAACGTCAGCGGCTGGCCCTGCTGGTAACGGTTGACGTTCAGCTTGATGTAGGTCGCCAGCAGGCTTTGTGCCGCATCCCAGCGCGAGAAATCGTTGCGCGCGTGACGCATCAGGAACGTCAGCTGCTGATCGCTCCACTTATATTCGAGTTTCACCGGCGCGGAGAATTCGCACAGCAGGGCAGGAACGGGCTGGAAATAGACGTTATCGAAGATAAAGGTCTGCTCTGCCTGGGTCACGTTCAGCACGTTATGCACCGGGTGGCCGCCCTTCTGTAACGGGATCACGTTGCCTTCGTTGTCGTATAGCTCAACGCTGAACGGAATGTGCAGCGGATGTATCTCTTCCTGCTCGGCCGTTGGCGGCGTGCGCTGGCTGATGGTCAGCGTGTACTGCTCGGTTTCCGGGTTGTAGTCGTCTTTGACCGTCACAATCGGCGTACCGGCCTGGCTGTACCAGCGGCGGAAATGAGACAGATCGACGTTAGAGGCGTCCTCCATCGCCTGGACGAAATCGTCGCAGGTGGCCGCACTGCCGTCGTGGCGTTCGAAGTAGAGCTGCATCCCTTTCTGGAAATTCTCTTCACCCAGCAGGGTGTGGATCATACGGATAATTTCAGCGCCTTTTTCATACACCGTCAGGGTGTAGAAGTTATTCATCTCAATGACTTTATCCGGGCGGATCGGGTGCGCCATTGGGCTGGCATCTTCTGCAAATTGCAGACCACGCATGGTGCGCACGTTGTTGATGCGGTTCACCGCCCGCGATCCCAGATCGGAGCTGAACTCCTGATCGCGGAAGACGGTTAAGCCCTCTTTCAGGCTCAGCTGGAACCAGTCGCGACAGGTGACGCGGTTCCCGGTCCAGTTATGGAAATATTCGTGGCCGATAACGCGTTCGATATCGAGGTAATCTTTATCCGTGGCGGTATCGGTACGCGCCAGCACGTATTTAGAGTTAAAGATGTTAAGGCCTTTATTCTCCATCGCGCCCATGTTGAAGAAATCGACCGCAACGATCATATAGATGTCGAGGTCATATTCGAGGCCAAAGCGCGTTTCATCCCACTTCATGGAGTTGATGAGGGAGGTCATTGCCCACGGTGCGCGGTCAAGGTTGCCACGGTCCACGAACAGCTCCAGCGCGACTTCACGGCCAGAGCGCGTTTTAAAGGTGTCGCGCAGGACATCGAAATCTCCCGCCACCAGCGCAAACAGATAGCAGGGTTTCGGGAACGGATCCTGCCACTGTACCCAGTGACGGCCATTCTCCAGTTCCCCTTCAGCAATCCGGTTGCCGTTGGAAAGCAGGTACGGGTACAGCGTTTTGTCGGCAATAATTTTGGTGGTAAAGCGCGCCAGGACGTCCGGGCGATCCAGATACCAGGTAATGTGGCGGAAACCTTCGGCTTCACACTGGGTACACAGGGCTACGCCTGACTGGTAAAGTCCTTCCAGCGCGGTATTGGCGGCAGGGCTAATTTCATTCACGATGCGCAGGGTAAAGCGTTCCGGCAGGTTGTCGATGACCAGCTGGTTGCCTTCTTCTTTATAGTCTGACCAGGCTTCATCGTTAATATGCAGGGAAACCAACGTCAGGTCTTCACCATCCAGACGCAGCGGCACGGCAGTCGCGCTCTGGCGCGTCACCTGGCTTATCGCCGTCACCACGGTTTTTGTGGCATCCAGGTCGAAAGTCAGATCGATATCGCTTATCAGGTATTCCGGCGCACGATAGTCGTGGCGGTATTTAGCTTGTGGCTGTTGTGTCATAGAAAACCTTATGCATCGTTTGTCGAGTAACGATTCAATATATTCCTGTTGTGTAAAACGCGCTATGCAGAATGTTCATCTTTTCAGGCACAACGCCCTTTTTAGCTACATTTTTATAACACGGGGCACGAAATGCTCTCGACCATAAAGTGTGCTTATGTTGTGATCGGGGTTCAATAAATCACTAAACAGGGTATACTCCGGAGTTGTTTATTGTACTAAACGCTCCCGTGAGAGGATGCTACAGCGCACCTATGACTCAATTCGCTTCTCCGGTTCTGCATACGTTGCTGGATACCGACGCGTACAAGCTGCATATGCAGCAAGCCGTGTTTCACCACTATCATGATGTCCATGTTGCGGCGGAATTTCGCTGCCGGGGTGACGACTTGCTGGGTATCTACGCAGATTCCATTCGTGAACAGGTCGAGGCCATGCAGCATCTGGCGCTCACCGATGACGAATATCAGTGGCTTTCAGGCCTGCCTTTCTTTAAAGCGGATTATCTGAACTGGCTGCGTGAGTTCCGCTATAACCCGGAACAGGTCACCGTCACCAATGATAACGGCAAGCTGGACATTCGTCTGACCGGCCCGTGGCGTGAGGTGATCATGTGGGAAGTGCCGCTTCTGGCCGTGATCAGCGAGCTGGCCCACCGCTATCGCTCCCCTGAAACCGGTGTGACGCAGGCGGTTGCCGCTCTGGAGAATAAACTCGTTGAGTTTTCCAGACTGACCGAAGGACTGGATATGTCCCGATTCCGTCTGATGGACTTTGGCACGCGCCGCCGCTTCTCTCGCGAGGTTCAGGAAGCCATTGTCAGACGTCTGCAACAGGAGCCTTGGTTCGTTGGCACCAGTAACTACGATCTGGCACGTCGCCTTGATTTAACGCCGATGGGCACCCAGGCGCACGAATGGTTCCAGGCGCACCAGCAGATCAGCCCTGACCTTGCCAACAGCCAGCGCGCCGCCCTCGCCGCGTGGCTAAAGGAATACCCGGATCGGCTGGGTATTGCCCTTACCGACTGCATTACCATGGACGCGTTCCTGCGCGACTTTGGCCCTGAGTTTGCCGAACGCTACCAGGGTTTGCGCCATGATTCCGGGGACCCGGTTGAATGGGGTGAGAAAGCCATCGCCCATTACGAAAAACTGGGCATCGACCCCATGAGTAAGGTGCTGGTCTTCTCCGATAACCTTGACCTGGCGAAAGCCGTCGACCTTTATCGCCATTTCTCATCGCGGGTGAACCTGAGTTTCGGGATTGGTACGCGGTTAACCTGTGATATTCCTCAGGTGAAACCGCTGAACATCGTCATAAAACTGGTGGAATGTAACGGTAAGCCGGTCGCGAAGCTCTCCGACAGTCCGGGCAAAACCATCTGCCATGACAAAGCGTTTGTCCGCGCATTACGTAAAGCCTTCGATTTGCCTCAGGTTAAAAAAGCCAGTTAACGGCTTCGGGGGAGCCTGCATGGCTCCCCTTCTCTTATTAATTTCTTATTTCTTCTCTTAAGACGGTGAAATTTACTTGTCTGATAGCGGATGGCAGGTAACATAGATATCCCCCCTATAAGGGCGGACAAGTGTTTATTTTTTCCGACTATTAACAGAGAGAATATTATGAGCGTTGTGCCTGTAGCCGACGTACTCCAGGGCCGTGTCGCCGTTGACCAGGAGGTCACCGTGCGCGGATGGGTGCGTACTCGCCGAGATTCTAAAGCTGGCATCTCCTTCCTCGCCGTCTATGACGGTTCCTGCTTTGATCCTGTACAGGCCGTCATTAATAATTCTCTGCCCAATTACAATGATGACGTTCTGCACCTGACAACCGGCTGTTCCGTGATCGTCACCGGTGTTGTGGTGGCCTCTCCGGGCCAGGGTCAGAGCTACGAAATTCAGGCGACCTCGGTGGAAGTGACCGGCTGGGTTGAAGATCCTGACACCTACCCGATGGCTGCAAAGCGTCACAGCATCGAATATCTGCGTGAAGTCGCGCACCTGCGTCCGCGCACCAACCTGATTGGTGCGGTTGCCCGCGTGCGTCATACGCTGGCGCAGGCGCTGCATCGTTTCTTTGACGAGCAGGGTTACTTCTGGGTTTCTACTCCGCTGATCACGGCTTCCGATACCGAAGGCGCAGGTGAAATGTTTCGCGTTTCAACGCTGGATATGGAAAACCTGCCGCGTACGCCGGAAGGTAAAGTCGATTACGACAAAGACTTCTTTGGTAAAGAAGCCTTCCTGACGGTTTCCGGCCAGCTCAACGGTGAAACCTACGCCTGTGCGCTGTCTAAGATCTATACCTTCGGCCCAACCTTCCGTGCGGAAAACTCCAACACCAGCCGTCACCTGGCGGAATTCTGGATGCTGGAGCCGGAAGTGGCCTTTGCCGATCTAAATGACGCGGCAGCCCTGGCAGAAGCGATGCTGAAATACGTGTTTAAAGCCGTTCTCGAAGAGCGTGCAGACGACATGAAATTCTTCGCTGAGCGTGTCGATAACGACGCCATCGCCCGTCTTGAGCGCTTCGTCTCCGCAGACTTCGCGCAGGTGGATTACACCGACGCGGTCGCTATCCTGGAAAAATGCGGCGAGAAATTCGAAAACCCGGTTTACTGGGGCGTGGATCTCTCCTCCGAGCACGAACGTTATCTGGCAGAGAAGCACTTTAAAGCACCGGTTGTGGTAAAAAACTATCCGAAAGACATTAAGGCGTTCTATATGCGCCTTAACGAAGACGGTAAAACCGTTGCCGCGATGGATGTCCTCGCGCCGGGCATCGGTGAGATCATCGGTGGCTCCCAGCGTGAAGAGCGCCTGGATGTGCTGGACGCGCGTATGCAGGAGATGGGCCTTAACCCGGCGGACTACAGCTGGTATCGCGATCTCCGTCGCTACGGCACCGTTCCACACTCCGGCTTTGGCCTGGGCTTCGAACGTCTGATTGCTTACGTAACAGGTGTTCAGAACGTACGTGATGTGATTCCGTTCCCACGCACACCGCGTAACGCAAGTTTCTAACCGACCAAATCATTAATGGCCAGCAAATGCTGGCCATTATTTTATCCTGCAATGTCAGTTTTCGTCAGTCAGAAGTAAGCGTCTTTAAACCACAACCCCGCTATTACCTCTACCTGTTACGTTTTGTTTCCACGAAATATCCTGAGACAAAAAAATAACCCCATTCTTATTGCGCTTAAAACAATTCTTACGCATTAGCATAAAAAACAATCAATTTCACAGCCATCTGGATGGCTTTTGTCGATCATAAGAAAAAATGAGCCGTTTAACTTCTGTTTATACGAAAGGCCTTTAGCTAAATTAAATATAAGGAAATCATATATATAAGAATAAAGCGGATGTTTAATTCGCCAGGCGGCACTGAAATTTGAGGTGCTTCACAAAGTTCCCAAAAATACATATTTAGTTACACATATTTTCTTTTGGTAACTGAATCTTGAAGATTGTAGCACTTTCAGTGTAGCGAAACGGTTCTATGAATGGAAAGCTGCCTGTCAGACACATAAAGACACCTAACTCTCATCAATAGTTCCGGAAATATTTATTGACAGAATTTATTGGCGGCAGTGGCGAGTGTCATAAAAAAACCAATGAGGGTAATAAATAATGATGAAGCGCAATATCCTGGCAGTGGTAGTCCCTGCCCTGCTGGTAGCCGGTGCAGCAAACGCTGCTGAAATCTATAACAAAGACGGCAACAAATTAGATCTTTACGGGAAAGCAGTTGGCCTGCATTACTTCTCTGATTACGCGGGCAACGATGGCGACAACACTTACGCGCGTCTGGGCTTCAAAGGTGAAACTCAGATCAACGATCAGCTGACTGGCTACGGTCAGTGGGAATACAACTTCCAGGGTAACAACTCTGAAGGTGGCGATGCACAGAACGGCAACAAAACCCGTCTGGCATTCGCAGGTCTGAAATTTGGTGACGCAGGCTCCTTCGACTACGGTCGTAACTACGGTCTGGTCTATGACGCAATCGGCATCACCGATATGCTGCCTGAGTTCGGCGGCGACACCGGCGCGAGCGATAACTTCTTCGCAGGCCGTACGGGTGGTCTGGCGACTTACCGTAACAGCAACTTCTTCGGCCTGGTTGACGGTCTGAACTTTGGTGTTCAGTACCTGGGCAAAAATGAACGTGATGATGCAGTACGTTCCAACGGTGACGGCTGGGCAACCTCTCTGAGCTATGATTTCGACGGTTTCGGCATTGTGGGTGCTTATGGTGCAGCTGACCGTACCAACAACCAGCAGACGCTGGAATGGGGTAAAGGTGACAAAGCTGAACAGTGGGCAACCGGCCTGAAATATGACGCGAACAACATCTACCTGGCAGCTATTTATGGCGAGATGCGTAACGCAGCGCGTCTGGGCAGCCGTGGTTTCGCTAACAAGTCTCAGGACTTCTCTGTCGTCGCTCAGTACCAGTTCGACTTCGGTCTGCGTCCATCCATCGCTTACTACAAATCTAAAGCGAAAGACGTAGAAGGTATCGGTGACGAAGACTACATCAACTACATCGACGTTGGTGCGACATACTACTTCAACAAAAACATGTCTACCTATGTTGACTATCAGATCAACCAGCTGAAAGACGACAACAAGCTGGGCATCAACAACGACGATATCGTGGCTCTGGGTCTGGTTTACCAGTTCTAATCAGCACACCTCGTTGTTATATGCTTAATGAACAGGGCTTCGGCCCTGTTTTTTTATTCCTGAGAGAAAATAATAGCGACTTTTGAAAAGCCGCACGCTTTTCGTCGCAAACGGTTGGCATTTTGTAAATCTACCGTTAACCTGATAGCGGATTTCACTTCTGTAATCACAATGGAACTTCGTCATGTTTGAGAACATTACTGCCGCTCCTGCCGACCCAATTCTGGGCCTGGCCGATCTGTTTCGTGCCGACGACCGCCCTGGCAAAATCAACCTGGGTATTGGTGTATATAAAGATGAAACCGGCAAAACTCCGGTACTGACCAGCGTCAAAAAAGCTGAGCAGTATCTGCTGGAAAACGAAACCACCAAAAACTACCTCGGTATTGATGGTATCCCTGAATTTGGTCGCTGCACCCAGGAGCTGCTGTTCGGCAAAGGCAGCACCATTGTGAGCGAAAAACGCGCCCGCACAGCGCAGACCCCAGGCGGTACCGGCGCACTGCGCGTGGCGGCAGATTTCCTGGCGAAAAACACCTCTGTGAAGCGTGTGTGGGTAAGCAATCCAAGCTGGCCGAACCACAAGAGCGTTTTTAATTCTGCGGGTCTGGAAGTGCGTGAATACGCCTACTACGACGCGGCAAACCACGCGCTGGATTTCGACGGTCTACTGGCCAGCCTGAGCGAAGCCCAGGCGGGCGATGTGGTGCTGTTCCACGGCTGCTGCCATAACCCAACCGGTATCGATCCTACGCTTGAGCAGTGGGAACAGCTGGCTAAGCTGTCCGTTGAAAAAGGCTGGCTGCCGCTGTTCGACTTCGCTTACCAGGGCTTTGCCCGTGGTCTGGAAGAAGATGCTGAAGGTCTGCGCGCATTCGCCGCCGTGCATCAGGAGCTGATTGTCGCAAGCTCCTATTCCAAGAACTTTGGTCTGTATAACGAGCGTGTCGGCGCCTGTACGCTGGTGGCTGCTGACGAAGCAACCGTCGATCGCGCATTCAGCCAGATGAAGTCCGTGATCCGCGCTAACTACTCTAACCCACCGGCACACGGTGCGTCTGTGGTCGCGACGATCCTGAGCAACGATGCGCTGCGCGCAATCTGGGAGCAAGAGCTGAACGATATGCGTCAGCGCATTCAGCGCATGCGTCTGCTGTTTGTGAACACGCTGGCTGAGAAAGGCGCTGACCGTGACTTCAGCTTCATCATCAAGCAGAACGGCATGTTCTCCTTCAGCGGCCTGACCAAAGAGCAGGTGCTGCGCCTGCGTGAAGAGTTTGGCGTGTATGCCGTTGCCTCTGGCCGCGTGAACGTTGCAGGTATGACGCCTGACAACATGGCGCCGCTGTGCGAAGCCATTGTCGCGGTGCTGTAACCTGCACCCATAAAAAAAGCCTGCATCGCGCAGGCTTTTTTATTTTACCGGGTTTACCAGACAGGCATTTCATCCTGAAGGAACGGGTTATGCAACCGCTCATCGCCCAGCGTCGACATCGGTCCGTGTCCAGGGATAAACGTCACATCATCACCTAACGGCAATAACTTCTGCTTAATCGACTGAATCAGCTGACCGTGATCGCCGCGTGGGAAATCACTGCGTCCTACGCCCCCTTTGAAAATCACGTCACCGGAAATCAGCAGGCGCGACACGTCATCAAAGAAGACGATATGGCCGGGCGTATGCCCTGGGCAATGCAACACCTGTAAAGTTACATTCCCTACGTTAACGCGATCGCCTTCGTTCAGCCAGCGGTCCGGTGTCAGTGGCTGACACTCATCCAGACCAAACATACGGCTTTGGGCAGGTAGCCCCTGAAGCCAGAACTCATCTTCTTTTTCCGGGCCGATAATCGGCACACCGTAGTGTTCAGCCAGTTCTGCCGCTGCACCCACATGGTCGAGATGGCCATGGGTGAGTAAAATCTGCATCAGCGTTACACCGCTGGCAGCGACTTCCTGCTTGATTGTCCCGGCGTCTCCACCGGGATCGACAAGCGCGGCCAGTTTAGTTTGTTCACACCAGATCAATGAACAGTTCTGTGAGAACGCGGTAACCGGAATAATACGATAGTTCATACTGCTCCTGTGTTTCGTTATTACCAGTGCCGAACCGGCCCGGTATCAATATGCACAAAGTTGCTACGTGGGTAGTATCCTACACCACCTGCGCGCATAGATAACGCCGCTTTGCGAATATTGGCTAACGAAACGCCTTCAATATGGAAATCCATCGCCTGCCCTTTAGTGTGATAGCTTTTTTTCGCTACCCCACGGCTGTGGGCGCGCAGTTCATTGTTGGTATCCAGAGAGCGATAGCCAGAAATGAGTTGCACCGGCCTTTTGGTCCCCAGCAGTCCCTGCAAGCGGTAAAGCTGATCGAATAATCCAGGGTCGATGGCTTTGATTTTATTCGCGCGGAAATCACGGAAAAAATGGTTGAGTCTTGCTAATTCATCCTGAATATAGCCTCTGCCATCGAAAAATTCCGCTTTAAGCGTCTCACCAGTATGCAGATTGTTGAGCGTTAAAATACGCGGACGAGGTGTCGAGAGGGTGGCAAATGCTGGCGTCGGAAGGATGGCTGCTGCGCCCAGCGCAACGCCACCTAACGCCAGCAATTTGCGGCGATTAGCGTCAAATTTGTCCATGATAATCAGGTCTACAGGTAAAAGAAATTGTCAATATGCTTAGCGCACGAAGGGCACCATAACTGGCAAAGCTTGCTACGTCAAGGCGCCCAACCCCAGTGAATACGCGGCTTGCAGCCAGATCGCCTCATATTCACCATAACTTACGACAATCATTTTTACCGAACTACTTCATTTACCTGATTAATTGTTCCGCTTTTGGCAAAATTTGTGCGCCTGATCGCGCTGTCAGATCATAATTGTAAATATCTGTACGATACTGGGTGCGTCCGTCCGCGCCTACAAACGCCGTCAGATAGTAAAGATTGACCGGAATATTGTGGCGGATATTGACGTAACGCGTATCCCCCTGCTTCAGGGCATCTGATATCCGCGTATCGTTCCAGCCTGCATCCTGCAACAGCATATTCGCCAGCTCGGAGGCCTTGTTCACGCGGACACAGCCCGAGCTGAGCGCGCGTGCATCTTTCTGGAACAGATTATGGTTCGGGGTATCATGCAGGTAGATAGCGTCCGAACTTGGCATATTGAATTTGTAACGTCCCAGCGAGTTATGTGCGCCAGGTGCCTGCTGGAAACGAAACGGCAGGTTCGAAGGCGTAATCGTTGACCAGTCGACCATCCAGGGATCAATCGCTTCTTTGCTGTTCCAGCCACGCATCACCGTATAGTTATGTCGCTCCAGATAACCCGGATCATTCCATACCTTAGGCAGGATATCTTTGCGCGCCAGCGTCGGCGGCACGTTCCACGGCGGGTTAACCACCACGTTATTCAGCGCGCTGCTCATCATTGGCGTTTTTCGGTCAGGTCGGCCGACAATCACGCGGGACGCCAGCACTTCGCTACCGTCCTGATAGTAGACCAGGGAGTACGCCGGAATGTTGACCATAATGCCGGTGGATAACGTGCCCGGCAGCAAGCGCAAGCGCTGGATATTCAACGCCAGCACCCCTGCCCGCTGGGCCGGAGAGACGTTCAGCCAGTCGCGAGTAGATGGACCAATCACGCCGTCAGCGCCAAGCCCCTGCGCGGCCTGGAACTGCTTCACTGCGGCGACCAGCTCGCGATCGTAAGCGGCGGGCTTATTGCTCAACGCAACGGCCGTTTTCTCTTTTACCGGCGCCGACGGGCTGACGACCGCATTTTGCGTCTCGTCACCGGGCAGAGCAATTTTAGGGCCGCTGTCGAGAATGCCGGAGCGTTTCATAATTTCGCGGATCGCAGGCACATCGCTGCTCCACTGCCCCGGACGCAGCGTTGTGGTGCCACGCAGCTGAGGCCACGGGCGGGAATCCGCGACCAGCTCAAGAAGCGACTGATGCATCGTGGCATATTGCGGATGGGCAGGCGCAAGGCTTGCGATAAAGCGCGGCAGTTCGCCGTTATCCAGCGACAGCTGCCACTGATTAATGACGGACAGCGCAGGCGTCGCCAGCTTGTACGGTTTACTGCTGTATAACCAGCGGTTGCCGTTCACCGAAATCCCCGCCACAAACTGTAAGTAGCCCATCATGGCATCAGACAACACCACGTCACGCGCCTGTCCGGTAACGGCAGGGTCGGTCAGGAGCTCAACCCAGGTCGTGAACTGCGGCTGAAAGCCTGCAATCGCCACTTCAGCCAGCTGCTGCTGGAAGGCTCGTACCGCCTCGCGATTTTCCCACATCGGTTTCATATCGCGCGCAGCGTAAAGCAGCGTGAGCTGGTTAATATAAGCGGGAGTATAGCCCGAGGGCAGGCCGGTCATAAGCTGCTGGCGTAATGATTCAGTATCGATGCCTTCCGGCAGCGGTTTAATGTCGGCCATGATGGCCGTCGCCGGAGACTGATCCAGCGGTTGTGACAGCGACGTCGGCTGCGCGCCCATCGTCGCGGAGCTGTCAGTCGGTACAATTTCAGGCTCATCGGCCTGAGCGGTAAACAGTGGAGCAAACATCACTGTCAGGCACAAACTCAGCGCAGACAGCTGACGACCACGATTTTTCTTAAGCAACATCCCTTGCCCCCTGTTTTTCACGACATGCCCATTATTCTGGAGCTTTCCTTCAGTATAGAAAGGCATACTCGCTGCTGCCTTACCTTATGTAAAGAAGTTTAAAGATAACGCAGCCCTGAACACAAGTTAAGTGAATAAAAAAGCGGCGCATGAGCGCCGCTATTTGTCGCACCCCGGGTTAAGAGGCGTCAGCCGTGCCCGGTAATGACTCCGGTGGCTGCGGGGCGAAACCACGCAGGCCCACGACGTGTACGTGTTCACTGTTCTGAAACACCTTACGCACCAGCTTATAGGTTGTCCCTTTTTCCGGACTGATGTTTTCCGGCGCCGCGATGATGAGCTGCATATCGAGTCGCTCGCAAAGCTCAAACAGCGTGGCGATGGAGCGGGCGTCGAGACGCGCGGCTTCATCGAGGAACAGCAGACGGCATGGCGAGATGTCTTTGCCGCGCAGACGACGCGCTTCATCTTCCCAGCTCTGCACCACCATCACCAGAATCGACATACCGGTACCGATAGCTTCACCGGTAGAGAGCGCACCGGATTCCGCGCGCAGCCAGCCGTCTGAGCCACGGTTAACCTCAACTTCCATTTCCAGATAGTTGCGGTAGTCCAGCAGCTCCTCGCCGATGGTTTGCGGCGTACGCTGGCCCATGTCAATCTGCGGATTCAGACGCTGATATAGCTTCGCCAGCGCTTCGGAGAAGGTCAGGCGGTTACTGTTGAACAGATCCTGATGCTGTTCGTGCTGTTCAGACAACACGTCCAGCAGCGTGGAGTGCGCCTCACGCACGTTCACGTTCAGCCGCACGCTGTTGACCTGGCCAAACGACACGCTTTGCAGGCCCTGGTTCAGCTGACGGATACGGTTCTGCTCGCGTTGAATGGTTTTACGAATAATATTCGCCACGCTGCGGGAGCTGATTGCCAGCTTCTGCTCGCGGGAGGTCAGCTCCTCCGTCAAACGGCCCAGCTCGATCTCCATCTGTTCGATCGCTTCCACCGGATCGTCGGTACGGATGATGTCCTGACGAATACGCTCGCGTAAGTGCTGATAAACCGCCACGAAGAACTGAATTTTGCGCTCAGGACGCTTCGGATCTTCGGACATACGCAGCACGTCGCGCAGGTGTTCGTTATCCGCCACCGCCAGACGCAGCGCGCCCAGCGCCTTATCCGACATAGAGCGCAGTTCATCGGCTGACAGGTACGCCAGCTCGCGACGATGCAGACGACGCTCCACGTTGTTATCTTTCACCATGCGCATCACCGCGCACCACCCCGCCTTCGCGGTCACAACCTGTTCACGCATCTCGTGATAGTCACGCTCCAGCTTGCGCAGGCGTCGCGTCAGGTTGTCCATCTCTGCTTCACAGAAGGTCAGCGCTTTTTCCAGCTGATTACGACGCGCGCGGTTGTTGCTGAGCTGAGCATGCAGCTCATCGCGGCGAATACGCGCCCGCTCTTCTGCACCGCTGTCGGCGCGAACGCCGATGTCCTGCAACTCTTTATGCAGATCGTTTAACAGCTCTTTCTTGGTGTCGAAGGAGCTTTTCAGCGAGGCCATGACCTGGCTGTACTGGCTCAGCTGTGCGGCGTGAGTACGCATCGCTTCACGGGCGCGCGTACGCTCTGCTTCGGCCTGCTCAAGACGCTGGCGCAGCTTTTCATTAAGATCGCTGTTCCCGCTCAGCATTTCTGCTGAATCGGAGTAGCCGAAGTGTGCGCGACGTTGCACCACTTCCGTCAGGGCAAACGCCTGCTGACGCGCTTCGCGCTGCACCTGCTGTGACCAGGCATAATCCTCTTTTAACTGCTCAAACTGTTCCGGGTCGCTCTGGAGAACGGAAACCATCGGCTCCAGTTTTGCCAGCTGATTGCCGTGCTGCTGCACAAAGCGCGCCGCTTCCTGCGCTTCGTCCAGACGTTCCTGAATTTCGTCTACGCGGTCGGCGAGCGTATCGTCCGCCAGCAGGTTCAGGCGCGGCAGGATGCGGTTAAGGGCCGCAACGCCCTCTTTCGCCTGCTCGAACTGCACGCGGCTTTGCTGGTTGTCATTTTCATGGCTGGCAAGCGCACGCTCCAGCTCACCACGGCGGATGTTGAGCTTGCGGATTTCAGCTTCCGGATCGGGCTCAAAGGCCACGCCCAGGTGGCTGCCGATAAAGCGGCTGAACGCCTGATGCAGACGCTGCGTTTTTTGAACATCAAACGACAGGGTTGCAAAACGTTCAGAAAGCGTTTCGCGCTCAGCGTGCAGGCTTTCAATACGGTTTTCACGCGCGGCGCGGCCAAACAGCGGCAGTTCCGGGAAGCGCGAATAGCGCCACTGGCGATCGGCGATTTTCACCACCACCGCTTTTTCCAGCTCGTCGACGCTGAATACGCTGTCATCAAACGACTGCGGATCCCCTTCGATGAGGTAGAGATCTTCCGGGCAGTCTTCCAGCCCTGCAAGCTGGTCAGAAATCAGCGACAGATCCGGCACCACAATCGCGTTACGGGATGGACCGTACAGCGCGGAGAAGTACGGCGCATCGTCCAGGCCGACATCGTCGTAAATTTCAGACAGCAGCACGCCGCCGAAACGCTCGGCTAAGGCATTCAGGCGCGGATCTTCTGAGCCGCCAGGCTGGCTTAAACGCTCAATCTCTTCATCGACGTCACGCTTGCGCGCACCCACTTCGTCACGCTCAACAATCGCTTCACGCTCGCGCTCCAGCAGCTGTTGCATGTATTCGGTGACGTCCTGGCTGGAGGAAAACTCCTGGCCACACTGTTCGCTGAGCTGGTTCAGGCTGCTTTGTGCGGCCAGCCAGATCGGCGCACGCTGTAAGAGCGTCTTCGAACGGGACTGAAGCTGTTCCAGCTCCTGACGCAGCGTCATGCGCTGTTCGCTGGCGTTCGATACGGTATCCGACAGGGCCGCAATACGCGCTTCCAGCTCCTGGTGCAGGGCCTCAAGCTCGTCGAAATCGTAATTTTTACCCTGACGCTTGCAGAATTCCGCCAGCAGACGCTCGGCTTCCTGCTGTTCACGCAGACGCTGTTCCAGCTCGTTCAGGCGCATGCGCAGCGACTGCACCTGTTCGGCCAGATGGCGTTGATTGACGCCGTCGCGCAGCAGCTCACGGGCAACGTCCCACGCTTCGTTACGCGCCAGCGGACCGTTAATCGCCACCACCAGCTGGTACGCCTGCTCAAACTGGCTATGCGCCGTTTGCGCCACGCTCATTTTCTGATCGAGAGAAAGCAGTTTCTCAGTGGCTTCCTGCTCTTTGGCCTGGAAGGTATCCAGCCATTCGTCAGCGCTTTCCGGGGTCAGGTCCGGCAGATGGCACAGCTCTTTGGCACGCTGCAACGCCTGCAATGCCTGGTTGTACTGAATCGCACGCGTCTGCTGCACGTCCAGCGCCTGCTGGTAATCAGCAAGCTGGCTTTTCAGCTCATCCACTTCCAGCTCGGCGGCTTCCGCGCGGGCTTCGTTCTCTTCCTGCAAATCGGCGGCTTCGGCCACCACTTCATTTTGCTCTTCAAGACGAATTTGCAGCTCATCCAGATCGGCTTCATAGCGCTCGATTTTTTCCTGCTGACGCAGCGCGGTCTGCACCAGGTTCAGGTGATCGCTGGCCGCCTGGTAATCGGCTTCCAGATCCCCTTCCGCACCGTTGTGCTCGCCCAGTTCGCGCGCCATTTCGACATGCTTATACTGCTCAGCCACCAGCTGTTTGCGGGAGGTAAACAGCTCGCGGCGGTATTCCAGCGCCTGATCGAGATGAATACGGCGCTCGTTGGCGTGGCGCATATAGTCCGCCGCCACGTAGTTGGTGGCTTCGCTGATCAGGTGCTTAAACAGGTCGCGGTCAGACTGTGTGACGCGAATCGCTTCCAGCGTCATGCGGTTTTCACGCAGCGCGGCTTCCATATCCTGGAAAGCCTTACGCACGCCGCTGTTTTCCGGCAGCAGGTAGTCGCGCAGGGAGCGCGTAATGGCGCTGGAGATACCGCCGTACAGGGAGGCTTCAATCAGACGGTAGTATTTACTACGATCTGACGCGCTGCGCAGACGACGGGCTACCACGCCGAGATCGAACATCAGAGAGTGGTAGTCGGTAATGGAGTTAAACTGCTTAAACTGCACGCCTTCGATAGCTTCCAGCTTGTCCTTCAGCTCCTGAAGCGTGAGGACGCGCGCCTGACGTTCATTCAGGGTTTCCGTCAGCAGCGCGGTCGGCTGTACGGAGGTTGGTAGTCCCTGGATCGCAAACGGTTTGATATCTACTTTACGGTCGCGACCGGCAACCTGTTGCAGGCGCACGCCTACAACCACGCGCTGATGACGGGAGTTGATCACGTCCAGTACGGAATAACAGACGCCCGCTTTCAGCTTACCGTGCAGACCTTTATCGCGGGAGCCGCTCGTGGCGCCCGCTTCGGTGGTGTTACGGAAGTGCAGCAGGGTCAGGTCAGGGATCAGCGCCGTCACGAAGGCCGCCATGGTGGTGGATTTACCCGCCCCGTTACCGCCGGAGAGCGTTGTCACCAGCTCATCCAGATCGAAGGTTCGGGCAAAGAAGCCGTTCCAGTTAATCAGCGTTAGTGAGCGAAATTTACCGCGTTCAATCATTACTCTTCCTCCCCGCTATCCGGCTGATTCTCTTCGTGCTCGTCATTGAGCTGCAAATGGTTTTCCACCGGCATCGCTTCACCGTCACGGATCATGCGCAGCTGCGCTTCACGCGCATCGTCACCCGCACGCACATCGGCGCCAAAACGGAAGACCGATTCGGTAATACGGAACTTGCTGCTGTCGTGACCCATGAACCAGACCATTCCCAGACGGCGCAGACGGTTCAGGGAAGAGCGAACTTTTTCCTGTAATTTCTGACGGTCCAGATCGGACCCCGTTGAGCGGTTATTCACCAGCTTGAGCAGCTTGCTTTCATCCGCCAGCGACAGCAGCTCATCGTAAAGCTCCTGCTGGGTGAAGATCCCTTCATTCGCCAGACGTTCCGGGCTGAGATAGAGGTAGCAGAGAATTTTGCCGACCATCATATCCAGTTCGGAAAGCACCGAGCGCGGAATAAGCGTGGTAGAGCGCGGACGCAGGTAGAAAAACCCTTCCGGCGCGCGGATCAGCTCAACGTTATAGCGAGCGTAAAACTCTTCCAGGTACTCCTGAAAGTCCATCAAAAAGGCGTGATTATCCAGCTCGTCAAGGCCAATGTGACGACCGGCACGCAGCTGGCTATCCAGCGCCGGAAACAACGGATTCGCCAGCGCCTGTGCCAGCTTAACTGGCATCACGTGTTCAATATTTGTCAATGACATGCGCCTGTACCTTGGCTCCGTAATCGTTAATCGGCTGCCACTTCGGCGGCAGTCCGGTGAAATCGGCTTGTGCGATGCCCAGGCGCACCGCCTGGTCTACAACAATGCGGGCAACATCGAAGTGGCGCGCGCGCGGATACTGCGCCAGATAGTCGCGTACCACGAGGCCAAGATCCAGCGGTGCTTGTCTGGTTTTGTAGACAGCGAGCTGTTCTTCGATCATCGCCGCAAGCTGCTCGCGAATTTCGTTAAATTCTTCGTATTCCAGATCCGGCGGCAGTTCACCGGTGACCTCTTCATCACGCAGCGCCATCTCTTCGTCGCGCATATCCAGCAGACGATCGGCGTTGGCGTAGGTCAGCGCCCACGGCGCATCGAAGTAGGTCTGTACCGACTGGCGCAGACGTTGAGCAAAGACGCGATTCTTATCCATATCGATGGCGGTACGGATAAATTTATGCACGTGGCGGTCGTAACCGATCCACAGGTCGATCGACTGCTGGCCCCAGCTGATAATGCGGTCAAGCTTGCTCTGCAAATCAAACACCAGACGGTCGATAAAATGCAGATCGTCGTGCGCCATCGTCGCGTCCTGGATGCGCAGCAGATTGGCCTGTAGCTTATCTCCCGCCGCCTCCAGCGTATCCTGCAACTCACGCAGCGTACCCGACGTTTCTGACAGCAAGAGTTCACAGCTGGAGATGGCCGCACGCCAGTCTTTATTAAGCAGTTGAGCGATATCGTCTTTCACCTGCTGCTGCTGTTCGTCCATCAGACGTTGAGTCAGATCGATACTGTCGAAAATCTCGGCAACCGAATATTTCAGCGGCGCGTAAACGTTGCGATGCCAGTGGAATTCGTCACCGTTTTCATCAGCCGCGTCGGCGGCACGCTTCAGCTCGCCTGCAACAATAGAGAGCTGCATGGAGAGACGCAGCGTGGAAAATTCGCGCTGGCGGATGTAATAGTCGGTAATGCCAATGCCCAGTGGCGTAAGACGATAGATGGCGTTTCCTTCCGCCTGCTCGCTGGTAAAGCGGTTCAGCAGACGTTGACGCACCATATCATTGATTGCGTTGTTGGCACGCACGCTAATGGTTTCGCTGGTTTGCTCAAACGCATCACTGACGTGGCGGAACGCATCCACCAGTTCGCCTTCACTCATTTCGCCATCCAGGCGTTCGCCGTTTAGCGTCGCAACCGCCAGCAGGAATGAGAGTCTGTCTACCGGCAGCGAGATGGAGAAATCGTTTTTCCTGGCCCAGGCAACCAGTTCGGGGACTGTCTGGGAAAATTCACTCATAGATTATCCTTGCATCTGCGGCTTGCGCGCGGTGACGTGTATATAGCGGCCAAGGCTCAGATAAGGCTCCTGGCGGCAGTACCGCGTCTCTATTTCTGTTAAGGCGTCTAAACAGTCATCCTGTTTTTGTTTATCACGCAGATAATCATGAAACACCCTCACGCCGGTTTTGCCGGTAATTTCCCAACCGATCTCCTCCAGCCAGCCATAGACCTGCTGCGGTTCACGGGGGAAATCCGGTGAAAGCGTGCGTCGTTTCTTTTTATACATGCCCTGCTGTACATAGCCAAAATTGCCGACCAGCACGTTTCGCATTAGCAGGCCGTTGGCATTGTAAAACATCAGCGATAACGCACCGCCCGGGCGCAACATCGACCACAGCGTTTTTAACATCGCTTGTGGTTCGGCGATCCATTCGAGCACAGCATGAAACAATATCAGATCAACCTGCGTTTCCAAATGCTGCGGAATGTCCTGAGCGGCGCAATGTATAAAATGCATGTTGTCGCTCACACCTTTCTCTTCCGCCGCTCGCCCTGCGCGCGCAACCATCTCGGCAGAAAGATCGCAAAGCGTGACGTGATGTCCCCGCTGCGCCATCAGAATTGCAGTCTGACCTTCCCCACCGCCGGCATCCAGCACGCGCAACGGTCGGTCACCGAATTCAGCCAGCAGCTTGTCCAGATCCTGCCAGAGGATCGTCTGACGCAGCTGACCTTTGGTGGTGCCATAAATGTTGCGCGAAAACTTTTCCGCGATGTCATCAAAATTGCGATCCCGCATTGGGAGGGTTCCACTCACTGCAAAACCGCTATTTTGTCACACCCGCGCGGAGAATGAACCACTCTGGTGTAATATCACCGACAATCGCCTGCTGTATGGTTAAAAAAGGAACCAAAAAGGATGCTTTTTACCCTAAAAAAATATATCGGAGGCATGATGCTTCCCCTTCCCCTGCTGTTGCTTCTCATCGCGCTGGGGCTGGCATTAATATGGTTTAGCCGCTTTCAGAAAAGCGGTAAATCCCTCGTTACCGTGGGCTGGCTGGCGCTGCTGTTACTCAGCCTGCAACCGGTCGCTGACGGTTTATTACGTCCGATTGAAAACACCTACCCGACATGGCAGGGAAATCAGAAGGTGGGCTATATCGTGGTGCTGGGCGGCGGATATACCTGGGATCCGAACTGGGCGCCCAGCTCGAACCTGATCAACAACAGCCTGCCGCGCCTGAACGAGGGGATCCGCCTGTGGCTGGCCAATCCTGGATCGAAGATGATCTTCACGGGCGCTGCGGCAAAAACCAACCCGGTCAGTACCGCTGAAGCAGGAGCAAGAGTGGCTGAATCGCTTGGCGTACCACGTTCCGCCATCATCACGCTGGATAGCCCAAAAGATACCGAAGAAGAGGCGGCGGCGGTGAAACAGGCCATCGGTGATGTACCGTTCCTGCTGGTGACCTCTGCTTCACACCTGCCGCGCGCAATGATTTTCTTTAAGAAGCAGGGCCTGCATCCGCTTCCTGCTCCGGCAAACCAGATGGCTATTGACGCCCCGCTCAATCCGTGGGAACGGATAATCCCGTCCCCGGTATGGCTGATGCACAGCGATCGCGTCGGCTACGAGACGCTTGGCCGCCTCTGGCAGTGGCTCAAAGGTTCGTCAGGCAAGCCAGGGCAGGAGTGATTTTGCGGCCAGATCGAAACTGGCGCGATTAAAGCGCCCGGTGTTGACCAGCTGCGCCACCTCATCCCAGAGAAGATAGAGCCAGCGTCGCCAGAGAAAGGCCTCCGCAACAGGGGCGCGCTGAAGATAGTGCCAGAGCAAATCTTCCGCCGCCCCGCCCTCGCTCAGCCTGAACAGTTCGTACTCGCGCGGCGCCCAGAGCATGATCCCCGGCCCGACCATCGCCAGCAGCTGGTCGCTGCGCGAGTCTTTAAGCATACTGCGCAGCGTGAAATTGCCGTGAACCAGCACGCAGTTGTCGTTAAAACCCTCAAACAGCGTCGGCAGACACTCCCGGGTGCGGAATAAAATACGTTTGTCCTGCATCGTTAAACCGGTGTTGTTGAACTGGTTCAGCGTGCCCCACAGCACTTCAACACGCTGGCGATACCACAGCGGCCACAGGTTTTCCTGCGTGCTGTCCACCGCGCCAACAAGACCCCGGCTGTCCTGCCGATGCCAGGCAAGCAGAGCCTCGACAATCTGATCTTTCAGCTGTTCCCAGCGCTCCGGTGTACGCGTCGGGGCTTCAACAGAAACCCCGCGTAAACGCTCGATAAGCAGAACATCCGGGCCGGGATGCTCCTCATGGGTCATCACGCCGTAGACCGTCGGCATGCGGACAGTCCCTTCCCGCGCCAGCATCGACATTTTCCAGGCCAGCTGTCTGGCGACGCCCGGCGAGGTAAAACTTCTGGCCATCAGCGGCATGGGGTTTCCCTGACTGTCGTACAACGACCAGAGTGCGGTGTCGGCCTTTTCATTCACGCATTCCACCCGGCTTAGCTTTTCGCCAAGGAGATGGCTGAGTTCAGCACGCAGCTGTTCCATATGAGATTACCCCCATTAAGACTACTGCTTTTATAATGAGCGCGCGAAACCCGGATGTCACCCGGTAGAGATCAATAATGAAAAAGAAAAGGAAAATAGCCAGGCGGGAGAACATCCCCCCAGACGAGGGGATGCCAGCGAATTAACGCATTTCGACGCGTACGCGCTCGAGATCTTCAGGGGTATCCACGCCGGTGCCTGGGATTTCCTGGGCAACCGCAACGTGAATTTTCTCGCCGTACCACAGCACGCGAAGCTGTTCGAGCATTTCAATATGCTCCAGCGGGCTTGGTGCCCAGGCGACGTAGCGACGAATAAAGCCGGCGCGGTAGCCGTAAATACCGATGTGGCGCAGGAAGGTTTCGCCGATTGTCTCTTTCGATTGCGCGAAACGATCGCGATCCCACGGAATGGTGGCGCGGGAGAAATAGAGCGCGTAGCCCTCTGCGTCCATGACCACTTTCACCGCATTCGGATTGAACGCCTCTTCAGCGTGGTGAATCGGCACCGCGAGGGTCGCCATCCCGACCTGACGCTGTGCCAGGTTGTCGGCCACCTGACGGATAATCGCCGCCGGGATCATCGGCTCATCGCCCTGCACGTTCACAATCACCGTCTCGTCGCTGAAACCGCATTTTTCGACGACTTCCGCCAGGCGCTCGGTGCCTGACTGATGATCGGCACGGGTCATGCACACTTCCCCACCCGCGGCCTCAACCGCGCGCGCAACATCCGGGTGATCGGTGGCGACGATGACGCGTCCGGCGCCCGATTCGCGTGCCCGTTCAAGGACATGCACAATCATCGGTTTGCCATTGATATCCACCAGCGGTTTACCTGGCAGGCGCGTTGAAGCATAACGCGCAGGGATAATGACAACAAAACTCATGGTTTGATCTCTTCTGCCACCAGGGAACGGGCTTCATTTTCCAGCAGGACCGGAATACCGTCACGCAGCGGGAACGCCAGGCTGTCCAGTTTGCAAATCAGCTCTTGTTTATCCTGGCTGTAATACAGTTTGCCGTTGCACACCGGGCAGGCAATAATTTCAAGTAAACGGTGATCCATAGTTCCTCCGTATGGGTAATCGCTAAAGCTTATCACATTCCCTTTTCAGGGAGTGCCTGTTTCCCAGCCACCTCGACAGGTCGTAAACAGCCCCGCAGGCACGCGACCGAGTACAATTTCATGCGCCCCCTGCCAGCGGGCAAATTCACTGAGCGCAGTCGTTAACCCTTTTTCCAGGCCAGCCGTCACCTTTATGCCCTCTTCAAGCCAGAGCGCGATAATTTCAAGCATGCCGGTTTTACGGTGCATTTTAGCGTCCATGCGCCCGACTAGCTGGCCTTTGTGCAGCAGCGGCAAAACAAAATAACCATACTGCCGCCTGGGCGCCGGAGTGTAGCATTCCAGACGGTAGCTGAAATTAAACAACTGCCCGGCCCGCTTTCTGTCCCAGACAACGGGGTCGAACGGCGACAGCACGGCACTGTGGGTCGCCTGGAGTTTGCCCTCCTGCGCCTGCGCCAGCAGAGGGAACAAATCCGCATGCAACCACATTTCACCTAACGACTCTACCGAGACCGGCATGACGCGCTGTTCGCGCTGCCACGATTCCAGCAGTGGTTTTAGCTGCGGCTGACGCAGACGATAATAATCCGCCAGCCACTGTGGACGGAAGATGCCAAGGCTGCGGGCGCTATTCCCGAGCATGATGGCTTCGGCTGCGTCCTGAGACAGCAGGTCACGCGTATCGTCCCAGTGAGGCATAACGCGGTGCGTGAGGTCATAGACGCGCTGAAAGTTGCGACGCTCGACCACCATCACTTTGCCCGACGTAAACAGCCCTTCAAGATGGCGTTTGTGCGGTTTCCACTCCCACCATCCGCTTGCCCCTTTTCGCGGGTGTTCAAAATCCGCGGAGCGTACCGGCCCGTTTTCCTGAATATGGGCAATCAGTTGCTCTATTTCATCCGCGTGTTCCACCATCCACTCCTGACGGTATTTC
The DNA here is from genome assembly GCF_049237125.1 of Enterobacter cloacae complex sp. GYL001. NCBI lineage: Bacteria > Pseudomonadati > Pseudomonadota > Gammaproteobacteria > Enterobacterales > Enterobacteriaceae > Enterobacter > Enterobacter cloacae complex sp. GYL001. The sequence continues at coordinate 454,700 of NZ_JBMKGW010000001.1, read as the reverse complement.
CAGCCCATTTTGTCCGGGGCGAGCATGCGGTGACGCACCAGTGCAAAATCGCTTCGCGGGAGAAAACAGGCTTCATGCGCCCAGTATTCCATCAGTTCGCCCTGACTTAGCGCATTATCCAGCCACTGCGGAGGATAGTTTCCCAGGCGGCTAAACAGGACCAGATACGGGCTACGCGCCACGATGTTAATGGTGTCGATTTGCAGCAACGACATGCGTTGCACGGTAGAGAGGATATCAGCTGGCTGCGCGCGGCGACGGGGCTTTTTCAGAAGCCCCTGGGCGGCAAGATGCAAGTTTCGTGCGGCTGCAAGTGAGAGTTGCGGTAGAGACATGCGTTTTCCTGTCAGTCAAAGCGCCACCGGAACCGCGTAGAAGTTACTGCACTAACGCGAGCAGTTCCTTGAGCAAATGTTCCGGCTGTTCGCCGCTGAGTTCAGCGTCAACCGGCAGATACCACCAGTTTTCTTTCGCAAAGGCCCGGCATTTTACCGCGTCTTTTTCCGTCATGATCAGCGTCTGTCCCGGCGCTGCCAGCCTTTCAACCTCTTCGGCAACTAACGCCTGGTGATCGGCGAGCGGCACCCGTTTATCAAGCTTTGCGCCGCACTGCTCCAGCGTTGCGAAGAAACGCGGCGGATGACCTATACCGGCCATCGCAACCAGATGTTCCAGTTGCGCGACGTCTTTACGCACGCCGGTCAACATATTCACGGCCTGTCCGGGACGAAGATGCATCGGGATTTCGCCCGCTCTGGCTTCACCACCGTTTACAATCACAGCATCGACGCTCTTCAGGCGCGACGCACGCTCACGCATTGGACCGGCTGGCAGCCACCAGCCGTTGCCAAAACGCCGAACGCCGTCAATGACCACGATCTCTTTGTCACGCGCCAGCGCGTAATGCTGCAAACCATCATCGGTAATAACGATTTGTACGTCATGCTCCGCAAGCAGTGCCTTCACGGCATCACTGCGCACCGGCGATACCGCAACCGGCGCGCCGGTACGCTGGTAAATCAGTACCGGCTCATCACCGGCTTCAGCGGTTGTCGTAGCTGGGCTCAGCACCAGTGGATACTGCGCCGCTTTACCACCGTAACCGCGTGAGACAACTCCCGGGCGGATACCGCGTTTATGGAGCTGTTCTACCAGCCAGATCACCACCGGGGTTTTGCCGTTTCCACCCGCCGTCAGGTTGCCGACCACCACCACCGGTACCGGTGCGCGCCAGGCGCGCTTGATCCCGAGGCGGTAAAGCAGACGAATAGCACCGCTCACCAGGCCATACAGCCAGGAGAGCGGGAGAAGCAGCACCCACAGAGGGGATTCACCCGACCAGATGCGTGCAATCATTGACCGAACTGCATTTTATGAAGCTGCGCGTAAACACCACGCTGTTCCAGCAGGTCCGCATGGCTGCCGCGTTCAACGATCACGCCATCTTCCACCACCACGATTTCGTCAGCCTGTTCGATGGTCGACAGACGGTGCGCGATAACCAGCGAGGTACGGTTTTTCTGTAATTCATCCAGAGCAGACTGGATAGCGCGTTCAGATTCCGTATCCAGTGCGGACGTTGCTTCATCGAGGATCAGAATCGGGCTGTTGCGCAGCAGCGCACGGGCAATCGCGATACGCTGACGCTGACCACCTGAGAGCAGCACCCCGTTTTCGCCAATGATCGTATCCAGACCGTTATCCATTTTGTTAATGAAGTCCATCGCATAGGCCATACGCGCCGCATTCTCAATCTCTTCACGGCTGTACTCTTCGGTACGGGCATACGCAATGTTGTTCGCCACCGTATCGTTGAACAGATGCACGTTCTGCGAGACCAGCGCGACCTGGTTACGCAGCGACTGGAGGGTATATTCCCGCAGGTCGTGACCATCAAGCAGGATCTCGCCCTGGTCGATATCGTAGAAACGGGTAATCAGGCTGGCAATGGTCGACTTGCCCGAACCGGAACGACCGACCAGCGCAACGGTTTTACCCGCCGGGATGGACAGGCTGATATCACGCAGCGCCGGCACTTCACGGCCTGGATAGGTAAAGGTGACGTTACGGAATTCCAGGTCGCCTTTAGCGCGCTCGATCACGCGTGTACCTTCATCTTTTTCCTGTTCGGAATCGAGGATGCTGAACAGCGTCTGACAGGCTGCCATCCCGCGCTGGAACTGGGCGTTGACGTTAGTCAGCGATTTCAGCGGACGCATCAGCGCAATCATGGATGAGAACACCACCGTAATGGTACCCGCAGTCAGGGTTTCCATGACGCTCGGGAAACTGGCGGCATACAGGACGAAGGCCAGGGCCAGAGAGGCAATCAGCTGAATGATCGGATCGGAAATCGACGAGGCCGATACCATTTTCATTCCTTGCAGGCGCATTCTGTTGCTGACCTTGTCAAAGCGTTTGGTTTCGACTTCCTGACCGCCAAAAATCAACACTTCCTTATGGCCTTTCAGCATCTGCTCGGCGCTGGTAGTCACCTGCCCCATCGTATTCTGCATATTTTTACTGATGTTGCGAAAACGCTTTGATACCACGCGGATCGCGATGGAGACAATCGGCGCCAGCACAATAAGGATCAGCGACAGTTGCCAGCTGTAATAGAACATCATCGCGAACAAGCCGATGATGGATGCGCCTTCACGCACAACGGTAATCAGTGCGCTGGAAGAGGACGACGCCACCTGCTCTGAATCGTAGGTAATACGCGACAGCAGGGTGCCGGTTGACTGTTTGTCAAAGAATGAGACCGGCATCCCCATCATATGGCTGAACAGCCGGCGGCGCATGGTCATCACCACTTTACCGGATACCCAGGAGATGCAGTAGCTGGATACATAGCTGGAGATTCCGCGTAAGATCATCAGCCCAATAACCACCAGCGGCATCCATAGCAGCACTGAACGATCCGTTTTACCGAAACCGTCATCCAGTAACGGTTTGAGAAGCGATAACATAAACGTATCGCTGGCTGCGTTGAGGATTAACGCTACGCCCGCCACGATCAAGCCTGTTTTGAAAGGAGCAATCATCGGCCAGAGCCGGCGGAACGTTTGCCACGTGGAGAGATCTTTGTCGTTATGCATTCAAAAAACCAGCATTTGTTGAAATAGCCGCATATTCTACCCGTTATCTACGGGCGCGCCAAACCACTGATGATACCAACGCGGTAAATAGTGTTCGCGTAAGCGACGAATTTGCCGACTATGGTGCGAAAAGGTCACAGATATCTGCCCGGAATGCGGGGTATCAAGCCAGAGATATCCCTCCGTTCGATAGCGCCGGACCACTTTAATAGAAGGGAAACGCCACGCGTTATAGCGAGCCATCGAGGCCAGCGAAACCTGCCCCTCTACGCGCTGTAGCAACGGTGTTGAAGATGACGTGTTACTTCCATGATGCGGCACCTGAATCAGTGTAGACGCAAGCTGACGCCAGCGGTGGCTTAGCATTGCCAGTTCTGCCTGCGCTTCAATGTCTCCGGTCAGTAAAACGCTCTGTTCGCCGTCATCGATTTTTACCACACAGGAGCGGTTGTTACCTTTCGCCGAGGTGTTTTCGGGTGGCCAGTGCACGGAGAACGTTAAACCCTGCCACTGCCATCGCTGTCCTCGAAAGCACGGAAGATGTCCGGACCAGGATAAGGGGCTCCTGATCCACATTGCGGGCCAGGCAGCTTTTAGCGATGCCAGTCCCCCCGCGTGGTCGAGATGTTCATGGCTCAGGATCACCCCTTCCGGTCTCAGATGATGCCAGCGTAGCCAGGGGATAATCAGCTGCTGCGCACTGTCCCCACCGGGCCATGCCAGCCCGGTGTCATACAGAATGGCCTTGCCGTGACGCTCAATGACCATCGCCAGCCCCTGCCCTACATCCAGCATATGCAGGGACCAGCTGTCTGTTTTAACCCTGTGCCAGAGGGGAAAGGCCAGCACCACGCTGCCTGCCAGACAGACTGCGGGTGCTGCGCTGAAGGCCCTGAATCGCCAGCCAATGACCAGCAGCCACGGCAGTAACGTCAGGTATTGCCAGCGTTCATCAACGTCCTGCCAGCCATTCGGTAAACGCATCAATAGCCAGAAAAGCCCTGCCAGAGATTTATCAGTAGCCAGCCAGACAATACTTTCCAGCGCAGCGACCGGAAACAGATGCAGAAACATGCCGAGCAGGATCAGCGGAACTGAGATAAACGTGACCAGAGGAACGGCAAACAGGTTCGCCACCAGCGAGGAGAGGCTGAAACCATGGAAAATCAGGACCTGAAGCGGCAACAGAAGCAGCAGCATTCCAACCTGCAAATACACTAGCGTCGCCAGCGGCCGCAGGCACCGGCCACGTTGCCAGTGCGGGAGAGGCAACCACTGATACCAAAAAATAAGCGCGGCGACCGCAAACGCTGACAACGCCAGGCTTTGTGACAGTACCGCCAGTGGATCGAAAATCAGGATCGCCGCCACGCAGGTAAGCCATACCTGCCAGGGCGACCACTGGCGACCACTCATTTTTAATGCAGCCAGTACCACAAGCGCGATAACCGTGCGCAGCGCGGGCGGCTGCAAGCCCGTTAGCCATGCGTAAAACGCGGCAAAAATCAGCCCTGCCAGCAAGGGGATTTGCCAGATAATCCAGCGGCCCGGCAGGAAGAACTGGATGCCCCGCGCCAGAAACCAGATGACAGAAGCGGCCAGCGCAATATGTAATCCCGAGATTGCCATCAGATGCATCGTTCCGGTATTACGCATCAGGTTTTTTATCTCCCGCGAGACCGATAGCCGCTCCCCCATCCCCAGCCCCAGGATCACGGGTCCCCACTGATATGCTGAAAGAGTATTCTGTAGTGATGTCAGGTATTGCGCACGCAGACTACAGCCTTCGTCAACGAGCGCCGCATGGGTAAACCGTCCACTCAGCGTCTGGTGTCGGGCAAAGGCATTTTTCTGTGAATCATAGCCGCCATCGTTGAGTTCTCCGTGTACCGCCCTGAGCCGCAGGGTCATTGCCCAGCGTTGACCCACGCAGACGTTTTGCGGCAAATAGTTGCCATACAGCGCCACGCCCATGGCAGCCCACACGCGTTCTCCATTGAGGCTGACAATCCTTCCCTGATGCATCGTTGCGCCGTCCGTTGCGGTAATGACCACCTCGGCCTGCTGCGGTGCTTGCGTTAAATAGTTCATCGGCCACACGCTTTCCTGAGCTGCCAGGATCCCCCAGCACATAAAAAGCAATGCGAGGCCTGAAAACCTGAGCCATTTTCTCTGCTGTACGGATAACGCAATTCCTGCGGCAATCAGCAACCAGACAATATGCAAATCTGGCAAAACGGGTAACCAATAGAGCGGGATTATGGCCAGAATGGCGCACATACTGATAACGTGGATCCCCATCTTCACCTCCATGTTTCAGGTGATTATGCGGCGGGACTGATGCGTCGTCAGACAGAAAAAACGTGATTTACAGCGGGCGCTGCAACCTTTTTAAGCGCTTACAGCAAAGAGAAAATTTAAATGCGGCGCGTATTCAGAAATGCAGGGGCGGGATACAAAAAAAGCACCCTAAGGTGCTTTCTTTAAACTCAGTTTAACCCTGATGATTAAACTCAGTTACCGTAAATATTGGCGCGATCGCGCAGTTCTTTACCCGGCTTAAAGTGCGGAACATACTTTCCTTCCAGCTCCACTTTATCGCCAGTCTTCGGGTTACGCCCGGTACGTGGTGCACGATAGTGCAGAGAAAAACTACCGAAACCGCGGATTTCAATGCGCTCGCCCTGGGCAAGAGTGGTAGCCATATGCTCCAGCATCTCTTTAACGGCATCTTCCACAGCCTTGGCAGGGATATGCGGTTGCTGACTGGCAAGTCTTTCAATCAATTCTGACTTGGTCATGATTCCTCCGGTTCCTTTCAAACCCATTAGCTGAACAGCTTATTAAACAAGGGCGGCCGTAGCCGCCCTTTGTTATTGATTACAGGACGAATCCTGCAATCTGTCAAGTCTGCTCTCCATCCTTCGCGCTGTAAATGCGTTACAGCTCAAATGATGGTGCGAACCTGAACTTACTCGCCTTTAGCTGCTTTGAAAGCTTCAGCCATTGCGTTGTTAGAGAAGTTTGCATCTTCCTGTTTGTTCACAGTTGCGATTGCATCTTTCTCATCAGCTTCGTCTTTAGCACGAACAGACAGGCTGATTGCACGGTTCTTACGGTCAACACCGGTGAACTTAGCTTCAACGTCGTCACCAACGCTCAGAACCAGAGTTGCATCTTCAACGCGGTCACGTGAAGCTTCGGAAGCGCGCAGGTAACCTTCAACGCCGTCAGCCAGTTCTACGGTTGCGCCTTTAGCGTCAACAGCAGTCACTTTACCGTTTACGATTGCGCCTTTCTTGTTCAGTGCAACCCAGTTGTTGAACGGATCTTCTGCGAGCTGTTTAACGCCCAGGGAGATACGCTCACGCTCTGCGTCAACTTGCAGAACAACTGCTGCGATTTCGTCGCCTTTTTTGTATTCACGAACTGCTTCTTCGCCTGCAACGTTCCAGGAGATGTCAGACAGGTGAACCAGGCCATCGATGCCGCCGTCCAGGCCGATGAAGATACCGAAGTCAGTGATAGACTTGATTTTACCTTCAACACGGTCGCCCTTGTTGTGGGTTTCCGCGAACTGCTGCCATGGGTTGTTTTTGCACTGCTTCAGGCCCAGGGAGATACGACGACGTTCTTCGTCGATATCCAGAACCATCACTTCCACTACATCACCAACGTTAACAACTTTGGATGGGTGGATGTTTTTGTTGGTCCAGTCCATTTCGGAAACGTGCACCAGACCTTCAACGCCTTCTTCGATTTCAACGAAGCAGCCGTAGTCAGTCAGGTTGGTAACGCGACCAGTCAGTTTAGTACCTTCTGGGTAACGCTTAGCGATAGCTACCCATGGATCTTCGCCCAGCTGTTTCAGGCCGAGGGATACACGAGTACGCTCGCGGTCGAACTTCAGCACTTTAACAGTGATTTCGTCGCCCACGTTCACGATTTCGCTTGGATGCTTAACGCGTTTCCACGCCATGTCGGTGATGTGCAGCAGGCCATCAACGCCGCCCAGGTCAACGAATGCGCCGTAGTCAGTGAGGTTCTTAACGATACCTTTGACTTCCATGCCTTCCTGCAGGTTTTCCAGCAGCTGATCGCGTTCTGCGCTGTTTTCGGATTCGATAACGGCACGACGGGAAACAACAACGTTGTTACGCTTCTGGTCCAGCTTGATTACTTTGAACTCAAGCTCTTTGCCTTCGAGGTGCAGGGTGTCACGGACTGGACGAACGTCTACCAGAGAACCTGGCAGGAACGCACGAATACCATTCAGCTCAACAGTGAAGCCACCTTTAACTTTGCCGTTGATAACACCGACCACAGTTTCAGCTTCTTCGTAAGCTTTTTCCAGCGTGATCCATGCTTCGTGACGTTTAGCTTTCTCACGAGACAGCAGGGTTTCGCCGAAGCCGTCTTCTACTGCGTCCAGAGCAACGTCAACTTCGTCACCTACCTGGATTTCCAGCTCGCCCTGGGCGTTTTTGAACTGCTCAGCCGGGATGGCAGACTCAGATTTCAGACCGGCGTCAACCAGTACAACGTCTTTGTCGATAGCAACAACAACGCCACGAACGATGGAACCCGGACGGGTTTCGATTTCTTTTAAGGATTCTTCAAACAGTTGAGCAAAAGATTCAGTCATGTTTAATCTTCAGGTTAATATTAACGTCCACCTGGCTCCGTGCCGGATGGGGTTGTTTCACATACCCGCCGTCAATCCATTGCAGCGGGGGTACTGCTAAATCGGTCGCGATTACGCGAGTGCCAGTTTTTGGCGCGCATATTGTAGCGCTTTTTCAATCACTTGCTCAATAGTTAAACTGGTTGAATCCAGCACTAATGCGTCTTGCGCGGGAACAAGTGGTGCGACGGCGCGGTTACGATCGCGGTCATCGCGCTCTTTTATCTCGGATAAAAGGCGATCAAAGTTAACACTAAACCCCTTTTCCTGCAACTGAAGCATGCGGCGTTGAGCACGTTCTTCTGAAGAGGCGTCAAGGAAAATTTTCACTGGCGCATCGGGGAATACCACGGTTCCCATGTCGCGGCCGTCGGCGATCAGCCCCGGCGCTTCACGGAAACCGCGCTGGCGACGTAACAGCGCTTCACGAACGCGTGGGAAAGCCGCCACCTGAGAGGCCGCATTGGCCACTTCTTGCGTACGGATTTCACCGCTGACATCTTCCCCTTCAAGGATCACTTCAAGGTTGCCATCGGTCGAGACAAAGCGCACATCCAGATGCGCAGCCAGCGGTACCAGAGCTTCTTCAGACGCAACATCCACATGATGATGCAGCGCAGCCAGCGCCAGCACGCGATAGATTGCTCCCGAATCTAAAAGATGCCATTGCAATGCTTCCGCCATCGCTTTGCACAGAGTACCTTTCCCTGCGCCACTTGGCCCATCAATGGTGATTACCGGGGCAATTGCCGTCATCTTTTTCTCCTTAATTAAGGCATACCGTTTACATGAACGCCGCGCATTATACGCGCCAACGTGCGCAACTGTTACCTTTGCGTGCAAATTACGGAATGATTGAAGCAGAGTGTAGAAGAAATGAAAGAGGATGAGTGTCAGAAAGCGTAAGGAAATGCCGCATCAGGTGATGCGGCATACGATCATCAGGCCAGGGTGCTAATGCGCGCCAGCTGTTCGAAGTAGTCCGGGAACGTTTTTGCCGTACACTTCGGATCAAGGATAGTGACTGGCGTATCTGACAACGCCACCAGCGAGAAACACATCGCCATGCGGTGATCGTTGTAGGTGCCAATTTCTGCAAATTGCAGTTTTGCCGGCGGCGTGACGCGAATGTAGTCTTCGCCCTCTTCTACCTCGGCCCCCACTTTACGCAGCTCGGTTGCCATCGCGAACAGGCGGTCCGTCTCTTTCACACGCCAGTTGTAAATGTTTCGCAGCGTGGTGGTGCCTTTCGCAAACAGCGCAGCGGTGGCAATGGTCATCGCCGCATCCGGAATATGGTTCATATCCATATCGATGGCGTTCAGCTCACCGTGGGTACAGGAGATGAAGTCATCGCCCCAGGTCACCACCGCGCCCATTTTTTCCAGCACGTCAGCAAAACGGATATCGCCCTGCACGCTGTTGCGGCCGATGCCCGTCACTTTAACCGTACCGCCTTTAATCGCGCCTGCGGCAAGGAAATAGGAGGCGGATGAAGCATCGCCTTCAACCAGGTAGTGGCCAGGGGACTGATACTGCTGCGCTCCGCGCACCACGAAACGCTGATAAGACTGGTTTTCCACCTCAACACCAAAGGTGTTCATCAGGTGCAGGGTGATATCAATGTACGGCTTAGAAACCAGGTCGCCTTTAATGCTGATGACGGTGTCCTGTGGTGCCAGCGGTGCGGTCATCAGCAGCGCGGTCAGGAACTGGCTGGAAACGCTACCGTCAACCTCAACATTGCCGCCAGTGAATCCCCCGCGCAGACGCAGGGGCGGGTAATTTTCCTGCTCAAGATAATCAATCTGCGCGCCGCCCTGACGCAGGGCATCCACCAGATGGCCGATCGGACGCTCTTTCATTCGCGGCTCACCGGTCAGCACAATATCGTTACTCCCCAGACACAGCGCAGCGGCCAGAGGACGCATCGCGGTACCGGCGTTACCCAGGAAAAGCTTCAGCGCTTCAGCAGAATGTAACGCGCCGCCGTTACCGGTGACTTCACAACGGGTACGATCGTCAGACAGCGCGTACTGAACGCCCAACGCTTTCAGTGCATTGAGCATATGGCGCACGTCATCGCTGTCCAGCAGATTAGTGAGGACGGTGGTGCCGTTTGCCAGAGCTGCCAGCAGCAGAGCGCGGTTCGAGACACTTTTTGAACCAGGCAGATTAATGGTGCCATCTACCCGCGCGATAGGTTGTAACGTCAGGGATTCCATGAAACTCAACTCTCAACTCAACATAATAAAAACCCCGCAGGAACGCTGCGGGGGTGAAAAACAGCCAATTAACCGTGACGACGTTCGAAGTCGATCATGAAATCAGTCAGGGCTTTAACGCCCTCCAGCGGCATGGCGTTATAGATAGAGGCGCGCATTCCGCCTACCACACGGTGGCCTTTCAGCGCATGCAGACCCGCCGCGAAGGACTCTTCCAGGAACACATTATCCAGGTTGCTGTCCGCCAGCTGGAACGGCACGTTCATGCGCGAACGGTTAGTTTTGGCGACATCGTTACGGTAGAAATCGCTCTTGTCGATCACGCCGTACAGCAGTTCAGCCTTTTGCTGATTGATCTTATCCATCTGCGCCACACCGCCTTTTTGCTTCAGCCATTTGAAGACCAGGCCGGAGAGATACCAGGCAAACGTTGGTGGGGTGTTGAACATGGAATCGTTGTCGTTCAGGACGGTGTAATCCAGAATTGACGGGCAAGACTTATGGGCTTTCCCCAGCAGGTCTTCACGCACAATAACGATAGTCAGACCCGCAGGACCGATGTTTTTCTGGGCACCCGCGTAGATGACGCCGTAGCGGCTGACATCCAGCGGGGTGGACAGAATGGTTGAAGAGAGATCCGCCGTCACAATGACATTTTCGCCAAAGTCTGGCTCTTCGTGAATGGCAATACCGTCGATGGTTTCGTTCGGGCAGTAGTGAAGATACGCGGCGTTGTCAGAAAGCTGCCACTCACTCATCGGCTTCACGGCGCGCAGACCGTCAACGGTCACTTTGGCATCGATGACATTCGGCGTGCAATATTTGTGCGCTTCTTTTACCGCACTGGCCGCCCAGTAGCCGGCATCAACGTAATCAGCGGTGGTTTTGTCGCCCAGTAGATTGAGCGGGATACCCGCAAACTGGCCGCGTCCACCGCCGTGACAGAACAATACTTTGTAGTTCGAGGGAATGTTCAGCAGATCGCGAAAATCCTTTTCTGCTTCTTCCGCCACCTGAATAAACGCTTTACCCCGGTGGCTGACTTCCATCACCGACGTACCCAGACCGTTCCAGTCACACAGCTCCTGTTGAGCCTGTTTGAGCACGTCTGCCGGTAACATTGCCGGACCTGAACTGAAATTAAAGACTTGAGCCATTTCCCCTCACCACGCTAAAAGCCATAAGTTATAACTGTGGATATCGGTTTTATCATTCAGTGACACGCGCCGCAATGTCTAAAACTGATGGCCGAAGAAATGTGCCCCTCGTCACACAATACAATCTGCCGTACCGTTGTCACAAAACCGACAAAATCGCTGTCAGGTGTTACGTTTAGCCCGGCTAACCTTCGTCCATTCTGGATTCGTACAGCGGGGGCATAATTGATGATCGCCCGCCTGCATAACCACGACATGACTACATTTTATGCAGGCGTACTCGCCCGCTTCAGGTACAGTTTTGTATCGCTCGATGAGCATATCCGGCAGGATGCACAGGCCGGGCTTCACTTCATCGTCGGAATAGTAATAGACGCTGATTTGACCATTCGTTTCCATAATCGCCAGACGCACCTGCCCCAGTTGCTCAACGCTGCTCAAACGGAGTTCCATAAAGAACTCAAACTCCGTCATATTGGCGCTTTGCACATTCTCCCAGGCCAGTTGACCATCTTCGACAATCACCACCGGCTTCCCTTCGAGCAGATCTTCCAGTTTCTCACTTTTCGACATCAGCCACATGACCAGCCGGTACAGCAGTGCAAGCGTCACGAAGACGATAAAGACCGGCACCATCGGCACATCGTCATAAAAGGCAACGTCCCCTGCCGCCGACCCCAGCGTCAGGATGATCAGCACTTCAAACAGCGACATCTGCCGCACGCCGCGACGTCCGGTGATTTTCAGAAACAGGAAAACGAGTACAAAGGTGTACAGGCTGCGCAGCGCTACTTCGCCTAAAAACTCAGGAGGGACTTTATCAAACGCCATCCGCTGGAGATCGAAAGCTTTCATTTTTTTATGCCTTAACAGTAGGTTACTGCTTATAAGCATAGTCCAGCCATTTATTTTCGCCGGAGATAGCACCCGTCACGCAAAACCCGTATCATTGCGCGCTTTACGTACGATAAAAGTGAACGCCATGACTCAAACGTTTATCCCCGGCAAAGACGCCGCTCTGGAAGATTCCATCGCTCGCTTCCAGCAGAAACTGACCGACCTGGGCTTTAATATCGAAGAAGCCTCCTGGCTGAATCCGGTGCCTCACGTCTGGTCCGTGCATATTCGCGACAAAGACTGTGCGCTGTGCTTTACCAACGGTAAAGGCGCGACCAAAAAAGCGGCACTGGCCTCTGCGCTGGGTGAGTATTTTGAGCGTCTGTCCACCAACTACTTCTTCGCCGACTTCTGGCTGGGCGAAACTATTGCCAACGGTCCGTTCGTTCACTATCCGAACGAAAAATGGTTCCCGCTGACCGAAAACGATGAACTGCCGGAAGGCATTCTCGATGCCCGCCTGCGCGCGTTCTACGATCCGGAAAACGAACTGACCGGCAGCATGTTGATCGACCTGCAATCCGGCAATGAGGATCGTGGGATCTGCGCCCTGCCGTTCACCCGTCAGTCTGACGAGCAGACCGTTTATATCCCGATGAACATCGTCGGCAACCTGTATGTGTCTAACGGCATGTCTGCCGGTAATACCCGCAACGAAGCGCGCGTGCAGGGATTGTCTGAAGTTTTCGAGCGTCATATCAAAAACCGCATTATTGCTGAATCCATCAGCCTGCCGGAGATCCCGGCTGACGTGCTGGCGCGCTACCCGGGCGTGGTGGAATCCATCGCCAAACTGGAAGCAGAAGGTTTCCCAATCTTTGCTTATGACGGCTCTCTGGGCGGCAAATATCCGGTTATCTGCGTGGTACTGTTCAACCCGGCAAATGGCACCTGCTTCGCCTCCTTCGGCGCGCACCCGGACTTCGGCGTGGCGCTGGAGCGTACCGTAACCGAACTGCTGCAAGGTCGTAGCCTGAAAGATCTCGATGTCTTTACTCCGCCAACCTTTGATGACGAAGAAGTCGCCGAGCACACCAACCTCGAAACACACTTCATCGACTCCAGCGGTTTGATCTCCTGGGATATGTTCAAACAGGACGCGGACTATCCGTTCGTGGACTGGAGCTTTGCCGGTACGACGGAAGAAGAATTCGCCACCCTGATGGCGATCTTCAACGCGGAAGATCAGGAAGTTTACATTGCCGACTATGAACACCTCGGCGTTTACGCGTGCCGTATTATTGTGCCAGGTATGTCGGACATTTATCCGGCAGAAGATCTGTGGCTGGCGAACAACAGCATGGGCGCGCATCTGCGTGAAACCCTGCTGGCCCTGCCAGGCAGCGAGTGGGATAAAGAAGATTATCTGAACCTGATCGCCCAGCTGGACGAAGAAGGACACGATGATTTCACCCGCGTGCGCGAACTGCTGGGTCTGGCGACCGGAAAAGATAACGGCTGGTACACCCTGCGCATCGGCGAGCTGAAAGCGATGCTGGCGCTGGCGGGCGGCGATCTGGATCAGGCTTTGGCCTGGACCGAGTGGACGATGGAGTTTAACCAGTCCGTCTTCTCCGCCGAGCGCACTAACTATTACCGTTGCCTGCAAACGCTGCTCCTGCTTTCTCAGGAAGACGACCGCGAGCCATTGCAGTATCTGAACGCCTTTGTACGTATGTACGGTGCGGATGCCGTTGAAGCTGCCAGCGCGGCGCTGAGCGGTGAAGAACCATTCTACGGCCTGCAAGCGGTTGACAACGATCTGAAAGCCTTCCCGGCGCATCAGTCACTGCTGAATGCGTATGAAAAATTGCAGAAGGCAAAAGCCGCTTACTGGTCAAAATAAGCGCATATAACATTAATGGCTGTAGGCGTATTCAATCGCCTGAGCTATATTACGGGGCAATTTCATTGCCCCTTTTTTTTTATTTTTCCGCAATGACGTTTAATTGTAATAATTAAGTTAACCACGGGTAAATATAAAAACGCTTACCTGAGCTTTACTGTTACTAATTATAATAAATACTCCATTTTAATTAACTGTTCCACGGGAGGCTGAAGGAAAAAATTCAACTCTTTTCATAACTTTTAAAATTTATTTTTATACGGATAATCAAATACTTACTCCGCTTTTGCTGTAAAACCATACACACTGCGGGCCTATAAGCCAGGCGAGATATGATCTATATCAATTTCTCTTCTATAATGCTTTGTTAGTATCTCGTCGCCGACTTAATAAAGAGAGAGTTAGTGTGAAAGCTGACAACCCTTTTGATCTATTACTCCCCGCTGCGATGGCGAAAGTTGCCGAAGAAGCGGGTGTCTACAAAGCCACGAAACATCCGATGACGACGTTCTTTCTGGCCATTACGGCTGGGGTGTTCATCTCCATCGCTTTCGTCTTCTATATCACAGCCACCACCGGCACTGCCGGGATGCCTTTCGGCATAGCGAAATTGATTGGTGGTATTTGCTTCTCACTGGGCCTGATTCTCTGCGTCATCTGCGGCGCCGACCTCTTCACCTCAACGGTGCTGATTGTGGTGGCAAAAGCCAGCGGAAGAATTACCTGGGGTCAACTGGGGCGCAACTGGCTCAACGTTTACGTTGGCAACCTGATTGGCTGTCTGCTCTTTGTTCTGTTGATGTGGCTCTCTGGCGAGTATATGACCGCCAACGGCGGCTGGGGGCTTAACGTCCTGCAAACCGCCGACCACAAAATGCACCATACATTTATCGAAGCTGTTGCTCTCGGCATCCTCGCAAACCTGATGGTCTGCCTGGCGGTCTGGATGAGCTACTCTGGTCGTAGCCTGATGGATAAAGCCATGATTATGGTTCTGCCGGTTGCGATGTTTGTTGCCAGCGGCTTTGAGCACAGTATTGCGAATATGTTCATGATCCCGATGGGGATTGTTATCCGCAACTTTGCAAGCCCGGAGTTCTGGACTGCTGTAGGTTCAACCCCGGAAAGTTTTTCACACCTGACTATTATGAACTTCATTACTGATAACCTGATCCCCGTCACTATCGGGAACATTATCGGTGGGGGTCTGTTAGTTGGGTTGACATACTGGGTCATTTACCTGCGTGGCGGCGATCATCATTAATGGTTGTCTCAGGCAGTAAATAAAAAATCCACTTAAGAAGGTAGGTGTTACATGTCCGAGCTTAATGAAAAGTTAGCCACAGCCTGGGAAGGTTTTACGAAAGGTGACTGGCAGAATGAAGTCAACGTCCGTGACTTCATTCAGAAAAACTATACCCCGTATGAAGGTGACGAATCCTTCCTGGCTGGTGCGACTGACGCAACCACCAAGCTGTGGGACAGCGTAATGGAAGGCGTTAAACTGGAAAACCGCACTCACGCGCCAGTTGATTTTGACACCTCCGTTGCTTCTACCATCACTTCTCACGATGCTGGCTACATCAACAAAGCCCTTGAGAAAATCGTTGGTCTGCAAACTGAAGCACCACTGAAACGCGCAATCATCCCGTTCGGTGGTATCAAAATGGTTGAAGGTTCCTGCAAAGCGTATAACCGCGAGCTGGACCCAATGCTGAAAAAAATCTTCACCGAATACCGTAAAACCCATAACCAGGGCGTATTCGATGTTTACACCAAAGACATTCTGAACTGCCGTAAATCTGGCGTTCTGACCGGTCTGCCAGATGCCTATGGCCGTGGCCGTATCATCGGTGACTACCGTCGCGTTGCGCTGTACGGTATCGACTTCCTGATGAAAGACAAATACGCACAGTTCGTCTCTCTCCAGTCTGACCTGGAAAACGGCGTAAACCTGGAAGCGACTATCCGTCTGCGTGAAGAGATCGCTGAACAGCACCGTGCGCTGGGTCAGATCAAAGAGATGGCGGCTAAATACGGCTGCGATATCTCTGGTCCTGCAACCAACGCTCAGGAAGCTATCCAGTGGACCTACTTCGGCTACCTGGCCGCTGTTAAGTCTCAGAACGGTGCAGCAATGTCCTTCGGCCGCGTATCCACCTTCCTGGATGCGTACATCGAACGTGACCTGAAAGCAGGCAAAATCACCGAACAAGACGCTCAGGAAATGATTGACCACCTGGTCATGAAACTGCGTATGGTTCGCTTCCTGCGTACCCCAGAATATGATGAGCTGTTCTCTGGTGACCCAATCTGGGCAACCGAATCTATCGGCGGTATGGGCGTAGACGGCCGTACTCTGGTAACCAAAAACAGCTTCCGCTTCCTGAACACCCTGTACACCATGGGTCCTTCTCCGGAGCCGAACATCACCGTTCTGTGGTCTGAAAAACTGCCTCTGAACTTCAAGAAATTCGCCGCTAAAGTGTCCATCGACACCTCTTCTCTGCAATACGAGAACGATGACCTGATGCGTCCTGACTTCAACAACGATGACTACGCTATCGCTTGCTGCGTAAGTCCAATGGTTGTTGGTAAGCAAATGCAGTTCTTCGGTGCGCGTGCAAACCTGGCGAAAACCATGCTGTACGCAATCAACGGCGGCGTTGATGAAAAACTGAAAATGCAGGTTGGTCCTAAGTCTGAACCGATCAAAGGCGACGTGCTGAACTATGACGAAGTCATGGAGCGCATGGACCACTTCATGGACTGGCTGGCTAAACAGTACGTGACCGCGCTGAACGTTATCCACTACATGCACGACAAGTACAGCTACGAAGCCTCTCTGATGGCGCTGCACGACCGTGACGTCGTTCGCACCATGGCGTGTGGTATCGCAGGTCTGTCCGTTGCTGCTGACTCCCTGTCTGCAATCAAATATGCGAAAGTTAAACCAATTCGTGACGAAGATGGTCTGGCTATCGACTTCGAAATCGAAGGCGAATATCCGCAGTTTGGTAACAACGACGCTCGCGTTGATGACATGGCGGTTGACCTGGTAGAACGTTTCATGAAGAAAATTCAGAAACTCACTACCTATCGTAACGCTATCCCGACTCAGTCTGTTCTGACCATCACCTCTAACGTTGTGTATGGTAAGAAAACCGGTAACACCCCAGACGGTCGTCGTGCTGGCGCGCCATTCGGCCCAGGTGCTAACCCAATGCACGGTCGTGACCAGAAAGGTGCGGTTGCCTCTCTGACCTCCGTTGCTAAACTGCCGTTTGCTTACGCGAAAGATGGTATCTCTTACACCTTCTCTATCGTGCCAAACGCGCTGGGTAAAGACGACGAAGTGCGTAAAACTAACCTGGCGGGTCTGATGGATGGTTACTTCCACCACGAAGCGTCCATCGAAGGTGGTCAGCACCTGAACGTGAACGTGATGAACCGTGAAATGCTGCTCGACGCGATGGAACACCCTGAGAAATATCCTCAGCTGACCATCCGCGTATCTGGCTACGCAGTACGTTTTAACTCCCTGACGAAAGAACAGCAGCAGGACGTTATTACCCGTACTTTCACTCAGTCCATGTAAGTGGAATTGACTGAAATCACGCGTTAAAAAGCGTACAATAAAGGCTCCACGCAAGTGGGGCCTTTTTAACACCCTCGCTTTATCAGTCTCTTTTGTCCGCTATCTATACTTAATGGATAACAGCCAAAACAGACTCGACATAGCCTTTGAGCTGTGCATCTACATAGGCCCCCGGATGGGCCAAATTCGGAGATATCACCGCAATGTCAATTATTGGTCGCATTCACTCCTTTGAATCCTGTGGCACCGTCGATGGCCCGGGGATCCGCTTTATCACTTTCTTCCAGGGCTGCCTGATGCGCTGCCTGTACTGCCATAACCGTGACACCTGGGACACCCATGGCGGTAAAGAAGTCACCGTTGAAGATCTGATGAAAGAGGTGGTGACCTATCGCCACTTCATGAACGCGTCCGGCGGTGGCGTGACGGCATCCGGCGGTGAAGCCATTCTTCAGGCTGAGTTTGTGCGCGACTGGTTCCGCGCCTGCCACAAAGAAGGCATTCATACCTGCCTCGACACCAACGGCTTTGTGCGCCGTTACGATCCGGTTATTGATGAACTGCTTGAAGTGACCGATCTGGTGATGCTCGATCTCAAGCAGATGAACGATGAGATCCACCAGAATCTGGTTGGCGTTTCAAACCACCGTACGCTGGAATTTGCCAAATACATTGCCAATAAAGGCGTCAAGACCTGGATCCGCTACGTGGTGGTGCCGGGCTGGTCAGATGATGATGACTCTGCACATCGTCTGGGTGAATTTACCCGGGATATGGGTAACGTGGAGAAAATTGAACTCCTGCCCTATCACGAGCTGGGTAAACATAAATGGGTGGCGATGGGTGAAGAGTACAAACTCGATGGCGTGAAGCCGCCGAAAAAAGAGACGATGGAGCGCGTCAAAGGTATTCTTGAGCAGTATGGCCACAAGGTCATGTATTAACGAAAAGGCCCGGTGAAAACCGGGTCTTTTTATATTCTATTTAAAGACGCCGTTAATAACGGAAGTCACAATCGCCGTACTCAGCGCAATTAAGACCAGGTCGTCACCTACTACGCGCCATTCATAGCCCGGATAGGAAGGAAGCTGACCCAGCATATCGGCTGGCACGGTTTTCTTCGCAATGCCCGGAGGCAGTGGCTTACCGCGCGCCAGGTTTTTCGCAATTCCCGGAGGCAGAGAGTCGTAGCCCGTTAAGCCGTAATTCAGTGCCAGATGGCGGGCATGATCGAAGCTCACGCGAGCATCCACATCATTACCGACATCTTTGCTGTTTTTAAAGCTCTTATCCGATTTCCCAGGGTTATCCTGACCGTTATTGTGTTTATTACCATGGTTACCAGCGTTCCCGTTACCATGATTGCCGCTATTACCTTGTCCGCCACCGTTTCCGTGACCACCACCATTCCCGTTTCCAGGATTAGCCATGGCCGGAGCCGTTGCAAACGTTAAAGCCAACACTACGGCAAGTGCGGTAGTGGAAAAACGACGAGTAGACATGATTGCTGCCTTTTAGTGGTAAACTCATTTGAATTATCGCCAGGCAGTAAAAACTCACAATAAGTAAAAGTCTTATATGTGACAGGGACAAAAAAGCCTGTCATCGACAGGCTTTTAATAAGTCATGCATGGGCCACTGGCGTTGGATGTTCGCCCACTTTGCGCAGCAGCATTAACAGATAAATAAACGACACGCTGGCGATCATAATAAACAGCAGATTGTCAGAATAATTTTGCATGAGCATAGCGGTAAAAGTCGGCCCCAGTAAACTGCCGATGGTGTAACTCAGCAACAAAGCCTGGTTCATTGCAACCAGTTGGTGATGCTCAACTTTCTCACAGGCCCAGGCCATCGCGACCGGATAGAGCGTAAAGCCCGCAGCTCCCAGAATGAACAGCGCAGGCGCCATTGCGGCGTTGCTGAGCATGGCGAGACAGCCCATGATGACCACGAAGACCTGAACGCGCAGCACCAGCAGACGACCAAAGCGGTCCGCCAGGCGGCCAATCGGCCACTGGCCGACAATCCCCGCGCTGACCATCACCGCCATCCAGAAACCGATCCCGGAATCACTGACGCCCTGATGGTTAAGATAGAGCGGCATCAGGCCATAGAGCGAGCCCAGCACAATCCCGGAAATAATGCAGCCGTTAACCCCCAGACGCGCCTGGCGCAGTCTCAGCATCGGCCAGACGTGGGTAGCTTCCTGATGCTCGCTGTTTTGATTCACAATACGGGTAAAGAGCAGCGGCAGGATCGCCGCCAGAACCATGCCCGTCACCCACGGCAGCACGCTCATCAGGTCGGTTGGCAGTTTGCTGACCATCAGCTGTCCCAGAACGGTACCGACGTAGTAAACCATCATATAGGCCGCCAGCAGACGCCCGCGATTACGGGACGTTCCGCTGCACATTAGCGCACTTTCAACCACCACCCAGATCATGGCGCAGCCGACGCCCGCAATAAAGCGCCAGACCATCCAGCTCCAGAAGCCGACCATGAGGCCTAAACCGGCGCAGCCGACGGCAAAAATCAGCGACGCCAGATAATAACTGCGGTTAAAACCAAAGCGCTTAATAAGGCTGCCCGTTAATAAGGTGCCCAGCAGATTACCCGTAAAAAAGGACGAGCTAACCATACCCACCTGCCAGGTCGGTAAGTTTTCATGGGCGAGCCATAGCGGGACGAGTGTGTTTAACACCGCGATCGCCAGGGTCAGCAAAAGCAGGCCACAGAGCAACAAAAGCACCGGGCGGGTATAGGTGGTCATGGATTAAAAACCGTGAGGAAGTTCAGATTTCGTGCGCATCATGCCACTGGCAAAAACAAAGTCAATCCACCGGTTCAGGCGTCACGCACGTTATGCGCCTTGTCGATTTAAAAAACTCATCCTGCTAATGCAAAGCCTGTTACTGATATTAATTATCTATTTGTTTTTATTTATTTCCGGGAATTTTTACAACGAAACATCAGTCGAAAAATTTCATGAATGAAAAAAGAAAAGCCGGGCGCTATGTCCCGGCTTTTTATAACAAAATCTAAAATTAGCTGGCGATAGCCATACCGACCGTCATATGCAGACCGTAAAATACGCCGCGACCAATTAACTCCCCTGCCAGCACCAGCACAAAGGCCAGGGACAGCAACGGCAGCGCAGGCGAGTAACCTTTAAGCTGAGGGGCAATCCAGCACACCAGCGCCGCCGTCAGCAGCACCACACGCCAGGCCATCAGCGAACCGTAATCCGGCACCAACGCCGAAGCCTGCTGGATAGAGCTGTGAATGGTCGCCAGCTCCGCTCCCTGCATGAGCGCGACAACGGTACTGATTACCAGCGCCAGCAGCGAGACCGCGGGCAGCAGGCGCATCGCCCAACCATTAATACCAGCCACACGCAGCAGCAGATAACCCAGCAGCGGCCCGCCAATAAACATGGTCAGGAAGAAGCTCATCGGCGTCCAGACGCTGTACCAGGTCGGAACGGTATCGATAGTGTTGTACACCCGGACCATCATCCAGACGAAGACAACGCCCAGTACCATGGTGACGATGAGCCACAACGCGCGTAACCCTGAAGGCAGCTTTTTCAGCGCTGCCAGTAACCACCCCAGCCCACCAACGGCAAAGAAGATTGCGCCGCTGGCAATCTCGTTACTCAGCGAAGAGGCACCTACGCGGTTCAGGGAGTTAAACGCGCGCATCGGTGAGCCCAGGTGCAGCGTAGAGGCGATAAACCCAATTCCCATCAACACCCACAGGCCAAACATGCTTAACACCAAACGCTGCTGCTGTTCAGCATTGAGGTTCCCTTTTAACAGCGCCAGCGCAAGGACGATAAACCCGCCCGCCACGCACTGCCCAAAGACCGTGAAGATCATCAGCGGCCATTCATGCCATCCACTTCCCATCTCACACCTCCTTCGGGTTTGCCAGGTAGCCGGTGGTGTCACCCGTCGGACGGCTGTTGGCGTTAGGTTTAATCACAATACTCGGCTTCGTGAAGTGCGCAGACGGCAGCGGCGCGACGGCAGCAAGCTGACCGTGTTTTTTGCGCAGCTCCTCAATCGGGCCAAAGTCCAGCGCGCGCAGCGGGCAGGACTCGACGCAGATGGGCTTTTTGCCGTCCGCCACGCGGCTGTGGCAGCCGTCGCACTTGGTCATGTGGCCTTTGGCGGCATTGTACTGCGGCGCGCCGTACGGACAGGCCATGTGGCAGTAGCGACAGCCGATGCAGACATCCTCGTCCACCACCACAAAACCGTCGTCGCGCTTGTGCATTGCCCCGCTCGGGCAGACCTTGGTGCAGGCCGGATCTTCGCAGTGGTTGCAGGCAATCGACAGGTAATAGGCGAAGACATCCTGATGCCAGACGCCGTTGTCCTCCTGCCAGTCGCCGCCCGCGTATTCATAAATACGACGGAAGCTAACGTCCGGGGTCAGGTCTTTGTAATCCTTGCAGGCCAGCTCGCAGGTTTTGCACCCGGTGCAGCGGCTGGAATCAATAAAAAATCCATACTGGGTTGTCATCGGTTACTCCTTACGCCTTTTCAACCTGAACGAGGTTTGTGTGGGATGGGTTGCCCTTCGCCAGCGGCGACGGACGCTGCGTAGTGAGAACGTTGATGCAGCCCGCCTGATCGATACGGTTCGCATCCGGGTTATACCAGGCCCCTTCCCCCAGCGCGACAACGCCAGGCATCATACGCGGAGTCACTTTAGCTTCGATATGCACTTCGCCACGTCCGTTGAAGATACGTACGCGATCGCCATTACTGATGCCGCGCGCTTTCGCATCCATCGGGTTGATCCACATCTCCTGTCGGCAGGCCGCTTTCAGTACGTCAACGTTGCCGTAGGTGGAGTGAACACGCGCTTTGTAGTGGAAACCGGTCAACTGAAGCGGGAATTTCGCCGTCAGCGGATCGTTGTAGTTTTCGAAGCCTGGCGTATAAATCGGCAGCGGATCGATAACGTCCCCTTCCGGCAATTCCCACGTTGCGGCAATTTTTGCCAGCTCTTCGGAGTAGATCTCGATTTTGCCCGACGGCGTGGTCAGCGGATTGGCCTGCGGATCGTCGCGGAAGGCTTTATACGCCACGTGATGCCCTTCGGGATCGCGCTGCTTGTACATGCCCTGCTTGCGGAAGGTATCGAAGTCCGGCAGGTCAGGAATGGCTTTGCGTGAGAGCTCGTGCAGATGGCGCATCCACCCTTCCTGAGTACGTCCTTCAGTGAACTGCTGCTCAACGCCAAGACGTTTCGCCAGCTCGGAAGTCATCTCATAGATGGTTTTGCACTCGAAGCGCGGTTTGATGGCCTGGTCAGTGAAGATCACATAGGACATGTTGCCGCAGGAGGCGTCCAGCGCGAAATCCATCTGCTCAGACGCGGTGCAGTCTGGAAGCAGAATATCGGCATACTTCGCCGATGAGGTCATGTGGCAGTCGATCACCACAATCATTTCGCACTTCTTGTCGTCCTGCAAAATTTCATGGGTGCGGTTGATTTCAGAGTGCTGGTTGATCAGGCAGTTACCGGCATAGTTCCAGATCATTTTGATCGGCACGTCCAGCTTATCTTTGCCTCGAACACCGTCACGCAGCGCGGTCATTTCCGGGCCGCGCTCGATCGCGTCCGTCCACATAAACATGGAGATGCTGGTCTGAACCGGGTTATCCAGCGTTGGCATACGTTCAAACGGGACTTCATACGAGCCTTCACGCGCCCCGCTATTACCGCCGTGAATACCAACGTTGCCAGTCAGAATCGAGAGCATAGAAATAGCGCGGGTGGCAATTTCGCCGTTCGCGTGACGCTGTGGTCCCCATCCCTGGCTGATATAAGCCGGTTTTGCTGAACCAATTTCACGGGCCAGCTGAACAATACGCTCGACTGGAATGCCGGTAATGGTGGATGCCCACTCAGGGGTTTTCGCTACCCCGTCGCTGCCCTGACCAAGAATGTACGCTTTGTAATGCCCGTTAGCCGGTGCGCTGGCTGGCAGGGTCTTCTCGTCATAACCAACGCAGTATTTATCAAGGAACGGCTGATCGACGAGGTTTTCAGTGATCATCACATACGCCAGCGCATTGACCAGCGCCGCATCGGTACCAGGGCGAATAGGGATCCACTCGTCTTCACGTCCCGCGCCGGTATCGGTATAGCGCGGATCGACGATGATCATACGTGCGTTGGATTTGGCGCGCGCCTGCTCAAGATAATAGGTTACCCCACCGCCGCTCATCCGGGTTTCGCTTGGGTTGTTACCGAACAACACCACCAGTTTACTGTTTTCGATATCCGACGGGCTGTTACCGTCTGCCCAGCCGCCGTAGGTGTAGTTCAGACCCGCAGCAATCTGTGCGGAAGAGTAATCGCCGTAATGATTGAGATAGCCGCCGCAGCAGTTCATCAGGCGCGCCACCAGCGTTTTACCCGGCGGCCAGGAGCGGGTCATGGTACCGCCCAGCGTCCCGGTGCCGTAGTTGAGGTAGATGGATTCGTTGCCATACTCTTTGATCAGGCGCTGCATGTTAGTCGCGATAATATCGTAGGCTTCGTCCCAGCTAATACGCTCGAACTTCCCTTCCCCACGCTTACCGACGCGCTTCATTGGGTATTTCAGACGATCCGGGTTATAAACGCGACGGCGCATTGAACGGCCACGCAGACAGGCACGAACCTGATGTAACCCTTCGTAGTTATCATCTCCGGTATTGTCTGTTTCGACATATTTGATTTCACCGTCCACAACATGCATACGCAGAGGACAACGGCTACCACAGTTAACGGTACAGGCACTCCACACCACTTTTTCCGGGGCTGAAGCGGGAGACAGAGCCTCCGCCGCCGACGCCAGACGGGTAAAAGGGAGCGTAAAGGCGCTACTGGCAACCGCCAGACCGCCTATTGCCGTGGTTTTCATCAACCCACGGCGAGTGACCTCGGCAGCCATTAACGCTTCAGGCGCTTTGATTTTCATAAAGACTCACTTTGGTTGCTCACAAAGAAATAAAGGGCGGCATACACCGCTATATAGTTTTATGTATAACGATATTTTTGGTTATCAGTGTTTTATGCTGACTTTCGTTCGGAGGAGTATTACTACTTTAGAGGGAGGGGTTATTGCTTCGTATCAAATCAGAGGCATAAAAAAAGCGCCCTGAGGCGCTTTTTTGTCTTAGAGCAAATAATTAGCCGATGAACTGCTGGCCTTTCATGTAAGGGCGCAGCACTTCAGGGATCTCAATGCGTCCGTCAGCCTGCTGGTAGTTTTCCAGCACAGCAACCAGCGTACGGCCTACTGCCAGACCAGAACCGTTCAGGGTATGAACCAGACGGGTTTTCTTGTCAGATTTGCTGCGGCAACGCGCCTGCATACGACGCGCCTGGAAATCCCAGACGTTGGAGCAGGAGGAGATTTCACGGTAGGTGTTCTGCGCAGGCACCCAGACTTCAAGGTCGAAGGTTTTGCAGGCACCGAAGCCCATGTCGCCGGTGCACAGCGCCATACGGCGGTACGGCAGGCCCAGCAGCTCCAGCACTTTCTCAGCATGACCGGTCATCTCTTCCAGCGCGTCCATAGACTCTTCCGGACGAACGATCTGCACCATCTCAACTTTATCGAACTGGTGCATACGTATCAGACCGCGCGTATCGCGACCGTAAGAACCGGCTTCAGAACGGAAACATGGAGAGTGCGCGGTCAGTTTGATTGGCAGATCGTCTTCGTCGATGATCTCATCACGCACGAGGTTGGTCAGCGGCACTTCCGCGGTTGGGATCAGTGCGTAGTTGCTGCTGTCTGCTTCCTCGTCCAGCGGACGGGTGTGGAACAGATCGCCGGCAAATTTCGGCAACTGGCCGGTACCGTACAGCGTATCGTGGTTAACCAGATACGGAACGTAGGTTTCGCTGTAGCCGTGCTGCTCGGTGTGCAGATCCAGCATGAACTGCGCCAGAGCGCGGTGCAGATGGGCAATTTGACCTTTCATGACCACAAAGCGAGAACCCGTCAGCTTAACCGCAGCCGCAAAGTCCAGGCCCGCATGCATTTCGCCCAGCGTCACGTGATCGCGCACCTCGAAGTCAAACTCGCGAGGCGTGCCCCAGCGTTTCACTTCAACGTTGTCGTTTTCGTCTTTGCCGACAGGTACGCTGTCGTCAGGAATGTTCGGGATCGCCAGAGCGATATCACGAATTTCAGCCTGAAGAACATCCAGTTCAGCTTTCGCCTGATCCAGCTCTTCACCCAGTTTGTTCACTTCCAGGCGTAATGGCTCAATATCTTCCCCGCGCGCTTTCGCCTGGCCAATGGATTTCGATCGAGAATTACGCTCTGCTTGCAGATTTTCAGTTTGTACCTGCAAAACTTTACGACGCTCTTCAAGAGCGCGCAGCTTATCTACATCCAGCTTAAAGCCCCGGCGTGCCAGTTTTTCAGCGACTGCGTCTGGCTCATTACGCAGCAGATTGGGATCGAGCATGCTTATCCTGTGCTTATCGAATTAAAAAAGGAAAAAGTGACCACAGCCTGCGGCCACAGAGATATATTGCCAACATTACCGCAACGATTGAACTAACGGTAGCGTTTTATAGGGCTATTTTGATCCTGTCCGGCAAGCCAGGCGAGCTTTTCGCCAATCTTACCCTCAAGACCTCTGTTTGTGGGATGATAATAGCGGGTTTGTGCCATCTCCTGCGGGAAATACTCTTCCCCGGCGGCGTAGGCATTGGGTTCATCATGGGCGTAGCGATACTCCTGCCCGTAACCCATCTCTTTCATCAATTTGGTTGGCGCATTGCGCAGATGAACCGGCACATCGTAGTCCGGACGTCCACGTGCATCTGACATCGCCGCTTTGAAGGCGGTATACACCGCGTTACTTTTCGGCGCGCAGGCCAGATAGACAATTGCCTGCGCAATGGCACGCTCACCTTCCGCGGGTCCGACGCGGGTAAAGCAGTCCCAGGCGGAAATAGCAACCTGCATGGCGCGTGGATCGGCATTACCGACATCTTCCGACGCAATGGCCAGGCAGCGACGCGCGACATATAACGGATCGCCACCGGCGGTAATGATCCGCGCGTACCAGTAGAGCGCCGCATCCGGGGCGCTGCCGCGCACGGACTTATGTAATGCCGAGATCAGATCGTAAAAACGATCGCCTTTATTATCGAAGCGTGCGCTGCGTTCACCGGCTATTTCGGTGAGCAACTCAGGTTTCAGTACCCGCTTGCCCGCATCGTCCACTTCAGCCATATCGGCCATCATTTCCAGCATGTTCAGCGCGCGGCGCGCATCGCCGTTGACCAGTTCCGCAATCGCCCGACGCGTGTCGTCTGGCAGAACGATATCCTGCCCGCCGTAGCCGCGCGCCTTATCCTCCATCGCCTGCGTCAGAACCTTTTCGATATCCTCTGTGGTCAGGGATTTAAGCAGGTAAACGCGGGCGCGGGAAAGCAGCGCGGAGTTGAGTTCAAACGACGGGTTTTCCGTGGTTGCGCCGATGAAGAAAATCGTGCCGTCTTCAATGTGCGGCAGAAACGCATCCTGTTGGCTCTTGTTGAAGCGGTGGACTTCATCAACAAAAAGAATGGTGCGGCGCCCGGCATTACGGTTTTGCCGCGCGCGCTCGATCGCCTCACGAATCTCCTTTACGCCGGAGGTAACCGCCGAGATGCGCTCAACGTCCGCGTTAGCATAGCGGGCGATCACTTCAGCGAGGGTTGTTTTGCCGGTGCCGGGTGGCCCCCAGAGGATCATGGAGTGCAGATGCCCGGCCTCTATGGCGCGCGGCAAGGGTTTCCCCGCAGCCAGCAGGTGTTGCTGGCCGATGTACTGCGCTAAATTTTCTGGCCGCATACGGGCGGCCAGAGGTTGAAACGCATTATCTGAAAAATCGAGCGACAGGTTGCTCACTCATGCCTCTTACTTATTACGTTGGTCGTCCACCGTTACGCCCTGCGGCGGGGTAAAGGTGAATTTCGAAACATCTACAGCGCCGTTTTGCTGAGACTTAAGCTGATAGCTACTGCGCTGATCGTCCTGCTCAACCGCACCGAACTGATTAATGGTACCGTTGCTGCTCACGTTAATGGTGAACTGCTTCAGGTTACCGTTGCTGCCTTTTGGCGTCAGGACGAACTCATCTCCGTTTTGTTTAATGTTGTACTGCTGCCAGTCGCTGGACTGGTTACGGGCAATGAGCATAAACGGCGTATTACTGGTCGCATCTTTCAGCCAGGTGGCGGTCGCCTGCTCAACAAACGGGTTGTAGAACCATAAGGTTTTCCCGTCGGACACCAGCACGCTTTCATCCGGCTGGGTCATATGCCAGTTGAAGAGATTCGGGCGTTTCACCCACAAATCCCCCTGACCTTCCTGCACCGCGTTGCCACTGCCGTCAGTCACTTTTTGCGTGAAGCTGGCGTGGAAGCTGCTCACTTTATCCAGTCGGCTTTTAAGGTCGCTGGCTGCATCAGCCCAGACGCTGCTGGCAACAAAACTGGAGAGTAATGCACAGGCGATGGCGATTTTTTTCATTGTTATTCCTTAAAATACGTCTTCCCGATATGGGGGTTCCGTTTCTATTCTGGACCTGCCCGAAGGCAGGCGACAGAAGAATATGCTTAATTTTTGCTGATTTACCCTTCTTTGCAATCGATGAAGGTTAATCAAACGGCGGTGGCGCCAGCACCTCACGGTTACCGTTATGCCCCTGTTCGCTCACAATACCCTGGGCTTCCATCTGCTCGATAATACGCGCCGCGCGGTTGTAGCCAATACGGAACTGGCGCTGGACGCCGGAGATAGACGCCTTACGTTTTTCGGTAACGAAATTAACCGCCTGGTCAAATAACGGATCCAGCTCTTCGCCGCCGTCAAAACCACCGCCGCCACCTTCGCTTTCACTGTCGGAGGTGATGCCGTCAACGTATTGCGGCCGACCGCGCGCTTTCCAGTCCTGCACCACCGCATGCACTTCCTGGTCGCGAACAAACGCACCGTGTACGCGCACCGGCGAGGTGGAGTTCGGGCCGGAATAGAGCATATCACCCATACCCAGCAGCGACTCTGCACCGCCCTGGTCAAGGATAGTACGCGAGTCAATTTTACTCGACACGGTAAACGCGATACGGGTCGGGATGTTTGCCTTAATAAGACCGGTGATAACGTCTACGGACGGACGCTGCGTTGCCAGCACCAGGTGGATGCCCGCCGCACGCGCTTTCTGTGCCAGACGCGCAATCAGCTCTTCCACTTTCTTGCCAACGGTCATCATCAGGTCGGCGAACTCATCCACCAGCACCACGATGTAAGGCAGTTTTTCCAGCACCGGATGCTGGGTATCCATGCTGTCCCCCGGCTTCCAGTATGGGTCCGGAATCGGACGGCCCATACGTGCCGCCTCAGCGATTTTCTCGTTATAACCGGCCAGGTTACGCACGCCCAGCGCAGACATCAGCTTGTAGCGACGCTCCATTTCATTGACGCTCCAGCGCAATGCGTTGGCGGCGTCCTTCATGTCGGTCACTACTTCCGTTAACAGGTGCGGAATGCCTTCGTAGACGGACAGTTCAAGCATTTTCGGGTCGATCATGATGAAACGCACATCTTCAGGCTGCGCTTTGTAGAGCATACTGAGGATCATGGCGTTCACCCCGACCGATTTACCGGAGCCGGTGGTACCCGCAACCAGCAGGTGCGGCATCTTCGCGAGATCGGCAACCACCGGATCGCCAGCGATATCTTTACCCAACACCACGGTCAGAGGGGACGGGTTGTCGCGGAATTTGGTGTTATCCAGAACTTCACGCAGATAAACGGTCTGGCGTTTCTTGTTTGGCAGCTCAAGGCCAACGTAAGGCTTACCTGGGATCACTTCCACCACGCGTACCGCCACGGTCGACAGAGAACGCGCCAGGTCACGGGAGAGGTTAGAAATACGCGCCGCTTTTACGCCTGGCGCCAGATTCAGTTCGAAACGGGTGATCACCGGGCCAGGTGAGTAGTTCACCACGTCCGCTTTAATGCGGAAGTCAGCCAGACGCGCTTCCACCAGACGGGCCATCTGCTCAAGGGCAAAAGTATCCACCGGTTCGACTTCCGCTGGCGGCGGCGTTAACAGATCCAGCGACGGCAACGGCGTACTTGGTCGTTGCAGCGGACGGCTGTCTCCGTTACGCATCAGCAGCGGGTGAATCAGGCTTTCCTGCGGCTGTGGTGCTGGCTGCTGGAACTGCGGCTGCGGCGGTTGGGCCGGCGGTGTATGCGGCTGCGCATAAGCCTGCGGCGCTGGCTGTTGTGGCTGCGCATTAACCTGCGGCGCTGGCGCCTGGCGCACCGGTTCCGCTTCTGGCATCACGCTCGGCGTGAACAGCGGTTCGCTCGGACCGTCATCCACCAGATCTTTCATCGGTGAAAATTCAAAATCCGAGAGCGAGAACGGGTTTGCCCCCGAAGGCTGCTCACCGGAATAACGTTGCTGTTGCGTGGCCGCAAACTGACGCGCTAATTCCGCTTCGGCAGCATCATCTTCATCCTGCTGAGAATGAACATCGTGTTGGTACTCATTCCCGTAGCGTTGAGTCTGCTGGGCGGCAAACTGACGCGCCAGCTCATCCTGATGCAGTTCGTCGGCATCATCTTCGTAGTCGGACTCACGGGCTTTCTCTTCCGCCATACGCTGGGAAGGCAGTTTAATGCCATAAGAGGCCAGCTCCCGGCGCGTCGGTACGCGCACGCGATTAGGGCGCGGCAATTGTGGACCAATGCCCTCTTTTACCTGAGGACGCGGCGCACCATCGGTTGCCGGGCTGAATAGCGGAGCGGACGCGGCAGCGGCAGCGGCTGCCGTTGCCTGCTTCACGGTTTCCGCTCTCGACGCAACGGCTGGCGCTGGGTCTACAGGTGCAACGCTTGCAGAAGGCGCTTTTACAACAGGCTCCTGCACCGGCTCAGGCACGGGCTGATACCAGGCGGCAAGCTGCTCGCGCTCTCGGGCACGGCGCTCTTCCACCTCTTCAAAATAGTACAATGGCGGACGGGATGGCTTCGCTTCCTCCACCGCTTCGGGTTCAGACACCGGCGCAACGTATGGCTGTTCACGTACAGCGGGTTCGGGCGTATAAGCCTGATACGGCTGTTGCGGCTCGCTGGCAGGCTCAGGCGGCTGATACGGTTGCTGCCACTGTTCCTGCTGCACAGAAATATAGCTCTCAGGCTCCGGCGCAATGGTCGGTTCAGGCGTATGGACACCTGGCGCAGTCTGCCAGTCCACCTGCGGTTGCTGGATCGCGGACTCCGGTGCCGGAACAGGCGAGGACGGCATCACGGCTTCAACAGGCGCAACATGGGCCTGCGCAGCCGTCGTTGCGGCAGCAGCAGCGGCTACCGGTTCAGTTACGGAATGACCATGCAACAGCGGATCGTATTCATCATACTCACCCGGCGTAGCTCGATGACCAGAGAACAACACATCATCAGGATCGACGGCCGCGCCGCGATACTCAATCTGCTCCTCTTCATCCATACGTTTGCCGGAGAAAAGCGCGGCATCCGTTTTACGGCCTAACGGGTTAGCAAATTTTTCAGCAACGCGCTGGCGGCGCGCCAGAGCACCGCGCAGAATACGGGCACGGCGGGATTCACGACGCTGCACGGGTGCCTCGTCTTCCTCTTCGTACTCATCTTCATATTCATCTTCATCGACCCACGTATCATCACGACGGGTGCGATTGCTGGCAAACGTCAGCAGAGTCAGAATAAAGCTGCCGATTTTTTCGGCAATGCTCACCCAGGACCAGCCGGTAAACAGCGTCAGGCCCGCTGCCCAGATACAAAGCAGCGCCAGCGTGCCGCCGCTGCTGTGAAGCATCGGTTGCAGCGCGGAGCTCAACAGGCTGCCAATCACCCCGCCGGAGGCGAAGTACCAGATGTCATCGGCGTTGATCGCCGCCAGTCCGCAGGAGGTGAGGATCAGCGCCAGGGCGCCAATCAGGCGCAGCGAAACGGCAAAATAATCGATGTAGTCGTCGTTCTGTCGATGACGCCAGGCAAACCAGCATCCGCCAATAATGATGACGGGAAGGGTATAGGCCATCACACCGAAAATGAAGAAGAGTGTGTC
This sequence comes from Enterobacter cloacae complex sp. GYL001, assembly GCF_049237125.1. Lineage (NCBI taxonomy): Bacteria > Pseudomonadati > Pseudomonadota > Gammaproteobacteria > Enterobacterales > Enterobacteriaceae > Enterobacter > Enterobacter cloacae complex sp. GYL001. The sequence goes on along the minus strand of NZ_JBMKGW010000001.1, from coordinate 423,057 downwards.
CGCAAGCCAGGCGCCGGGAACGCCACCTAAATTATGGATAGGCTCATGCCATGCGGTTTGCGACCAGCTGGGGTCTGAGGGGTTGAAACTGAGTAAGGCAGCCATCAGCCAGACGGCAAAAAGGGCAATAACAATCAGTAACGCCTCAAGGAGACGACGTCCGCTGCTTAGCTTAGATAATGTGACTTCTTTGTCTTCAGTGTATTCCTGGCTCAAGAAAGGCTCTCCAGGTATCAGGCATGTCCTGCCTGTGTGCTAAAACGGACAACAGCGCCGGGACTCCCCGGCACTGTTGCTGTATGGATTAACAGGAGTGTAATCAAACTACACTGATTTTGCACCTGTTCCGTGTTAGCGCGTCTTAATAACCAGACGATTGCTCTGTTTGACCTCTTCCATCACCACATAAGTACGGGTGTCGTTCACGCCTGGCAGACGCAGCAGGGTTTCACCCAGCAGCTTACGGTAGGCGGACATATCAGGCACACGGGTTTTCAACAGGTAGTCAAAATCACCGGAAACCAGATGACACTCTTGAATTTCTTCAAGTTTTTGTACAGCGGCGTTAAATTGCTCAAACACATCTGGTGCACCACGATTCAGAGTAATCTCAACAAATACCAGAAGTGAGGCATCCAGATAATGCGGGTTCAGCAGAGCCGTATAGCCCTGAATAAAACCCTGTCTTTCCAGTCGACGCACACGCTCAAGGCACGGCGTCGGGGAAAGTCCCACACGTTTTGAAAGCTCGACGTTGGAAATACGCCCATCCTTTTGCAATTCATTAAGAATGTTACGATCGATACGGTCGAGATCTTTGCCAGGGCGCTTCTTGCTATCTACCATTATTATTGTCTCTCTGTATTCCTTCCCTACTCCTGCCTGGACCCTGTGCACATCACTGTTCAGAGCCTGGACCCGTTATTCATCACATCGCCTGGTTATGTATTAGACGCGATGTAGATTCGGGTTCTGCGGTAAGAAGACCGTTGCCCGAAAGCAGTCACAGACATCACGTATGGCGTCTGTCCACACCATGCGTAGATTTCACTGACCCGGTAAAAATGGCATTTCCGTGCATGTCTATGCGGCATGCAGTTCGTGCGTCTTTTTTTCTTCCTTGAATGTTTTCGCAAAAGCGCAGGGGATTGTCAAAGCAAAACATCGATTTTTAGTACAACATGCCGGATATTCATTACGGAGGGGTATTAATCCTCATTTTATTGCCTTATAAACGCGCGGTTTTCAGTAGCAGAAGTGATGTGACCGCCTCTGACCCATAGGGCGCGTCTATTGCATATATCGGAAGCAAAACTCTCCTGCTCTTTTTTTACGGCAACAAATTCCCTACAATCCAGCCCATTGCCTGCCAACAACAATGGGGATCTCATGGGCACGACCAAACACAGTAAGCTGCTAATCCTTGGTTCTGGACCTGCGGGATATACCGCAGCGGTCTATGCTGCACGCGCTAACCTGCAACCGGTACTGATCACCGGGATGGAAAAAGGCGGTCAGCTGACCACCACCACGGAAGTGGAAAACTGGCCTGGCGACCCGAACGACCTGACCGGGCCGCTGCTGATGGAGCGCATGCACGAGCATGCCGCCAAATTCGAAACCGAAATCCTGTTCGACCACATCAATAAAGTGGATTTGCAGAACCGTCCGTTCCGCCTGACGGGTGACAGCGGCGAATACACCTGCGATGCGCTGATCATCGCCACCGGCGCCTCTGCCCGCTATCTCGGCCTGCCGTCTGAAGAAGCGTTCAAAGGCCGCGGCGTGTCAGCCTGCGCGACCTGCGACGGTTTCTTCTATCGCAACCAGAAAGTTGCGGTTATCGGCGGCGGCAACACCGCTGTGGAAGAAGCGCTGTATCTGGCAAATATTGCCTCAGAAGTACACCTGATTCACCGTCGCGACACCTTCCGCGCGGAGAAGATCCTGATTAAACGCCTGATGGACAAAGTGGCGAGCGGCAACATTGTGCTGCATACCAACCGTACGCTGGAAGAAGTGACTGGCGATCAGATGGGCGTGGCGGGACTGCGTATCCGTGATACCCAGAACACCGATAACGTCGAAACGCTGGAAGTGGCAGGCCTGTTTGTGGCAATCGGTCACAGCCCGAACACGGCTATCTTTGAAGGCCAGCTGGAGCTGGAGAACGGCTACATCAAAGTGCAGTCTGGCATTCACGGCAACGCCACCCAGACCAGCGTTCCGGGTGTCTTCGCAGCTGGCGACGTGATGGACCATATTTATCGTCAGGCGATCACTTCTGCGGGCACCGGTTGTATGGCCGCGCTGGACGCAGAACGCTACCTGGACGGGCTGGCTGAACAAGGCAAATAATCTTTACAAGTCAGTAACAAACGTAAATAAAGGCGGCCACTGGTCGCCTTTATTTTTGCTCGCGTGTAACATGCAGAGGTCTAATTTCTTATAACGTCACCTGCAAAGTACGCAATGGAAAAAACCCGTCAACAAGAGTTAACCCGCTGGCTGAAACAGCAAAGCGTTCTGTCCCGCCGCTGGCTTATGATTTCCCGCGTTCTGGGATTCATCAGCGGTCTGTTGATTGTTGCCCAGGCATGGCTGCTGGCCCGCATTCTCAATCATATGATCATGGAGAACATTCCGCGCGAAGCGCTGCTGTTGCCGTTTATCGTTCTGGTGCTGGTTTTCGTTCTGCGTGCGTGGGTGGTCTGGCTGCGCGAGCGGGTTGGATTCCATGCCGGGCAGCACATCCGCTATGAGATCCGCCGCAAGGTGCTCGACCGGCTTTCGGAAGCCGGGCCTGCGTGGATCCAGGGCAAACCGGCTGGTAGCTGGGCGACGCTGATCCTTGAGCAAATCGACGATATGCACGATTACTACGCGCGTTATCTTCCCCAGATGGCGCTGGCGGTGTTTGTGCCCCTGATGATTGTTATCGCCATCTTCCCTGTTAACTGGGTGGCGGCGTTGATCCTGCTGGGCACCGCCCCGCTCATCCCGCTGTTTATGGCGATGGTCGGCATGGGTGCGGCAGATGCTAACCGTCGTAACTTCCTGGCGTTGGGTCGGTTGAGCGGTCATTTCCTGGACCGTCTGCGCGGAATGGAAACCCTGCGGATCTTCGGTCGTGGTGAAGCGGAAACCGAAAACATTCGCCTGGCGTCACAGGATTTTCGTCAGCGCACCATGGAAGTGTTGCGCATGGCCTTTCTCTCTTCTGGCGTGCTCGAATTTTTCACCTCCCTGTCGATTGCGCTGGTGGCGGTTTACTTTGGCTTCTCCTACCTCGGCGCGCTGGACTTTGGCCACTACGGTACGGCGGTCACGCTTTCCGCCGGGTTCCTGGCGCTGATCCTGGCCCCGGAATTTTTCCAGCCGCTTCGCGATCTCGGCACCTTTTACCATGCCAAAGCGCAGGCGGTAGGTGCTGCCGACAGCCTGAAAACCTTCATGGAAACGCCGCTGGCGCATCCGGAGCGTGGTGAAGTGACGCTGAATACGAACGATCCGGTGACCATTGAAGCACAGGATTTTTCTGTTCTGTCGCCTGAAGGCAAAGTGCTGGCCGGTCCGCTGAACTTTACCCTGCCTGCCGGGCAACGTGTGGTGCTGGTGGGTACCAGCGGCTCAGGTAAAAGCTCATTGTTGAATGCGCTGTCAGGTTTTATGGCGTACACCGGATCGCTGCGTATCAACAAAACGGAGCTGCGCGAGCTCGATCCGGATGCCTGGCGTAAACAGCTGAGTTGGGTGGGGCAAAACCCACAGCTGCCTGCCCCGACGCTACGCGAGAATGTGCTGCTGGCACGGCCGGATGCGCGTGAAGATGAGCTGCAATCGGTCCTCGACCGCGCCTGGGTCAGCGAGTTTCTGCCGCTGCTTGCGCAGGGTGTCGATACCGTCATTGGCGATCAGTCTGCCGGGCTGTCAGTAGGCCAGGCACAGCGCGTCGCGGTTGCCCGTGCGCTGCTGAATCCCTCTTCGCTAATGCTGCTGGACGAACCCGCCGCCAGCCTGGACGCTCACAGCGAGCAGCGCGTGATGGATGCGCTTAACGCAGCCTCACGCCAGCAAACCACCCTGATGGTGACCCACCAGCTGGAAGGTATTGCCGACTGGGATCAGATTTGGGTGATGGAAAACGGACACTTTGTTGAGCAAGGCGATTACGCCACGCTTGTTGCCGCGCAGGGGCCGTTTGCGACCCTGCTGGCGAACCGTCAGGAGGATATCTGATGCGCGCCCTGCTTCCGTATCTTGCACTGTATAAACGCCACAAATGGATGCTGACGCTCGGGATCGTGCTGGCGATCGTCACGCTGCTGGCCAGCATCGGCCTGCTTACGCTTTCCGGCTGGTTCCTCTCCGCGTCTGCGGCCGCAGGCTTTGCCGGGCTGTACAGCTTTAACTACATGCTGCCTGCCGCCGGGGTGCGCGGCACGGCGATTACGCGAACTGCCGGACGCTACTTCGAACGTCTGGTCAGCCACGACGCGACCTTCCGCGTGCTGCAACACCTGCGTATTTACACCTTCAGCAAACTGCTGCCCCTCTCCCCTGCCGGGCTGGCACGTTTTCGACAGGGCGAATTACTCAACCGCGTGGTCGCAGATGTGGATACGCTGGATCACCTCTATCTGCGCGTCATTTCACCTATGGTGGGCGCGTTTGTAGTGATTGTCGTGGTCACGCTGGGGTTGAGTTTCCTGGATGTTCCCATCGCACTGACGCTCGGCGGCATCATGCTGATGACGCTGATTATTCTGCCGCCCCTGTTTTATCGTGCAGGTAAAACCACCGGGGAAAACCTGACGCGCCTGCGAGGGGAATATCGCCAGCAGCTCACCGCCTGGTTGCAGGGACAGGCCGAGCTCACCCTTTTTGGTGCCAGCAAACGGTACCGCGCCCGCATGGAAAATACGGAGCTGAACTGGCATGAAGCCCAGCGGCGCCAGTCTGAACTGACCGCGTTCTCCCAGGCGCTGATGATGTTAATTGGTGGGATTGCCGTCATCGCCATGCTCTGGATGGCCTCCGGTGGCGTGGGCGGTAACGCGCAGCCTGGCCCGCTGATTGCGCTGTTTGTTTTCTGTGCCCTGGCAGCCTTTGAAGCCTTAGCCCCGGTCACGGGCGCTTTTCAGCATCTCGGCCAGGTGATTGCCTCTGCGCTGCGCATTACGGATATTGCCGAGCAGGAGCCGGAAGTGAAGTTCAGCGCGGGTCAAACCGCTGTGCCAGAGCAGGTCGCGCTGACGCTCAGCAATGTCACTTTCACCTACGACAAGCAGGCGCAAAACGCGCTGGAAGACATCACCCTTTCTGTTGATGCCGGGCAGCGCATTGCGATCCTTGGCCGTACGGGATGTGGGAAATCGACACTTCTGCAACTTCTCACGCGCGCGTGGGACCCACAGCAGGGCGAGATTCGGTTTAACGACGTTCCGCTGTCTGGTTTTAGCGAAGCGGCCTTGCGTAAAACGGTCAGCGTCGTGCCCCAGCGGGTGCATCTGTTCAGCGCTACGCTGCGCGATAATCTTCTTCTGGCGGCACCAGACGCCTCCGACGATACGCTGCGGGCAATGCTGGAGCAGGTTGGGCTGCACAAGCTGCTTGAAGACGACGGGTTGAACAGCTGGCTGGGTGAAGGGGGTCGACAGCTTTCCGGCGGCGAACTGCGTCGTCTGGCCATTGCGCGTGCGCTGCTGCACGATGCGCCGCTGATGCTGCTGGATGAACCGACAGAAGGACTGGATGCCACGACAGAGAGCCAAATCCTTGATTTACTGGCGAATGTGATGAAAGGTAAAACCGTGCTGATGGTCACGCACCGTCTGCGAGGGCTGGTGAATTTCGATCAGATAATTGTGATGGACAACGGACACATAATTGAGCAAGGTAGTCACGCAGAGCTGCTGGCAAAACAAGGTCGCTACTACCAGTTTAAACAGCGCCTGTAGACTATATTTGTAGCGTCCTCTCTCGCGTACTGGAGTTCTGTTGTCATGCGCCTGGTGCAGCTTTCTCGCCATAATATTGCGTTCCCTTCTCCGGAGGGGGCGCTGCGTGAACCTAACGGCTTGCTGGCTCTGGGCGGCGATCTCAGCCCGGCACGGCTCTTAATGGCTTACCAGCGCGGCATCTTTCCGTGGTTTTCTCCTGGCGACCCGATCTTATGGTGGTCTCCCGACCCGCGAGCCGTGCTGTGGCCTGGGCAGTTTCACCTGAGCCGCAGCATGAAGCGTTTTCATGCAAAATCACCCTTTCGCGTCACGCTTAATCACGCCTTCGGCCAGGTTATCGAAGGCTGCGCTGAAGATCGTCACGAAGGCACCTGGATAACCCGCGATATCATTATCGCCTATCACCAGCTTCATGAGCTGGGGTACGCGCATTCGATCGAAGTGTGGAGCGGGGACGACCTCGTCGGGGGCATGTACGGCGTGGCGCAGGGTACGCTGTTCTGCGGCGAGTCGATGTTCTCCCGCTCCACGAATGCGTCGAAAACCGCGCTGCTGGTTTTTAGCCAGGAATTTGCCCGACGTGGAGGACAGTTAATGGATTGTCAGGTGCTGAATGAGCATACCGCCTCGCTCGGCGCCGTTGAAATCTCCCGCCGACACTATATCGAACACCTGGAACAGTGCCGAAAGGAGACCCTACCACGCGATTTTTGGGTTCCCAGAACGCTCTTTATACCCAATGCCTAAATGTTTTCCGCATATTTTTTATGAGGGTGTTATAATTACGCCGCAGAGTAGCTTCTGCCTGTTGCCCCGCCGCCGTTTGGGACCCTCGCTTCAGATAACGTCCTTACGTTTATCCTGTCGTCTCCCCTTTACGAATGCGCTTTCCGTTCGGTTGTACCGTGACGCTTGGGCAATACGCTGAGACTGTTTTGCTGCGTTTTAAACGCGCAATTCTTTACTTAATTGAGGAATTTCGGCATTATCTTGCCGGTTCAAAACTTGGTAGTGATACCCCAGAGGATTAGATGGCCAAAGAAGACAATATTGAAATGCAGGGTACCGTACTTGATACGTTGCCTAATACCATGTTTCGCGTAGAACTGGAAAACGGTCACGTGGTAACTGCGCACATCTCCGGTAAAATGCGCAAAAACTATATCCGCATTTTGACGGGCGACAAAGTGACTGTTGAGCTGACCCCGTACGACCTGAGCAAAGGCCGCATTGTCTTCCGTAGTCGCTAATTGTTTTCGCCTGTAATGGCAGATGAATATTTAAAAGGTCGGGACAATCCCGGCCTTTTTTATTTATGGCTTTAGTGTGGCTGTTCAGGAAGAGGTATTTTAGTGCGTTCTGATGCCTTCACCCTGACCCTCTCCCACAGGGAGAGGGAGAAAAGCGGACACAAAAAAGCCGGGTTAAAAACCCGGCTTTTACACTAAAGAAAATCAGTGAGCCGCTTCCGGCTTGTGCTTCGCCGCACTCTGGAAATCGTACGTCAGTTCGTTCTTCGCCTGATCCAGCCCCACCGTTACCTGGCCGCCGTCCACCAGCGAGCCAAACAGCAGCTCGTTCGCCAGCGGTTTCTTCAGGTTGTCCTGAATCACGCGCGCCATCGGACGGGCGCCCATCGCACGGTCGTAGCCTTTCTCAGCCAGCCAGTTGCGGGCCTCCTGGCTCACTTCCAGCGACACGCCTTTCTGATCCAGCTGGACCTGCAACTCGACGATGAACTTGTCCACCACCTGATGAATCACCTCGGTAGACAGATGATCGAACCAGATAATGTTGTCCAGACGGTTACGGAACTCCGGCGTGAAGATCTTCTTGATCTCTTCCATCGCATCGGTGCTGTTATCCTGGTGGATCAGGCCGATGGATTTACGCTCGGTTTCCCGCACCCCGGCGTTGGTGGTCATCACCAGCACCACGTTGCGGAAATCGGCCTTGCGCCCGTTGTTATCGGTCAGCGTCCCGTTGTCCATCACCTGCAACAGGATGTTGAACACGTCCGGATGCGCTTTCTCGATTTCATCGAGCAACAGTACCGCGTGCGGATGCTTGATAACCGCGTCCGTAAGCAGGCCGCCCTGGTCAAAGCCCACGTATCCCGGAGGCGCACCAATCAAACGGCTGACGGTATGACGCTCCATATACTCGGACATATCAAAGCGCAGCAACTCAATGCCCAGCGCTTTGGAGAGCTGAACCGTCACCTCGGTTTTCCCCACACCGGTCGGGCCGGCGAACAGGAAGGAACCGACAGGCTTGTGGTCATGCCCCAGGCCAGCACGGGCCATCTTGATCGCTTCGGTTAAAGCCTCAATGGCTTTATCCTGACCAAAGACCAGCATTTTCAGGCGATTGCCGAGGGTGCGCAGCGTATCACGGTCGCTCTGAGAAACGCTCTTCTCAGGAATACGCGCGATGCGGGCCACCACGGACTCGATATCCGCCACATTCACGGTTTTCTTACGCTTGCTGGCTGGCATCAGGCGTGCACGCGCACCCGCCTCATCAATCACGTCGATCGCTTTATCCGGCAGATGACGATCGTTGATGTATTTCACCGCCAGTTCCACCGCCGCACGGACCGCTTTCGCGGTGTAACGCACGTCGTGGTGTGCTTCGTACTTGGTTTTCAGGCCATTGATGATCTGCACCGTTTCGTCAACCGACGGCTCGGTCACGTCGATTTTCTGGAAACGACGCGCCAGCGCACGATCCTTCTCAAAGATGTTGCTGAACTCCTGGTACGTCGTGGAGCCCATCACGCGGATCTTGCCGCTGGAGAGCAGCGGTTTGATCAGGTTAGCGGCATCCACCTGGCCACCGGAGGCCGCACCTGCGCCGATGATGGTGTGGATCTCATCGATAAACAGGATGCTGTTGGTGTCCTGCTCCAGCTGTTTTAACAGCGCTTTGAAACGTTTTTCGAAATCACCGCGGTATTTGGTGCCCGCCAGCAGCGAGCCAATATCCAGCGAGTAGATGGTGCAGTCGGCAATCACTTCCGGCACGTCGCCCTGCACAATGCGCCAGGCCAGCCCTTCGGCAATCGCGGTTTTACCCACGCCAGATTCCCCCACCAGCAGCGGGTTGTTCTTACGGCGGCGGCACAGCACCTGGATGGCACGCTCCAGCTCTTTGTCGCGGCCAATCAGCGGGTCGATACCGCCAACGCGAGCAAGCTGGTTAAGGTTGGTGGTGAAGTTTTCCATACGATCCTCCCCGCCTGCTTGCTCTTCATTGCTGTTGATCTGTCCGCTGGGATCCGATGCCTGGTTAGGCTCGTCTTTTCGCGTTCCGTGAGAGATGAAGTTGACCACGTCGAGCCGGCTGACTTCGTGTTTACGCAGCAGGTAGGCCGCCTGGGACTCCTGCTCGCTGAAGATGGCGACCAGGACATTGGCGCCAGTCACTTCGCTACGTCCGGAAGACTGGACGTGGAAAACCGCGCGCTGCAACACGCGCTGGAAGCTGAGCGTCGGCTGCGTGTCGCGCTCTTCTTCACTGGCTGGCAGCACCGGTGTAGTTTGTTCGATGAAGGCTTCGAGTTCCTGACGTAGCGCCACCAGATCCACGGAGCAGGCTTCCAGCGCTTCGCGGGCAGATGGGTTGCTAAGCAGTGCGAGCAGCAGGTGCTCGACGGTCATAAACTCATGTCGGTGCTCACGCGCTCTGGCGAAAGCCATGTTTAAACTGAGTTCCAGTTCTTGATTGAGCATAGGCACCTCCCCCAATTTTATGCCTTATCAGGCCTTTTCCAGCGTACACAGCAACGGATGCTCGTTCTCCCTTGCATAGTCGTTCACCATCGCTACTTTGGTTTCCGCAACCTCGGCAGTAAAGATGCCGCAGATCGCTTTGCCACGATAATGAACGGTAAGCATCAGTTGCGTTGCACGTTCAACATCATAAGAAAAGAACTTTTGTAGCACGTCAATAACAAATTCCATCGGCGTGTAATCATCGTTCATTAACATAACTTTATACATAGATGGCGGTTTTAGCGCGTCGCGCACTTTATCTTCCGCCAGCTGGTCAAAATCCAGCCAATCGTTGGTCTTACCCATTATGCATAACCACTTTGAATCTACCTCAGATGTTAGATAACAATCATCTATTACTGTCATCCGCGATGTCTGTCACAAACTGTTGCAATAGCGTTAACTGCCTCAAATTTTGGTTGATTATTGTCCCAACTCCAGCGCCAAACGCTTGACGGCTTCTTCCGTTTCTCTAAATTGTACAAGCGTGAGTTGGCGAGGTTTTGAACAGCCCCCACTCCACCACCGGTTCATTCCATCTTAATTTATAAGATTTACGAAGGATGTCGAAGCATGGAAATGGGTACTGTTAAGTGGTTCAACAACGCCAAGGGGTTTGGCTTCATTTGCCCCGAAGGCGGCGGCGAGGATATCTTCGCTCACTATTCCACCATTCAGATGGATGGTTACAGGACGCTCAAAGCCGGGCAGTCCGTCCGGTTCGATGTACACCAGGGGCCAAAAGGCAATCACGCCAGTCTTATCGTGCCCGTTGAAGCAGAAACGGTTGCATAGCTCTCTGATTCATTGTGTACACCCCGCAGGCAAAATGCCAGCCCGATCGGCTGGCATTTTTATTTTCGGGTTATTCCCGCGCCAGCGCATCCACCGGATCCAGCCGCGCCGCGTTTCGTGCCGGCAGCCAGCCAAACAAAATGCCGGTAAAGGTGGAGCACAAAAACGCGGTGAGGATCGCCATCGGTGAGAAGCCAATCTCCCACCCCGGTAAAAAGAGCTGGAGCGCGAAGGCGATCATCATTGAGAGCGCAATCCCCATTGCGCCTCCCACCAGACACACCAGCACCGCTTCAATCAAAAATTGCTGGAGCACATCGCTGGCTCTGGCCCCGACCGCCATGCGAATGCCGATCTCCCGCGTACGTTCGGTCACCGACACCAGCATAATGTTCATCACCCCTATCCCGCCGACGACCAGCGAAATCACCGCCACCAGCGTCAGGAACAGCTGAAGAGTACGTGTGGTCTTTTCGGCCGTTTTCAAGAGGCCGTCCATGTTCCAGGTGAAGAAATCCTTTTTCCCGTGGCGCAACGTTAACAGCCGCTCGAGCTGCTGTTCCGCCAGCGCGCTGTCGTAGCCCTCTTTCACTCGCACGGTAATGGAGTTGAGCCAGGACTGTCCCATAATGCGCCCGGAAATGGTGCTGTACGGCAGCCAGACGCGCAGGATCTTGCTGCTGCCAAACATGGACTGTTTCTCTTCCGCCACACCAATCACCGTGGCGGGCATGTTACCCACCAGGATCACTTCCCCCACCACACGGGTTTTATTGGGGAAAAGCTGTCTGCGCGAGTTAGCGTCTAACACCACCACCTGCGCCCTGCCCGCCAGCTGTTCCGCGTTGAAGGTCGCCCCTTCGCTGAAGGTCATGCCGTAGACGTTGAAGTAATCTCCGCTGACGCCGTTAGCGCTGGCCGCCACGTCGATGTTGCCGTAGCGCAGACGAAGGTTTTGCGACACGGCAGGCGTGGCGGAGTTCACCCACGGCTGCTTCTGAATAGCCGCCAGATCGTCGTATTTCAGCGCCTGCTGATACTGCGGCTCGTCGTCGCCAAAATCTTTGCCGGGGTAAACGTCGATGGTGTTAGTCCCGATGGCGCGAATATCCGCCAGCACCAGCTGTTTCGCCGCATCGCCCACCACCACAATCGACACCACCGAGGCAATACCGATAATGATGCCGAGCATGGTCAGCAGGGTGCGCATTTTGTTGGCCGCCATCGCCAGCCAGGCCATGGTCAGCGCTTCACGAAAGCCGCTGGAGAACTGTCCCCAGCCGGTGGACGCAGGTAAGGCTTCTTTCGGCGCCGCCGCTCTGGACTGACGTGGCGGCGGGTTGCTGACCAGCTCGCCGTCGTGGATCTCAATGATGCGTTCCGCCTGCGCTGCCACCTGCGGATCGTGGGTGACAATAATCACCGTATGCCCCTGATCGCGCAGCTGATGCAGGATCGCCATCACCTCTTCACCGGAATGGCTGTCGAGCGCACCGGTTGGCTCATCAGCGAGGATCACCTGTCCGCCGTTCATCAGCGCACGGGCAATACTCACGCGCTGCTGCTGACCGCCGGAAAGCTGCGAAGGCTGATAATCAACACGCTCCGCCAGCCCAAGACGCGTTAACAGCGCCTTCGCGCGTTCAAGGCGTTTTTTGCGCTCGACGCCCGCATACACCGCCGGCACCTCCACGTTCTGCGCCGCGCTCAGGTGTGAAAGCAGATGGTAACGCTGAAAAATAAAGCCAAAATGCTCGCGACGCAGCTTCGCCAGCGCGTCGCCGTCCAGGGTGGAAACATCCGTCCCGGCCACGCGATAGGTGCCGCTGGTGGGCTTATCCAGACAGCCGAGAATGTTCATCAGCGTTGATTTACCCGAGCCCGACGCCCCGACAATCGCCACCATTTCACCGGCTTCAACGCGCAGGGAGATGCCCTTCAGCACCTCCACCGGCCCGTCGCCGGACGGATAGTTGCGACGAATGTCATTCAGCTCAAGCAGCGCCGTCATTGCGCGGCTCCGGGCAGGGTTTCGCTGGTGACCACTTCCTCACCCTCTTCCAGCCCTTTTACCACCACCACATCGGTGTCGTTACGTGCGCCAATCACCACTTCCCGCTCGCGGGTTTCGCCGTTGCGCAGCACTTTCACCTTGTAGCGATTGTCCCCGGCGGATTCACCCAGCGCGGAGAGCGGAACCGTCAGCACGTTTTTCACGCCGGTCAGCTGGATATGCACCTGGGCGGTCATCTCCAGACGCAGCACGCCCTGCGGGTTTGGCACCTCAAAACGCGCATAGTAGAAGATGGCGTCGTTGACCTTCTCCGGCGTCGGCAGGATATCTTTCAGCACCCCTTCATAGCGGGTTTGCGGATCGCCCAGCACCGTAAACCAGGCTTTCTGCCCCGGCTTAAGGTGAATGACGTCCGCTTCGGATACCTGGGCTTTCACCAGCATGGTGCTCATATCCGCCAGGGTCAGGATGTTCGGCGCCTGCTGCGCGGCGATGACCGTCTGGCCTTGCAGGGTGGTTATCTGCGTCACTTCCCCGGCCATTGGCGCAACGATTTGCGTGTAATCGAGGTTGGTTTTCGCCGTATCCAGCGAGGCCTGATTCCGTTTGATTTGCGCATCGATGGTGCCAATCTGCGCCTGCTTCACCGCCAGCTCCGTGGCGGCTGTGTCCAGATCCTGTTTCGAGATAGCCTGCGTTTTCGCCAGCGCCTGCTGGCGCGTCAGGGTGACCTGAGCGAGATTACGCTCCGCCTGAGCCTGCGCGCGCTGCGCGCGCAGCTCCATCAGCGTCGCTTCCACTTCGCGGATTTGGTTTTGCGCCTGCTCAGGATCGATCACGCCCAGCAGCTGGCCTTTTTTAACCTTATCGCCAATCTCAACTGACAGGGTTTTAAGCTGACCGCTGACCTGCGCGCCCACGTCAACCTTACGCAGGGCATCCAGTTTCCCCGTCGCCAGCACGTTTTGTTGCAGCTCGCCAGGACGAACAATCAGCGTTTGATACTGTGGTACCGGCGCATTCAGTACCTTCCATAACCAGAATCCGCCCGCTAACACCACTACCGCCAGCAGCAGAAACAGCTTTCTGCGTTTTCCCTTCAGGTTCATAAATATTCCAAATAATTGCTCTGGCTATCATCACCGTTGATTTTATCTAAACCACTCCTCAACGAAACCCCCGATCCCCGTAATCGTCGGGAATTGTTTACCCGATGTTGATAAAGCGCCTGCTGAAATAGCGATATTCCACCAGAAGCAGGATCTAACATGTCTTCCATCGTCGATACACCTTATTCAACGCTGCCCCAGCCTAAATCGGGCTGGCAACTGTTTAAAAGCCTGGCATCGGGTTCCCTCACGCCGGGGCTGGCGTGGCAAAATCCGGCCTATCGACGTAAGTTTATGTTGCGCTCGCTGGCAACGCCGTTCACCACTGCGCGCCTGCTCGGAAATCTTGCAAAACAGCCCCGTCTGATGCAGATCCTGCGCGTGCAGCCCGGCCTGCCGTGCCGCCTGCACCGGCCGTGGCTGACCGTCAATATGGGCCGTCAGACTACGCTGGACGCATTGAACGATCACTATGAGATGATGAGCCGCCATCTTCCGGCGTCGCTGCTGAACGGTTACCTCTCCAGCCAGGGCATTATGCTGGTGACGTTAACGGGCAAAGAGGAGCAGCAGTTTAGCGTTCGCCTGAGCGCGGATGCGTTTCTGGACAAAGAAGGGGAAGCGACCCTCACTTTTTGCGACCACCAGAACACGATGCTGGCCGAGCTGACCTTTACGCTGTGCACATACCAGGGCAAGCCAACGCTCTTCATCGGCGGAATGCAGGGGGCGAAAGCGCATGTCCCGCACGAGCACATTCAGCTGGCGACCAAAGCCTGTCACGGACTGTTCCCAAAACGTCTGCTGGTTGAAGCGGTCATGACGCTGGCAGGCGCCTTCCCGGTCGAGCAGATCCTCGCGGTGAGTAACGCCACCCACATCTACCGCAGCTGGCGCTATCGCAAGAAAAAAGAGGGAAAATTGCTGGCTGACTATGACAGCTTCTGGCGCTCCCTTGGCGGACAGCAGCAGGATAACGGCAACTTTGCCCTGCCACTGACCATGCCACGCAAACCGATGGAAGAGATTGCGAGTAAAAAACGGTCCGAATACCGCCGCCGCTATGCCCTGCTTGATAGCCTGATCCAACAGGTTTCGCAGGCGACTGCCCGTTAATCGGCCCTCCCGCGAGCCAGCCAGAGGACGCGGGAGAACATTTTACGCAGCAGCGTGGGCACCGACTCCACGCCTCGCCTGCCCGCTTCCGTCGCAACTTCAATGGCCAAATCCGGTTTTGACGACCGATGGATAGCTTTGGCAATCACCCGGCGCATATTCATGGGCACATCTACCGGGATCATCGCCACGCGGTGAAAGACGTCGTCAAATCCCTGGCGGTACATAAAGTGCTCCATGTCCATCGCAGGCAGCGCGGTCAGATGTTCCCGCTCCTCTTCACGATCGTTATTGAGCAGGCTGCGCACGGTCGCCGCATATTTTTTACCCGCCTCATCGCCATCCACCAGTACGTGCCACTCTATCCCCATCCGGCGCGCAAATTTGATCAGCGGTTTTAAGCCAGACTGAGCAAATTCGATCACTTTGATCCCTTCGGCGTCAAAGTGGTGTCCGCACTGGCGAGCCAGCTCGTTTATCACCCAGGTTTCCGTTTCCCCTTCCACCAGCAACCAGCAGCGGGCAAACAGGGAAGAGGCACGGTTAAAACGGATATGAAACGCAATTCGTCGGCCATCTTCGGCATTTAACCCGCCGGGCCCGAGCCGGTAAGCGGTGACCCGCGACGATTCACGCACCAGGCGGCAGACATACTCCACCGGCGTCAGAGAGAGCAGCTCTCCGGAATTCGTGGTGGTGACTCGCTGCAACGGCAGCAAATTAAGAAGATGCCATGCCACGGAAAGCATAATCGGGTGCAGCCGCGTTTCCGGATCTTCCACCAGCAGCAGCGGGCGCGCGTCCCGATCCAGGCGCACCGTCCCTTTCGCCTGTAAAAGCGTGGAGAATAATCCCAGCAGGATCACCCGATGCGTGCGCCCGCCGGGGCGGTCGATCATGCGGTTGATAATATCGAGATAGCGCCAGCTTCGTTGTTCATCGTGCGAGCGGCGACGCATCAGACGGTGGCGCGCCTGCCCCGTTCCCTGCTCGGAGAAATAGTGCTCCAGCAGTTGCACCATGGCAGACAGTCCCTGACGGATCTGGCCGTCGGTGAGGTTCTGCGGCCGTGAGACCAGTTCACGGGCGAGGAAATCCAGTTCGCGGGCGGTCACCTCCACCTCGGGCATATTCGGCACGGTGCCGTTACGGATCCGCCGCATAAAGCGCGCGTCTCGTAAGCGCAGCACGGGGGAGAGGCGGATAAGATGGCGGGCAAGCTCGTCAATATTATCGAGCGGGATCGGATTTCCCTTCTCATCAAGAAATTCACGCAGGGTTAACACCCCGTCGTTTTGCGCCATTTCGCCCTCAAGGCGATAGAAAATACGCTGGAAACCATCTTCACAGGGCACCCAGCAGGGCGACATAGGCCGAAAACGACGCACGCGATGGCGACCGGGCTCGGATTCGCGGAAGGTCAGAATGATATGCAGGTGTTTCTCGCGTCCGTTGACATCCCCTGGCGGAAACCAGAAGTCATCATGAACGAAGTGGTACAAGTTCTCTTCGGGCGAAAGTAGCAGCGTCAGGGCATCCAGCAAGCTGGATTTACCCCAGGCATTTTCGCCTATCAGGACGTTGTTCTGTTCCAGTTGCAGCGACAGGCGGTTAATCCCGCGAAACCCGACAATCTCCACACGTTCGAGTAGCATACATCCCCCGCAATTCGGCCACTTTTTCCTTCAAGTTATCAGCAGTATAGCGGCAGGCTGTGGGTCACGACAGCAGAATATACGCCCCCTTAATTATTGGGCTATGCTCTTATTACCTCCGTTCTGAACAAGGATTGACATCACATTGCCTTAAATCAAATTTAGTGAATTTATTTGAGTGGCGAAGGGATGTTGATGGTTTCAAAATACTGGCTCTTTGAGTCGTCATCCCTTTATGGCGATATAACCCGCGCGCAGGAATGGGCGCGGACGTTTATTATTGAGGTGGTTATGTTCAGAAAATTAGCGGCAGAATGCTTTGGTACATTCTGGCTGGTGTTTGGTGGCTGCGGTAGCGCAGTACTGGCAGCCGCATTTCCGGAATTAGGTATTGGCTTTGTCGGCGTCGCGCTGGCATTCGGTTTAACTGTATTAACCATGGCATTCGCCGTGGGGCATATTTCCGGCGGTCATTTCAACCCGGCCGTCACATTAGGATTATGGGCGGGCGGACGTTTCCCGGCGAAAGATATTATTGGCTATATTATTGCCCAGGTTATTGGCGGTATTATTGCCGCGGCGGTGCTGTACGTAATTGCCAGCGGTAAAGCCGGATTTGACGCCGCGGCCAGCGGATTTGCGTCGAACGGCTTCGGCGAACACTCTCCAGGCGGCTACTCGATGCTGTCTGCCATCGTGATTGAAATTGTGCTCACCGCAGGCTTCCTGTTGGTGATCCACGGCGCAACGGACAAATACGCGCCTGCGGGCTTTGCCCCCATCGCTATTGGTCTGGCGTTGACGCTGATCCACCTCATCTCCATTCCGGTGACCAACACCTCCGTTAACCCGGCGCGCAGCACCGCGGTGGCTATTTTCCAGGGCGGCTGGGCGCTTGAACAGCTGTGGCTGTTCTGGGTGATGCCTATTATCGGCGGTATTCTGGGCGGCGTGCTGTATCGCACCCTGCTGGAAAAACACGATTAATGGTTTTCCCCCTCTCCCTGTGGGAGAGGGCCGGGGTGAGGACATCAGGCCGCACCACCCCAAATAGACAAGCCGGGTAAGGCGTAGCCGCCACCCGGCTTTTTTTGTAGCTTTACCTCACAGCCTTTATTGGGTAGTGTCTCTGGCGCTTAACTGATACTCAAAAGGACCGGCTGTTCATGTTCTCAGGACTCCTCATCATTCTTCTGCCCCTGATTGTGGGCTACCTTATTCCGCTGCGTCATGAATCGGCCTTAAAGCTTATTAATCGTTTTCTCAGCTGGATTGTTTACGTCATTCTGTTCTTTATGGGGATCAGCCTGGCCTTCCTGGATAATCTGGCGACGAACTTGCTTTCCATCCTGCATTATTCTGCGGTTACGGTAGTGGTTATTCTGCTGTGCAATATTGCTGCGCTGTTCTGGCTGGAACGCACTATTCCCTGGAAAAATCACCACCATCAGGAAAAGCTTCCCTCCCGTATTGCGATGGCGCTGGAATCATTAAAACTGTGCGGCGTGGTGGTACTCGGTTTTTTACTGGGTCTGACCGGCTGGGCATTTTTACAGCACGCAACGGAAGCCAGCGAATATACGCTTATTTTCCTGCTCTTCCTGATTGGTATTCAGCTGCGAAATAATGGCATGACGCTGAAACAGATTGTCCTTAACCGCCGGGGCATGATGGTTGCCGTTATCGTTGTGGCCAGCTCACTGGCGGGGGGAGTGATTAACGCCTTTATTCTCGATCTGCCGCTGAAAACCAGCCTGGCGATGGCGTCCGGTTTCGGCTGGTATTCGCTCTCCGGTATTCTGCTGACCGAATCGTTTGGTCCGGTGATCGGCAGCGCCGCCTTCTTTAACGATCTGGCGCGCGAGCTGATAGCCATCATGCTGATCCCCGGCCTGGTACGCCGCAGCCGCTCTACCGCGCTGGGCCTGTGCGGGGCCACCTCAATGGACTTTACCCTGCCGGTATTACAGCGCTCGGGAGGGCTGGAGATGGTCCCTGCCGCCATCGTACACGGCTTTATTCTGAGCCTGCTGGTCCCCATTCTGATGGCGTTCTTCTCAGCCTGATACTGCTTTGGCGGTAGTGAACCTGCCGCCAAAATTGCGCTAAATCAATAACCCTCCACTTAGTATAAGAAAGCACTTTTCTCTGCTGTGGCACAGGCATAACCTTAAACATGTATCTCAAATATAACTTTAACAGGTGTGATTATGTTTTGTGTGCAATGTGAACAAACCATCCGTACCCCAGCAGGCAACGGCTGCTCTTACGCGCAGGGAATGTGCGGCAAAACCGCAGAAACGTCCGATCTCCAGGATCTGCTGATTGCGGCGCTGCAAGGCTTGTCCGCCTGGGCCTTCAAAGCCCGTGAATATGGCATTGTTGATCACTATGCCGACAGCTTTGCGCCGCGCGCATTTTTCTCCACGCTGACCAACGTTAACTTCGATTCTCCACGCATTGTGGGCTATGCCCGCGAAGCGATTGCCCTGCGTGAAGCCCTGAAAGCGCAGTGCCTGAATGCCGACGCCAGCGCCCGCGTGGACAACCCGATGGCGGAGCTACAGCTGGTGAGCGACGACCTGGGCGAGCTACAGCGTCAGGCCGCAGAATTTACTCCCAATAAAGACAAAGCGGCGATTGGCGAAAACATCCTCGGCCTGCGCCTGCTGTGCCTGTACGGTCTGAAAGGTGCTGCGGCCTATATGGAACACGCGCACGTACTCGGCCAGTACGACAACGCTATTTACGCCCAGTACCACAAAATCATGGCCTGGCTGGGCACCTGGCCTTCCGATATGAACGCCCTGCTGGAATGCTCGATGGAAATCGGCCAGATGAACTTCAAAGTGATGAGCATTCTGGATGCCGGTGAAACCAGCACCTACGGCCACCCAACGCCAACGCAGGTCAACGTCAAAGCGACCGAAGGCAAATGCATCCTGATCTCCGGTCATGACCTGAAAGATCTCTACAACCTGCTGAAGCAGACCGAAGGCACCGGCGTTAACGTTTATACCCACGGCGAAATGCTGCCCGCGCACGGTTACCCGGAGCTGCGTAAATTTAAGCATCTGATCGGTAACTACGGCAGCGGCTGGCAGAACCAGCAGGTGGAGTTCGCCCGCTTCCCTGGCCCAATCGTCATGACCTCTAACTGCATCATCGACCCGACCGTCGGCGCGTATGACGACCGTATCTGGACCCGCAGCATCGTCGGCTGGCCGGGCGTGAGCCACCTTGAAGGCGACGATTTCGGTCCGGTTATCGCTCAGGCGCAGCAGATGGCAGGCTTCCCGTACAGCGAAATTCCGCACCTCATCACCGTCGGTTTTGGTCGTGAAACCCTGCTGGGTGCGGCGGATTCCCTGATTGACCTCGTCAGCCGTGAAAAACTGCGTCACATCTTCCTGATCGGCGGCTGTGACGGCGCGCGCGGGGAACGTAACTACTTCACCGATTTCGCCACCCGCGTACCGGAAGACTGTCTGATCCTGACCCTGGCCTGCGGTAAGTACCGTTTCAACAAGCTGGACTTCGGCAACATCGAAGGCCTGCCGCGCCTGGTGGATGCGGGTCAGTGTAACGATGCGTACTCTGCCATTATTCTGGCGGTCACGCTGGCGGAGAAACTGGGCTGCGGCGTGAACGATCTGCCGCTGTCGCTGGTGCTCTCCTGGTTTGAACAGAAAGCGATTGTCATCCTGCTGACCCTGCTCTCTCTCGGCGTCACTAATATCGTGACCGGCCCGACCGCGCCAGGCTTCCTGACGCCAGACCTGCTGGCCATCCTGAACGAGAAATTTGGTCTGCGTTCTGTGACCAACGTTGAAGATGATATGAAGCAACTGCTGAGCGCGTAAGGAGTAACTCATGACCATGCCAACCTCACAATGTCCGTGGCGGATGCAGGTTCATCACATCCATCAGGAGACGCCGGATGTGTGGACGCTGTCGCTGCTGTGCCACGACTACTACCCGTACCGTGCAGGTCAGTATGCGCTGGTGAGCGTGCGTAATTCGGCGGACACTCTGCGCGCCTACACGATCTCCTCCACGCCGGGCGTGAGCGAGTACATTACGCTCACCGTTCGTCGTATTGATGACGGCGCAGGATCCGAGTGGCTGACCCGGGACGTGAAGCGCGGGGATTACATCTGGCTGTCTGACGCGCAGGGCGAGTTTACCTGTGACGACAAGACGGAAGATAAATTCCTGCTGCTGGCGGCGGGTTGTGGCGTGACGCCGATTATGTCGATGCGTCGCTGGCTGGCGAAATACCGTCCTCAGGCCGACGTGCAGGTGATTTTCAGCGTTCGTTCCCCGGAAGATGTGATTTTTGCCGAAGAATGGCGCAACTATCCGGTGACGCTGGTGGCCGAGCACAACGCGACGCACGCTTTTGTCGCGGGGCGCCTGAGCCGCGAGCTGCTGCAAAGCGTGCCGGATATTGCGAACCGCATCGTGATGACCTGCGGCCCGGCGCCGTACATGGAGATCGTGGAGAAAGAAGTGAAAGCGCTCGGCGTGACCCGCTTCTTCAAAGAGCAGTTCTTCACGCCTGTAGCGGAAGCGGCGACCAGCGGGATGAAGTTCACGAAGCTGCAACCGGCGCAGACCTTCTTTGGCCGCGTGGGCACCACGCTGCTTGAAGCGCTGGAAAGCAACAACGTACCGGTGGCAGCGGCCTGTCGCGCCGGGGTGTGCGGTTGCTGTAAGACCAAAGTGGTTTCCGGTGAGTACACGGTCACCAGCACCATGACGCTGACCGATGCGGAAATCGCGGAGGGCTATGTGCTGGCATGTTCGTGCCATCCGCAGGGCGATCTTGTGCTCGCATAATCTGTCGTGGTTCACCTGTAGGCCCGGTAAGCATCAGCGCCACCGGGCTTTTTTGTCCGTGCAGGCCAGCTCATTTGCCTTTGAAACTCCTGTAGGCCCGGTAAGCGTCAGCGCCACCGGGCTTTTTGCCGGGTGGCACTAGGCCTACATTGTGCCTACTGCCTGTGCGGCAGCCCGTTATTTTTTTGACTTTGCCAGGCGCGTCGCGCAGAAAAACCACCTGTACTTAAAGAGTACTGAGCAGGCAATACAGCGACTTTCTTCTAAGCTTGTAAGCGATATCACAAAAAGGAGACGGACAACCATGAAACAAACTGTGGCTGCATACATAGCGAAAACCCTTGAGCAGGCTGGCGTAAAGCGTATCTGGGGCGTCACTGGCGATTCTCTGAACGGACTCAGCGATAGCCTTAACAAGATGAAAACTATTGAGTGGATGCCCACCCGCCATGAAGAAGTCGCCGCCTTTGCCGCCGGTGCCGAAGCGCAGCTTACGGGTGAACTCGCCGTCTGTGCAGGTTCCTGCGGACCGGGAAACCTGCACCTCATCAACGGTCTGTTCGACTGTCACCGCAACCATGTTCCGGTGCTGGCGATTGCGGCTCACATTCCGTCATCTGAAATCGGTAGCGGCTATTTTCAGGAGACGCATCCGCAGGAGCTGTTCCGTGAATGCAGCCACTATTGCGAGCTGGTCTCATCGCCGGAGCAGATCCCACAGGTGCTGGCGATAGCCATGCGTAAGGCGATCCTGAATCGCGGGGTTTCGGTGGTTGTGCTGCCGGGGGACGTGGCGCTGAAGGCCGCACCTGAAACCGCCACCACCCACTGGTACTCTGCGCCCCAGCCAACCATTACCCCTGCCGATGAAGAGCTGAAAAAGCTGGCGCAGCTGCTGCGATACTCCAGCAATATCGCCCTGATGTGCGGCAGCGGCTGCGCCGGCGCGCATAAAGAGCTGGTGGAATTTGCCGGTAAGCTGAAGGCGCCAGTTGTGCACGCCCTGCGCGGGAAAGAGCACGTTGAATACGATAACCCGTACGATGTCGGCATGACCGGGCTGATCGGTTTTTCCAGCGGCTTCCACACCATGATGAACGCCGACACGCTGATCCTGCTCGGCACCCAGTTCCCGTACCGCGCGTTCTACCCGACGGATGCCAAAATTATCCAGATCGACATTAATCCCGGCAGCATCGGCGCGCACAGCAAGGTGGATATGGCGCTTATCGGCGATATCAAATCCACCCTCGCCGCCCTGCTGCCGCTGCTGGAAGAAAAAACGGACCGCAAATTCCTCGATAAAGCCCTGAGCGATTATCGCGATGCGCGCAAGGGGCTGGACGATCTCGCCAAACCGAGCGAAAAAGCGATCCACCCGCAGTATCTGGCGCAGCAGATCAGCCACTTCGCCGACGACGATGCCATCTTCACCTGCGACGTAGGAACGCCCACCGTCTGGGCCGCGCGCTATCTGAAAATGAACGGCAAACGTCGCCTGCTTGGGTCGTTCAACCATGGCTCAATGGCCAACGCCATGCCGCAGGCGCTGGGCGCAAAAGCGACGGCACCGGAACGTCAGGTGGTGGCGATGTGCGGCGACGGCGGGTTCAGTATGCTGATGGGGGATTTCCTGTCGGTGGCGCAGATGAAGCTTCCGCTGAAAATCGTGGTCTTTAACAACAGCGTTCTGGGCTTCGTGGCGATGGAGATGAAGGCCGGAGGCTACCTCACGGACGGCACCGAACTGCACGACACCAACTTTGCCCGCATCGCCGAAGCCTGCGGTATCACCGGTATTCGGGTGGAGAAAGCCTCAGAGGTGGACGACGCCCTGCAACGCGCCTTCGCCATCGACGGCCCGGTGCTGGTGGATGTGGTGGTCGCCAAAGAAGAGCTGGCGATCCCGCCTCAAATCAAGCTGGAACAGGCCAAAGGTTTTAGCCTCTACATGCTGCGCGCCATCATCAGCGGGCGCGGTGACGAAGTGATCGAACTGGCAAAAACCAACTGGCTCAGGTAAAACATTTCACAAGACCTCTTAGATTAAAGGGATGTGAAATGATTGATTTACGTAGTGATACCGTTACCCGTCCGAGCCGCGCCATGCTCGAAGAGATGATGGCCGCCCCGGTCGGGGACGACGTCTACGGCGATGACCCGACGGTCAACGAACTCCAGCGCTATGCGGCAGAGCTGAGCGGTAAAGACGCTGCCCTGTTCCTGCCCACCGGCACGCAGGCTAACCTGGTGGCGCTGCTCAGCCACTGCGAGCGCGGCGAGGAGTATATCGTCGGCCAGGGGGCGCATAACTACCTGTACGAAGCCGGCGGTGCGGCGGTGCTTGGCAGCATCCAGCCGCAGCCGATTGACGCCGCGCCGGACGGTACGCTGCCGCTGGACAAGGTCGCGGCGAAAATCAAAGCCGATGATATTCACTTCGCCCGCACTAAACTGCTGAGCCTCGAAAACACCCATAACGGTAAAGTCCTGCCGCGCGAATACCTGAAAGCGGCATGGGACTTTACCCGTGAGCGCAAGCTCGGCCTGCACGTTGACGGCGCACGTATCTTCAACGCCGTGGTGGAGTACGGCTGCGAGCTGAAAGCGATCACCCAATATTGCGACTCGTTCACCATTTGCCTCTCTAAAGGGCTGGGTACGCCGGTAGGTTCCCTGCTGGTTGGCAGCGCGGACTACATCAGGCGCGCCAACCGCTGGCGCAAAATGACCGGCGGCGGGATGCGTCAGGCGGGTATTCTGGCGGCAGCCGGACTGTACGCCCTGAAAAATAACGTGTCACGCCTGAAAAACGATCACGACAATGCAGCGTGGATGGCAGCGCAGCTGCGTGAAATCGGCGCTGATGTCATGCGTCACGACACCAACATGCTGTTTGTCCGCGTCGGCGATGAGCATGCTGCCGCGCTGGGCGACTTTATGAAAGCCCGTGGCGTGCTGATTAACGCCTCCCCGGTCGTGCGGCTGGTGATGCACCTTGACGTTAACCGCGAGCAGTTGACCGAGGTGGTGAAACACTGGCAGGCATTTTTACAGCGTTAAGGAGCATACCGTGCCGCAACGTATTCTGGTGCTCGGCGCCAGCGGGTATATCGGTCAGCACCTGACCACTGCGTTAAGCCAGCAGGGGCACCAGGTGCTGGCAGCGGCACGCAACACGGAACGCCTGCAAAAGCTACATTTGCCTGGCGTGACGTGTCACAACGTTGACCTTAGCTGGCCGAAAGCGCTTCCTGCGCTGCTGGAAGGGGTCGATACGCTTTACTACCTTGTCCACAGCATGGGCGAAGGCGGCGATTTTATCGCCCACGAGCGTCAGGTGGCGATGAACGTTCGTGATGCGCTGCTGCAAACGCCGGTGAAGCAGGTGATTTTTTTAAGCTCGCTCCAGGCGCCTGAGCACGAGCAGTCAGACCATCTGCGCGCCCGACAGCTGACGGCAGAAACGCTGCGGAGCGCCCGTATCCCCGTTACCGAACTGCGGGCAGGGATCATCGTCGGCGCGGGTTCCGCCGCGTTCGAAGTGATGCGCGATATGGTCTACAACCTGCCCGTGCTGACGCCGCCGCGCTGGGTACGCTCGCGCACCACGCCCATTGCGCTGGAGAATTTACTCCATTATCTGGTGGCATTGCTGGATCACCCGGCGGAGCAGCATCGCGTGCTGGAGGCGGCAGGTCCGGAAGTGCTGAGCTATCAGGCGCAGTTCGAACATTTTATGCGGGTGAGTGGCCGCCACCGCTGGCTGATCCCCATCCCCTTCCCGACCCGCTGGATATCGGTGTGGTTTTTGAATGTGATCACCTCCGTGCCGCCGACGACCGCCAAAGCGCTTATCCAGGGGTTGAAGCACGATCTGCTGGCGGACGATCGCGCGCTGCGCGCCTTAATTCCCCAGGAACTCATCCGCTTTGACGACGCGGTGCGCAACACGCTGAAAGAGGAAGAGAAGCTGGTGAACTCCAGCGACTGGGGTTATGACGCGCAGGCGTTTGCCCGCTGGCGGCCCGAGTACGGCTATTATCCGAAACAGGCGGGCTGTACGGTAAAAACCACGGCCAGCCTGGCAGCGCTGTGGGAAGTTGTGAACCAGATCGGCGGCAAAGAGCGCTATTTCTTCGGCAATATTCTGTGGCAAACGCGCGGCGCGCTGGATCTGCTGGTCGGTCACCGGCTGGCAAAAGGCCGCCCTGCCCATCCCTGGCTGAAGGTGGGCGATACCGTCGACAGCTGGAAAGTGATTATTGTTGAGCCGGAAAAACAGCTGGCGCTGCTGTTTGGCATGAAGGCGCCGGGGCTGGGGCGGCTCTGCTTCACCCTCAAGGACAACGTCGACCATCGTGAACTGGACGTTCGGGCATGGTGGCATCCACACGGAATGCCGGGTCTGTTTTACTGGTTGCTGATGATCCCGGCACACCTGTTTATCTTCCGCGGAATGGCGAAACGGATTGCGCAACTGGCAGAAGAAAAGCGGGAAAATAACTAAATAAAACTCTTAATCTTTCACCTTTCCCATTGCAACACATCGTAATTCACGAAAGAATGCGCACGAAATTCTTTTCAACACAGTGGATTGTTATGAAGGTACTGGTTACCGGGGCGACCAGCGGCTTAGGCCGAAATGCGGTCGAGTTTCTGCGCAACAAAGGCATCAGCGTGAGGGCCACCGGTCGCAATGAGGCGATGGGTAAGCTCCTGCAAAAAATGGGCGCTGAATTTGTCCATGCCGATCTGACGGAGCTGGTCTCCTCTCAGGCCAAGGTGATGCTCGCCGGTATCGATACGCTGTGGCACTGCTCCAGTTTTACCTCCCCGTGGGGTACCCAGGAAGCTTTTGATCTCGCTAACGTGCGCGCCACGCGTCGTCTGGGCGAATGGGCCGTCGCCTGGGGCGTGCGTAACTTTATTCATATCTCCTCCCCGTCGCTCTATTTCGACTATCACCACCATCGTGATATTCAGGAAGATTTCCGCCCGGCGCGCTTCGCCTGTGAGTTTGCCCGCAGTAAAGCGGCGGGCGAAGAGGTGATCGACCTGCTGGCCCAGTCAAACCCGCACACCCGCTTTACCGTGCTGCGTCCGCAGAGCCTGTTTGGGCCGCACGACAAAGTCTTTATCCCGCGACTGGCCCAGATGATGCACCACTACGGCAGCGTGCTGTTACCGCGCGGCGGCGATGCGCTGGTGGACATGACCTATTACGAAAATGCCGTTCACGCCATGTGGCTGGCGAGCCAGCCGGAATGCGATAAGCTGGTGTCGGGCCGCGCGTACAACATCACCAACGGCGAACCCTGTACCCTGCGCAGCATTGTGCAAAGGCTGATTGACGAGTTAAAAATCGACTGCCGGATCCGTTCTGTTCCTTACCCGATGCTGGACATGATTGCCCGCAGCATGGAGCGCTTTGGCAGTAAATCGGCGAAAGAGCCTGCGCTGACGCATTACGGTGTGTCGAAGCTCAACTTTGATTTTACGCTGGATATTTCGCGGGCGGAGAACGAGCTGGGATATAAACCGATTGTATCGCTGGATGAAGGGATAGTGCGTACGGCGGCGTGGTTACGGGATCACGGGAAACTTCATCGTTAGCCTTTTGCCCGGTGGCGGCTGCGCCTTACCGGGCCTACAACTGCACCGTACTGTCCCCTCGCCCCCCTGGGGAGAGGGTTAGGGTGAGGGGAAAGAGCAGACACTAAAACGGCAACCCTGGGGGTTGCCGTTTGCTGTTTATAATGCCGTCCAGGCTTCAGCCCATGCCAGACCTGCGCCAGGTTCATAGTACGTCGGCGCATTGTTACACCAGCCGCTGTACGGGAACGGTTTGCACTGGAACAGTTTACCGTGGTTGTTCACGATATCACCGGCGTTGTACTTGCTGTTCGCGCTCCATGCCGGGTAAGACGTATCTTCTCCGGATGGCGTTGCCGCTTTCGCTTTCACGTTCAGCAGGTAAGACGTGGTGCTGCTCAGTTCGCCATCGCTGACGGTCAGGCTCACTTCATACTGCTGCGCCGTCGCAGACTCTGGCGCTGTAAAGGTCACAACCGCTTTGTCCTGACCGGTAACAGTCTGACCATCCTGGGAACGCCAGGTATACGTCAGCGTGTTACCATCTGGATCGGTAGAGCCTTCGGCGCTCAGAGAAACCTGCGCACCCGCTTCCACTGCACCGATCGGACCGGCAATCTGCGCAACCGGCGCGTGGTTCACCACAACCGGCGTTTCATCCGGCGTTGGGGTTGGTGCCGGCGTTTCATCGTCGGATGGCGTCGGTGTTGGCGTGACCGGCGTTTCGTCCGGGGTCTCGGAAGAACCCTCGTCGTTAACAATTTTCACGTTAAAGAAGTGCTGCACGCACTTGCTGTAGTCACCGTCTTTAAATGCGCTGAACGGGGTCTGGTAACCCACCAGCTGGCAAGAGTAGGTTTTGCCGTCCGGAGTATCCGCGCTCCATCCCCAGTCCTGTTCCCAGTAAATCTTCAGGGCGCCTGCGCCACCTTCGTCGAACTGCTTCATATTGGCGCAACCCAACACTTCGTTCGCCGGTACAGGCACTTTCAGGTAGTTCGCGAACTCTTTGTAATACTTGATACGGTTTTGAGACTGCGCAATTTCAGTCGGGCCGCCGCACTCAACGCCGCCGTTGATGATTTGGGTGGTCACACCAAAGCCCGGAACCAGACCGTTGGCTTTATCGTGATCGTTCGGCTGCCATGTACCGTCGATCACCTGCAACATGCTTGGTTTTGGCGGCTGCGGATAGGCGAAGAAGAAGATCGCACTCGCCAGGTTCAGCCAGGTGTCCGCCACCAGCTCAGGTTTGTCGAGCAGCGTACGCACGTCGCCGTACATCGCTTCAGAGAATGGACCGTAGTTGTAATTGTAGGACAACTGTTTCGCACCACGACCGAAGTAGCTCAGGAAATCGCCGTCTTTATCTTTACCGCAAGGCCAGGTCTGCCCCTGCCAGACGTCCGGGTTACATTCGCCGTTATAACCGCCCTTCTGCCCTTCGCTCCAGCCCATTTCACGTACGTGGACCAACGCCTGACGCCATTCGGCTTCCGGACGCCAGCTTTCGTGGCCGCCGGTCTCCTGGGCAAAGTG
This sequence comes from Enterobacter cloacae complex sp. GYL001, assembly GCF_049237125.1. NCBI lineage: Bacteria > Pseudomonadati > Pseudomonadota > Gammaproteobacteria > Enterobacterales > Enterobacteriaceae > Enterobacter > Enterobacter cloacae complex sp. GYL001. The sequence goes on along the minus strand of NZ_JBMKGW010000001.1, from coordinate 394,653 downwards.
GGCAAACATGGTGGCCAGCTCTTTGCGGCAGATGGCGTCGCTGTCACGACCGTCATTGTAGGTCTTACACAGCGCCGGGAATTTACCCACGGCTTTCAGGAAGTTGCTGTAGGTATAGGCCTGCGCGCGCAGCGGGAAGAGATATTCCCAGTCGCTGGCTTTCACAATCCCTTCAACGCGCTTAACGTTGTCCGGGTTCGCCGCCCGGCCTGGCTCAATCAGTTCGACCTGGGCGTTATCCAGCGTCTGGATGGTCTCTTTAACCGAAGCCATCAGCGGGAAGTCCGTCGGTTCCTTCTCTTTCTTCGCCAGATCGCTGGCTTTGATGGTGTACGGCTCACTGCTGGTCTCCTTCAGGTTAGCAGCCTGAGCCATGAGTGGCGCCACGCAGGCTCCCGCAATGAGTACACTCAGTAACGTCCTTTTGTTCATTTCAGTTTTCCTGTTCGTTTAAAATTAAATGTTAAAATCCCGGCTTAGGTATTACTCCGTTAATACATAAACCACATTCAGCTGTTTTCACTTTTCGAAGAACACCTTCAGGAATTCTTCAAAAATAAAAAACGTTAATAACGTGCTGCTAATTTCAGTTGCTGATATTTGGCCCAGACCTTATGGGCATATTTCATCCTCTGCGGATAATTTTCTTTTTTCAGTCCGGCGTTATACGCGCCAACGGCTTCCCAGTTATAGCCATACACCCTGATCATCCCGGCAAGGATAGAAGCCCCGACCATGATCGAGGTACACGGCTCCGTGATTAACCGGTATTCGTCGATTCCTCTGCTTTCCAGCGCGGTAAAATGCGAACTGTTGATTTGCATCAGCCCGACATCCCGCGTGCCATCGCGGTTTTGCCCAACCGCATACGGGTTCATTCCGGATTCCACATTCGCTATCGCGTACAGTAAATAAGGGTCGACATGATAATAATGCGCCGCTTTATCCCAACAATTTGCCAGGGCGCTTTGGCTTATTATCAATAACAACAAAATCAACTTTTTCATTTTTACCTGCTGACAGTTTCGGTTATTTCTCCTTACCAACATCCTGTAAAATGAATTTTGAATCACTCCCCCTCTAAAAGGGGGAGCCATTAATGGGTTAGATTATTTGCAGTCTGTTGATGCGCCTTCTTTTACCCATACGTCGCTGTTGGCTGGATTATCACCACGGGTCCACCATTTCGTACGGTAAACGTTTCCTTCATAGGTGGTGGTGTCGCCGCCGTTGTAGACCAGGTCAGAACGCCAGTTCATCTTCACGTTGCTCACCAGCTCCCATGCATCCACACCGAAGCCAGGCTGATTGCCCTGAGTCCAGTACTTCGCTTTCCACACCAGATGGTCGAAGCTTACGGTATCGCCACCGTTGTAGATTTTGCTGGATTCCCACGCCGCATATTTGCTGGCGTTAGCATCCACAGGCGCATCGCAGCTCCCTTTGTCAGACGGTGGAGTCACATCATCAGCCGGAGGGGTAACGTCATCCGCCGGGTTAGTGTCTTCGTCATCTGGCACAGGTGCAGGCGCCGCTTTCGGATTCACGGTGACCTGGACGTTAGACTGCACGCTGGTCTTACCGTCGCTCACCACCACGCTCAGGGTGTAGGTAGACGTCGAGCTCACTTCCGGCGCAGTGATGTTCACGTTCGCGGAGTCAGACCCGGTAGCGTGCATATCTGCTGGTACACTCCAGGCGTAGGTCAACGCATCTCCGTCTGGATCCGCGGCCTGGGCATGCAGCGCATAGGTTTCACCTGATTCAAGCGTGATCGCTTCCATTGGGTTTAAAACCGGTGCCTGGTTAGCTTTCGGCGCCTTGTTCACCACCTGGATATCAATCGCGTTGCTCAGGCCTTTTGCATCGGTCACCGTCAGGCGGAACACCATGGTCTGGTCGGACGTCGCGGCGGCAACGTTAAAGGTCGCTTTCGCTTTGGTGCTGTTGGTGATGGTGACCGACGGACCAGAGACCTGAGTCCATTTGTAGGTAATCGCATCGCCATCAGGATCGCTTGAAGCAGAGCCATCGAGCGTGACGGTTACCGGGCCAGACACGTTCTGGTCGGCAGAGGACGCGATTGGCGCGTGGTTGGTGACCTCCGGATCAACCGGCGTAGCGTCGCCGCCCAGCAGGCTTTCGTTCATCGCGTTCAGGATGTCACCGGTGTCAGAGTCGATAGACCATGCGAACAGGCCACCCAGTTTATTCGCCAGAACATACTTACCTTTCGCCGTGGTTGAACGCGCATCTTCATACGTGATCAGGTCGCCGGTAGTTTTGTTGAAGACGTAAGGGGCTTCCGCATCAGCGTCGTAGCCGTATTCCCAGCCTGGTTTGCCTTTGTATTCGTTAACGATCTGACGATAGTCAACCACACCGGGTTCCCAGGTCCCTTTCACCATACCTGTAGCGGTGCCGGTGAAAGGATTGTTACCGGTGTAGCCATGCACGCCGGTCCAGCCGCGGCCATACATTCCCGCACCCACCACGATCTTGCCTGGTTGTACGCCCTGGGAAAGCAGCGCGTTAACGCCATTTTCAGTGGTGTAGTCAGTGTCCGGACGCCATGCTGGCGCGCGCAGCGCCGCCTGGTGGCCGAGAACGGTGTTGCTCCAGCCGCCGTAGAAGTCATAGCTCATCAGGAAGATGTGGTCGAGGTACTGCTGAGCGGCAGTGTAATCCACGTCTTCGATCTTATCGCGGCCTGCACCGATGGCGCTGGTCAGTTCATAGGTACGGCCCGTCTGTGCAGACAGCTCGTTCAGCATGGTGCGCAGGTCATGCATCAGCGCGGTATAGGTCGCTTTATCCTGCTGCGGATTGCCCAGGTTTTCGCTCACACCGCCGCCGCCAGGGAATTCCCAGTCGATATCCACGCCGTCAAAGAATTTCCAGGTCTGGAGGAACTCTTTCACAGAAGAGACAAAGCGTGCGCGGATAGCCGGGTCACCCATGTGGAAGAAGGGATCGGAGAGCGTCCAGCCGCCGATAGATGGCAGCACTTTCAGGTCCGGATGCGCTTTTTTCAGCGCCATCAGCTGGCCAAAGTTACCTTTATACGGGTCGTCCCAGCCGGAGACGCCAGCCTGTGGTTTTTGCAGCGCAGCCCATGGGTCGTGGATCGCCACGGTATAGTCAGGTCGGCCCTTACAGTCGTTCTGGAGCACGCGGAAGCTGTTGCCGCCTTCAATGGTTTTCAGGCCGTCGTTGATGCCGTCACCGCCACAGATTGGAATGAAGCCGTAAAGAATGTGGTTGAGGTTTGCCGCAGGGATCTTATCAACCGGGAAGTTACGGTCATAAACGCCCCACTCCGGGAAGTAGGCCGCAACCACTTTATCGGTATGCTTCGCAAACGCTTTGTTATTCTCTTTGAGAGACGTATTCAGCGGCAGCAGGTGGCTACCGTCGGTGTCTGCCACAATAATCAGCTTGCTGGCGCTTTTCGCACAGCCGCTGGCGTTACAGACTTCAACCTGCTCCTGATAACGCCCGCCTTTTTTCACTTTAAACGTTGCAGAGCCCGTCGCGCCGGCTGCGCCGGTCCATACGGTTTGTCCGTCCAGCAGAACTTTCGCTGAAGTTGGCGCATCACCACTCCAGACGTTCCACTCAACTTTTACATCCACGCCATCGTTATGCACTTTGACAAGATTGTTATAATCCTGGGCTGCCTGATCCACTTCCACCAGGGCAAATTTGTCATTGCCATAGCCGATCGTCGGTGCCCCTGGCGCTGCTGCAAATGCGGAGCTGGTTGCCGCCGCAATAAAGAGCGCCAGATATTTTGGCTTCATAAATTTCATTTTTATTTCCTGATAAATTTATTCGTAACGTAATAACCCATGTCTTCCGTGAGATCATGGATGCGTTTCGCGTAATGCGTATTTAACCAACGTGAGTGCCGTGAACAAAAAATTGTTGCTGCGTTGTATTCCTCCATTAAAAGATACAAGCTGAAATTCCGTGTAGCTTATATCTCTTACGATACACTGAGCGTAAAGGGTCGTCCTTCCCTTCCTCCATCAAAAAGATTTATAAAAAATCTTGACCTGTATATTTAAAATGTGAAAGCAAATTGCTGGCTCATAAACACCACTATTCCAGCAAAGGCGAGATAAGGACCAAAAGAAATAGTGAGGTTATTTTTATTTAAATTATTTACGGCGAAATAACCGACAATACCGCTTAACGCTGCCGCCAGTTCAATGGAGGGCAACACCTGCCAGCCGCACCAGGCGCCCAGCGCCGCCAGTAGCTTAAAATCCCCGTAACCCAGACCTTCTCGTCCCGTGATCAGACGAAAAGCCCAGTAGAGCAGCCAGAGCGACAGATAGCCCGCCACCGCGCCGAACAGCGCATCGCGTAGCGGCAACGTGTGGTCAAACGCATGGAGCACTAACCCCGCCCACAGCAGCGGCTGGGTCAGGCAGTCCGGAAGCAGCTGATGCTGCCAGTCGATCATGGCCAGCGGCAGTAAAAAAGCCGCCAGTAACCACAAAGAGAACAGCGCCTGAACGTCCGGCATGCACCAGGCCGTGATGCCAAAAAACAAGGCGGAGATCAGTTCGACCAGAAAGAGTCGCAGCGGGATCGCGCTGCCGCACTGGTGGCAGCGTCCCCGTAATAACAGCCAGCTGAGCAGCGGGATGTTTTCCCACGCGGCAAGTGCGTGCTGGCACACCGGACAGTTCGAGGCCGGAAAGAGCAGATTGCCACTCCCCTCCTCATCCATCACCATCCCCGGTACGCGTTCGGCGACAACGCCAAGAAAACTGCCCACAATGCCGCCCAGGATCGCACTCATTATCGGGAACCCTACCGGAAAGGCGTCCCGCATCAGCGAAAAGGTATTCATGCGTTTTTTGACCAGGTGAGCTGCACCTGCGCTTTCACGTCGCTGAGGTGGTCCACCGGCGTGAGGTTTATTTTTTGCAGTCTCACGCCGGAGGTCTGATTAATTTCACGCAGCCAGCTTCTTAATTCATACACATTCACCCGATTCAACACGAACGATAAAGTTTGCCCCTCCTGGCGCATATCCGTCAGTGAAAGGTTAATTTCATGGGCGCTGTTCTCGACCACCGTACGCGGATTATTCGTTTTGACTATCTGGACCTGAAGATGATTTTTATCAATTTCACTGCGCATCCAGTTAAGGGTTTCTTTTTGTCTTTTAAGCGTCGACTTACTATTTTGAATCATATTATCCAGGGGGATCACTCCCGTGTAATACACCACTGCCCCCACAATGGCAACGGCACATATTTTTAAAATAATTTTTTCCCGGGTGCTATAATTCTGATAGCGTGACTTCAGCTGCGCGATTCGCTCTTTCATTTATGTTTCCCTGCGATCATGGCGGTATACGGTTCGGTTGTTGAAACAGGCTGTAAGGTAAAATCAAAATTCTCACTGGTCTGGTTAACAAACGCCTGCAACGCGGGCTGGTTTTGCGCGCTGACGCTCAGCGTCAGGGTGTTTTGCTGCGCATCGTATTCCAGCAGCTCGATCTCCATCGCAGGGACTGACTGCCGGGCGTTCTCCAGCTCATCAAGCTGAAGAAAGAATCCCTTGCTCTGTTTTTTCAGGCTTTGACCAAAGTGATATTTGATATTGGTCTGCTGGCGCATGCTGGGGAAATGGTGCTGATAAACCTGGACGATCTCCTCCTGCACCCGATTTTCCTGCTGCACCAGCATCCAGGCCATTGCAATGCGTGGCCCCAGCAGCAGAGCAACAGACAGCACACCCGCCGCCACCATCGCGGCTTTCATACTTTTCGCCGCCCGCCCATTACCGGCCTTAAGGCTGAATTCACCGTGAAGCAGGTTAACGCGGCAGGTTTGCCACTGCGGCTGAATCAGTGCCAGCGGATGCTGCCAGGCATGCTGCACGTCAACGTGCACCTTCGCAGGCGCATCGCCGTAACACCACACTTCCCCGACCCCGGCTTTCTGCATTAACAGCGGCAGCAGGGTTGCCTCCATTTCACCCGCCACATGGGGCGATAAACGCAGCCAGTAGCTATCATCCTGTGCGACCAGCGTGCTGCCCCCTGTCGTCACGGGCAGCAGCCAGGCATCAGGCAGGGCCTGAATCACGTTTAATCCGGCCTCCTGACAGCGGGTTAATGCCGCGCGCAGGCGGTCGGCGTCAATGGCCACGGCGTCGACGTCGGCGCCTTTTTTGTGGAGTACCGTCCAGTGGAGGTTGTCCACGTCGCCAATCAGCGTCTCTTCCGCCATCCACGAGAAGGCCATCGCCTGAGAAGCCACCTTTTTCGGCAGCGTAAAATGGCGGAAAATCATGTCGCTGGCGGGCAACAGGAGACAAACGCGCGTAGCCAGGGGGTGTTCGGCCAGCATCTCCAGGCTGTCGACCACCTCAACGCGCTCGCTGCCGGACTCACACCACATTATTTTCCCGCCCTCGCGGCTGTCGGGACGAACAAAAAGTACCTGTTTCATAACGTTCTACTTTTCTTATTCAATCATTCGGTAACGACGCTGCCACGTCACGATCTCACCGGCTTCGTTATTCACCTGAAGCTGGCTGACCACGCGAAGCGTTAATTCATCGGTATTGCCGGTGTAATTCACGCGGAAGTACCGGCTGTTTATAGAAAATTGATCCGCCACCTGCGGGAGATCGTCTTTTAACTGCGGGAAGGCCTGCTCCAGCGCTTTGCTGAACGCTTCCATATTTTCCCAGCCCGATTCCGGACGCGCATCCAGCAGGCGAACGGCGTCATCCCGCGTCAGTTTTCCGGGGAACATGGCCGCCAGCACGGCGGCCTGTTCCGGTTGCAGGGTGTTGACATCGACCTTGCTGGCAGCGTCCGGCAGCGCGCATAACAGCTTGCTCACCTTCGGATACGCCGTAACAGGGAACGCCGGCAGCAGTTTGATTTCCGCGATGCTGCGCATCATCTGATTTGCCGGTTGCCGCGCGGGCACGACGCCAGCCCACGCATCGCTTTCGGCCCCCTCCTTCGCCGTGGTGCTGTCACCATCGAGATAATCCACCAGCTGGAAATAGACCGCCTCCGCCGTGCCCGGGCTGAGGCCGCTTTCCGTCAGAAGTTGTTCAACAATCCGCGCTTTACGCGGTGTTTCCGCCACCGCGGGAGCGCTTTGCCCCTGGGGTGCGATGTCGGCGGCCAACAGGTTATTGACGTTAAAGCAGTCCTGCGCATCGTCCACCTGGCTCACGACCGTATAGTCCTCACCCTGCGTCTCCAGCGGCTGATGCCAGTCGCCGTCCAGCGCCAGCGGCTTGCTCTCGCCGCTGGCGTCGGTCTGTAACCGGTCCTTCACCACTTTTTCCTGGGTTTGCATCGCCCAGCGCAGCTGCTGCTGGCTTACCTGATAATGCGTTTTCTGCAAATTACGGCAGAACTGCTGGCTGATTTTGGCGGCCAGCGCCGACATCATCACCAGCAAAATCAGCACCACCAGCAGGGCGACGCCCTGTTGTTGACGGATCCGTTTCATGGTCTGGTCTCCGGCGAAGGCGCTGGCGCTGCGGCAGCGGCCACCTCCGGCATATCACCCGGTGTAGTGAACACCCAGCGCCAGGTATCCCCGCTTTCCATCGTCAACGTAACCTCCACGCCGTCCGGCAGATGGGCAGCGTCGTGCCAGGCTGTCAGCCAGCCCTGACGATAAAACCGCCACTGCAATGATTTTACGCCGCTGACAATCGGCACTTCGTCAGGCTTAACGTCCGCCGGGCCGTCAATGACCGGCCAGACGTCGCGATACAAACGCCCCTCTTCCAGCCGCCAGCACACGCGCTCCAGCTGGACCGTTCCGCTCACGCCATTCAGGGTGGTCAGTTCAAGAGCATCGCCCTCCTGACGAAACAGCTCCGGCTCATTACGCGGGGCGCGCGCGTGAAGCTGGAAAAAATCACGCTCCATCAGACTCCAGGCGCGCTGAAGCTGGTTGAGCTTTGCGGCGCTGGCATCGGTGGCCGAGCTGGTACGCATCGCGCCGTCCAGAATTTGCCAGGCCAGGGTGCTGATCACCGCGAAGATAGTCAGCGCAATCATGATCTCCAGCAGGGTAAATCCGCGCTGGCGTCGCGTTTTCTTCACTTGCTCTCTCCCGGCGGAATGATGCGCAGGGAGATAACCGGCTGGCTCTCATCGCTTTCCGCATATACGCGTAGGGTATTCGCCCAGACGTTGTCGGCGGTTTTCACCCGCTGCTTACGCCAGTTCCAGCTGCGCCCGCCCATGATTTCCGTCCCCTGCTGTTCAGCATCCGGGAAGTCGGTTCGGGTGAGCTGTGCTTCCGCCAGCTGATTTTCCGCCACCCAACTGGCCTGCAAGGTATCGGCCAGTCCATGGGTAAAACGTACGTTCAGGGAGACCGAGTTCATCAGCGCCAGCGCGGCGGTGGAGAAAATCACCAGAGCGACCATCACCTCCAGCAGCGTCATCCCCTTTTGCTTTTTGTTGCCGTTAGCCATCATTTTCTACCGATACCGGCGCCGCGCCCTGCGACACCACGCGGAAATGGTGCTGTTTGTCGTAACTTTGCAGCGTCAGCGTAAAGCGGCTGATTTCACCGTCCGGTAAAAAGATCACCTGCGGCTCGGACGCCACCGTCGCGGCCAGGCGCTGCGGCGAAAGCGACACGTGCATCTCTTCCGGAAAATCACCTTTGGTGTTAATGCGTCCGGCAGATAATGGCACCCAGTGACGCTCGCCATTTTTATCGGCGATCGTCACCAGCTGATATTTATCGGTGGCGATCACCAGCCCAACAATATTTCCGTCCATCACCGCACGGTCTGAACCATAATCAACGAGCGCTTTTAATTGCTGGCCAAATATATCCGCGCCGCTGCGCGAAGGAATGGTGGATACCACCATCATGGCGCAGCTGGCAAATATCACCAGCGCCAGAATAATTTCCAGCAACGTAAAGCCGCGTTGATTTTTCATTATTTCTCTTTCTTATCGAGAGACCAGTTGGTAATGTCATCGGCGGTATTGGCTTCGCCGTCCGGACCGGCTGAGAAGACGTCCACCGCGCCGTGTTCACCCGGGCTCACCAGAAGATAATCATTGCCCCAGGGGTCCTGCGGCAGGCGACGGATATAGCCGTCCGTGCGGTAGCCGTTCGGGATTGGCGCGATTTCAGGTTTGGTCACCAGCGCCTGCAAACCCTGCTCTGTGGTCGGGTAGCGGTGGTTATCCAGCTTGTACATATCCAGCGAGCCTTCGAGCGCGACAATATCGCTGGTTGCTTTTTGCGTATCGGCTTTTTCCTTATTGCCCATTAAATTTGGCACCACCATACTCGCCAGTACGCCGAGAATAACAATGACCACCATTAATTCGAGCAATGTAAAGCCCGCCTGGCGAGCCAGGTTTTTACGTTTTAAAGCCATGATTTAACCTACCATATTATTAAGTTGCAGAAGCGGTTGTAATATTGACAGAACGATGAATAAAACAATCGTCGCCATGGATACCACCAGCGCCGGTTCAAAGACCGACAGCGTTAATGTAATTCGATGTTGTAAGGCCGATTCCTGATTTTCCGCCGCGCGATCCATTAAATTACCTAATTCCCCGCTCTCTTCACCGGAGGCAATCATATACAGCATGGTGGGCGGGAATAATTTCGCCTGTTCCAGCGCCGCATACAGCGACGCCCCCTGGCGCACGGTGTCGGCGGCCTGCTCCAGCACCTGCCGGGCATAGCGGTTTTCAATACCGTCCATCGCGATATACATTCCCTCCAGCAGCGGCACGCTACTGGCCTGCAAAATGCTCAGGGTACGGATATAGCGGGCACTGTTGATGGCGCAGACCAGCTTTTTAATCGGCGAGCCGTTCACCAGCCAGCTGTGCCAGCGAAAACGGTTTTTGGCATTCCTCAGCCAGGTTTTGAAGCCGATAAAGCCGCCGCCCAGAATGCCCACAATATAAATGCCCCAGGCTTGCAGGAAATCACTTACCGCAATCAGCGTCCGGGTGGTGATCGGCAGCTGCTGCTTCATGTGGGTAAACTGCTCGATCACCTGCGGCACCACCGCCACCAGCAGGATGCTGATGACCGCGATGGCGACCACGGTGAGGGTTATCGGGTAGACCATTGCCTGCGTCAGCTTGCTTTTCATCTTCTGGCGCTGCTCGTTGTACTCCGCCAGCTTTTCCAGCACGTCGCCCAGGTGACCGGTTTTCTCCCCGGCCATCACCAGCGTGCAGTAAAGCTTGTCGAAGGTGCGCGGAAACTGGCTGAAGGCATCGAACAGGGTGTGGCCTTCCACCACCTTCTCGCGGATCTCCACCACCATCGCCGCCAGCTTTTTGTCTTCCGTCTGCTTCGAGATCGCTTTCAGCGCGCTCTCCAGCGGCAGCGCGGCGTTGACCAGCGTCGAAAGCTGACGGGTAAACATCGACAGCACCGGAGTAGAGAGCTTCACCCCGGTTTTCGCTTTCCCGCCAGCCGCCGTTTCGCGGGTTTCGGTGATGCTGACGGGCATCAGCTTTTGCTCGCGAAGCCACTGGCGAACCTGCTTCTGCCCCTCGGCCTGTAACGTCCCGCGCTGGGTTTTCCCCGCGGCATCCGTCGCCGTCCAGGCATAGAAAGCCATTACGCATCCCCCCCACGTTCGGCGGTGACGCGCATGACCTCTTCCAGAGACGTCACGCCGCCGATCACCTTCAGCAGCCCGTTTTCACGCAGGCTGTAGGCATGCTTAAAAAGCTGCGTTTCGAGGGACATTTCGTCCTTATCTTCATGGATGGCGCGGCGCATGGCGCTGTCCACCACCAGGAATTCATGGATACCGGCGCGGCCCTGATAGCCGCTCTGACGGCAGTGTTCGCACCCCACCGCGCGGTAAATCGCGTCTGGCGGCGCGGCCATAAAGCTGAACAGCGCTTTTTCATTGGCGTCCAGCGGACTGGTGGTCCGGCAGTGCGTACACAGCCGACGCACCAGACGCTGGGCAATGACACCGAGCAGCGATGAACCGATTAAGAAGGACTCCAGCCCCATATCCCGCAGACGGGTTATCGCCCCTGCGGCACTGTTGGTGTGCAGCGTCGACATCACCAGGTGACCGGTCAGCGACGCCTGCACCGCAATCTGGGCGGTCTCACCGTCGCGAATTTCCCCGATCATCACCACGTCCGGGTCCTGACGCAGAATGGCGCGCAGCCCGCGGGCAAAGGTCATGTCCACGCGCGGGTTAACCTGCGTCTGCCCCACCCCTTCCAGCTCGTACTCAATCGGATCTTCCACGGTCAGAATGTTGCGTTCGTGACCGTTCAGCGCCGAGAGTATGGCGTACAGCGTGGTACTTTTACCGGAACCCGTCGGGCCGGTAACGAGGATGATCCCGTGCGGGCGGTCGATCAGCCCTTTCAGCTTCTCCAGTTCTTCATCAATCAGCCCCAGCTTGTTGATGTCGGGCTTGAGATTGCTTTTATCGAGCAGGCGCATCACCACGCGCTCGCCGTACTGGGACGGAATGGTCGAGACGCGCACGTCGATGGCCTTGCGACCGATGCGCAGGGAGATACGGCCATCCTGCGGGAGGCGTTTCTCGGCGATGTCGAGTTTCGACATCACCTTGATACGCGACACCAGCAGCGGGGCGAGCTTACGCGCCGGTTTCAGCACCGGGCGCAGCACGCCGTCAACGCGAAAGCGTATGCTCAGGGTGCGCTCGAAGGTTTCGATATGAATATCTGACGCGCCCTCCTTCACCGCCTCGCCGAGAATGGCGTTGATCAGGCGGATCACTGGCGAGTTTTCGTCGTTATCGAGCAGATCTTCGTTATCCGGGATCTCCTCGGTTAACGCCATCAGATCGATATCCGCGTCCATGTCGTCCACCAGCTGCTGCGACACGCCGCTGCTCTGCTGCCAGATTTTAGCCAGCATCTCGTCAAACGCTTCCGGCGCCAGGGTAACCGGGACAAACGCGCGTCCCAGCACCCGGCGCACCTCCAGCAGCGCTAACGCCGGGGTGTCCTCACGGATATAGACGTCATTGTTGTAAAGCAGAACGCCGTTTTCTTTTGCGTAGTTGCTGCTACACAGGGTTTTAGTCAGTTCGTCCACGTTTCCCCTCCGCCTTACTCTTTAAACGGATTGCGTGCCGCGTGGGTTTTCACGGGTGCAGTGCTGGCGGCAGGAAACGCTGGCAGTACGGCGTTGTCGCTCGGCTCAACGATACCGAGCTTTTTCTCTTCCACGCGCTGCATCTGGCGCACCCGGATCTGGTCGTATTTCTCTTTCGAGGCTGCGCTGTAGTTGTCGTCGTCACGCAGGACGGTGGTATGAATAAACACCATCAGGTTGCGTTTAGAGGTATCCTGCGAGGTGTAGCGGAACAGCTGCCCGACCAGCGGGATATCGCCGAGCAGCGGCACTTTGGAGACCGACTGTTTGGTCACATTTTCCATCAGGCCGCCGAGCACCACCGTCTGGCCACTGTGGACCATCACTTCGTTATTAATCGTGCGCGTGTTGAAGGTTGGGCCGAGGCTGGAATCTTCCGTTGCGCTGTTGTCGACGCTGGATACTTCCTGCTCAATCTTCAGGTGGATCATGTCGCCATCGTTGATTTGCGGCACAATCTTCAGCTTGGTCCCCACGGTTTTACGCTCAACCGAGTTAAAGACGTTGTCGCCGCTGGTGGTTTGCGAACCGGAAAGCACCGGCACATCCTGACCGACGTTGAACGACGCTTCTTTATTATCCAGCGTGACCACGCTTGGCGTGGAGAGGATGTCGTTTTTACCGTCGGTGGAGAGCGCGGTCACCAGCGCACCGAAATCACCGTTAAAGAAGCCGGTCGCAAGGCCCGTGAAGCTCGCCCCTTTCATGGTGCCATTTTTAATCTGGCTGATTGGCAGGCCGGTAGCGCCAAACTGCACGCCGCCGTGCTTGCTCGTCCACTGCACGCCAAGATCCAGGCCGTTGCCGTCCTGCACTTCGGCAATGATCGCTTCCACCAGCACCTGCGGACGGCGAATATCCAGCTTGTCGATCACCTTCTCCAGGGAGTTCATCACGTTAGGCTGCGCGGTGATCACCAGGGAGTTGGTCGACTCGTCGGCGGTAATATTCAGGTCGGTTGAGGCGCTCGCGGTTTTCGCTTTGGCCGCGCCCGGCTTGTCTTTCAGCTGCTCGCCAATCCCCGTCAGCACCGGTACCACTTTGGTGGCGCTGGCATATTTAAGGTAGAAGACGCGGGTGTTCCCCTCGTTATTCTGCTCGCGATCCAGCTGATGGATAAGGGAACGGGTACGCGCGCGCGCATCTTCCGAGCCGCTGATCACCAGGCTATTGGTTTCGTCATCCGCCACCACCTTGGTCGCCAGCTGCGGCGCATTCTGCCCCTTCTGCTCTTCGTTGTTGAGGTTATTCAACATATCCGAAAGCTCTTTGGCAGAGGCAAAGCGCAGCGGGATGATTTCGCGGCGCTGAATACCGTCTTTATCGACGCGCTGAACCAGATCCACCAGGCGGTTCACCACCGAGGCTTTACCGGTTAACAGCAGGACGTTGGACGGCTCAAAGTGGACCACATTCCCGATGCCGGTGGCATCGTTGAGCTGACGCAGCAGCGGGGCCAGCTCGCGAACGGGTACGTTTTCCATACGCACCACGCGGGTGATAATCTCGTCACCTTTGCCCGGGTTCTTGCTGTCTGCCAGCGGCGCACCGGCGGTACGCGCTACGCTTGAGCGCACCACTTTGACCATGCCGTTGTCCATCGGGATCACCGACAGGCCGTAGAGATCCAGCACGCTCAGGAAGAACTGGTAATACTCATCCTCCGTCAGCACGTTGTAGGTTCTGACCGAGACGGTTCCCTGGACGGACGGATCGACCAGAATAGTTTTGTTGAGATTGCGACCTACCGTATCGATAAACTCGCGAATATCAGTATTTTTAAAACTTGCGCTAAAGTTAGCTGCAAGCAGCGAACTGGAATATAACGACAATGCGGTCAGCGCCACGCACGCCCAGGGAAATTTTTTCATGTCTGCACACTTATTAATTGTTTAGAACATTAACCCGAATATTTTCAAGGTGAGCGTGACGTCGTACGATGACCTCCGCTTCTTTCATTTTCGACCAGTTGGCAATAATGCTTTTCGCTTTTGCTTCATCGGTCATATCGACAGAGTTAACCTGAATCGCCACATCGCCTTTTTCCAGACCTGACTGACTGTAAAAGGCGGAGGCATTCCTTGGGTTTATCCTGTAGCCTTCCAGTCGGCCTTTTTCAATGATGGGTTTTAACACCAGATAATCATCAAGATGCACACTCTCTGCGCCAGCATCTTTCGTCGATTTTGTAACCGGGCCGCTCTCCACGCCCCCCTTAAAATAGTCCGGTTTATTTAACGCCAGTACCTGCGTAGCACCTTCATAATTAACCACCACATTATCTTTGTTTATTTCCTGAATAAATGCGTCGTTAAACCCGGCGAGCGGTTCACCCTCGCGGTAGCTTCGCTGGCCGCCCGGGGTTTTGATGACAGCGAAGGAGAGCCAGGCGTCATCACTGCGCACAATGCCTTCAATCTCCGCCGCCAGCGGGGGTTTTGCCGCAGCCGATAAGTTCTCCTGACGGACGGCAGCCGTAAAAAGCGTGAAGGGTTTGTCTTCGCGCGTTTTTTTCAGCGGCTGTAGGTCAGAATTAGCAAACTTATTCATAACTTTTTTATAATCTTTAAAGGTGAGATAGCCTTGCTGGCCACAAAAAATGAGCAGCAAAAACATAATACAAGGCGTTATCCACCGTGACAGAAATGAGAACCTCATTTTTTATCCGGCCTATAGCAAAGCAAAAATAAGCAGCGTCATACTGCGCCAATATGGAGGAAAATAGTAATAAGCTGTTGCAAACGCGACCACTGACTTCGCCACCAACTTTCATAAAGAAAAATATTGACCGTATAAATTCCAGATGTTAGGCGCAGCCGGCTGGATATTTTTACTCTGTCTGCAAATTGACCGCTCAGGGGCATTACCTTACTTTCTGCTGCTGTTGCTATTCCTAATCAGAGACGGTAAGTCGTTATGTATCAGAGCCACTTTAATTTTAAAAATCCGCCATTCAGGACAATCACCCGTTTATCCGGTGATTTTCTGGTGCCTTATCATCAGGACGTGTTCAACCTGCTGAAAGAGAAAACCCAGCTGGCGGGAATTATCGGGCTTTTTTGCGACGACGCTCCGCTTCTGGGTCAGTTCATCGACGCGCTGAAAGCCAGCAACCATACCGTTCTTGCCATCAACGCGTTTCCCAAACTGAGTGCCAGTAGCCTGCTGTACAAACTCAACCCGGGAACGAAAGTGATTAAAGATCGCATGCAGGCAGTGGATGCCGTCCTGCGCCAGTGGCAGGAGGGGAAAGCAAAATCCAGAGTGCTGACGATCGCCCATGCCGAAGCCATGAAGGAGAGCTGCCGTGAAGTCCTGGGAACGCTGCTCACGCGCGCCCAGGAGCTGAACTTCCGGCTCGCCGTGGTACTGACGGGCACTGCGGATCAGGAGATCCTGCTAAAGCAACCTGAACTGCGCGAATATACGCACACGCATCATGCCCTGCGCCCCCTGACCTGCCGCGAATACCTGAGCTATGTTCAGGCCCAGTGCGAAGAACACGGCTGCGAAAACTCGCCGTTGCCGCCTGCCCGCGTGCGCAAAATGCACACGCTGACCAAAGGCAACATCAGCAAACTGAATGCGCTGGCGCACCTGTCAATGCTCGCCGCCTGGACGGAACGCGCGGCGCAGGTCAGCCCACGTCATTTACGTCTGGCGGCGGGAGAGCTCCTGCCCGCCCAAAAACACGGTAAGCGCCTGGCGACCGTGGGGCTGTTTGCGTCCGTGCTGTTTGCCGCCTGCGGCTGGTATTTGACCTCATCGATCGGCGCACGCCTGCCGATCCAGCTGCCGGTGCCCGTCAGCTGGAAACAGCAATCGCTAAAAGTCGAAGCGCCCGTAGTGCCGGTTATCGACAACGAAATAGTTAATCAGCCGGATGCGATGCATCAGTTGTATCTCATGTGGGGGTATGACGCCTCGGCCGAAGATGCGCTGTGCCAGAACGCCGCCAAAGTAAACCTGATGTGTAAACAGGGGAACGCGTCGCCGGAGACGCTGGCGCAGGAAGGGTATCCGTGGGTCAGTGAACTGAAAACCAGCGGCCATCTTAACTATGCGGTGGTCGCCAGGGTCGGGGACACGTCCATTGACCTGTTAATGAATAACCGGACCTGGCAGGTGAGCCGCAGCTGGTTTAACCTGCACGCGACCGGCAACTTCACCCAGCTGCACCGCCTGACACCGGAAGGTAAAGACGCGATCGGCGCGGCCAGCGACAGCAAAGATATGGCCTGGCTGGATCAGCAATTAAGCCTGGCGCTGAGCCAGCCCGAAACACATGCCCGGATCTGGACCACAGAGATGATGAAACGCACCCGCGAATTCCAGCAAAAAATGCATCTGCACGTGGATGGTATCCCCGGGGAAGATACGCTGATGCAGCTGATGCGCGTGACCAACAGCACGCCGGGCGTACTGATTCAGGCCACCCGCACCACCCCGGACGCGAAAATGCAGGAGAAGAAAGCCTAATGTCGACCATCTGTCTTGCGGCCCAGCGCAGCTATACAACCGGGGAAGCGGTCTGGTTTTCGTACCGTCTCCCCAGCCTGAAAAACGTATTCGGCAAAACAGCGTTATGGCTGGTCGGGCTTTGCGTCATGCTGGTTGTCGGCCTGTATATGCACGTCTACTGGAACCTGCACCACCCGGCGCCTGAACCGGTCAACGCCAGCGTTGCGAAACCGGAAACGCAGCTTTCGGATATGCATTACGTGTACGTGAGTAAACCGTTCCCGCATCCGCAGCCTAAAGCTGCGCCAGTGCCAGTTGATGTTCCATCGATGCAGGATCTGCCGATCAACAGTGATGACGGCGACTGGCAGCAGGCGCCCGACGGCGCGGTGCCACACGACGCCTCGCGGGATACCTTACCCGGGACCGAAGCGCATGAGCACGATAACGCTCCCGCCAGCACGGGCAGTGAAGAGTCATCATTAACAGAATTATTTAAGCAGGCGCTAAAAGAGCAGGAGCAGGATTATTCTCAAGGAAAAATTCCCGCGCCGCCGGTTGACGAAACGCAGGATAATTCACAAGCCAGTGTAAAAAACAGTGGAAATAGCCGTTCTCCTTTCAGTGAAAAAGGAGACGGCGGGAGCAGGTATTAATATTTTTCAGGCAGTGCGGTAAGGTTAAGCAGTCGACCTTTTTCCACCACAATATATTGACCCTTTTTCAGATCGGAGAGGATTTTAATAATAGTGCTACGTGCCAGGTTAGTGTATTCCTGAATGTAATCATAAACGTTAATATCACGCTGTTGTTGAACAATCAGGTCGTTAATCTCATATAAAAATTCGCGGACAACGGAATACGCACTGCGGGCAACCAGAACATCATCACGTTTGCTCAGCATGCAGATGTACCAGGAAAGGACTTTGGTCAGTTCTGGCCACAGATTTTTTTCGGTCATCAGCTGGGCGAAGACCTCTTTCTTGATCGAGCGAACAACCGTATTCGTCCGAACAAGGCTGTACATATGGGTGGCGTTGTAATACATTGACGACAGGCCGAAAATGCATTGCCCGGTGACGGTGAACATGCACAGTTCGTCAGATTCACGTCGAAATTCGACTTCACCGCTGACGATAATATGAATATAGCCGGAATCAGAGGTGGAAATTTTCTGCCATTTTTTTAACGTTCTTTCTTCAACGCCTGAGGTTGCAGAAATGATCTTTTCCATTTCATGTTGCGGACGTAATTTTTTTCCATAGATGCTTAACAT
The DNA here is from genome assembly GCF_049237125.1 of Enterobacter cloacae complex sp. GYL001. NCBI lineage: Bacteria > Pseudomonadati > Pseudomonadota > Gammaproteobacteria > Enterobacterales > Enterobacteriaceae > Enterobacter > Enterobacter cloacae complex sp. GYL001. The sequence continues at coordinate 376,755 of NZ_JBMKGW010000001.1, read as the reverse complement.
TGTTATACCCGATTTAAGATGTGATTTTTAAAAAGAATGGCCACGGTGTTGTTACCGAGCCATAAATATTTTTCCTGATGAAAACGTCAAGAATAAACAAAAAAAGAGTGAAGCTTTTTATTAATTCGCCAAATTACTTAGCGCGCTATGTGTCCATCTTAAATCCGGATAATTTTAAGTCAATTAACTAAAAATGAAATGAGTTTGTACTTAGGATTAATCTGATAGGAACTTACGAAAATATACTCATTCGGGGGTAGTCCGAAGGTTTACCCCTGCCCGTATTTCTCTAAAAGTGCTTCGGCAATCGCCATGGTTTCCACATCCGCTACGCCATTCCATAACTGCGGACGGAAATGCATCTGGAAAACCATGATGATGCGTTTTTGCTGTTCGGGCGTACTGTTTTCTGGCACTTCGTAACCGTAGCGCGCCAGCAAATCGAGCAGTGCTGCGGTATCAACCTGCTGATAATGCGGTCGCCCGTTGATATAAAAATTCACGCGCCCCGGATCGGGCCAGGCTCCGATACCCTGCTGCGCCAGTTCGCGCCACGGAAACAGCGGGCCAGGATCGTCTTTACGCTGCGGGGCGATATCCGAGTGTGCCACCACGTTCTGCGGTTTAATGTCGTAGCGGGCGATGATATCTCTGGCAAGCGGGATCAGCGCCGCAATTTGCCCCGGTTCGAAGGGGGTAAAGGTTTTCACGCCATCGGTTTTCCGCCAGCCGCGGTTTTCCAGCTCAATGCCGACGGAGGTATCATTTATGCGGTTGGTGCCACGCCAGAAGCTGATGCCCGCATGCCAGGCCAGTTCGCTCTCCGGGACCAGCTGCCAGATACGCGGTTTGCCCTGCGGAGCTGGCGGCTTTGCGGGGATGAGATAGTGAGAGCTGACGTTTTTATCGGTCAGGGTCGCAAGCGAGGTGTCGAAATCATCGGCGGTGTAGTGAATAACCAGCACCTTTATACGCGGGTAGGCCGCCTGCGCCTGATGGCGCGTATCCAGCTCGTACGCGCCTTTATCAACAATGCCCTCTTCCGAGGCGCATCCTGCCAGCAACATCGCCAGCAGGAGGGTTGAGAGCGAACGCTTCATCGACGGGTCTTCACCGCCGTACCGCTTACGCTCACCATCAGCATGCTGGCATCTTTCCCGACCGTTTCGTAGTCGATATCAATGCCCACCACCGCATCCGCGCCCAGCGCTTTGGCCTGCTCGCCCAGCTCCTTAAAAGCAATCTCGCGCGCCTTACGCAGCTCTTTCTCGTACGCGCCGGAACGACCCCCGACGATATCCCGAATGCCGGCAAAGAAATCGCGGAAAATGTTGGCGCCCAGAATCGCCTCACCGGTGACCACGCCGCAGTACTCGGTAATCGGTTGACCTTCCAGGGTTGGCGTTGTTGAAAATTGCATACTTTCTCTCCTTCTTTAGCGTTCAATGCGTTAGCGACAGCATTATCGGTTCGTTACGCTATGATTGAAAGGATAGTTAATAAATAAGGAAATCAACATGCGCTACTCTGCTTTAACGCTTTTAGTGCCATGCGCGCTGGTGCTCAGCGCCTGCACAACGCCGGTCACGCCAGCCTTTAAGGATATCGGAACCCGCAGCGGCCCTTGTATTGAGGGTGGCCCGGATGCCGTGGCGCAACAATTTTATGATTACCGTATTCAGCATCGCGGTAATGACCTGACCGCCCTGCGCCCGTACCTGAGCGATAATCTGGCGAAACTGCTCACCGACGCTTCGCGCGATCCGCAGCACAACGCCCTGCTGTCATCCGATCCGTTCTCCAGCCGCGCCACGCTGCCGGACAGCGCCGACGTTGCCAGCGCGTCCACCATACCGAATACCGACGCACGCAATATTCCCCTGCGCGTGAAGCTCACCCAGGGGACGCAAACCTGGCAGGATGAGGTGCTGATGATCCGTGAAGGCCAGTGCTGGGCAATAGACGATGTGCGCTACATTGGCGGCAGCGTTCATGCCCCGGCGGGCACCCTTCGCCAGTCGATCGAGAACCGCTAACGCCTCCGTTCAATAAACGTTAACCCCGTAAAATGTCCGGCATTTCCTGCGGAATGCCGACATTTATACTCGCCCCCCTTTCCCGTCGCTATTTTGTGCTATGTTTAAGAGGAAACACGGGTTATATTTAACTTTTAACGCAGAAATATTGCATAACTATTCTGTCAACGGTACTATCTGCGGCCTCAATTGCTATAGATTGCCTGGATGAGTAAAGACTGCCCCGATGAGTATTAAACTAAACGGCATTAACTGCTTCTACGGCGCACACCAGGCGCTGTTCGACATTACGCTGAGTTGCCCGGAGGGCGAAACGCTGGTTTTGCTCGGCCCAAGCGGCGCGGGAAAAAGCTCCCTTCTGCGTGTTCTTAATCTGCTTGAAATGCCCCGTTCGGGGACGCTGGCCATCGCCGGTAACCATTTTGACTTCGCGAAAACCCCGTCTGATAAAGCGATTCGTGAACTGCGTCAAAACGTGGGCATGGTTTTCCAGCAATACAATCTCTGGCCGCATCTGACGGTGGTGCAAAACCTGATTGAAGCCCCGTGCCGCGTGCTTGGCTTAAGCAAAGACCAGGCGATGGCGCGTGCGGAAAAGCTGCTGGAACGTCTGCGTCTGAAACCGTACAGCGACCGGTACCCTTTACACCTCTCTGGTGGTCAGCAACAGCGTGTGGCGATCGCCCGTGCGCTGATGATGGAGCCGGCAGTGCTGCTGTTTGACGAGCCAACCGCGGCGCTGGACCCGGAAATTACCGCCCAGATCGTGAGCATTATTCGTGAGCTGGCGGAAACCAACATTACCCAGGTCATCGTGACCCACGAGGTGGAAGTGGCGCGCAAAACCGCCAGCCGCGTGGTCTATATGGAAAACGGGTATATCGTTGAGCAGGGTGACGCGAGCTGCTTCACTAACCCGCAAACCGATGCCTTCAAAAACTATTTATCTCACTGATGTGTTAGGGAAATTATAATGAAAAAAGTATTGATTGCCGCGCTGCTTGCTAGCGTCAGCCTTTCCGCTACCGCAGCCCAGACCATCCGTTTCGCCACTGAAGCGTCCTACCCTCCGTTTGAATCCATTGATGCGAACAACAAGATTGTTGGCTTCGACGTGGACCTGGCAAACGCCCTGTGTAAAGAGATCGACGCGACCTGTACCTTCAGCAACCAGGCGTTCGACAGCCTGATCCCAAGCCTGAAGTTCCGCCGTATCGACGCCGTAATGGCCGGAATGGACATCACTCCGGAGCGTGAAAAGCAGGTTCTGTTCACCACCCCTTACTATGACAACTCGGCCCTGTTCATCGGTCAGAAAGGTAAATACGCCTCCGTTGACCTGCTGAAAGGCAAGAAAGTCGGCGTGCAGAACGGCACCACGCACCAGAAATTCATCATGGATAAGCATCCGGAAATCACCACCGTGCCGTATGACAGCTACCAGAATGCGAAGCTGGACCTGCAAAACGGTCGTATCGATGCGGTGTTCGGGGACACGGCTGTCGTGACCGAATGGCTGAAAGCGAACGACAAACTGGCCGCCGTGGGTGACAAGGTGACCGATAAAGACTACTTCGGTACAGGTCTGGGTATTGCCGTACGTCAGGGCAATACCGAGTTGCAGCAGAAATTCAACGCTGCGCTGGAAAAAGTGAAGAAAGACGGCACCTACGAAACCATCTACAAAAAATGGTTCCAGAAGTAATTCCTGATGAATGAAATTTTTCCTTTAGCAAGCGCCGCCGGGATGACCGTCGGCCTTGCCGTTTGTGCACTGATTATCGGCCTCGTACTGGCGATGTTCTTTGCGGTGTGGGAGTCCGTTAAGTGGCGCCCTGTCGCATGGCTCGGTTCAGCGCTGGTGACTGTGCTGCGTGGACTGCCGGAAATTCTGGTGGTCCTGTTTATCTATTTCGGCTCCTCACAGCTGCTGTTAACGCTGTCGGACGGCTTCACGATTAATCTCGGCTTTGCGCAGATCCCGGTGCAGATGCAGATTGAGAACTTCGACGTCAGCCCGTTCCTGTGCGGCGTGATTGCGCTCTCCCTGCTCTATTCGGCCTATGCGTCACAAACGCTGCGCGGCGCGCTGAAAGCGGTACCGCAGGGTCAATGGGAATCCGGCCAGGCGCTGGGTCTGTCGAAAGCGGCGATCTTCTTCCGCCTGGTGATGCCGCAGATGTGGCGTCATGCCCTGCCAGGGCTGGGTAACCAGTGGCTGGTACTGCTGAAAGATACCGCGCTGGTGAGCCTGATCAGCGTGAACGATTTGATGTTGCAAACCAAAAGTATCGCCACCCGTACGCAGGAGCCGTTTACCTGGTACATCGTCGCGGCGGCTATCTACCTGGTGATCACGTTGCTGAGCCAGTACGTTCTGAAGCGTATTGATCTGCGCGCAACGCGTTTTGAACGGAGACCAGGCTGATGCTGGATTATTTACCCGAACTGATGAAAGGGCTGCACACCAGCCTGACGCTGACCGTCGCGTCTATCATCGTGGCGCTGATCCTGGCGCTGATCTTCACCATCGTCCTGACGCTGAAAACGCCGGTGCTGGTGTGGATTGTACGTGGCTACATTACGCTCTTTACCGGAACGCCGCTGCTGGTGCAGATCTTCCTGATTTACTACGGCCCGGGCCAGTTCCCGTCGTTACAGGAATATCCGGTTATCTGGCATCTGCTCTCTGAGCCATGGCTCTGCGCCCTGATTGCCCTCTCCCTGAACAGCGCGGCCTATACCACGCAGCTGTTCTACGGTGCCATTCGCGCGATCCCGGAAGGCCAGTGGCAGTCCTGCGGGGCTCTGGGCATGAGCAAGAAGGATACGCTGGCGATCCTGCTGCCTTATGCCTTTAAGCGCGCCCTCTCTTCCTATTCCAACGAAGTCGTGCTGGTGTTCAAAAGTACCTCCCTGGCCTACACCATCACCCTGATGGAAGTGATGGGCCACGGACAACTGCTGTACGGACGCACCTACGACGTGATGGTGTTCGGTGCGGCGGGTCTGGTCTATCTGGTGGTCAACGGTCTGCTGACCCTGATGATGCGTCTTATCGAGCGTAAGGCGCTGGCGTTTGAGCGCAGAAATTAATCGACTTAATGCATAAAGCTGATTTCGTAGTGCGGGTAACCTGATGGGTTACCCGCATTTTTTTATGCATTAAATAATATTTAATCATATTTATTGCATATAAATTCATTGAGTGGCATTGTACATCCATGCCGCAGACACGGCGCATAATGACAAGATTGACAGACGGGAGCATTACAATGAAAAAGTTAGTTCTGGCCGCATTACTCGCAACCTTCGCCGCTGGCGCATCCGCCGCCGATAAAATCAATTTCGGCGTTTCTGCCACCTATCCGCCGTTTGAATCGCTGGATGCCAGCAACCAGATCGTCGGCTTCGACATCGACCTGGCGAAAGCGCTGTGCAAGCAGATGCAGGCCGACTGCACCTTTACTAACCACGCATTTGACAGCCTGATCCCGTCCCTGAAATTTAAAAAGTACGACGCGGTGATCTCCGGCATGGACATCACGCCAGAGCGCAGCAAGCAGGTCGCGTTCACCGACCCGTACTACGCGAACTCTGCGGTGGTGATTGCGAAGAAAGGGGCTTATAAATCTTTCGACGAGCTGAAAGGCAAGCGCATCGGCATGGAGAACGGCACCACGCACCAGAAATACCTCCAGGACAAGCATCCTGAAGTGAAAACCGTGGCCTACGACAGCTACCAGAACGCCATTATCGACCTGAAAAATGGCCGTATTGATGGCGTATTTGGCGACACCGCGGTCGTGAATGAGTGGCTGAAAACCAACCCGCAGCTGGGTACAGCGACGGAGAAAGTGACCGATCCGCAGTATTTCGGCACTGGCCTCGGTATTGCCGTGCGTCCGGATAACAAGGCTCTGCTTGAGAAACTGAACGGCGCGCTGAAAGCGATCAAAGCTGACGGCACATACCAGAAAATCAGCGAGCAGTGGTTCCCGCAATAACCTTTTTTGCCGGGTGACCTGGCCTACGGGGGTGGTCTGTAGGCCGGGTAAGGCGAAGCCGCCACCCGGCAATTTCTTAAAGCGGCACAAAGAACCTGAACCGTGCCCCGCTCACGGACTCCATCAGCCTGATCCCCCCGCCGTGCAGCTCCAGCATTCTTTTCACGATTAACAGCCCTAACCCGCCCCGGTGCTCCCGCGAGGCCTGTGGATTTAACGCTGACGGACGCTGGAACAGATCGTCCCGTAATGCGGCATCAACACCCGTTCCGCTGTCGGCCACTTCAACCTGTAACCGGTCGTTCTCCTGCCACACCGCCAGACGAATGTCTCCACCTGCTGGGGTATGGCGTATCGCATTATCCAGCAGATTCGTCACCACCCGTTCAATCATGGAAACATCGGCCAACACCTGCGGCAGCGGACCCGGGACGTCAATGTGCAGATTTAACTCACGCGTGCGGGCAGCGAGTTCAAACTTTTGCGCCACGTCGGAAATCAGTTCAGCCATGGCAAAACGCTCGCGCTGGGGCTTGATGCCGCCGTGCTCAAGACGCGCCAGCTCGAACAGCTGCTGCGACAGATGGCGTACCTTTTGCCCCTGACGCAGCGCGGTAGCGAGGTACTGCTGATGCTCCTGCGGCGACAGCGTTGCGGATTTCAGCGACAGCGTTTCCAGATAACCCAGCAGCGACGTCAGCGGGGTGCGTAAGTCGTGCGAAATGTTGGCGATAAACTCCCGGCGCTGGCGGTCGCTGTCGGCCAGCCGATCCCACTGAGAGGTGATTTTGCGCGCCAGCTCGATAAAGGTATTGCGCAGGATCGCCACTTCATCCTGGCCGGCAGGCTCAAGCGGTTGGGCCGCCAGCTGCTTAATCGCGCTGATGCTGTCCTGCTCCAGCCCGGCCACGTCCAGCGTGAGCTCTTTAACCGGGCGCGTCACCCAGTACCAGAGCAGCAACCCCGCCAGCAGACCAAACAGCGCCACCAGCAGCATCGACCACAGCGCCGTACTCCAGAGCGCTTTGTGCCAGGCCATCTCCGCCAGCGCGTTGGACTCCTCCCCCTGCAAAATAATGTACAGATACCCCTTCAGCTCACCGTCCTGCCGCAGCGGGGTGGCGCTGAAGACTTTCTTATTCTGGCTTCGGGGATCGTCGCCAAACACCGGCATCACCGTCCCGCTGAGGAAATTCTGTATCGGCGCGAGGTCAATTTTTTGCCGCTGAATGTGCCCCGGCGGGGCGGCATCGGCCAGGATATCGCCATCTGGCGAGACAACATACAGCTCGACGCTCGGATTAAACGTCATCAGCCGGTCGAACAGCGGTATTAAGGCGCTGCGATCCACCCTGCCCTGCGCATCCAGAATCGCTTCCCGCTGCACAATCTGCTGCGCCAGCCCACCGGAGAGCCGCTGCACCATCGCATTGCCGTACTGCATGCTACTGTAGAGCTGCACCGCACAGGCGACGGTGGCGCAGAGCAGCAGTAACGCCGTAAACAGCAGCGTCAGGCGCTGGCTCAGGCTAAAGCGACGCATCATGATTCTGCTCCGCAAATTTGTAGCCTTTGCCCCAGACGGTGCGAACGATCTCCGGCTCGGCGGCATCTTTCTCTATTTTAATGCGCAGGCGGTTAATGTGGGTATTGACGGTGTGTTCGTAGCCTTCGTGCTGATACCCCCATACCTGCTCCAGCAGTGCCAGCCGCGAAAAGACCTCTCCGGGATGGCGGGCAAAGAAATAGAGCAGTTCAAATTCGCGCGGGGTGAGATCGACGTGTTGACCGTTAAGGCGCACGGTGCGCGCCAGCGGATCGATAGTCAGTCCGTGCGCCTGAATAATGCCGTCCGTCTGCGCCTGGCCCATCGCCTGCTGACGGCGAAACAGCGCCTTAATGCGGGCAATCAGCTCCTGCACCGAGAAAGGTTTTGCCAGATAATCATCCGCCCCGGTTTCCAGGCCAGTAATACGGTCAGTTTCACTGCTGCGGGCGCTAATGATGATAATGGGCAGGTAGCGGGTCATCTGGCGGATACGGCGGCAAATCTCCAGACCATCAACATTCGGCAGCATCAGATCGAGGATCACCGCGTCCCACGGCTGTGTTTCAAGACGTTGTAAGGCGTTGCCCCCGTCGGGCTCGTGGGTAATGGCGTAGCCTTCATCTTCCAGATTAAGACGCAGGAGTGCCGCGATATCGTGGTCGTCTTCTACCAGCAGGATCTGCTTCATGGGTAAGCCTTCAATCATTTGTTATGACGTAAGCTTACCTGATTTCGAGCGGGGGAAGAGTTCACATTTTGTTGAACATTGTGCGGGGTTTATGCCGGGTGGCGGCTTCGCCTTACCCGGCCTGCGCTTTGGTTAACAACGTGAGCTGACAGGCTATTTTGCCGACCAGTTGAAAGCGCCACGCTGGCTTAAAACAGAGACGGGAGTCGCATTACTGGGTTGAGCAAACAAAGCCGGGTGGCGGCTACGCCTTACCCGGCCTACTCCGGATCGTAGGCCCGGTAAGCGCAGCGCCACCGGGCGATGTTGAGGATTAGCGCGTTTTCACCAACAACGTCAACACTTCATAATGGGCGGTATGGGGGAACATATCGAAAAGCTGAACGCGCGCAATGCGGTAGCCCGGCAGGCTGGCGATATCCTTCGCCATGGTCTGCGCGTTACAGCTGGAGTAGACAATGTACTCCGGCGCCATCTGGCTCAGGTAGTCGCAGAGCGCCTGGCCGATACCCCGGCGCGGCGGGTTCACCAGCACCAGCTCCGGCACGTTGCCCTGCCCGGTCGCGAACTGCGTGGAGTCCAGCGCCTGGAAATGCAGATTCGTTAACCCCAGCTCCGCGGCGGACTGCTTCGCGCAGGCAATCGCTTCGGCGGAGATCTCAATGCCGGTGAGCTGCATGTCTGGCGTGGCACAGTGCAGGCCAAAGCCGCCGACGCCGCAGAACAGATCCCACATGTGATGAACCTGTAACGCACGCACCCAGTCGCGCGCGGTGGCGTACAGCGCGCTGGCGACGGTGGGGTTAGTCTGGAAGAAGCTTTGCGGACGGATCCACAGCGGCACGCCGTTGAAGCTCTCCGCCAGCGCATGCTGTTCGGTGAAGAAGATCTCTTTCTCCCCTTCCATGATCGCCATATGCACCGGCTGAATATTTGCGGTGATAACCTTAATCTGCGGAAGCTGTTCCTGCAACCCCGGAAGCGCCGCGCGCAGCTGCTCCAGCTTGTTTTCCGAACGCAGCACAAAGCGCAGCATCATCCCGCCGTCGATCTGGCTTTCGGTCAGCAAAAGGTATTTCAGCTCGCCGCGCCTGCGGGCAACGTTATAGGGCGTTAACCCCGCCCGGGCGATAAACGGTTTCAGCGCGCTAAACACCGGCTCAAACGAGGCGGGATATAGCGGGCAGTCGGTTAAATCTTCCGGGGTGCCGTCGCGGTGCAGCATCCCCAGCAGCGGCTTTTCAACGCTGCCGCTGACCACCATTTTGGCTTTATTGCGAAAGCCCTGTTCCGGGCCACTGACGGGTGCGCACCACTCGCCCACCGCATGTGCTGTCAGCAGCTGTTGCAGGTCGGCCATTTTGGCGGTGAGTTGTTGAGATACCGGTTGTTCTATCCACTGACAGGAGCGGCAGCGTCCGGCGTCATAGAGTGCGCACTGCATATGAAAACCTTAAGAAACACGGGGGCTGCGATTATACACATTATTGCAGGCGGAAGAACCGCCGACTGGAAGCCGGGAGATAAAGCAGGCAGAGCACCAGCATATCCGGCAGTTTTTGCATCACCAGTGAATGGAAAATCTCGCGTCGCGACTCACCGGGTATGCTGAACAGCTCCGGATAGCCATAGCCCAGCGAGGCGGCCCACAGGTAGCCTGCGGCGGTGATCTGCGTAAGCAGATACACCCAGCGCGCCCAGTTACGTCCTTTCACCAGCGAGAACGCACAGTAGATCTCAATAAACACCAGCATCAGGCTGCTGAGAAACACCAGCGTCAGATTCCACGTCTGCGCGCTGCGGTGAATAAATTCCCCCATTCCGCGCGGACCCAGCGTGTTCATTATCATCAGCACATCCAGGCAGCGGATCATAATAATGGCGAGCGCCGCCACCTGCACCAGTGCAGGGACGTTCGGACGAGCGTGCGAATGACGTGTTTTTTGTAAGAATCCCAATGTTTTTACTTCCCTGAAAAACAGTGCCGCGTCATACGCGGCACATCACTGGAAATAGTAATTCCTTCAGCCGCGTCTTGCACGCTGGATATCGCGCACACGCTGTTTTTCCGCGCGCGCCATCAAATACCAGGCGATAAATCCGACAATTCCGACCACGCCAAGGATGATGGACGCCAGGGCGTTGATCTCCGGATTCACCCCCATCCGCACGCTGGAGAAGACCAGCATCGGCAGCGTCGTCGCGCCCGGTCCCGACACAAAGCTGGCGATAACCAGATCGTCGAGCGAGAGCGTGAACGCCAGCAGCCAGCCGGAGATCACCGCCGGCATAATCATCGGCAGCGTGATGATGAAAAAGACCTTCAGCGGCGTTGCGCCGAGATCCATTGCCGCCTCTTCAATGGAGCGATCCAGCTCGCGCAGCCGCGAGGAGATCACCACCGCCACATACGCCGTACAGAAGGTGACATGTGCCAGCCAGATGGTGAGCATCCCGCGATCCGCTGGCCAGCCGATGGCGTGCGCCAGCGCGACAAACAGCAGCAGCAGCGACAGGCCGGTGATGACGTCCGGCATAACCAGCGGGGCGGTGATCATAAACGCGAAACCATTCGCCCCGCGGAAACGGCCAAAGCGCACCATCACCAGCGCGGCGATAGTGCCCAGCACGCAGGCCATCGTCGCCGCCAGCGCCGCAATGGTCAGGCTCAGCCCCACCGCGCTCATCATCGCATCATCGTGGAACAGCTCGCTGTACCAGCGCGTCGACCAGCCCGCCCAGACGGTGACCAGCTTAGAGCTGTTGAACGAGTAGATCACCAGCATCAGCATTGGCGCATACAGGAAGGTAAAGCCGATAATCAGGATCGCAATTCGCCACGGGGAGCGTACTACCGGTAAGTTGTTCATCCGTGGTCTCCCATCTGTTTCTGCTGATGTTTGTGGAACCACATGATCGGCACGATCAGCAGCAGTAACATGACGATCGCCACCGCCGAGGCCACCGGCCAGTCGCGGTTATTGAAGAACTCCTGCCACAGCACGCGGCCAATCATGATGCTGTCCGGGCCGCCGAGCAGTTCCGGGATCACAAACTCCCCGACCGCCGGGATAAACACCAGCATCGATCCGGCGATGATCCCGCCTTTGGTGAGCGGCACAATGACGCTGAAGAAAGTCTTCAACGGGCGTGCGCCGAGGTCCAGGGAGGCTTCCACCAGCGAGTAATCGATTCGCGTCAGCGCCGTATAGATTGGCAGCACCATAAACGGCAGATAGGCATAGACAATCCCGATATACACCGCAAGGTTGGTGTGCAGGATCGTCAGCGGCTGGTCGATGACCCCAAGCCACAGCAGGAAGTTATTCAGTATGCCGTTATTCTTCAGGATCCCCATCCACGCGTACACGCGGATCAGGAACGACGTCCACGACGGTAAAATGACCAACAGCAGTAAAATATTTCGCGTCGACGGCTTGCTGTGCGCCACTGCCCACGCCAGCGGGTAGCCCATCAACAAGCAGCAAATCGTAGAAATAGCCGCAACCTGTAACGACTGCAAATAGGCTTCGAAATAGAGCGGATCGTCGGTCAGTTGCAGGAAATTACCGAGGTTTAAGGTCAGCGTCAGCTGCCCGTCGGCCCACTCCCACAGATCGGTATACGGTGGGATCGCCCGCGCCATCTCCGCCAGGCTGATCTTAAAGACGATCAGGAACGGCAGCAGAAACAGCAGGATCAGCCAGATATAGGGCATGGCGATGACCAGCTTGCGGCCATGCGCCATCTGCATGCGCGCCAGCCAGAGCGCGAAACCGCCCGGTTTTTTGACGCGGGCTGGAGGTTCAAGTGTGCTCATGACCGCTCCTTATACCGTCAGGACTACGCAACTGTCCGCATCCCAGCAGAGGCTCACTTCGTCGCCCCAGGTTGGCTGTCCCTTGCGATACCGGTGTTCGTTCTGTAACTGGGCGCTGAGCATCTGGCCGCTTTTCAGGCGCACATGGTAAATCGACAGATCGCCGAGATAGGCAATGTGTACCACTTCGCCCACGGCAAAGTTATAGCCATCGGCGGGCGGCTCATCGCAAAGCATGATTTTTTCCGGGCGCAGGGCAACGTAAACCGGCACGTTGTCCACCACGGAGTTATCAGAATCAACCTTCAGCGGATGCACCAGCCCCGGCGATTCAATCACCAGACCGTCTTCCTGGCGTTCCTTCAGTAGCCCTTCGAAGACGTTTACCGAGCCGATGAACTCCGCGCTGTAGCGGGTTGTCGGGTGTTCATAGATCTCTTCCGGCTCGCCGATCTGCACGAACTTACCGCGATTCATGATCGCAATGCGCCCGGCCATGGTCATCGCCTCTTCCTGATCGTGGGTCACCATCACGCAGGTCACCCCCACGCGCTCGAGGATATCCACCACTTCCAGCTGCATCCGGTCGCGCAGCTTTTTATCCAGCGCGCCCATCGGCTCGTCGAGCAGTAATAATTTTGGTCGCTTCGCCAGACTTCTTGCCAGCGCCACGCGCTGACGCTGGCCGCCGGAAAGCTGATGCGGCTTACGCTTCGCAAACTCCTGCATATGCACCAGGCTCAGCATCTCTGCCACGCGCGCGGTGATTTCGGCTTTCGGCAGTTTGTCCTGCTTCAGGCCGAAGGCGATGTTCTGCTCAACGGTCATGTGCGGGAACAGGGCATAGGACTGGAACATCATGTTTATGGGCCGCTGGTACGGCGGCACGCTGGAGAGGTCTACCCCATCCAGCACGATCTGCCCGGCGGTAGGCTGTTCAAAGCCTGCCAGCATACGCAGCAGTGTGGATTTGCCGCAGCCTGATGCGCCGAGCAAAGCAAAAATTTCACCTTTGTAGATCGTCAGGCTGACATCGTCCACGGCATGCTGGCCGTCGAAGGATTTGGTGAGGTTACGAATTTCAAGAAGCGGGGTCAGCGCTTTACGGACTTTCGCCTGCGGGCGGGGGATCGCGTCATTCACGGGGTGTTCTCCGGCATAGATCAACACTGGTGCAAACGCACCGTCAGGGTGCGCATCGCCGGGCGGCGCTAACGCTTGCCCGGCCTACGGGATCTGTCGGCCCGGTAAGCAACAGCGCCACCGGGCAACGATATCAAACGCCGTTACTTACCGCTTTTCACCTTGGTCCACGCGCGGGTACGCACACGGTCAATTTTTGGTTCCTGCACTTTCAGGGTGAACAGCTTGGCAAACACATCGGCTGGCGGGTAGATCGCCGGATTATTGCGGATATCTTCGCTCACCAGCGGCACGGAGGCCTTGTTACCGTTGGCGTAGTAGACATGGTCGCTGATGTGGGCAATCACGTCCGGACGCATCAGGTAGTTGAGGAACTGATACGCTTCCTCTTTATTTTTCGCATCAGCCGGCATCGCGAAGACGTCGAAGAACGCCAGCGCCCCCTCCTTCGGAATGAAGTAGGAAACATTCACGCCGTTTTTCGCCTCTTTCGCGCGGTTCGCCGCCTGCCAGACGTCGCCCGCCCAGCCGATGGCCACGCAGATATCCCCGTTAGCCAGGTCATTGATGTACTGAGAGGAGTGGAAGTAGCGAATATTCGGACGCAGCTTCAGGAGCAGGTCAGTCGCCGTACCGGTGTAGTCGTCAGCCTTGCTGCTGTTTGGATCTTTGCCGAGATAGTTAAGCACGGTGGCGAAAATCTCTTCCGGCGCATCGAGGAAAGAGACGCCGCAGCTTTTCAGCTTCTCGAGGTTTTCCGGCTTCAGCATCACGTCCCAGCTGTCCAGCTTGACGTCCGGGCCCAGCGCCGCTTTGACTTTATCCACGTTATAGCCAATACCGGTGGTCGCCCACAGGTAAGGCATCGCGTATTTATTCTCCGGATCGTGCTTCGCCACCAGCTTCAGCACGTCCGGATCGAGGTTTTTCCAGTTTGGTAATTTGCTCTTGTCCAGCGGCTGGAAGACACCGGCGGTCAGCTGACGCTCCAGGAAGCTTGCCGACGGCACCACCAGATCGAAACCGGTGCTGCCCGCCATCAGTTTGCCTTCCAGCACTTCGTTGGAATCGAATACGTCGTAGACAACCTTAATGCCGGTCTCTTTTTCAAAATTCGCGACGGTGTCCGGCGCAATATAGTCAGACCAGTTATAGACGTGCAGCGTTTTTTGTTCCGCAGCGAGCGTGCCGGCAGAGACGGCCATCAGAGCACCCGCAACCAGACCCGATAACCATTTTTTATTCAAGGCGATCATATTGTTATTCCTTCTGAAAGTTCGTTAACAAACGAACCAAATCTGTGCAGCCTGAAGATATGCAATAATCATGCATAGTTTGTCGCTCTGCCCGAAATAAAATACCCCCCTCATTCCGGCAGGTTCCGCTCGCTTTTTTAAGCACCGCAAGAATAACTGTAGCCCGTGTCTCCGGCTATAGCCCAGACGAAAAAACGCCTTTTATCAATTTTTTATGCAGATTATGTCTACGTGATAAGCCGAAACGGCCGCAGAGGAGGTGAAAAACTCTTTAAAGAAAGGTTAAAAGCAGCAGAAAAAACGGTGTTATGCAGCCGCTCTGGCAGCGACTGCGCAAAAGTCAGACAGGCTTAGTGGAGAAAATTGGGAGATGCATCATTATTCTCGGCGTCATCTTCCGCGCTATACAGCAGGTGATGTGCGTTGGCTTCCATCATTACCATGGAAATTTGCTCTTCGCTCAGGCGCATAAACCAGGCGAACTGCTTGAAGGAGAGCCCCGCGCCGGAGAATAAAGACTGGCAAACCACCAGCTTTGGCAGATTATCATCCTGTATGTCGAGAAACGCTTTCACCGTCAAAGAACTGGCGTTGATCGCTGACAGATCAGAGGCCAGCGCCAGCAGCGCTGAAGGCTTTACTTCGGCCAGCGCGGAGAAAAGGATCACGTCGTTGATCAGATCGATTTTGGCATCGAAAATGCCGTCGAAATTTTGCATGTGAGGCAGATGCAGCGCCTGGCAGGAGTCGCATTCGAAGAAAGTAATACCGGCATCATCGAGCCATTGACGTAACGTATCCAGTGTAGGTACGACCTGTAAATCCATCGCTGTGCAGCCTCTTAAATAAAAACGTTGTCCAGATTACGCAAAAAGTGCGCGCCGATCCATTTAACCGCCCGTTTTCAGGCAAAATCCCGGCGTCGCATGGCGTTCAATCCATGCGATCATTTTACCTGCAATATCGACGCCTGTGGTTTTTTCCACCCCTTCCAGCCCCGGCGAGGCGTTGACTTCCATCACCAGCGGCCCGCGCCCGGCACGCAGCAGATCGACCCCCGCCACGTCCAGGCCCAGCGTCTGCGCTGCTTTCACCGCAATCTCGCGCTCGCGCTCGCTAATAAGGGCCACCCGCGCGATACCGCCGCGGTGCAGGTTAGAGCGGAAGTCGCCCTCTTTTGCCTGCCGCTCTATGGCGGCCACCACCTCATCGCCCACCACAAAGCAGCGGATGTCGCACCCGTTGGCCTCTTTAATATACTCCTGCACCAGAATATGGGCATTCAGACCGCGAAACGCGTCGATCACGCTTTCCGCCGCCTGACGCGTCTCCGCCAGTACCACCCCAATACCCTGCGTACCTTCCACCAGCTTAATAACCAGCGGCGCACCGCCCACCATGTCGATTAAATCGCTGGTGTCGTCCGGGGAGTGGGCAATCCCGGTGACGGGCAGATCGATCCCCTGGCGCGCCAGCAGTTGCAGCGAGCGCAGCTTATCGCGGGCGCGGGAGATCGCCACGGACTCGTTGAGCGGATAGCTTCCCAGCATTTCAAACTGGCGCAGCGCAGCCGTGCCGTAATAGGTTATCTGGGAGCCAATGCGGGGGATCACCGCATCAAAATGCGGGAGTTTGCGGCCTTTGTAATGAATCGACGACGCCGCAGGGTCGATGTTCATATAGCAGGACATCGGATCGAGGATCTCAACCTGATGTCCGCGTTTCGCCGCCGCTTCTCGCAGGCGTTTACATGAATAGAGCGTTCCATCCCGGGACAATATGGCAATTTTCACCCTGCACCTCTCTAAAGACATGGTAAAAGCCTGCCTATCATACACGAGGCGCAGGAGGAATGGACTACCGCGTTGCCCAGCCCTGTTTGTGCAGGTAATCGAGAATGAACGGGCGGTTCTCCTTAATGATGGTGCGACGAATATGGTCGCTCCAGGTGTCGCGGCGGTTGTTGCTGTCGCGCGTCAGATAGTAGTTCGCCAGCTCTTCATCGTATTGATGCAGAACGTCCTGGTCGACCGGCTGGTAGTGGTTTTCATGCACCAGCATCGCAGCAGGAATGCGCGGCTTCAGATCCGGGTTATCTGCCGGCCAGCCGAGGCACAGACCAAACAGCGGCAGCACGTGTTTAGGCAGCTTCAGCAGTTCCGTCACGCTTTCGATGTTGTTACGCAGCCCGCCAATATAGACGCCGCCAAGCCCCAGCGATTCCGCCGCCGTGAACGCGTTTTGCGCCATCAGCGCCGTATCCACCACGCCCAGCAGCAGCTGTTCCGCCAGCCCCAGCTCGGCCTCGGGGCAGATTTGCAGATGACGGTTAAAATCGGCGCAGAACACCCAGAACTCAGCCGCCTGGGCAACGTGCTTTTGTCCGCCCGTCAGCGTTACCAGCTGCTCACGCATCGCCGGATCGGTGATGCGGATAATGGAGCTGCACTGCAAAAAGCTGGAGCTGGAGGTGCCTCTTGCGCTGTCGATGATCGCTTCCCGCTGCGCCTGGGTAATCGGCTCATCGGTGAAATGGCGAATGGAACGGTGGGAACGAAGCAGGTCAATGGTTGGCGTCATTTTGTCTCTCTTTGTGTTGCGTAAAACGTATGGCAGCCAGTATAGGCAATGATCCACCTGATGTAATTGGCGAAACATAGCCTGACTGTATCAAAGTGACAGGTGAAACCTTCTTTCCATGACGGCAGGTTATCGTGCACTATAGGCGCTATTCGCCGTCAGGCTTGTTTTTTGAGGAGAGAGAAATGTTTGCAGTAATTTTTGGTCGTCCAGGATGCCCTTACTGTGTACGCGCGAAAGAGCTGGCAGAGAAACTGACTGAAGAACGTGATGATTTCAACTTCCGTTACGTGGATATCCACGCGGAAGGCATCACTAAAGCCGATCTGGAAAAAACCGTGGGTAAACCGGTTGAAACCGTGCCGCAGATCTTCCTCGATCAGAAACACATCGGCGGCTGCACCGATTTTGAGGCCTACGCCAAAGAACACCTGGGCCTGTTTGCGGCTCAGTAATGCGAAGACGCCCTCACCCTGAGGGCGTTTTTATTTACGGTGCTTCCGCTGTTGCAGCAGGCTGCGCGTAAATAAGAAACAGAGCGCGCCCAGCGCACACCAGAAAACGCCACTCAGTAGCCACGCCACTTCCTGCCAGACGCTTCTCGACGAGAGAAACAGCACGCGCATCAGAAGCAGGCAGAGCGGGGCCGCAAGCATTGCCCCAATAAGCGGCATCACCACCTCGCCTTTACGCGAGAGAAAACCGGCGACTACCCCCGGCAGGATGAAGAACAACAGGCCCAGCTCGGGATGACCGGACGCTCTGAAGGCGCCTTTCACGTTAAAAGCGAGCGACATGCAAACGACCGTAAACAGCAAAAAACAGCTGATTACGCCAGCCCAGTTTCGTTTAAAGTTCAAACTATCCTCCTGACTTATCTCTATCAAATACAAAAATCGTCCGGTGGACGCCCAGTCAGATAAAGCAATGCGGCAATCCTTGCCAAAGCACGCACAAAAGTCGTGCGATAATAGGTGGCTGTCGGTAGCTATTACGATTAAACTAACCGACTGCTAGTGTTTAGGGTATTTATCAGGAAGCAGGGAGATGCAAAGTGATTCCCTGACTCTGAAAACAGTAGCCCAAATAGTCCTTTCATTCAACAACTTACTGGTAAACAAGAAGTTAGCCTCCGTGAATATAAACGTCGCAGACTTGTTAAATGGGAATTACATCCTGTTATTATTTGTGGTACTGGCGCTGGGCCTTTGTCTGGGTAAATTACGCCTGGGTTCAGTTCAACTTGGTAATTCCATTGGCGTTTTAGTCGTCTCCCTGTTATTAGGTCAACAACATTTCAGTATTAACACGGACGCGCTTAACTTAGGTTTCATGCTGTTTATTTTTTGCGTAGGCGTGGAAGCCGGTCCGAACTTTTTTTCCATTTTCTTCCGAGACGGCAAAAATTACCTGATGCTGGCGCTGGTGATGGTCGGTAGCGCCCTGCTGATTGCGTTAGGGCTGGGCAAACTGTTTGGCTGGGACATCGGCTTAACGGCCGGTATGCTGGCAGGCTCGATGACCTCCACGCCGGTGCTTGTTGGCGCGGGGGATACGCTTCGTCATTCTGGCATGGCAGGCACGCAGCTTTCCTCCGCGCTAGACAACCTGAGTCTGGGCTATGCCCTGACCTATCTGATTGGTCTGGTGAGCCTGATTGTTGGCGCGCGCTATCTGCCAAAACTTCAGCATCAGGATCTTCAGACCAGCGCCCAGACCATCGCCCGCGAGCGCGGCCTGGACACGGACTCCAAACGTAAAGTTTACCTGCCGGTGATCCGCGCCTACCGCGTCGGGCCGGAGCTGGTTGCCTGGACCGACGGGAAAAACCTGCGCGAGCTGGGGATCTACCGTCAGACCGGCTGCTACATCGAACGTATCCGTCGTAACGGCATTCTGGCAAACCCGGACGGTGACGCGGTGCTCCAGATGGGCGATGACATCGCCCTTGTTGGCTACCCGGACGCCCACGCGCGTCTCGATCCGAGCTTCCGCAACGGGAAAGAGGTGTTTGACCGCGACCTGCTGGACATGCGTATCGTCACCGAAGAGATTGTGGTGAAAAACCACAACGCCGTGGGCCGCCGTCTGGCACAGCTGAAGCTGACCGACCACGGCTGTTTCCTCAACCGCGTGATCCGCAGCCAGATTGAAATGCCTATCGACGATAACGTGGTGCTCAATAAAGGCGATGTGTTGCAGGTCAGCGGCGATGCCCGACGGGTTAAAACCGTTGCCGACCGTATCGGCTTTATCTCGATCCACAGCCAGGTGACGGACCTGTTAGCCTTCTGCGCCTTCTTCATTGTCGGCCTGATGATCGGGATGATAACCTTCCAGTTCAGCAACTTTAGCTTCGGCATTGGTAACGCAGCCGGTCTGCTGTTCGCCGGGATCATGCTGGGCTTCCTGCGAGCGAACCATCCCACCTTCGGCTATATCCCTCAGGGGGCGCTGAACATGGTGAAAGAGTTCGGTCTGATGGTCTTTATGGCGGGTGTCGGCTTAAGCGCCGGGAGCGGCATTGGCAACGGCCTGGGCGCGGTCGGCTGGCAAATGTTGGTTTCCGGACTTATCGTCAGCCTGGTACCGGTGGTGATCTGTTTCCTGTTCGGCGCCTACGTGCTGCGCATGAACCGCGCCCTGCTCTTCGGCGCGATGATGGGCGCGCGCACCTGCGCACCGGCGATGGAGATCATCAGCGACACCGCGCGCAGCAATATCCCGGCGCTGGGCTATGCAGGCACGTACGCCATCGCCAACGTGCTGCTGACGCTGGCGGGTACGCTGATCATCATTATCTGGCCAGGACTCGGATAAATCTCAAGTTTGCGTGTGGCTGAAAAAATTTTCGTTCCGCGCAGAACTTTTTACGCAGGGTGCAGTCATAACTAGTGCCACTGCTTTTCTTTGATGTCCCCAATTTGTGGAGCCCATCAACCCCGCCGTTTTGGTTCAAGGTTGATGGGTTTTTTGTTGCCTGAATTTTATTAACATTAAAATCAACAGGTTATATTGCATCATCAAGCCCAGTGGCGGCAAAATGGCGACTAAAAAATACATGTATCACCATCTTTCGTTATCCCACCTCTTAACATGCTCAGTGGACGCTTTACAAAAACCATCAAGATCAGGAAATAAGGTTAACTGTCGCACATCAAATGTTTCTGAAAGGATGCGCAAGAACATCAGTTTCATTTCAACCGTTATTGCTAATGGCTAATAAAATCGTCCTGGCAGTGTGGGAACTTTCGTAAGTCATTTCTATTAATTGGTTAAAATTTACCTGGTCAATTTCCTAAAAACAGATTCATTGGGTTTAACATGATCAGGTTTGAATTTTCATCTCATCTGCGGGCATATGCTGCGGCGAATAAATGTAAATAATGGAATTAACAGAGATGGACTTTACAGCAGTAGTATTTGGATTAAAGATGGCGACCATGCCGAAGATAACATCCAACGGTGACAAGAAGGGTTGGTATGTATGGCTATAAATGGAACAATGACGCTAAATGGTGCTGACTACGCCCCATTTAATTTATATGGGGTTGGCATCTTTATGGCGCATTCCGGACAGGGAACTTACCGTAATCAAGGAACTTGTGGCGCAATACAAGGTGCAGGCCCAATTCCCCCAGGTAAATATTGGATTGTTGATCGAGGCTCAGGAGGTTTCTTATCCTCATTAAAAGCTCATGTTCAGGACCAATGGAACAAAATAAGATCCGGTGCGGAATTTGGCCGTGATGAGTGGTTTGCTTTATATAAGGATGATTGGGGAATCGACGATGGAACATGGGTTGATCACGTCTATCGCGGGCTGTTCAGACTCCATCCCGGTACAGTGTCAGAAGGGTGTATAACAATCGCTCATAACTCCGATTATGCATTAATCCGTAACGCTCTTATGAACACAGAGCTTATTCAGGTTCCATGTATGCGTTCACTTATGGCTCGCGGCTGTATTGAGGTTGTTGACGTTGGATATAGCTACACTTGCCCGTAAATGGGGATCAAGACTGCTTAAGGCCGTCTGGTTTGTGTTAATTAGCTTTGTGCTAGGACGCACGCTGGGTCCTTCAACAGATTATATTAATCATAATGTTGCAACTGCTATTTGCGACTTCATCTATGGTGATGTGAATGCGGAAACAATGTACGAAACATATATAAACACCGATATTTTAATCCTTTTTACTCTCACAACGGTTTTCTATCTCTTAACAATGAAGTTATTCAATAAAATAAGGAAAAAATAATATGCCAATCCCTCCCTATATGTGGCTCAAAGACGACGGCGGCGCGGATATCAAAGGCTCAGTAGATGTTCAGGACCGCGAAGGAAGCATTGAGATAATCGGTTTAAGTCACGGTATCAATCTTCCGGTTAATAGTGCAAATGGAGCGATTACCGGTACACGACAGCACTCTTCTATGAGGATCGAAAAGGAGGTGGATAGTTCTACCCCATATCTTTATAAAGCTGCCGCCACTGGCCAGGCACTGAAAAGCGCAAAAATTAAGTTCTATCATATTAACGATGCCGGTCAGGAAGTGTGCTATTACACAGTCTTCATGGAGAACGTGAAGGTGACTGGGGTTAACTGTAGCGTACCTAATGTGAAAATCGCGGCCAACGATAAAATTAACCACGTCGAAAGCGTCAGCTTGCAGTATGAAAAGATCACCTGGCGCATTGTTGATGGGAACATCCAGCACAGTGACGCCTGGAACGAACGCACTACGGCGTAAAATAAAAGTACTTCTTTAAGGGCAATTATTTGCCCTTATTGCCCTTCCCTCACCTGCCACAAACATATATGATTTAATGTATATGATAAAAACCACGCAGGATCGCCAGATGCTTCACCCCGTTCAGCTCTTCAAAACCCTCTCCGACGAAACGCGCCTCTCCATCGTCATGCTTCTGCGTGAAGCGGGCGAGCTGTGCGTCTGCGATCTCTGCTCCGCTACCAACGAGCCGCAGCCGAAAGTCTCCCGCCACATGGCCTTACTGCGCGAGGCCGGGCTGGCCATCGACCGTCGCGAGGGTAAGTGGATCTACTACCGTCTCTCTCCCAACATGCCTGCATGGGCGGCAACCGTTATCGACACCAGCTGGAACTGCCTGCGGGAAGAGACGCGTATGAAGCTGAAAAACCGACTTCCGGGCTCGTGCTGACCAAAACATATTCACAATAACAGATATAATGGAGTAAAAGATGTTTCTGGCAGGTGGGATTTTTTTATTCACACTGGTGCTGGTCATCTGGCAACCCAGAGGGCTCAGCATCGGCTGGAGCGCTACCATTGGCGCCGCGCTGGCGCTGATGAGCGGCGTTATCCACATTAACGATATCCCTGTGGTGTGGAATATCGTCTGGAATGCGACGGCAACGTTTATCGCGGTTATCGTTATCAGCCTGCTGCTGGATGAGTCCGGCTTTTTCGAGTGGGCCGCGCTGCACGTTGCCCGCTGGGGAAACGGTCGCGGGCGATTGCTGTTTACCTGGATCGTGCTGCTGGGCGCAGCCGTGGCGGCGCTGTTTGCCAATGACGGCGCGGCGCTGATCCTCACCCCTATCGTCATCGCTATGCTGCTGGCGCTGGGGTTCAGCAAGCAGGCTACGCTGGCGTTCGTGATGGCGGCGGGATTTATCGCCGATACCGCCAGCCTGCCGCTGATTGTCTCCAACCTGGTCAACATTGTGTCGGCGGACTTCTTTAAGCTGGGCTTCAGCGAATACGCCTCGGTGATGATCCCGGTTGATATCGCTGCGATTGCCGCAACGCTGGTGATGCTGCATCTGTTCTTCCGAAAAGAAATTCCCCCCGAATATGACCAGGCAAAACTCCGCGAGCCCGTACGGGCCATTCACGACCTGCCAACGTTCAGAACGGGCTGGATCGTGCTGCTGCTACTGCTTGTCGGTTTCTTTGTGCTTGAACCTCTGGGTATCCCGGTCAGCGCTATCGCAACAACTGGCGCGCTGATTTTGTTTGCCGTTGCTAAACGCGGGCACGCCATTAACACTGGAAAAGTGCTGCGCGGCGCGCCGTGGCAAATTGTTATCTTCTCGCTGGGGATGTATCTGGTGGTGTATGGCCTGCGCAACGCCGGGCTGACGGAGTCTCTTTCAGGCGTTCTTGATCACTTAGCCGGATACGGACTCTGGGTCACCACGCTGGGAACCGGATTTATCACCGCCTTCCTGTCATCCATAATGAACAATATGCCAACGGTGCTGATTGGCGCGCTCTCCATTGAGGGTAGTGCTGCAACAGGGTTGGTTAAAGAGGCGATGATTTACGCTAACGTGATTGGCTGCGATTTGGGGCCGAAAATTACCCCCATAGGAAGTCTGGCTACCCTGCTCTGGCTCCATGTGCTGGCACAGAAAAACATGACTGTTACCTGGGGCTACTACTTCAGGACGGGCATCATAATGACCCTGCCGGTTCTCTTTGTGACGCTCGCCGCACTCGCGCTACGTCTCTCCTTCACACCATAATGAGTCACTGATATGAGCTACATCACCATTTATCACAACCCCGCCTGCGGCACGTCGCGCAATACGCTGGAGATGATCCGCAACAGCGGTACGGAACCAGAGATTGTCCTCTATCTGGAAAACCCGCCGTCACGCGATCAACTGACCAGGCTGATTGCAGACATGGGGATTTCCGTGTGCGATCTGCTGCGCAAAAACGTCGAGCCTTATGAGCAACTGGGCCTTGCCGGGGGAAATTTCACCGATGACCAGCTTATCGATTTCATGCTGCAATACCCCATCCTGATTAACCGTCCGATTGTGGTGACGCCGCTGGGCACCCGTCTGTGCCGCCCTTCTGAAGTCGTTCTCGACATCCTTCCGGACGCGCAAAAAGGGGCATTTACGAAGGAAGATGGCGAAGTCGTCGTTGACGCCAGCGGGAAAAAAATCTCCCGACAGTAAGCGTAGCCGGGGCGAGTGCTATCAGACGGTATCCTCGCCTGCAATCCGCCCCACCATCACCCGGATCTCCTCCCGGGTTAACGGCGACCGATCGGTCACAAAATGCAGCGTCATCCCCTCGATAAACGCATCCAGCGCGCGGGCGGTGGCCGGATCAAACCACTGCTCCAGCGTAGCCTGGCTCATCTTCATCCAGTCCTGCATCACCGTTTTCAGCGCGGCGCTGCGGTGCATAAACGCGTACAGCTGATACATCAGCGCCATATTGTGTGGCGTGGTCACGGCTGAACTGTGGATAAGCGTGGTAATGGCCTCGCACGCCCTCTCGCGCCCCGTAACCCCCGCGAAGAAATCCCGGTACTGCTGAGACATCTGCTGCGTAAACCACGTGAATGCCTCCTCCAGAAGCGACTCCATCCCGTCGAAATAGTAGGTCATCGACCCCAGCGGCACGCCTGCGCAGGTGGCAATTTTGCGGTGCGTGACGGCATGAATACCGTGCTCAGCAATGGTGTCCAGCGTCGCCTGGAGTATCTTCTCGCGGCGGTTAGGGTCGTTCGGTGGTCTGCTCATAAAATCCTCATCCGGTTTATGTACAAATGTACACAAAGTTGCTAGTGTTGTCGCTATTGTTGTACTTCTGGTGCTGATCCCAATGACGCTAACTTCTCCTCGCAAAGCCCTGCATCTGCGCATGTGGGCGCTATTTATGTTCTTCTTCATCCCCGGGCTGCTGATGGCTTCATGGGCAACGCGCACCCCGGCAATCCGCGATACGTTATCCGTTTCGACTGCGGAGATGGGGATCGTGCTGTTTGGCCTGTCGATTGGCTCGATGAGCGGCATTCTCTGCTCGGCCTGGCTGGTGAAACGCTTTGGCACGCGCGCGGTGATCCGCACCACCATGTGCTGCGCCGTGGTGGGAATGCTCGGTCTGAGCGTGGCGCTGTGGTTCGCCTCGCCGCTGATGTTTGCCCTTGGGCTGATGGTATTTGGCGGCAGCTTTGGTGCGGCGGAAGTGGCCATTAACGTCGAGGGGGCCGCCGTTGAACAGGCGATGAACAAAACGGTGCTGCCGATGATGCATGGCTTTTACAGCCTCGGCACGCTGGCAGGCGCGGGCGTGGGGATGGCGCTGACGGCGCTGGGCATTGCGGCCAATGTGCACATTTTACTCGCGGCGCTGGTCTGTATTATCCCGATCCTCACCGGCATCAGGGCTATTCCCGCAGGCACAGGACAAAATGCCTCGGACGAACAGAAGTCTGCGGCAAAAGGGTTGCCCTTCTATCGCGATTTCCAGCTGATGCTGATTGGCGTGGTGGTGCTGGCGATGGCGTTTGCTGAAGGCTCCGCCAACGACTGGCTACCGTTGCTGATGGTAGACGGGCACGGATTTAGCCCCACCTCCGGCTCGCTGATTTACGCCGGGTTTACGCTCGGCATGACCGTCGGACGCTTTACCGGGGGCTGGTTTATCGACCGTTACAGCCGCGTGGCTGTCGTCCGTGCCAGCGCCCTGCTGGGTGGGCTGGGCATCGCGATGATTATCTTTGTGGATGTGGACTGGATTGCCGGCGTGTCGGTGATCCTGTGGGGACTGGGCGCCTCCCTTGGCTTCCCGCTGACCATTTCCGCTGCCAGCGATACCGGCCCCGACGCGCCGACGCGCGTGAGCGTCGTGGCGACCACGGGCTACCTCGCTTTCCTGGTGGGCCCGCCGCTGCTTGGATTCCTCGGTGAGCACTACGGGTTACGCAGCGCGATGCTGGTGGTATTAGGGTTAGTCATTATTGCCGCCCTGGTGGCGCGAGCGGTGGCAAAACCGGAAGCAGAAACAACGTCAATGGAGAAGGGATATGAGCGTTAAACTGATTGCAGTCGACATGGATGGCTCCTTCCTGAGCGATGCGAAAACCTATAACCGCGCGCGTTTTCTGGCGCAGTACGCGCGCATGAAAGCGCAAGGCATCCGTTTTGTGGTCGCCAGCGGAAACCAGTACTACCAGCTGATCTCATTTTTCCCGGAGATCGCCCATGAAATTGCCTTCGTTGCCGAAAACGGCGGCTGGGTGGTGGATGCGGGCGAAGACGTGTTTAACGGCGAACTGTCGAAAGAGCATTTTCTGACCGTCGCCACCCTGTTAAACGACGTGCCCGGCATTGAGATAATTGCCTGCGGAAAAAACAGCGCCTACACGCTGAAAACGTATAACGACCTCTTCAAAGAGATTGCTGCGAAATACTATCACCGCCTTGAAAGCGTCAGCAGCTTTGACAACCTCAACGATATTTTCTTCAAATTCGGGCTAAACGTCTCTGACGACGAAATTCCGCGCATTCAGGCGCTGCTGCATGAGAAGCTTGGCGACATCATGGTGCCGGTGACCACGGGACACGGCAGTATCGACCTGATTATCCCCGGCGTGCACAAAGCTAACGGCCTGCGGATCCTGCAAGCGCGCTGGGGCATTGAGGACAGTGAAGTGGTGGCCTTTGGCGACAGCGGTAACGACGTGGAGATGCTGCGACAGGCTGGGTTTGGCTTCGCGATGGCCAATGCCAGACCGCATATTAAAGCGGTGGCCCGCTATGAAGCGCCGAACAATAATGACGAAGGGGTGCTGGACGTAATTGATAGGGTGCTGGATGGGAGGGCGCCGTTTAATTGATTCCGTGCGCTCTGGTGCCCTCACCCTAACCCTCTCCCACAGGGAGAGGGGACTGTCCCGAGCTCGCCCACGGGGGAGAGGGAATAAGAATTACGGTTGCAGGGCGTTTCCGACGCGTTTGTCTTTCAGGAATACCACCATCAGGGCAATCCACAGCACGCCGTTGGCGAGGTTAAACAGGCTGAACAGTCCGTTACCGCCGAAAGCATAGGCATGCTTGCTCACCTCAATACCGACGGTGAAAATCAGCATTTGCAGCATCCCCATCGCGGCAGACACCGTGCCTTTACTCATTTCACTGGCGAACAGCGTCAGGCGTACCAGACCGGCATTCGCCACGCCAATACCAAACGCGTAAACGCTCAGCCCCGCCGTCATCCACAGGTACGCATGAGACGAGGCTACGGTCGCCACCGCCGCGATAATCAGCCCTGCCGCAATGGGCCAGCCGCCCATAATAATCAGCGAACGCACGGTACGATGCGACGTCAGACGCGCCAGCACCAGGTTACCGATAATCAACGCGCCAAAAATCGGCACCTGTAACAGGCCATACTCATAGCTGCTAAGCTGCTCGCCGCTGATGATAATAACCGGCGACTGGGCAATCCACGCCAGCAGCGGCAGGCTGACAAAGCCCGTCGCCAGCGCGCCCGCGACAAAACGGCCGTTTTTCAGCACCGCCTTATAATCACGCCCCAGCTCTTTAAGCGAGAGCTTTTCGCCCAGGCGGGTGGCGGTCTCCGGCATCGCACGGTGCAGCCCAAAGAAAGAGATGGCCGCAAGCGCGGCAAAGAGGACGAACATCCCTTCCCACGGCGCAACGTGGACCCATGCGGCTCCCACCAGCGGCCCCAGAAGCGGCGCAATCAGCGCCACGTTCGCCATCAGCGCGGTTATTTTGATACATACCGCCTCCTCAAACGACTCCTGAATAGCGGCGTAGCCCACGGCGCCAATAAAGCACAGGCTCACGCCCTGAAGGAAACGCAGCAGCGTGAATTGCTCAATGTTCTGCGCCAGCAGCGTGGCGAGACAGGTGACGATAAACCACACCACGCCCGTCAGCATCACCGGGCGGCGGCCAATACGATCCGACAGCGGCCCTAAAAGCCACTGTAAAAACATGCCGCCCGCCAGATAGGCGGTCATGGATGTAGGTACCCACTCAATACCTGCGTTGTACTGCTCAACCACAGCCAGCATGCCTGGCTGGATCATGTCGTTGCCGATGTAGGTAGAGAATTCGTAAAGCACCAGACACAGAGGAAAAAGTAACGCCTGACGACCCAGACGATTACCGGAAGAAGAACGGTTTATCATGCAATCTCTTTAGTATGAAAAAATCGCGATGAGTGTAATGAATTGCCGCTGTCTGAGATAGCATAATCACGTGAAAACACAGAAATAAGGCACTTATCGTTGTTGTTTAAGGTTTCCTTAAGTTGCCCTCCCTATGATAGTGCTATTTCACGTTATTGACCGAAACTATGACACACGCCGTCAGCCCTTCAGAATTATCTAAGTTACCGACAAATAAGACAAAAAGCCTTTACCGTTTGCCTGCCCGCTTTTATGGTTATCAGCTTTTCGGGCTGATCGTCCTTGCGCTGCTTTTTACCTGGCTTTCGCGCGATGAATCGCTTGACCGATGGATAACCGGCTTCTGGTATGACGCGGCGACGCACCATTTCCCGCTACAGCAAAACCCGCTGCTGGATCTGCTGAACCATCGGCTGGCGAAATATGTGACCATTGCGCTGGCTGCCGCATCGCTGATTTACGGCGCTTACAAACGCAATGCCCGGCTGGTGACGGCCGCGCTTCTGATGGGGCTGGGGGCGCTGGTAGTTGGGGTGCTGAAAAGCATAAGCCACCACAGCTGTCCGTGGGATCTGGTGGAGTATGGCGGCAAAGCCGTCTCGTATCCCCTGTTCAGCGCCGTTCCGGCAGACAGCGGACCGGGACGCTGCTTTCCCGGCGGCCACGCCTCAAGCGGGTTTATGGTGATGGGGTTGTTTTTTGCCTTCTGGCGTGAACGTCCGCGCCTGGCCTGGTCCTTTGTCGCGTTAGGCGTTGTTATGGGGCTGCTGATGGGATTCGGGCAGGTCATGCGCGGCGCGCATTTTTTCTCTCACAACCTGTGGGCCGGGTGGTGGGTCTGGTTTTCCCAGGTGCTGGTTTACGGGCTGGTTTCCACCTGGTTTGCTAAAGAGTAACGAGATTATGTTAGAAAATCTGAACTACGAACTGTTTTACCTGCTCAACGCCACGCCAGCATCACCGGAATGGATGATCGATCTCGCCACCTTCATTGCGAAAGATGTGATCAGCATTGTACCGGCGCTGGCGGTGATCCTCTGGTTATGGGGACCTCGTACACAGGTCACCGCCCAGCGCCATCTGGTGATCAAAATGGCGATGGCGATCGGCGTGAGCGTGCTGGCAAGCTACGTGCTGGGCCACGCCTTCCCGCACGATCGTCCGTTTGTCGAGCACGTCGGCTACAACTTCCTGCACCATGCGCCGGATGACTCGTTCCCGAGCGATCACGGCACGGTGATCTTCACCTTTGCGCTGGCCTTCCTGTTCTGGCATCGCCTGTGGTCCGGCATGGTGCTGATGGGGGTGGCGGTCGCCATCGCCTGGTCCCGCGTCTACCTGGGCGTGCACTGGCCGCTGGATATGGTCGGCGGTTTCCTGGTGGGGCTGATGGGCTGCGTCAGCGCAGCCATCCTGTGGAGCCTCTTTGGTCCGGCGCTTTATCGTGGATTATCACAGGCCTATCGCGTTCTGTTTGCCCTTCCGATCCGCAAAGGCTGGATACGTGACTAACCCCGGTCCGTCAGGTTACACTTGAGCCCCCGCCCTGCGGGGGCTCACTTTTTTAGCCCGAGGATCTATGGAAACACGTCGCGATGACCGCATTGCTCAGCTACTTCAGGCGCTGAAGCGCAGCGATAAGCTGCATCTTAAGGAAGCCGCTACCCTGCTTGGCGTGTCTGAAATGACCATTCGTCGCGATCTGAACAGCGACAGCGCCCCCGTTGTGCTGCTTGGCGGGTATATTGTTCTGGAGCCGCGTAGCGCCAGCCATTATCTGTTAAGCGATCAAAAAACACGCCTGGTGGAAGAGAAGCGCAAAGCCGCGCGGCTCGCCGCCTCGCTGGTGCAGCCGCATCAAACGCTGTTTTTTGACTGCGGTACGACAACCCCGTGGATCATCGAGGCCATCGACAGCACCGTTCCCTTTACCGCCGTCTGTTATTCGCTAAACACCTTCCTGGCCTTGCAGGAGAAACCGGCGTGCCGGGTGATTTTGTGCGGCGGCGAGTTTCATGCCAGCAACGCCATCTTCAAACCGCTGAATATTCAGGACACGCTGAGCAATGTATGCCCGGATATCGCCTTTTACTCTGCGGCGGGCGTGAATGTGAAACAGGGGGCAACCTGTTTTAATCTTGAAGAGTTACCGGTGAAACAGTGGGCGCTCAACGCCGCACAGCAGCATGTGCTGGTGGTTGATCACAGTAAATTTGGCAAGGTTCGTCCGGCAAGGATGGGGGAACTGTCGCGCTTTGACGCCATCGTCAGTGATTGCCGCCCGGATGACGAGCTGGTGTCGTATGCAAAGGCGCAGCAGGTGAAGTTGATGTATTGAGGTTATGCCGGGTGGCGCTTCGCTTACCCGGCCTACAACAGCTCGAACGAAGGCCGGGTAAGCGCAGCGCCACCCGGCAAAAACCTAGCTGAACCAGCTGCCAAACCAGCCGTGGAACTTCATTAACACAAAGTCCCACATCCGGCTGAAGAAGCCCCCCTCTTCCACCGCTTCCATCACCACCAGCGGACGCTGCTCAATGGATTTGCCGTTAAGCTGGAAATCTATCGTCCCGACCACCTGGCCTTTTTTCAACGGCGCGGTCAGCTGTGGCTCGGTCAGGGTATAGCTGGCTTTCAGGTTTTTCAGCTGACCGCGTGGAATGGTGACGGACCCCGCTTCACCTGCCCCCAGGTTCACTTCACTTTTATCCCCAAACCAGACGCGCTGGCTGACGAAGGTGGCGTCCGGCTTAATCGGCGTGACGGTTTCAAAGAAGCGGAAACCCCAGGTCAGCAGTTTTTCGGATTCATTAAAACGAATGCGGTCGGTTTTCGTCCCCAGCACCACCGAGATCAGGCGCATGTCGCCCTGCGTCGCAGAAGCCACCAGGTTGTATCCGGCCCCGG
Source organism: Enterobacter cloacae complex sp. GYL001 (assembly GCF_049237125.1). Classification (NCBI taxonomy): domain Bacteria; kingdom Pseudomonadati; phylum Pseudomonadota; class Gammaproteobacteria; order Enterobacterales; family Enterobacteriaceae; genus Enterobacter; species Enterobacter cloacae complex sp. GYL001. The sequence continues at coordinate 345,815 of NZ_JBMKGW010000001.1, read as the reverse complement.
CGGTCGTCCCCGTTTTCATGCCGTCCACGTTAACGTTACTGCTCCAGAGCAGACGGTTACGGTTAGGCTGGCGGATATTGTTGAAGGTAAACTCTTTCTCTTTATGGATGGCGTACTCATCCGGCACGTCATGGATCAGCGCTTTGCCCAGCAGCGCCATATCGCGCGCGGTACTGAACTGACCGGGCGCATCCAGGCCGTGAACGGTTTTAAAGGTGGTGTTGGTCAGACCCAGTTTTTGCGCGTAGCCATTCATCAACCCAATGAATGAGTCCTGACTGCCTGCGACGTAATCGGCCAGCGCAATACAGGCATCATTTCCCGACTGAATAATGACCCCTTTATTCAGATCGGAAACGGAGACCTGATCGCCGGGCTTCAGGAACATGACGGACGAGCCGCGCAGCGCCGGGTTACCCGTCGCCCAGGCATCTTTGCCGACGGTGACCATGTCATCCAGCTTGATCTTGCCCGCTTTCAACGCCTGGCCGACAACATAGCTGGTCATAATTTTCGTCAGGCTCGCCGGGTCGAGTTTTTCGTCGGCGTTACCTTCCGCCAGCACTTTCCCGCTGGCGTAATCCATCAGGATCCAGGCGCGCGCATCGACAGGCGGCGCCTCGGGCGCCGTCTGTTCCGCCGCATGGAGCGTTGGGGCAAAAAGGAAAAGCAGCGCCGAGCCTGCCGCCAGGCTGCGCAGAGAAGAAGTTTTTTGCGTCATAAATGCCACCCGAGTGTCCATTCTAAAAATCACGTCACAATCACCGTGTCGCAAGAAGCGATGAGTAATAGCGCACTACAGCGTTCAAAGAAACCTGTTCCAGGTAAAGTTTTTAAAGTTTATGCAATAACATTCAGATACGCTTTGATTGCGGCGTTTTTTTTAGCATCTGTTGCGTAATTGTTAGGTTTATCTCACCATGGCGAAAAGCTGACTCGGATTCACATCTCATCGGGAGTAAATATGATTACGCTGTGGGGCAGGAACAATTCGACTAACGTGAAGAAAGTGCTCTGGACGCTGGAGGAACTGGATTTACCGTTCAACCAAATCATGGCTGGCATGGCGTTCGGGGTGAATAAAGACGCCGACTATCTGGCGATGAACCCAAACGGACTGGTGCCGTTGCTGCGCGATGACGAGACAGACGCCACGCTGTGGGAGTCCAACACCATCGTGCGTTATCTCGCCGCGCAATACGGCCAGGGTCGCCTGTGGGTGGAAAATCCGGCCCGGCGCGCGCAGGGCGAAAAATGGATGGACTGGGCAAACCAGACGCTTTCCCCCACGCACCGGGTGATCCTGATGGGGCTGATCCGCACGCCGGAAGCCGAACGTGATTATCCCGCCATTCATGCCGCCCAGGACGCCTGCGAATCCCTGTTCGCGATGATGGACGACGAACTGGCGAAGCACGCCTGGTTCTCCGGCGACACCTTCGGCGTGGGCGATATCGCCGTCGCCCCCTTCGTCTGGAACCTCACTAACATGGGTCTTAGCTGGAGCCCGCGCCCTCACCTGGAGCGCTGGATCCAGCAGCTTAGCGAACGCCCGGCGTATCGCAACGTGGTGATGATCCCGGTGACCTGATTACGACCTGGACGGGCTGACTTTCAGCAGTTGCCCGTCCGTCTCGTCAGTCAGCACGTACAGATAGCCATCCGGCCCGACGCGCACATCGCGAATACGCTGATCTTTATCGCCCAGAATGCGTCCGTCCTCCGTCACGCTATTGCCCTTCACGCTCAGCACGATGACGTCTTTCTCCTTCAGCGCGCCGATAAACAGCTTGTTTTTCCACTGCGGGAAGACGTCGCTGTTGTAGAACGCCATGCCGCTGACGGCGGGCGATACTTTCCAGACAAACAGCGGCTTTTCGGTGCCCTCAACGTGCTCGCCTTTCGCTTCCGGGATTTTCAGGCCGCTGTAATTAATCCCGTGCGTCGCCAGGGGCCAGCCGTAGTTTTTGCCCTTCTCAGGAATGTTAATCTCATCCCCACCGCGTGGTCCGTGTTCGTTGAGCCACAGCGTGTCGCTCCACGGATTCATCGCCATCCCCTGCGGGTTGCGAATGCCATAGGACCAGATTTCAGGGCGCGCACCGGCGGTGTTCACAAACGGATTATCCGGCGGCACTTTTCCGTCCTCCGTCAGGCGCACCACCTTGCCCTGAAGCTTGTCCAGCTCCTGCGCCGTCGGGCGCTGGTTGTTTTCACCCAGGCCAATAAAGAGATAGCCTTTGCCGTCGAACACCAGCCGTCCGCCAAAGTGGTTGCCGGTAGAGAGCTTCGGCATCTGTCGGAACACCACCTGGAAGCCCTCAATGCGCGAAATGTCATCGCTCAACCGCCCGTAGCCCACGGCGGTACCCGCTTTGCCATCATTACCTGCCTCGGCGAAGCTGAGCCAGACCCGCCGTGACTGTGCAAAATCCGGGGCCAGCGCGACGTCCAGCAGTCCGCCCTGGCCGCTCGCCCACACTTTCGGCACGCCGACAATCGGATCGGAGAGCCCTTTTCCAGCCTGCCAGTGCTTAAGCTGCCCGTCTTTGAGCGTGATGAGCAGCCCCTTGTTATCTGGCAAAAACGCCAGCGACCAGGGGTGATCCAGTTTTGTCTGTAGCACGTCGACTTTAACCGTCTCAGGCGCTGCAAGCAGTGAAAGCGGGAATAACAAGACTGGAAGGAAAATCAACGAGGATCGAGGCATAACGCACTCCTTTATCGACATATGGCTTAAAGATTAGCCACTGTTCCCGGGTGCGTTACCACTTTTACAAAAGCTTAATCAGAAGGGGGAGTTGCCTCCCCCGGGTTCAGTGCCGGGCAAGCGTTTCCGGCTTGTTCAGACACATGATGCAAAGCGCGAGCGTGGTCAGGCAGTTTTCAAGCTTCTCCGCGTTAACGGCAATAAAATTCGGGCAGTCGTGACGTCCGTTCATCAAACAGACTCCGGCGATGGAGAGCACCTCGGCGGCGCGGCGCAGCGCCACTAATTCGCTTTCAGCGCAGTGCGCTTTCAGGATGGGTGCTTTTTCACGCATGAAATTGCAAAGTTCAAAGAAGTTATCACGCAGATTTTCGCTTTCGCTGACTGACATATACCCTTTCGCCTTGCGGAGTTGCAGATATGCGGCCAGGTCGATTCGGGCGTTGATCAGCTTGTTAAGCAGATCGCGTTTCAGTCTGTCAACGGACATGCTACTTCCTCCCCTGTCAGCCATGTTACCTTATTAAGGATAAGGTCATTTTTTGTACAATGTAATGCCTGAGATCAATAAACGATAACTGATTAACATTCTTTACAATGTTACAACGATTGCCCGCCTCAACTGCGCCATCAAGAGTGTATAAATCCCCCGCGATACGCTGTAAAATCCCGCCCTGATAACTCCATAATTGATGAATTTTTAACCTATGAGCAATGTTACGCACCCGCCGAAAATCGGCTTTGTCTCCCTCGGCTGCCCGAAGAACCTGGTGGACTCCGAACGCATCCTGACTGAACTTCGCACTGAAGGCTATGACGTGGTGCCAAGCTACGACAACGCCGACATGGTGATCGTCAACACCTGCGGGTTCATCGACAGCGCGGTCCAGGAGTCACTGGAAGCCATTGGTGAAGCCCTGACGGAAAACGGCAAAGTGATTGTCACCGGCTGCCTGGGCGCGAAGGTGGATCAGATCCGCGAAGTGCACCCGAAAGTGCTTGAGATCACAGGCCCGCACAGCTACGAGCAGGTGCTGGAACATGTTCATCACTACGTCCCCAAACCAAAGCACAACCCGTTCCTGAGCCTGGTGCCGGAACAGGGCGTGAAGCTGACGCCGCGCCACTACGCCTACCTGAAAATTTCCGAAGGCTGCAACCACCGCTGTACCTTCTGCATCATCCCGTCGATGCGTGGCGATCTGGTGAGCCGTCCGATTGGCGAGGTGCTGGCAGAAGCCAAACGCCTGGCCGACGCGGGCGTGAAGGAGCTGCTGGTCATCTCCCAGGACACCTCCGCCTACGGTGTGGACGTCAAACACCGCTCCGGTTTCCACAACGGCGAGCCGGTGAAAACCAGCATGGTCGGCCTGTGCGAGCAGCTGGCTAAGCTCGGGATCTGGACGCGCCTGCACTACGTCTACCCTTATCCGCACGTTGACGATGTGATCCCGCTGATGGCGGAAGGCAAAATCCTGCCGTATCTGGATATCCCGCTACAGCACGCCAGCCCGCGCATTCTGAAGCTGATGAAACGTCCTGGCTCCGTGGATCGCCAACTGGCGCGCATCAAGCAGTGGCGTGAGATCTGCCCGGATCTGACCCTGCGCTCCACCTTTATTGTCGGCTTCCCGGGTGAAACCGAAGAAGATTTCCAGATGCTGCTCGACTTCCTGAAAGAGGCGCGTCTGGATCGCGTCGGCTGCTTCAAGTACAGCCCGGTTGAAGGCGCAACGGCCAACGAGCTGGCGGACCAGGTACCGGAAGAGGTAAAAGAGGAGCGCTGGAACCGCTTTATGCAGCTACAACAGCAGATCTCTGCTGAACGCTTGCAGGAGAAAGTGGGCCGCGAAATTCTGGTGATTATCGACGAAGTGGACGAAGAAGGCGCGATTGGCCGCAGCATGGCGGATGCACCGGAAATCGATGGCGCGGTGTACCTGAACGGCGAAACACAGGTTAAGCCGGGTGATATTATTCGCGTGAAGGTTGAAAACGCGGATGAGTATGACCTGTGGGGTAGCCGGGTTTAAACACCCTGCTTCCCTTTTGTAGGCCGGGTAAGGCGTAGCCGCCACCCGGCACATTTCACTGCACTACCCCTTAATCCTCGGGTCCAGCGCGTCGCGCAGCCCATCCCCCAGCAGGTTAAACGCCAGCACGGTCAGGAAAATCGCCAGGCTCGGGAAGAGCGCCACGTGTGGCGCAATCACCATATCCGCCCGCGCCTCGTTCAGCATCGCGCCCCACTCCGGCGTCGGCGGCTGTGCCCCTAACCCCAGAAACGACAGGCTGGCCGCCGAGATAATCGACACGCCTATGCGCATGGTGAAATAGACCACGATAGACGAGACCGTTCCCGGCAGAATATGGCTGAACAGGATGGTGGCATCGCTGGCTCCCATGCTGCGCGCCGACTCGATAAAGGTCTGCTGCTTCAGCACCAGCGTGTTGCCACGTACCAGACGCGCGAAAGCGGGAATCGAGAATACCGCCACGGCGATAATGACGTTCGCCATGCCGCTGCCCATCACCGCCACCACGGCAATCGCCAGCAGAATACCGGGAAAGGCAAACAGCACGTCGCAGATACGCATGATGATGCGGTCCCACCAGCCTTCGTAGTACCCGGCCACCAGCCCCAGCACGGTGCCAATTGCTGCGCCCATCAGCACCGCGAAGACCCCGGCCGCCAGTGAGATCTGCGCCCCTACCAGCACGCGGCTAAAAATATCGCGCCCGAGCGAGTCCACGCCAAACCAGTGCATCATCGACGGACCATCGTTCAGCCGGTCGTAGTCGAAGTAGTTTTCCGCATCAAACGGGGCTATCCAGGGGGCGATAATCGCCACCAGGATCAGCAGTAACACAAACAACCCGGCGACCATAGCGACGGGCTGACGACGGAATCGACGCCAGAACTCAACCCACGGGGTGCGAATATGGTCCGGCCTGATCCCCGGCATAGCGTTTAAAATGGCCTGGCGACGCCAGTTCAGTAATCGCATCTTACTTATACCTGATGGCCGGGTTAATGGCGGCGTACAGCACATCCACCACTAAGTTGATAAGAATAAACTCCAGCGAGAAAAGCAGGACTTCAGCCTGAATAACCGGATAGTCACGCATATCGACCGAGTCGACCAGCAGGCGCCCCAGCCCCGGCCAGTTAAAGACCTTCTCAACCACGATAGAGCCCCCCAGCAGGAAGCCGAACTGTAGCCCCATCATCGTGACCACCGGGATCATCGCATTACGAAAACCATGCTTCAGAATGACCCATTTCTCACTCACCCCTTTTGCCCGCGCGGTGCGAATGTAATCTTCGCTCAGCACGTCGACAAACGAGGCGCGGGTAAATCGGGCCATAACCGCCGCAACGGCCGCGCCTAGCGTCATAGAGGGCAGAATGTAGTGCTTCCAGGTGTCGGCCCCGACGGTCGGCAACCAGCCCAGCTCGACGGAGAAAATCTGCATCAGCAGCATGCCCAGCGCAAACGCCGGGAAAGAGATGCCGGTGACCGCCAGCGCCATACCGAGCTTATCCGGCCAGCGGTTGCGCCAGACGGCGGCGACAATCCCCGCGCCCAGGCCAAAGACAACCGCCCAGCTCATACTGGCAATCGTTAACCAGAAGGTAGGCATAAAGCGGCTGGCAATCTCCTCCGACACCGGACGACGCGACACCATTGAGATGCCGAAATCGCCCTGAAGGACATTGCCAATGTAACGCAGAAATTGCCTGTACAGCGGCTGGTCAAGACCGAGCTGTTTACGCACCAGTTCAATAACCGTCGCATCCGCTTCCGGTCCGGCAATCAAACGCGCCGGATCGCCGGGCAGCATATGGACAAACAAAAACACCAGCACGGCCACAATCAGCAGCGTCGGGATAAGCCCCAGCAGGCGTTTACACACATAATTCAGCATGAGTTTTATTTCAAATCCGCGTCATCAAAGCTAAAGCCCGTATCCGGCATGATGTAAAAACCGGTCAGCGCTTTGTTGTGGGCTGAGACCAGTTTTTCCACCACCAGCGGCACCCACGGCGACTCTTTCCAGATAATGTCCTGCGCCTCTTTGTACAGGCGTGCTTTCTCTTCCGGTTTGGTGGTTTTCAGGGCATCGGCCAGATCTTTATCCACCTGCGGATTACTGTAGAACGCGGTATTGAACAGCGTTGGCGGCCAGTTCTGGGAAGCAAACAGCGGCGACAGGGACCAGTCCGCTTCTCCGGTTGAAGCCGTCCAGCCGGTGTAGAACATCCGCACGCCGCTCTCTTTCTGTCCTTTGCCTTCCACTTCCGCCGCTCGCTGTCCGGCATCCATCGCCGTAACCCTGGCTTTAATGCCCACCTGCGCCAACTGCTGCTGGGTAAATTGCAGCACCTTCTGCGCGGTACTGTGGTTATGCGACGACCACAGCGTAGTGCTAAAGCCGTTCGTATAGCCCGCCTCTTTCAGCAGTTCCCGCGCTTTCGCCGGATCGTAAGGCCACGGCTGATAGCTTTGCGCGTACTCAATGGTTGGCGGCATCACGCCCGTCGCCGGGGTGGCGTAGCCGGCAAAGGCCACCTTCACCAGCGCCTGGCGGTTAATGGCGTAGTTGATGGCTTCACGCACCTTCGGGTTATCAAACGGTTTCTGCGTAACGTTCATGCTGATGTAGCGCTGCATGATCGACGGGCTGGCCACCAGTTCCAGCTTGCTGTTTTTCGCCAGCAGCGCCGCCTGTTCGTACGGGATCGGGAAGGCAAACTGCGCTTCGCCGGTTTGCAGCATTGCGGCGCGGGTATTATTGTCCACTACCGGCCGCCAAGTGATGGTATCCAGCTTCGGCAGCCCCTGCTGCCAGTATCCGGCGAATTTTTTCACCTTCACAAAATCGGTCTGGTTCCAGGTGAGCAGTTCGTACGGTCCGGTCCCCACCGGGTGGAATCCAATCTCTTTGCCGTATTTTTTCAGGGCGGCGGGCGAAATCATCGCCGTCGCGGGATGCGCCAGGATATTGATAAACGCCGAGAACGGCTCTTTGAGGGTGATCTTCACCGTTGCCGGATCAACCACCTCGGTTTGGGCGATATTTTTATACAGGTTGTAGCGTTTAAGACCGTTTTCCGGATTGCTGGCACGATCCAGGTTGACCTTAACCGCCTCGGCGTTGAAGTCGGTGCCATCCTGGAACTTCACGCCGGTACGGAGCTTAACGGTATAGACCAGCCCGTCGTCCGACACGGTATAGCCTTCCGCCAGCACGTTTTTCAGCTTCATTTCGCGGTCCAGGCCGAACAGCCCCTGGTAGAAGGATTTTGCCACCGCCTGAGAAAGAGTGTCGTTGGCATCATACGGATCCAGGGTCGTGAAGTTAGACCCCACAGCCACCACCACATCTTTCGCCGCGAACGCGGGGGCGGCGGCCAGCGCAGCCGTCACGCTCGCGGCCAGCAGCCATTTACGAGCAACAAAAGGAACCATTGTGTTCTCCTGCCTGTTGTAAGTTATAACCGCGAGAATGCATTGCCCTGACGCGGTGGTGCGACAAAATGACCGGGTCCCACCTCACGCAGCGCCACGCGCTCCAGGGTTTCGCCCCGTTTACGAATATTGCTCGGCATTTCGTCCTGCAACAGCACGCGCTGGGCGTGACGATGCTCAGGATCGGCAACCGGTACGGCAGCCATCAGCTTGCGGGTGTAAGGGTGCTGCGGGTTTTCAAACACCGCCCGACGGGGGCCGATTTCAACAATTTGCCCCATGTACATCACCGCCACGCGATGGCTGATCCGCTCCACCACCGCCATATCGTGGGAGATAAACAGAAACGCAATGCCCAAATCCCGCTGTAAATCGAGCAGGAGATTGATAATTTGCGCGCGGATAGAGACATCCAGCGCTGACACGGACTCATCCGCAATCACCACTTTCGGATTGAGGGCCAATGCCCTCGCAATGCAGATACGCTGACGCTGACCGCCAGAAAATTCGTGCGGATAACGCCAGGCATGCTCCGACTTCAGGCCCACGCGCTCCAGCAGCCATGCGACGCGGCGCTGCGCGGCTTCACCGTCGAGCAGGTTATGCACCCGCAGCGGCTCCATAATCGAGTACCCCACCGTATGGCGCGGATCGAGCGACGCATAAGGATCCTGGAATATAAACTGAATATCCCGGCGCACCGCCTGCAATTTACTGTTAGGGAGCGTGTCGATGCGCTCACCGTTGAAGGTGATGCTCCCCTCCTGCGACGCCACCAGCCTGAGCAGCGCCCGTCCGGTGGTGGATTTACCGCAGCCGGACTCCCCCACCAGCGCCAGCGTTTCGCCCGGCCAGAGATCAAAACTGACGTTTTCAACCGCATGCACTTCGCGCTTCACGCGATTGAGGATCCCGCTACGCAGCGGGAAACGGGTCACCAGGTCACGCACTTCGAGAATTGGCCTGCCGGGAACCACCGTATCCTGTTCGGTTTCGTCTTCCTGCTGGCCCTGTTCGGTCTGTGAGATCAGCGGAAAACGGCGCGGAAAATCACTGCCATTCATGGCCCCCAGACGCGGGACCGCCGCCAGCAGCGCTTTGGTATAAGGATGCACCGGCGCATGAAAGACCTGCTCCACCGTGCCGGTTTCCACGGCATTGCCCTGATGCATAACCAGCACCCGATCGGCAATATCCGCCACCACCCCCATATCATGGGTGATGAAAATCACCCCCATCTCCATCTCCTGCTGCAACACCTTAATCAGTTGCAGGATCTGGGCCTGAATGGTGACATCCAGCGCCGTGGTGGGTTCGTCCGCAATGAGCACCGCCGGACGGCACGACAGCGCCATCGCAATCATCACCCGCTGGCGCATGCCGCCGGAAAGCTGATGCGGATAGCGGGACAAAATCGCGTGCGCCTCAGGGATACGCACCAGCTCCAGCATCCGTTTTGCTTCGTTGAGCGCCTCATCACCGCTCAGTCCCTGATGCAGGCGGATAGATTCGGCAATCTGCTCGCCCACCGGAAAAACCGGGTTCAGGGAGGTCATCGGCTCCTGAAAAATCATCGCAATATCTGCCCCGCGCACCCCCTGCATCTGGGACGCACTGAGCTCGTTGAGATCGATAACCTGACGGTTGCGACGGCGCAACAGCATCCGCTCGCTGGTGACCTGCCCGCCCGTCTGCTCAAGCAGACGCATCAGCGCCAGCGCGGTAACGGATTTACCGGAACCTGATTCGCCAACAATCGCCAGCGTCTCGCCGCGCCTGAGCGAAAACGATAAATTCTGTACTGCGGGGATGAACTGCCGCTCTTCCTGAAACGCAATATTCAGTTGGTGGACAGCCAGCACTTCGCAGTTGTCCAGCTCTTCACGGTGCGGCACGCAATGCCCCCTTATTCACGATAAATGCCTGTGCTGGGCGCATCGCCGGCATACCCCCACGCCCGGTACATCCCTTCACTGTTGAACGGCAGAGCCACGTTGCCCTCCCGATCCACCGCAATTAAGCCGCCAATCCCGCCCAGCGCCGGCAGTTTCTCCATCACTACCCGCTCGCAGGCCTCACTCAGGCTTAATCCGCCGTAATCCATTAGCGCGGTAATGTCGTAGGCCGCCAGCGCGCGGATAAACACTTCGCCGGTGCCGGTGCATGACACCGCCGCGGTGGCGTTATTGGCGTAACACCCGGCCCCCGGCAGCGGGCTGTCGCCGACGCGACCGGGAAGTTTGTTGGTCATACCGCCTGTCGACGTCGCGGCGGCGAGGTTACCGGCTTTATCCAGCGCCACCGCGCCTACCGTGCCCATTTTGCTGCGTTCATCGAGCGGCGCGGCATGGTCCAGCTGCGTCATCCCCGCTGTACGGGCGTCCAGCAGTTGCCGGTAACGCTCCTCGGTGGAGAAAAGATCGGGCGAGACCGTGTCCATCCCGTGCTCGACGGCAAATTTTTCCGCCCCCGCCCCGGCCAGCAGCACATGCGGGCTTTGTTCCATCACCAGACGCGCGGCCAGCACCGGATTACGCAGACGGCTGACACCCGCTACCGCGCCCGCCTTCAGGGTGACGCCGTCCATCACGCAGGCATCCAGCTCGTGCGTTTCATCGCGCGTAAAGACCGAGCCAATACCGGCATTAAACAGCGGGCACTCCTCCAGCAGACGTACTGCTTCGGTCACCACGTCCAGCGCGCTGTCGCCCGCTTCCAGCATCCGCTGGCCTGTTTCCACAATGGCGTTCAGCGCATCAATATAACGCTTCTCCTGCTCGGGACTGAGCTGTGCACGGGTGATTGCCCCGGCACCGCCATGAATTGCGATAACCGCTTTACTCATTTCGCATCACCCATCAGCCTGGCTGGCTGCTTTTTCTATAAATATCATTATCGTCGACGAATCTTCAGATGATTTTTGAATATAGAAAGACGCAACTGTGATGTAAAGCGTACACCCATCGGGTCATACAGTTAGCCGCACTTTTCTGCCATAATGAGCGCTTTCGTTGTTACTCCGCAGGAGCCCACCATGGATTTTACCGCCGGACTGATGCCGCTTGAGACGGCACTCTCGCAGATGCTTGATCGTATTACTCCACAGCACGACGTTGAGACACTGCCGCTTGTGCGCTGTTTTGGCCGTATTGCCGCGCGCGATATCGTCTCGCCGCTGAACGTGCCGGGGTTCGATAACGCGGCGATGGACGGCTATGCCGTACGTCTGGCGGATCTGCAAACGGGTCAGCCGCTGCCGGTGGCAGGTAAAGCGTTTGCCGGGCAGCCGTTCAACGGTGAGTGGCCAGCGGGCACCTGCGTGCGCATTATGACCGGGGCACCGGTGCCAAAGGGCTGTGAAGCCGTGGTGATGCAGGAAGAGACCGAACAAACGGACGACGGCGTGCGCTTTACCGCCAGCGTCAAAGCGGGACAAAATATCCGCCACACCGGGGAAGACATTACCCTGGGCGCAACGGTCTTTGCCGCCGGGCAAAAGCTGACGGTCGCCGAACTGCCGGTGCTGGCATCGCTTGGCATCGCGGAGATTGACGTGGTCCGCAAAGTGCGCGTGGCGGTGTTCTCCACGGGAGACGAGCTACAGCTTCCGGGTCAGCCACTGAACGAGGGGCAGATTTACGACACCAACCGTCTGGCGGTGCACCTGATGCTTGAGCAGCTGGGCTGTGAGGTGATTAACCTCGGTATCATTCCTGACGATCCGCAAAAACTGCGCGCGGCGTTTATCGACGCTGACGCCTCTGCCGACGTGGTGATCAGCTCCGGCGGCGTATCGGTTGGCGAAGCGGATTACACCAAAACCCTGCTTGAAGAGCTGGGCGAAATCGCCTTCTGGAAGCTGGCGATTAAACCGGGCAAACCGTTCGCGTTTGGCAAACTTCCGCACAGCTGGTTCTGTGGCCTGCCGGGTAACCCGGTCTCCGCCGCGCTTACCTTCTACCAGCTGGTGATCCCGCTGCTGGCGAAGCTTTCAGGCAACAATGCCAGCCCGCTGCCGGAGCGTGTGCGCGTGCGGGCGGCAACGCGCCTCAAAAAATCACCGGGCCGTCTCGATTTCCAGCGCGGCATTCTGGCGCGCAACGCCGACGGCGAGCTGGAGGTGAGCACTACCGGGCATCAGGGTTCGCACATCTTTAGCTCCTTCAGTCAGGGGAACTGCTTTATCGTGCTGGAGCGCGATCGCGGCCACGTTGCGGCGGGCGAATGGGTTGAAGTGGAACGCTTTAACCACCTGTTCGGAGGCTGACATGACGGTGGAACTGAGCGACCCGGAGATGATGCGCTATAACCGCCAGATCGTGCTACGCGGGTTTGATTTCGAGGGCCAGGAAGCGCTCAAGGCGGCCAGCGTGCTGGTTGTGGGCCTGGGCGGGCTGGGCTGCGCAGCGGCGCAATACCTGGCTGCGGCGGGTGTCGGCAGCATGACGCTGCTGGATTTCGACACCGTGTCGGTGTCCAACCTGCAACGCCAGACGCTGCACAGCGACGCGACGGTCGGTCAGCCTAAAGTGGAATCAGCACGCACGGCGCTGGCGCGCATTAACCCCAACGTTCAGTTCACCCTGATTGACGCGATGCTGGATGACGACGCGCTGTTTGCCCAGATTGCACGGCATGACCTGGTGCTGGACTGCACCGATAACGTCGCCATTCGCAACCAGCTCAATGCGGGCTGCTTTGCCCGTAAAACGCCGCTGATTTCCGGCGCGGCCATCCGCATGGAGGGGCAAATCAGCGTTTTTACCTACGCTGAAGGAGAGCCCTGCTACCGCTGCCTGAGCCGTCTGTTTGGCGAGAATGCGCTGACCTGCGTCGAGGCGGGCGTGATGGCGCCACTGGTTGGCGTTATCGGTTCCTTGCAGGCGATGGAGGCGATCAAAGTGCTGGCGCACTACGGCACGCCCGCAGCGGGTAAAATCGTGATGTATGACGCGATGACCTGCCAGTTCCGCGAGATGAAGCTGATGCGTAATCCCGGGTGTGAGGTGTGCAGCAAATAAAAAAGTCGGGTGGCGGCTTCGCCTTACCCGACCTACAACGGCTCGAACGGCACCACCCGGCAACAGCGATGCAAACGTAGGCCGGGTAAGCGTTAGCGCCACCCGGCAACCGCATCAGACAGACGTCCGTCCAAACGCCCCCTGCCAGTCCTGCTCAAACTTCACAATTGCCGCATCCACGGCCGGAGAGGTAATAAACTGCTGCGCCACGTCCAGCGGCAGCGTGATGGATTCGCACCCTGCCAGCAGGCAGTCCAGCGCCTGGCGCGGGGTTTTAAAGCTCGCCGCCAGCACTTTTGACTGCGGGGCATGCAGGGTCAGCAACTGTTGCAGTTCGACCACCGTCTGGATCCCATCCCCGCCCTGCGCGTCCACGCGGTTCACATAAGGAGCCACATACTCAGCCCCCGCCAGTGCGGAGAGCATCCCCTGTGCTGCGCCGTACACCGCCGTACCCAGCGTCGGGATCCCTTCTGCTTTCAGCATTTTGATCGCCGCCAGCCCTTCAGCGGTCACGGGCACTTTCACCACCAGGTCATTGATTATCGCGCGCAGCTTACGTGCGTCTTCCACCATTCCCTCGGCGGTCTTCGCCATCACCTGAGCGAACAGCCGGCCCTTGCCGCCCAGCGCGTCGTGCAGCGCGGGCAGCAGCTCTTCCAGAGGCGTTTTACCCGCCGCCACAATGCTTGGGTTAGTGGTCACGCCCGCCAGCGGGAAGATACGCGCCAGCTTTTTGACTGCCGCAACGTCAGATGTGTCGAGATAAAGTTCCATGATGTCACCCTCAAAATTAGCCTGCACTTACCCTATCACAGCAAAACCTGCTCAGGAATTGACCCATATCAAGATAACTTTCATTCGAAAGTAATTTAATCTTCATATGTAATTCGAGGGCAAGAAAATGATCTTCAATATACAGCGTTACTCCACCCACGACGGTCCCGGTATTCGAACCGTGGTATTCCTGAAAGGCTGCTCGCTGGGCTGTCGCTGGTGTCAGAACCCGGAAAGCCGCTCCCGCACGCGGGACGTCCTGTTTGATGCCCGTCTGTGCCTGGACGGCTGTGACCTGTGTCAGCAGGCCGCGCCGGGGTGTGTTGAACGCGCGCTGAACGGGCTGGTCATTCATCGTGAGAAGCTTAACGACGAGACGCTCACTGCCCTCACCGACTGCTGCCCGACCCAGGCGCTTACCGTCTGCGGTGAAGAGAAGCAGGTGGAGGAGATTATGGCCGCCGTGCTGCGCGACAAGCCCTTCTACGACCGCAGCGGCGGCGGGATCACCCTCTCCGGCGGCGAGCCGTTCATGAACCCGGCGCTGGCACATGCCCTGTTTAAAGCCAGCCATGAACAAGGCATTCATACCGCCGTTGAAACCTGCCTTCACGTACCATGGCATTATATCGAGCCGTCACTGCCGTATGTCGATCTATTCCTGGCGGACCTGAAACATGTGGACAGTGACGTATTTAAACAGTGGACCGATGGCTCAGCCAAACGGATCCTGGACAACCTGAAGCGCCTGGCCGCCGCCGGGAAAAAAATCACCATTCGCGTGCCGCTGATCCAGGGCTTTAACGCCGATGAAGCGTCGGTTACCGCCATTACCAATTTCGCCGCCGACGAACTCGGCGTTCACGATATTCATTTTCTGCCGTATCACACGCTGGGCATGAACAAATACACCCTGCTCGGCCAACCCTACTCTGCCCCTGACAAACCGCTGGATAACCCTGCCCTGCTGGACTTCGCGCAGCAGTATGCCTGCCAGAAAGGGTTAACCGCGACCTTACGAGGATAAACTTATGACCACCCTGAATCTCAACACCCTCAGCGAGCGCATCAAGGCGCACAAAACGGCGCTGGTGCATATCGTTAAGCCGCCGGTCTGTACCGAGCGCGCGCAGCATTACACCGAAATGTATCAGCAGCACATGGACAAGCCGATCCCGGTACGTCGCGCCCTGGCGCTGGCGCATCACCTGGCCGAGCGTACCATCTGGATCAAGCATGACGAGCTGATTATCGGTAACCAGGCCAGCGAAGTGCGCGCCGCGCCGATCTTCCCGGAATATACCGTCTCCTGGATTGAGAAAGAGATTGACGATCTGGCGGACCGCCCGGGCGCAGGCTTTGCGGTGAGCGAAGAGAACAAGCGCGTGCTGCATGAGATCTGCCCGTGGTGGCGCGGCCAGACGGTGCAGGACCGCTGCTACGGCATGTTCACCGACGAGCAGAAAGGCCTGCTGGAAACCGGCATCATCAAAGCGGAAGGCAACATGACCTCCGGTGACGCACACCTGGCGGTGAATTTCCCGCTGGTGCTGGAGAAAGGGCTTGACGGCCTGCGCGCGAAAGTGGCCGAGCGCCGGTCGCGCATCAACCTGACGGTGCTGGACGATCTGCACGGCGACCAGTTCCTGAAAGCCATTGATATCGTGCTGGAAGCCGTAAGCCTGCACATCAAACGCTTTGCCGACCTGGCGCGTGAAATGGCCGCAACAGAAACCCGCGACAGCCGCCGCGACGAGCTGCTGGCCATGGCGGAAAACTGCGACATCATCGCCCACCAACCGCCAAAAACCTTCTGGCAGGCGCTACAGCTGTGCTACTTCATTCAGCTGATCCTGCAAATTGAGTCCAACGGTCACTCCGTCTCCTTTGCCCGTATGGACCAGTACCTTTACCCGTACTACCGCCGCGACGTGGAGCTGGACCAGAGTCTGGATCGCGAGCACGCCATTGAGCTGCTGCACAGCTGCTGGCTGAAGCTGCTGGAAGTGAACAAAATCCGCTCCGGCTCGCACTCCAAAGCCTCTGCGGGCAGCCCGCTGTATCAGAACGTCACCATCGGCGGCCAGAAGCTGGTCAACGGTGAACCGATGGACGCGGTCAACCCGCTCTCTTACGCCATTCTCGAATCCTGCGGCCGTCTGCGCTCCACCCAGCCGAACCTGAGCGTGCGCTACCACGCGGGCATGAGCAACGACTTCCTCGACGCCTGCGTGCAGGTGATCCGCTGCGGCTTCGGGATGCCGGCGTTTAACAACGATGAAATCGTGATCCCGGAATTTATCAAGCTCGGCGTGGAACGAGAGGACGCGTATGACTATGCGGCGATTGGCTGCATCGAAACCGCCGTCGGCGGCAAGTGGGGCTATCGCTGCACCGGCATGAGCTTTATCAACTTCGCCCGCGTGATGCTGGCGGCGCTGGAAGGCGGTCGCGACGCCACCAGCGGCCAGGTGTTCCTGCCGCAGGAAAAAGCGCTTTCTGCCGGTAATTTCGGGAATTTCGATGAGGTCATGGCGGCGTGGGATAACCAGATCCGCTACTACACCCGCAAATCCATTGAGATCGAGTACGTGGTGGACACCATGCTGGAAGAGAACGTCCACGATATTCTCTGCTCGGCGCTGGTGGACGACTGTATCGAACGCGCGAAAAGCATTAAGCAGGGCGGCGCGAAGTATGACTGGGTTTCCGGCCTACAGGTGGGGATCGCCAACCTTGGCAACAGCCTGGCAGCGGTGAAGAAGCTGGTGTTTGACCAGGGCGTTATCGGTCAGCAACAGCTGGCGGCGGCGCTGGCGGATGACTTCGAGGGGCTGACCCACGAGCAGCTGCGCCAGCGCCTGATCAACGGCGCGCCGAAGTACGGCAACGACGACGACAGCGTGGACCTGCTGCTGACCCGTGCTTATCAGACCTACATTGAAGAGCTGAAGCAGTATCACAACCCACGCTACGGCCGCGGCCCGATTGGGGGTAACTACTACGCGGGCACGTCGTCTATCTCCGCAAACGTGCCGTTTGGCGCAGCAACCATGGCGACGCCGGACGGCCGTAAAGCCCACACCCCGCTGGCGGAAGGGGCAAGCCCGGCCTCCGGTACCGACCACCTCGGCCCGACGGCGGTGATTGGCTCCGTGGGTAAACTGCCGACGGAAGCGATTCTCGGCGGCGTGCTGCTAAACCAGAAGCTGAACCCGTCGACGCTGGAAAACGACAGCGATCGCCAGAAGCTGATGGTGCTGCTGCGCACCTTCTTCGAGGTGCATAAAGGCTGGCACATTCAGTACAACATCGTCTCCCGCGAAACGCTGCTGGAAGCGAAGAAACACCCGGATCAGTATCGTGACCTGGTGGTGCGCGTGGCGGGTTACTCGGCGTTCTTCACTGCCCTGTCGCCGGATGCGCAGGACGATATTATTGCCCGTACTGAGCATACGCTGTAACGGTTTATCCCCTCTCCCTTGAGGGAGAGGGTTAGGGTGAGGGGGAAATGCGCACGCTGATGCCCTCACCCCGGCCCTCTCCCACGGGGAGAGGGAGAAAACACTAAAAACGGCAACTTCGGTTGCCGTTTTGCTTTGACTTTCGAATGAAATTAAATTTGTGCTCCCCGTCACCTTGTTATTAGAATGTTTCAAACGCAGTGACCCAGGAGCACAGTATGACCGTAAAAGTTATCGTCACCGATATGGACGGAACTTTCCTTGATGATGCCAAGCAGTACGATCGTGACCGCTTCCAGGCACAGTTTGAGCAGCTTAAAGCCCGCGACATTGAATTTGTTGTCGCCAGCGGCAACCAGTATTACCAGCTCATCTCCTTCTTTCCCGAGCTGAAAGACCAGATCTCCTTCGTGGCAGAAAACGGCGCGCTGGTCTTCGATCACGGCGAACAGATTTTCCACGGCGAACTGACGCGTCATGAGTCGCAGATCGTCATTGGCGAGTTGCTGAAAGACAAAGGGCTGAATTTCGTGGCCTGCGGGCTGGAGAGCGCGTACGTCAGCGATAAGGCGCCAGAAGCGTTCGTGAAGCTGATGTCGAAACACTACCATCGCTTAAAACCCATCAGCGATTACCGCGAAATTGACGACGTGCTGTTTAAATTCTCCCTGAACCTGCCGGACAGCGATATCCCGAATCTGGTTGATAAACTGCACGTCTCCCTGGAGGGCATCATGAAGCCGGTCACCAGCGGCTTCGGTTTTGTCGATTTGATTATCCCCGGCCTGCACAAGGCCAACGGCATCAGCCGCCTGCTTAAACGCTGGAAAGTCTCACCTCAGGCGTGCGTCGGCATTGGCGACAGCGGCAACGATGCGGAAATGCTGAAGCTGGTAAAATACTCCTTTGCGATGGGCAACGCGGCGGACAGCATTAAAGAGGTCAGCCGTTACACTACCGACGATAACAACCATCAGGGCGCGCTGAATGTGATTCAGTCCGTGCTCGACGCGCACTCCCCGTTCGACGCCTGATCCCCCTACCTGCCGGAGCCTCGCTCCGGCCTCTCACTCTTTTCCCATCCTGTGGCACCCGTCAAGGTTTTAAACTTGCATTAACTTTTTTTTAACTTAAAGTATCACTTGTAGACACTTTTACTTTCGAATGAAAGATGCGAGGCAGTTATGACCTTTACCAGCGAAACGTTGCCAGCGGACCATAAAGCGGCAATCCGTCAGATGAAACGTGAATTACGCGCGCAGATCGGCGACGTGCAGGCGGTGTTCGACCGGCTCAGCGATAAAATCGCCACCCGCGTGGCGGAAATCAACGCTCTCAAAAACAAAGGCGAAACCGTCTGGCCAGTGATCCCTTTTGCCGACGTGAAAAACGGCACGATCACCGCCGAACAGCGCGAAGCCGTTAAACGTCGCGGCTGCGGGGTGATCAAAGGCCACTTCCCGCGCGAGCAGGCGCTGGCGTGGGATCAGTCGATGCTCGACTACCTCGATCTGAACAAATTTGACGAGGTGTACAAAGGACCCGGCGATAACTTCTTCGGCACCTTAACGGCCTCTCGTCCGGAGATTTATCCGATCTACTGGTCTCAGGCGCAAATGCAGGCGCGCCAGAGTGAAGAGATGGCGCAGGTACAGTCATTCCTGAACCGTTTATGGACATTTGAGAGCAACGGTAAACAGTGGTTCGACCCGGACGTGAGCGTGATTTACCCTGACCGCATCCGCCGCCGCCCGCCGGGAACCACCTCGAAAGGACTTGGCGCACACACCGATTCTGGCGCGCTGGAGCGCTGGCTGCTGCCCGCTTATCAGCAGGTGTTCGCCCGCGTGTTTGACGGCAACGTCGAGAAATACGATCCGTGGAATGCCGCGCATCGTACCGAAGTGGAAGAGTACACCGTCGATAACACCACCAAATGCTCGGTGTTCCGCACCTTCCAGGGCTGGACGGCGCTGTCGGATATGATCCCCGGCCAGGGGCTGCTGCACGTGGTGCCGATCCCGGAGGCAATGGCTTACATTCTGCTGCGTCCGCTGCTGGACGACGTGCCGGAAGACGAGCTGTGCGGCGTGGCGCCGGGGCGCGTGCTGCCGATTTCTGAGAAGTGGCACCCGCTGCTGATCGAAGCGTTAACCAGCATTCCGGCGCTGGAAGCCGGTGATTCCGTGTGGTGGCACTGCGATGTGATCCACTCCGTCGCGCCGGTGGAAAATCAGCAGGGCTGGGGCAACGTGATGTACATTCCTGCCGCGCCGATGTGCGAGAAGAATCTCGCCTATGCGAAAAAGGTCAAGGAAGCGCTGGAAACCGGCGCGTCACCGGGCGATTTCCCGCGCGAGGATTATGAGAAAAGCTGGCAGGGCCGCTTTACCGTGAACGATCTCAACATCCACGGCAGGCGCGCGCTGGGCATGGCTTAACCGTCATACAGCCCTTCCCGCTCAACGGCGGTGCGTCGTTTCCCCTGACGTATCCGCCGTACCGACTCCCGCACGGTCAGCGTGCCGTTTAGCAGCAATGTTCCCACCGGCGCATCCGGGCGCATCAGCCGCTGCTGGAGCATATGCACCGCTTCCGTTCCCAGCTCATCACGCGGAACATGTACCGCGGTTAAGGGCACATCCTGAATCGCCGCGAGATTAAAGCCGTCGATGCTCATCACCGAGACATCATGCGGCACGCGCAGACCGTGGTTTTGCAGCGCGCTGATGGTCCCCGCCGCCATAAAATCGCCACCAACCAGGAACGCCGTCGGCAGGTCCTTCCCTTTCTGCTGGTGAAGCCACTCGCTTACCAGCTGCTCCGTCTCTCTGGCGCTGAAGCTGGACACCATCAGCAGGTCGCGCCTGTCGCTGAACCTGAGGTTATGACCGTGCCACGCGTCGCGGATCCCGGACAGGCGCAGCTCCATGGTGTAGCGACGCAGGCACAGCACGTTCATCACCTCCCGGTGCCCCATCTCGAACAGGTACTCCGCCGCCCGCTTGCCAATCGCGCGATGATCCGGCGCGACGGCGGGCAGGCGCATGTGGCGGTCCCGGCAGTTAATCAGCATACAGGGTTTGCCCACGTCTACCGCCAGATCGTGAATATGCGGATCGTCGATACCGAGGAGGATCGCCGCCTGGGTGTCCACTTCGTTCATGCGGGCCAGAAACAGCTGGGCATCGCTGTCGTTCTCCTCCAGCGCACAGTAACGCAGGCGAACTTCGTGCGAGGCCAGCCCTTTGCTCACGCTCTGGATGACGCGGTAGTAAAAGATGTCGGACCGCTCGTCAAACGCCCGCTGCGGGGCAAACACCACCAGGCTGTTAAGCAGCAGACGCCCCGCCGCCATGCCGTCCATTACCCCCAGCTCCCGCGCGCACGCCAGCACCTTTGCCCGTGCTTTTTCGCTGGTGTTTGCCTTCCCCGCCAGCACGCGAGAAACGGTGCTGATGGAGAGCTGCGTCCGGGCGGCGATTTCGGTGATTTTAAGCCTTTTGTCCATTTTGTGATCTGGCTCCGGATGTGAAATGAAAAAATTTTCACAACTTGTTTATCAGGTAATAACTTGCAAGAAGGCCATAATGCCGAAAATTAAACCTCGGTTATGAGAAAGTTTGCACAAAATACACTATTCCCTGCCCAATTTCTTTCTTAAGGTGAACCTGTCACACAACTTCCATACTAGTTGTATAGCAGCTTAGCGCTCTAAAACAGATAACTTTCAAACGCCTGACGCTGTGTGACACCTGAACCTTTGTCCCCTTACCGTCCGTCTTGTGGAGAAGAAAATGAGTCAGGACATCAATAACACCGTAGCGACAAGCAAAACACGTCGCGTCATCAGGAACCTGCGCTGGTACGTACTGGTGCTGTTTCTTCTCGGCGTGACCGTTAACTACATCACCCGTAACTCGTTAGGTATTCTCGCCCCTGAACTGAAAGAGAGCCTCGGGATCACCACCGAGCAGTACTCCTGGATCGTCGGCGCGTTCCAGATCGCCTACACCATTTTCCAGCCCCTGTGCGGCTGGCTGATTGACGTTATCGGCCTGAAAATCGGCTTTATGGTCTGCGCCGGGATCTGGGCGCTGATGTGTATCTTCCACGCGGGTGCCGGAAGCTGGCTGCACCTGGCGATTCTGCGCTTCTTTATGGGTGCGTCCGAAGCCGCCGCCACGCCAGCGAACGCCAAAACCATCGGTGAATGGTTCCCGAAATCAGAGCGCCCTGTTGCCGCAGGCTGGGCGGGGGTAGGCTTCTCCATTGGGGCCATGCTGGCCCCGCCTATCATCTACTTTGCTCACGCGTCGTTCGGCTGGCAGGGTGCGTTTATGTTTACCGGCGTGCTGGCGCTGCTGTGGGTGATCCTGTGGTGGGCGTTTTATCACAACCCGGAACAGCACCCAAACCTGAGCCGCGATGAGCTGGCGTTTATCAAGCAGGATAACGAACCTGCGCCGGTCAAACTGCCCTTCCTGACCGCGCTGAAAACCGTCTCGAAGAACAAACGGTTCTACGGTATCGCCATCCCGGCCTTTATGGCGGAACCGGCCTGGGCCGTGCTGAGCTTCTGGGTGCCGCTGTACCTCGCCAAAGAGCACGGTATGGATTTGAAACAGATCGCGATGTTCGCCTGGCTGCCGTTCCTGGCCGCCGACCTCGGCAGCGTGGCGAGCGGCTACCTGACCCGGCTCTACACCCGCTGGTTTGGCTGCACCCGCGTTAACTCGGTGGTAGCCAGCTCCGTCACCGGCGCGTTTCTGATGATTTCTCTGGCCGTCGTGGCCGTGACCCGCGACCCGTATATCACCATCGTGCTGATCTCTATCGGCGGCTTCGGGCACCAGATCATCTCCTGCATGCTGAGCGCCCTGGTCGTGGAGTCGTTCGACAAAGGCCAGATGGCGACCGTCAACGGCATGCGCGGCTCGGCGGCGTGGATCGCCAGCTTCCTGTTCTCACTGTTAATCGGTGTGACCGCCGACAAAATCGGCTTTAACCCGCTTTTTATTGCCATGGGCTTCTTTGACCTGATTGGCGCTGTCTTCCTGGTAGCATTTATTGCTGAACGTCGCGCCAAGCGCGCCTGATAGTGGATGTATTGCATATGAAAACCCTGAAAAACTGGACCGTAGATAAGCAGTCAGCAAACCATCTGGAACTGCTGATCGATAATCAGCACCGCCTGTGTCTGTATGTGCTGGAAGAGAATCTGTTCCGTGTGCTGATCAAACGTAAAGGCGAGCTGGCGCTGAACCGCACCTGGAGCATCGCGCCGGAACAAGATGTGCCGTGGGAAGGCCGCCGTCGTGACGATGTCAGCGGCTTCACCTGCCCTGCCTGGACGCTGACGCAGCAGGACGACACGTTAACCGTAGCGACTGAACAGCTGCGCGTCACCGTCCACCAGCCGCTGTGGCTGGAGTGGCACTACCGCAATGAGGCGGGCGAGTGGCAGCCGCTGGTCAATGACCGCCCGACCAGCGCCTACCTGCTGAACGCCCACGGTGACGGCGTGGCGCACTATCTTAGCCGTCGTAAGGATGAACGTTTTTACGGTCTGGGTGAGAAAGCGGGTGATTTACAGCGCAACGGCAAACGCTATGAGATGCGTAACCTGGACGCGATGGGCTATAACGCGGCCAGCACCGATCCGCTTTACAAGCACATCCCGTTCACCCTCACCCGTCGCGATGACGTGAGCTACGGTCTGTTCTACGATAACCTGAGCAGCTGCTGGCTGGATCTGGGTAACG
Source organism: Enterobacter cloacae complex sp. GYL001 (assembly GCF_049237125.1). Taxonomy (NCBI): domain Bacteria; kingdom Pseudomonadati; phylum Pseudomonadota; class Gammaproteobacteria; order Enterobacterales; family Enterobacteriaceae; genus Enterobacter; species Enterobacter cloacae complex sp. GYL001. The sequence goes on along the minus strand of NZ_JBMKGW010000001.1, from coordinate 322,604 downwards.
AGATCGACAACTATCACACCGCCTACCGCCGCTGGCAGGCGGAAGCGGGCGATATTGACTACTACATCTTTACCGGCAAGCGTGCGCTGGACGTGACGAAAGCCTTCGTGCGCCTGACGGGGAAAACGCTGTTCGGACCGAAGTGGAGCCTGGGCTACAGCGGCTCGACCATGCACTACACCGACGCGCCGGATGCGCAAAACCAGCTGATGAACTTCATCCGCCTGTGCGATGAGCATGCCATTCCGTGCGACTCGTTCCAGCTCTCCTCCGGCTATACCTCGATTAACGGCAAGCGCTACGTCTTTAACTGGAACTACGACAAAGTGCCGCAGCCGAAGGTGATGAGCCAGGCGTTCCACGACGCGGGGCTGCGGCTTGCGGCCAACATCAAGCCGTGTCTGTTGCAGGATCATCCCCGCTACAGCGAAGTGGCGGAACGCGGCCTGTTCATTCGTGATTCAGAAACCGATGCGCCTGAACGTTCCAGCTTCTGGGATGACGAAGGATCGCATCTCGACTTCACCAACCCGCAGACGGTGCAGTGGTGGCAGAACGGCGTGACCACGCAGCTGCTGGAGATGGGCATCGACTCCACCTGGAACGACAACAACGAGTATGAAGTGTGGGACGGGGAAGCGCGCTGCTATGGCTTCGGTCAGGAGATCGCCATCAAGCACATTCGCCCGGTGATGCCGCTGCTGATGATGCGCGCCTCGCTGGAAGCGCAGCAGCGCTTTGCGCCGGAGAAACGTCCGTATCTGATCTCCCGCTCCGGCTGCGCCGGGATGCAGCGCTACGTTCAGACCTGGAGCGGCGATAACCGCACTAACTGGGACACCCTGCGTTATAACATCCGCATGGGGCTGGGCATGAGCCTGTCCGGACTGTTCAACGTCGGTCACGACGTCGGCGGTTTCTCCGGCGACAAGCCGGATGCCGAGCTGTTCGTGCGCTGGGTACAGAACGGCGTGATGCACCCGCGCTTTACCATTCACTCGTGGAACGATGATCACACGGTGAACGAGCCGTGGATGTACCCGGGCGTCACGCCTGCGATTCGCAGCGCCATTGAACTGCGCTACCGCCTGCTGCCGTACCTCTACACCCTGCTCTGGCAGGCGCACGCCGACGACGAGCCGATGCTGCGCCCGACCTTCCTCGATCATGAGCACGATGCGCAGACGTTTGAAGAGTGCGACGACTTCCTGCTGGGCCGTGACCTGCTGGTGGCCAGCGTCGTCGAAGCCGGGCAGCGCGAGCGCCGCGTCTGGCTGCCGGATAACGAAACCGGCTGGTACGATTTTTACACTCACGCGTGGTATGCGGGCGGGCAAGCGATCGTCCTTGATGCGCCGCTGGAAAAGCTGCCGCTGCTGGTACGCGCCGGGGCCGGTTTGCCGCTCAGCGAGCGCATCCGTCACGTGAGCGCAGATAAAGACGATACCCGTGAGCTGAAACTGTTCCCGGTGAAAGGCGTCGGCACCACCGCCGGGCTGCTGTTTGAGGATGACGGCGAAAGCTGGGGCTACCAGAACGGCAATGCGCTGTGGGTGGAATGGGAGATGGTGTGCGACGGCGCAAGTATCAACCTGAAGGTGAATGCGCGCGGCGACTATCGTCCGGCATGGAAGGCGCTGAAGGTGTCATTACCGGCGGGGGAAAAACGTACGTTGCGGGTGAACGGAGTTGATGGGGGCGAGTGGGTGGTGTAGTGCGGCCTGTTGCCCTCACCCTAACCCTCTCCCACAGGGAGAGGGGATAGAACGTAGGCCGGGTAAGGCGAAGCCGCCACCCGGCTATTTTTTTAACTCTCGATACCTTTACTGCGCAGGTAATCTTCGTAGTTACCGGTGAAGTCCACCACGCGCTCTGGCGTAATTTCGATCACGCGGGTCGCCAGCGAGCTGACGAACTCCCGGTCGTGAGAGACGAAGATCAGGGTGCCCTGATACATCTCCAGCGCCATGTTCAGCGACTCAATAGATTCCATATCCAGGTGGTTAGTCGGTTCGTCCATCACCAGAATATTCGGTTTTTCCATCATCAGCTTGCCGAACAGCATACGGCCCTTTTCACCACCGGAGAGCACTTTGGCGGGCTTTTTGATGTCGTCCTGGCTGAACAGCAGACGCCCCAGAATGCTGCGTACCGCCTGCTCGTCGTCGCCTTCCTGCTTCCACTGGCTCATCCAGTCGAAGACGGTCAGATCGTTTTCAAACTCATATTCATGGTCCTGCGCGTAGTAACCAATCTGCGCGTTTTCAGACCATTTCACGGTACCGTTATCCGGTTGCAGTTCACCCACCAGGGTTTTCAGCATAGTGGATTTACCCACGCCGTTGGCGCCGAGGATGGCAATCTTCTCGCCCACTTCCAGCAGCAGGTTGAAGTTTTTGAACAGCGGGCCTTCATCGAAGCCTTTGGTGAGGGCTTCCACTTCCAGCGCGTTACGGAACAGCTTCTTGTCCTGCTCGAAGCGGATGAACGGGTTCTGACGGCTGGAGGCTTTAACCTCTTCCAGCTTGATTTTGTCGATCTGACGGGCACGCGACGTTGCCTGGCGCGATTTAGAGGCGTTGGCGCTGAAGCGGCTGACGAAGGATTGCAGGTCAGCAATCTGCGCTTTCTTCTTGGCGTTGTCGGCCAGCAGACGCTCGCGCGCCTGGGTTGCCGCCGTCATGTACTCATCGTAGTTGCCCGGATAAACGCGCAGCTCGCCGTAGTCCAGATCCGCCATGTGGGTACACACCATGTTCAGGAAGTGACGGTCGTGCGAGATGATGATCATGGTGCTGTCGCGATCGTTCAGCGTCTGCTCCAGCCAGCGGATGGTGTCGATGTCCAGGTTGTTCGTCGGTTCGTCGAGCAGCAGGATGTCCGGGTTAGAGAACAGCGCCTGCGCCAGCAGCACACGCAGCTTCCAGCCTGGCGCGACTTCGCTCATCGGGCCGTAATGCTGTTCAACCGGAATACCGACGCCCAGCAGCAGTTCGCCCGCACGCGCTTCCGCAGAGTAGCCGTCCATTTCGCCGTATTGCGTTTCCAGGTCGGCCACTTTGTAACCGTCTTCTTCGCTCATCTCAGCGAGACCGTAGATACGATCGCGCTCCTGCTTCACTTCCCACAGCTCCGCGTGCCCCATGATCACGGTGTCGAGCACGGTGAACTCTTCGAAGGCGAACTGATCCTGACGCAGCTTACCGATGCGCTCGTTAGGGTCGAGCGACACGTTACCGAGCGTTGGCTCCAGGTCACCGCCGAGGATCTTCATAAAGGTGGATTTTCCGCTACCGTTGGCACCAATCAGGCCGTAACGGTTGCCGCCGCCAAATTTGACGGAAATGTTTTCGAACAGCGGCTTACTGCCAAACTGCATAGTGACGTTGCTGGTAACTAACACGGAGAGATTCCTGCGAAAAGTGTGATAAACGCGGCATTATGCCACAATTCCGAATTGAGATCCCCTGTTGCGGTAATCCACTAAACTTTAACAAAATCGAAAAAAATGTGATTTCGTACACATCTGAATTCCCAGTTAACGGGAATGCACATATAATGCGCTCCCATTACCGATTCAGACTTATCAACTCATCGCCAGAATGGCTTAGATACCTCGCATAACATGAACATGAAATTAACAACGCTTTTTGCGGCGGCGTTAGCCGTAGTAGGTTTTTGTAAGACCGCGTCTGCGGTGACGTATCCCCTGCCGACAGACGGAAGCCGTCTGGTGGGTGAAAACCAGGTGGTGACGGTGCCGGAAGGGAACTCTCAGCCGCTGGAATACTTCGCGGCGCAGTATCAGCTCGGTCTGTCGAACATGCTGGAGGCGAACCCGGGCGTTGACCCGTATCTGCCGAAAGCGGGTACCGTACTCAACATTCCACAGCAGCTGATCCTGCCGGATACCGTGCACGAAGGTATCGTGATTAACAGCGCCGAAATGCGTCTGTATTACTACCCGAAAGGCACCAACACCGTGATCGTGCTGCCTATCGGTATCGGTCAGCTGGGTAAAGACACTCCGCTGAACTGGACCACCAAAGTGGAGCGTAAGAAAGCGGGCCCAACCTGGACGCCGACCGCCAAAATGCACGCTGAGTACATTGCTGCCGGCGAACCGCTGCCAGCCGTTGTGCCTGCCGGCCCGGATAACCCGATGGGTCTGTACGCGCTGTACATTGGACGTCTGTATGCCATCCACGGTACTAACGCCAACTTCGGTATCGGCCTGCGCGTAAGCCACGGCTGCGTGCGTCTGCGTAATGAAGACATCAAATTCCTGTTCGATAACGTGCCGGTCGGTACGCGCGTGCAGTTCATTAACGAACCGGTGAAAGCGACGTCAGAGCCGGACGGCAGCCGTTACATTGAAGTGCATAACCCGCTGTCCACCAGCGAAGATCAGATCAACAACAACGAAATCGTACCGATTAAGCTGACCAGCGCGGTGCAGTCCGTCACCTCTCAGGCGGATGTTGACACGACCATCGTTGACCAGGCGATTCAGAACCGTTCCGGTATGCCGGTGCGTCTGAACTAATCGTGAGAATTAAAAAAGCGGGCCGCGGGGCCCGCTTTTTTTTATCCGTTATTCACGATAACGATGCCGCCATGGTCATAGCGATAGTGACAATGGGCGTACTCCAGCGGCGTGCCATCTTCAAGATAGATCACCTGCTCCACCTCCAGCACCGGATCGGTCTGTTCACAGATTAAGTGCTGCATATCCAGCGCATTTGGTTTCAGCGCCCGCACCACCCGATACGATCCCATGATCTTCAGCCCCAGCGTCTCCTGTACATACCGGAATACCGAACTTTCAAGATGGGTTTTGTTCAGACCGGGCACCAGATTGAGCGGCATTACCGTGGCGTCCAGAGACATCGGCTCACCGTTCAGTAAACGCAGACGGATAAAGTCATAGATCGGCGTATCCGGATTTATCATCAGCGATGCCTGCTCTTTCTCGTTCGGGAAGCGCAGTTCGAAGTGCACCACCTGGCTCGTCACCGTGCCTAAATGTTCCCAGGTTTTGGTCGCCCCGAAGTAGTCGCTGCCGGAGAGATCCCACTGGGAAAGCTGGAGGAAATTTTTGCGGATGAACGTGCCCTGCCCCTGTCGGGTATAGACCAGCCCTTCTACGATCAGCTGACGCATCGCCTGCTGAATGGTCATCCGGCTGGTGCTGAACTCCGCCGCCAGCGCAAACTGGTCCGGCAGAGGTTCATTGGCGGCGTACTGCTGGGTGATAATGCGTTTCTTAATTTCCCGCGCTATGGTGATGTACTTCGCCGCCATCGTCCTTCCTTAAATTAGTGTTCTGTCCCGCTGTTTTTCAACGCCACTCGCTCGGCAACTTTGAGGAAAGGCAGGTAGAAGAATACACCAAATACGATGATTGCCAACTGCACCACCACCGCCCGCCAGTCCCCCGCCGTCGCCAGCCAGGCGCTGAGGATCGGCGGGGTCGTCCACGGGATCATCACCACGCAGCGCGACATGAGCCCCAGCGTGGTACAGAGCCACGCAAAGTAAATCCCGATAGCGGGCAGCAGCACAAACGGGATCATCAGCGGCAGGTTAAAGACTATCGGCAGGCCGAAAATCACCGGCTCGTTGATGTTAAACAGACCCGGCGCCAGCGACAGACGCGCCACCTGCTTCGCTGATTTCTGTCTTGAGAAGATGAAGATAGCAATCAGCAATGAGATTGTGCTGCCCGTCCCGCCCACCATGCCAAAGGTCGGCACAAAGATGTTGTTGATGATGTGCGGGATCGGCTGGCCGTTGGCAAAGGCCAGCATATTCTCATTGGTATTGATCAGCAGGAATGGCTCCAGCACCACGCTGTTGACCACCGACTGATGAATACCGAGCGTGAACAGGAAGTTACCGAAGCTGTAAATGAAGATCGTCCCGGGCAGGCTGGTGTTGATCAGCCGCAGCGGCTGCTGAATAAATGTCGTAATGAGATGGATCAGATCCGTGTGCAGCACGTTCGCCAGTATAGCCGCCAGCACCGCAAACAGGGAGAGCGTGAGGATCGTCGGGATCAGCGCGGTAAAGGATTTGCTCACCGCTGGCGGTACGTTCTCCCCCAGCGAAATGTGCAGCGCCTTCAGCCGTGAAATGGCGATAAACAGCTCGGTTGAGAGCAGCCCAATCAGCACCCCGGCGAAAATCCCGGTGGAGCCGATATTGGCGAACGTCAGCACCTGGGTAACGTTTACCGTGGCGTCGCTGCCGACGGGGGTAATCTGTAAGCGCATCGGCATCATGATGATGAAACTGCTGACGGCGATAACCACTGCCGAGACCGGATTGTCGAAATCTTTGTTGCGCGCCAGCGACCAGGCGATCATCGGCGCCAGCAGCAGCGCGGCGATGTTCAGCGTGCCGTTGATGATCGCCTCGCCCCACACCTTAAACTGCGTGAGCGTGTCGCCCTCTAAGATCCAGGGAAACACCACGTTGTTCACCAGCACCGCCAGACCGGCAAGGATGAAAATCGGCATTACCGTGGCGAAGGCATCGCGCAGGGATCGCAGGTGCACCTGGTTTGCCAGGCGCGCCGAGAACTCAACAAATTTATCGACAAAAGACTGCATGTGCGGTGTTATTTTTGTTTCAGACATAGCGGATAGTTCCCATCAATCAGTCACAAAAACGGCCCGGCAGCGTACGGCTTACATCTCGCGTCCGTTGGTATGGATAACCTGTTTTAACCACGCATAGCTCTTCTTCGGCACGCGCTTCAGGTCTTTCAGGTCGTGATTTTCACGGTTGACGTAGACCACGCCGTAGCGCTTGCGCATGTCACCCTGCGAGCTAAGAATGTCAATCAACCCCCAGCCGAGATAGCCCAATACCTCTGCCCCGTCCTCGAACATCGCCTCTTTCATGGCCTCGATATGCGCCCGGTGGTAGTCGATGCGGTAGGTATCCTCTATGGGGTTTACGCCATCCCAGGACTCAATCACCCCAATGCCGTTCTCAATCGGGAATACTGGCATCCGCCAGTCGTTGGCATAGCGGGTGATGATGGTGCGAAAGCCCAGCGGGTCGATCTGCCAGTTCCACTCGGTGGCCTTCAGGTACGGATTGTTTTTCTCGCCGTGCAGCAGGTAATAGTTCACCGGCGTGCCTTCCGGGATGGCATCGCTGTCCAGCGTTTTGCTGGCGTAGTAGCTGAAGGCCATAAAGTCGTTCTTCGTGCGCGCAAACAGCGCGAGATCGTCTGCGCGGTAGATATCGCCGAAGCCTTCCTGCTCCACCACCGCCATCACCGCCGGGCTGTAGCCCTGGCCCGCGAAGACGCGCAGCAGGTTCTGGTTGAGGAATTCGTCGTACTGCTGGGCGCAGAAGATGTCACGCGGTTTGCAGGTGGCCGGATAAATCAGCTGGTGCGCCAGCATGCCGCCCATCAGCTTGCCCGGCTTAGTCTGGTGCAGGTACTCGGTCAGCGCCATGTGCGCCACCATAGTGTGATGCTGCACTTCGTACAGCTCGCGCAGGGTTTCCTCCCCCTTCATATAGCCGGAGATGCGGAAGGCTATCGGCATGTGGAAAATATTCTGCTCGTTAAAGGTCAGCCAGTACTTCACCCGGTCACCGTAGCAGTCGATCATCTTTTTGCCGTAGCGGATAAACGCCTCCACGACGCGACGATCGTTAAATCCGTTGTACTCCTGCGCCAGCGCCAGCGGCATATCGAAGTGGTAGAGGCAGACCATCGGCTCGATACCGCGGGCGATCAGATCGTCGATAAAGCGGTCGTAAAAGGCGATACCCTCGTCGTTAAAATCGCCGTCACCCTGCGGGCAGACGCGGCTCCAGGAGATCTGGAAGCGGTAGCAGTTCATGCCCAGATCCTGCATCAGGTCGAAATCTTCCCGGTAGCGGTGGTAGGAGTCGGTGGCCACTTTCCAGTCAGAGATATTTTCACCGGCTTCGCGAATGTCGTACACCGACATCCCCTTTCCGCCCTCATTCCAGGCCCCTTCCGTCTGCATGCTCGACACCGAGTTGCCCCATAAGAAGTTGGCTGGCAGTGATTGATTCATGGTTGCCTCCTATATGACTAGTCATTTAAATGATATGACTAGTCATATAGCCGGAGATGAAATTTCGATCAAAGGGGAGGAGCGATTTTTGTGAGATGGGTTTGAATAATGACGAGGGATGTCTTGCGAACTGCGCCCTGGCAGCAAGTCATATTGCTGCCAGACGTAAATGAGTCTGCGCAATTCAGGGGAAAGATACCGAACCGCCGAACTCCATATAGATTTTTGCCAGATTATTTAACTGGTTAAAGCGATTTTCATACAGTGCCAGTTCGGCCTGACGGCGTTTCTCCTGAGCATCAAGCCAGAAAGAAATTCGCACCGCGCCCTGGCGATAGCGAACTTCGTTTAACCTCTCTGATTTTTTCGCCAGTTCCAGGCCTTCACGTAGAAGCGTCTCCTGTTCCAGGAGTTGATGACGCAAAGCAAGCGCATCTTCTATGCTACTCATCGCCTTGTAAAGTTCCTGTTTAAACTCCAGAACCCGTTGCTCGTAGTCGTTGCGGGCAATCTTCACGTCCATGCCCCTTTCTCTCCATTCCAGGAACGGCAGGGTCAGGTTTGCTCCAACAGAGCCTACAGGATTTTCCAGGAAGGCCATAAGGCTGCTGCTGCTGGTGCCAAGCGAGCCGGTCAGACTAAACGCTGGATAAAATGCAGTACGCTGGACATCAACGGTGGCCAATGCTTCCCGTACCCGCCACTCTTTAGCGCTGATATCGGGTCGATGCCGCAGCACGTTGACCGGGATCTTTCCACTGACCTGCGGCAGTGGTCCCATTGGTAACGCTTTCGGTTCGACTATCGCGCTGCCCAGCGCGGTTCCAAGCAAAACGGCTTGCTGATTGAGCGCCTGTAAACGTTCATTCTTCAACGCCGCCAGCCTGTTTTCCTGCGAAAGCACGCCCTGCTGAGCATCCACAACATCCAGAGAGGAGGCACCGCCCGCGGCATAGCGCGCGTTAGCCAGGCGCAGCGTCTCTTTTGCATAGTCGATGCTTTGTTGCAGGACAGACAGCTGCTGGTTAATAAAGCCTAAGCGCCAGTAATTATTACTGGCATTTGAAAGCAGCGTCAGGCGTGCAGAACGCAGATCCTCTTCCGAGGCAAAACGTGCCCACGCCTTCCCATCGCGCTGCCGCGCTATTTTGCCCCACAGATCCAGCTCATAGCTGGTATTAATACTGGCAACGCTGCCCCTGGTCCAGTGGGCTGAGCTGTTCAGCTGTTTTTTACCGTCAAGCGCGAGCGAACCTTTTAGTCCCGGATCGTTTGTGATGCCAATCCGCTCTTCTTCCAGGCGGGCGCCATAAACACGCAATACTGCTCCAGCGACATCGTTATTGCGCACCATCACCTGCCGCAGCCAGCCGTCGAGGTCTGGATCGTTAAAGGCCTGCCAGTCGAACGGCATCCTCTCCTCCGCAGCATCCGCCTGATACCAGTTGGCAGGGTATTTCACCTCAGGAGGCTGATAGTCGCTTTTCAGAGAGTCGGCGCAGCCAGCACTAAGCAGGACAGCAAGGCATACCGTTAAAGGGGATAATATTTTCATGGGTTACTCGCTGGCCAGTGAAACGACCGGATCCATCCTTGCTGCCTTGCGGGCAGGGAGATAACCAAAGATCATGCCGATTAAAGTTGAGCAGAAGAATGCGGCAGCAGCGGCCTGCCACGAATAAATGGCGGTGAAAATGCCCCCTGCCAGCGCGGTGAACAGCGCTCCGGCGGCATACGACAGTGCAATACCTAACACTCCGCCTATTAGACATACCAGCACAGCCTCAATCATAAACTGCTGCATGATATCGCCCTGACGCGCACCGACCGCCATTCGTACGCCAATCTCATGGGTCCGTTCCGTGACCGACACCAGCATGATATTCATCACCCCAATGCTGCCGATCATCAGCGAGATGCAGGCCACCATCAGAATCAGGATGCTAAAGGTCATTGAGGTCCGTTCGATTGATTGTCGAATCTGCTCGAAATTATAAAGCTGGAAGTCTTTCACGCCGTGGCGTTGAGTGAGAAGCTGAGAAATAGCGCTGACCGCTGCCTCGTTGGCAACATCATCCTTAAGCCTTACGCTGATGCTGGTCAACACCGGTTTTCCTGTCATTCGATACATCACCGTGCTGTAAGGCATCCAGACGTTAATGCGATTAGGCGCATAGCTTCGGCTGTTCCCTTTGGCGATGCCGACAACCCGTGCAGGCACGGAACCCAGAAAAACGATTTGCCCAAGTGCCTTGAGTCCCGCATCGTCAAATAACGCCTTGCGGGCGTTTTCATCAATGATGACTTCCTGCGAGGCATTTCGATCGTCCTGGAAAGTTGATCCCTGCAACAGTTCAATACCGTTTACGCGAAAATGATCGCGCCCAACGCCATTGATCGTGGCGGTAGCGGATTTACCCAGAAAGCGAATGTTGTCGGAAGCGTTAACTTCGGGGCTGACGCTGTCAACAAACCCCTGCTTTGCTAATGCTTCGGCGTCTGCCGGGACCAGTGTACGAATGGCTTCAGTGCTGTCGTCAAAGAAATCCCTTCCCGGGTAGATGCTCACCACGTTGGTTCCAAGCTCCTTGATATTATCAAGGGTTCGCTGTTTCGCGCCTTCTCCCAGTGCCACCACCGTAACAACCGCGGCGATACCAAAAATAATGCCCGTCATGGTTAACGTCGTGCGCAGGCGATGCGCATTCATCGCTTTTAACGCCATGTGCAGGGATTCACGGGTACGGTCAACAATACTTTGCCACCAGCTTTGCTGAACGCTGTCAGGTCGTTTAAGGGCAACCCCGGAGGTAACACGACTGCCGGTATCAGAAATAATTTCACCGTCACGCAGCTCAATAATACGGTTAGCATGCTGCGCTACCTTCATATCATGTGTCACCATAACCACGGTATGGCCACGCTGATTCAGTTCACTGAGTATTGACAGTACCTCCTGACCGGACTGCGTATCCAGCGCGCCGGTGGGTTCATCCGCCAGAATGATTTCACCGCCGTTAATCAGCGAGCGGGCAATACTCACACGCTGCTGCTGGCCGCCTGAAAGCTCTCCCGGCTTATGATGTTCACGACCTTCCAGCCCGAGTCTTCCAAGCAATGTCGCCGCGCGCAGACGGCGCTTTTCGCGCTCACTATTGGCATAAATCGCCGGAATTTCAACGTTACTTAACGCGCTCAGGTCGGGCATTAAATGATAACGCTGGAAGATAAAACCGATGTGCTCACGGCGGATCCTTGCCAGATCGTCAGGTGAAAGCTGGGCGGCATTTTGACCGCTGATAAAGTAATCGCCACAATCAGGGACATCGAGACAGCCCATAATATTCATCAGGGTTGACTTACCGGAACCGGAGGCGCCGATGATCGCGACCATCTCCCCAGCAGCGAAAGTCAAATCAATCCCTTTAAGCACGGTGAGATCCTGTCCACCGTTCCTGTAGGTGCGGCTGATGCCCTTGAGTTCTATGATATTACTCAAGATACAAACCCTTCCCCGGGCGCTTTTTCACCCGGCTGCGATAACACAACATGTTCCCCGACTTTTACACCGTCCAGGATCTGGATATCCACACTGTTAGTAATGCCGGTTTTGACCTCACGGGTTTCCAGCCGGTTATCACTGGTCAATATCTGCACCTGCTGCTTGTTGCCACTCACCTTGTGCACAGCCTGAATCGGCACCAGTAACGTATTTTTAGCTTCTCCAGCCAGCAAGGTCACCTGTGCTGTCATGGCAATTCGCAGCCGATTTTCTGGATTGGGGACATCCAGCAGCGCGTTGTAGTACACCGAAGCATTTGACGTGCCTGACCCTGAGGCTGAGCTACTGCTGGCAAGGCTATCATCTTTCATAACCGACTCAGGTGCCAGTTCAACGGTACGTAACGTGGCGTCATAATGCTTATCCGGCTCAGAGAAAATGGTGAATCTGGCTTTCTGTCCCGGTGAAATTCGCGTGATATCCGCCTCAGAGATCTGGGCTTTAATTGTCATCACGTCCAGACGTGCGAGTTTGATAATGGTCGGCGCACTTTGGCTGGAGTTAACCGTTTGGCCCTGTTGGGTGACAACGGCAATAACAATGCCGTCCATGGGAGCAACAACTTTTGTATAACCCAAATCGACCTTTTTCTTGTCGACATCAATTTGCGCCTGGACGAGTTTGGCATTCAGTGCCGATAGCTCAGCGCGGGTACTGGCCAGCGTGGTTTCAGCCGTTTCGAAATCTTCTCTCGAGCTGGCATCCTCATTTAACATCTGGCGCTGGCGCTTAAAACGCAATGAGGCTTGCTTCAACTGCGCCTGCTTAGCCTGAAGGTCCGCTTTTACCACGTTGAGAGCAGCTTCTGCGTTGCGTAAATCATTCCGCTGCGGCACGTCATCAATTTCAGCGATGAGCTGCCCTTTAGTGACACGATCGCCTAACTTCACCTTCAGCGACTTAACCTGGCCAGAAACCTGTGCCCCAACGTTGACCCGCTCAATCGCATCAATTCGACCGGTAGCAAGTACGGCGTTTTCAATATCGCCGATGCGTACTGGAGCGGTAACATACTCAGGAACCTCGGGGCTTCTCAGGAAGAAGAACAAGGCGATGCTAAAAATAATTAGCAGAGCCGCAGCACAGGTCATTACGCGTCGGAGAGGGAATTTTGTTAACATTACGCAGGTTTTCCATAACGATAAACAGCAGTGAATCAGGCATCATAGTAACATCGCCAGTATTTACGGGAGGTAAACCCGCGCTATTTGGTGAAGTAGCGTCATCGTAGACCCCCGCCATCAATTACACAGAATCACCAGGTCCGCCTGTAAACCGCCGCAAGCGTGGGATTTTGTGCCTAAATCCACAGAGTCCCCTTTTGCTGAGCCCCACCTGCGATTTTTCCCATAATCGATTCATTGTGCATTAAGTGCTTAATTATAGTTGCAACTCACATATGATAATAGTAATTATTATCATTAGCATTTGCACTGATGGTTTATCTGGCAAGGTATACAGAGGTATCAGGAAACAAGCCTCTCCAGGTTTGTTGAACGGTCTCACACTCAACAAATGCATCTGAACACCGCGGCGTGGCAGCACGACGCCGCCTGGGCTGTTCAAAAGGACAACGGCGCGTAAGCGTTAATGGAAGCCGGGACAAGGAATTCCCGATTCACCAGCCTACGTCACGGAACAGTCAGCGACAGGACCGTTCGTAAGGCTGGTGAAACTCAAAAAGGACGCAGCGTCTGTCAAAGCAGGCTTAACGAAAATTAACGTCCTGCTGCTGGCATATGACTGCGTCGACTTCCTGATTTAGTTCGTCAAGCGGAGAGGGATTTTCTCATGCGTATTTTGTTTGTAGGCCCGCCTCTCTATGGGCTGCTGTATCCTGTGCTGTCTCTGGCACAGGCGTTTCGCGTTAACGGCCATGAAGTGCTGATCGCCAGCGGAGGAAAATTCGCCCAAAAAGCGGCAGAAGCAGGGCTGGTGGTATTTGACGCCGCACCCGGTTTTGATTCTGAAGCTGACTATCGCCGCCGCGAGGCACAGCGAAAAGAAAGCAACATCGGCACAAAAATGGGCAACTTCTCATTCTTCAGCGAAGAGATGGCCGACCACCTGGTGGAGTTTGCCGGACACTGGCGGCCCGATCTCATCATCTACCCGCCGCTCGGGGTCATCGGGCCTCTGATTGCCGCCAAATACGATATACCGGTCGTAATGCAAACCGTCGGCTTCGGCCATACGCCCTGGCATATCAAAGGCGTAACGCGTTCGCTCGCGGACGCCTATCATCGCCACGGCGTTGGGGCCGCACCGCGCGATATGGCCTGGATCGACGTAACACCACCGAGCATGAGCATTCTTGAAAACGACGGAGAACCCATTATTCCCATGCAGTACGTCCCGTACAACGGCGGCGCGGTGTGGGAACCGTGGTGGGAGAGGACGCCCGACCGTAAACGTCTGCTGGTGAGTCTCGGTACCGTCAAACCGATGGTCGACGGCCTTGACCTGATCGCCTGGGTGATGGATTCCGCCAGTGAAGTCGATGCCGAGATCATCCTGCATCTTTCGGCCAATGCGCGGTCGGATCTGCGCTCACTGCCCTCAAATGTTCGCCTGGTCGACTGGATACCCATGGGAGCCTTCCTGAACGGCGCAGATGGCTTCATTCATCATGGTGGCGCGGGCAATACCCTGACGGCGCTGCACGCCGGTATTCCACAGATCGTCTTCGGCCAGGGTGCCGATCGCCCGGTAAATGCCCGCGCTGTTGTCGAACGCGGCTGCGGGATCATCCCCGGCGACGACGGCCTGTCGAGCAGCATGATCAATGCTTTCCTCGACAATCGCGCGCTTCGCGACGCCTCTGAAGAGGTAGCGGCGGAAATGGCAGCGCAACCCTGTCCGAGCGAGGTGGCGAAAAGCCTGATCGCGAGGGTACAGAAAGGGTAGCCACTACGCCGTCATGACGATCATACGCCAGCACGCATCCAGGAGATACGCCCGTAACAATGCGGGACCGGATCGGGCTGGCGCTTTTTTTTGCACAGCGATCCGACTTGGATCCTATTGTTTACAGACGGAGGAGGCTTAATGCCTGCGACTCACTCTCCCACTCCTGCGCGGTCCTGGATAGTTCGCCTGGCACGCGTGTGCTGGGAACGTAAGAAACTTAGCATCATCGTAGTGGTAGCGTCGGTCTCGACCATTCTGCTGGCCGCGCTGACGCCGTTGCTGACAAGGCAAGCGGTGAACGACGCGCTGGCGGGCAATCCGACTCGTCTGCCGTGGCTGGCCTGCGGGCTATTGCTGATTGCCTTTTTTGATTTCATCGGTAACTACGTGCGCCGCGGTTATGCCGGGGAGCTCTCGCTCTGGGTGCAGCACACCCTGCGAGGACGGGCATTCGACAGTATTCAAAAACTTGACGGCGCAGGCCAGGACGCACTGCGCACCGGGCAGGTGATTTCACGGACCAACAGCGATCTGCAGCAGGTACATACCCTGCTACAGATGTGCCCGGTGCCGCTGGCGGTGTTCACTTATTACATTGCCGGCATTGCCGTGATGCTGTGGATGTCACCCGCCATGACGCTCATCGTCGTGTGCGTACTGGCATGCCTGGCTATCACTGCGCTGCGCGCGCGTCGCCGGGTCTTTGCGCAAACCGGGCTGGCCTCGGACCGACTGGCAAATCTCACCGAACATATGCGCGAGGTGCTGGCGCAGATCTCAGTGGTAAAATCCTGCGTGGCGGAGCTGCGTGAAACGCGCTGGCTGGATCGCCAGTCGCGGCAGATGGTGCGGGTACGCATCGGCGCGGCCATCTCGCAGGCGATGCCAGGTGCCACCATGCTGGCGCTACCGGTGCTCGGGCAAATCGTCCTGCTGTGCTACGGCGGCTGGTCGGTTATGCACGGGCGCATCGATCTCGGCACCTTCGTGGCGTTTGCCAGCTTCCTCGCGATGCTGACCGGGCCAACCCGTGTACTGGCATCGTTTCTGGTTATCGCCCAGCGCACCCAGGCGTCCGTGGAGCGCGTGTTTGCTCTGATCGACACCCGTTCGCAGATGGAAGACGGGACGGAGGCGATTAACGGTCAGGTTATCGGGCTGCAACTGGAGAATATGAGCTTCGAGTACCGTGGCGGCAGACGCATCCTCAGCGATGTCTCCTTTTCCCTGCACGCCGGTGAAACGGTGGCGGTAGTGGGCGCATCGGGTTCCGGGAAATCCACGCTGCTGATGCTGCTGGCGCGTTTTTACGATCCCAGCGCCGGAGAGATATGGCTCAACACCAGCGCAGGCCGACAGAACCTCCGCGATCTCAGGCTGGAGGCGCTTCGTCGTCGGGTAGGCGTTGTGTTTGAGGATGCTTTTCTGTTTGCCGGTACGGTGGCGGAAAATATCGCCTACGGGCACCCTCAGGCAACGGCGGACGACATTCGCCTCGCGGCGAGGGCAGCAGGAGCCAGCGATTTTATCAACGCCCTGCCGAAAGGCTTCGATACCCAATTAACCGAACGCGGTACGAATCTTTCCGGCGGACAGAGGCAGCGAATCGCGCTGGCACGGGCGCTCATTACCGCGCCGGAAGTGTTGATCCTCGATGACACCACCTCGGCGGTCGATGCCGGTACTGAAGCGGAGATCAACACCGCGCTGAGTCGCTATGCTGACGAAAAGCATATGCTGCTGGTGATTGCCCGACGCCGTTCGACGCTTCAGTTAGCCAGCCGGATTGTGGTGCTGGATAAGGGCCGGGTGGTGGACACCGGAACCCAGGCAGAACTTGAAGCGCGCTGTCCGGCGTTCCGCGCGCTGATGACCGGTGACGGCGATTTCCTCGCGCCTTCCCACAGTGGGCCTAACGGATTGTGGCCGACCGTACCAGCGGCACAAGACGATGCGGCGCAGACGGGGGATAAAGGCTTTGTCGCCCGTATGACGCGCGTGCCGGAAAATGCAGTACAGCAGGCGCTGGCCGGTAAAGGCCGCAAAGTCACGTCGCTGCTGAAGCCCGTGGCGTGGATGTTCGTCATCGCCGCCCTGCTGATCGCCCTCGATTCGGCGGCAGGCGTCGGGGTACTTATACTGTTGCAGCGCGGCATTGACTCCGGCGTTGCCACAGGCGATATGTCGACTATCGGCCTCTGTGCCCTATTCGCCCTGTGCCTGGTGGCCGTGAGCTGGTGCTGTTATTCACTACAGACTGTCTTCGCCGCCAGAGCGGCAGAGTCAGTCCAGCATACGGTGCGCTTGCGCAGCTTCGGCCATATGCTGCGTCTTGGTCTCCCCTGGCATGAAAAGCATGTCGATTCACGTCTGACCCGCATGACCGTAGATGTGGACTCTCTCGCCCGCTTTCTGCAAAACGGCCTTGCCGGTGCAGCCACCAGCCTGGTGACAATGTTCGCCATCGCCGCCGCCATGTTCTGGCTCGACCCGCTCCTGGCGCTGACGGCATTAAGCGCGGTGCCAGTGGTCGCACTGGCAACCTGGATTTATCGCCGCCTCAGCTCCCCTGCTTATGCGCAGGCGCGGCTGGAAATAGGCAAAGTCAACAGCACCCTGCAGGAGAAAGTCTCCGGCTTGCGCGTTGTGCAATCGCATGGCCAGCAGGAACAGGAAGCCGCCCGGCTGCGCGCGTTATCGGATCGGTTCCGTGCGACCCGCGTACGTGCGCAAAAATACCTTGCCGTCTATTTCCCGTTCCTGACCTTCTGCACCGAGGCCTCCTATGCCGCCGTTCTTCTGGTGGGTGCATCGCGAGTCGCCGAAGGCGAAATGACCGCCGGGGTGCTGGCGGCTTTCTTCCTGCTGCTGGGGCAATTCTATGGGCCAGTGCAGCAGTTATCAGGAATTGTCGACGCCTGGCAGCAGGCGACGGCCAGCGGCAAACATATCAATGAACTGCTGGCGACCGAAGGCACAGAGAACATCGAGCCCTCTTCCGCACCGCCCGCCACCGGCGCGCTGCATCTTAATGAGCTCACGTTCAGTTATCCCGACAGTCCTCAACCCGCGCTGAACAAACTTACCCTGACAATCCCTGAGGGAAGGGTCGTCGCGGTCGTTGGTCGCAGCGGTGCGGGTAAGTCAACGCTGATCAAGCTGATCGCCGGATTGTATTCCCCCACCCACGGCAGGATCAGCATTGGCGATCGGATAATTGATGATGCCTCGCTTGCCGATTACCGTCGCCAGATTGGGCTGGTCGATCAGGATGTGGCGTTGTTTAGTGGTGATATTGCGGAAAACATTCGTTATTCACGGCCATCCAGTACCAATGACGACGTTGAGATTGCCTCTCAACGGGCAGGGCTGTATGAGACGGTGCGCAATCTGCCGCAGGGATTCCGCACACCGGTGAATAACGGCGGTGCCGATCTGTCCGCAGGTCAGCGCCAGCTGATTGCACTGGCCCGCGCACAACTGGCGAATGCTCACATCCTGCTGCTCGATGAAGCCACGTCACGCCTGGATCGCACATCCGAAGAGCGATTGATGTCATCGTTAACAGACGTCGCGCACACCGGGAAGCACCTGGCGCTGATTGTGGCGCACCGTCTGACCACCGCGCAGCGCTGCGATCTGATTGCCGTTATCGATAAGGGGCAGCTTGCGGAATACGGCACCCACGAACAGCTGTTAGCGGCCGGCGGCCTCTACACCCGCTTGTGGCATGACAGCGTCGGCAGCTCTGTTCCCCATCGCCAGCACGACATCACGGGGGGAATCGTGGAAGAGTAATTGCGCACGTAAGACATTACAAAACACGCGCTAAAGCGGCTGTTCCCGGAATAGCCGCTTTAGCTATTTATACTGACACCCTTCATATTCAAAGAGAGTGAATGCTGAACATGCAACAACATCCCTCTGCTATCGCCAGGCTGCGCAGCCAGCTGGCAGCAGGCCACATTGCTAACCTTTCTGACTTCTGGCGAGACGCTGAGTCGCTAAATGTACCGCTGGTGACGCCAGTCGACGGAGCGAAAGACGAGCGTGATGTGACATTTCTGTGGCGCGCCAGGCACCCTCTACAGGGCGTTTATCTGCGTCTGAATCGGGTGACGGATAAAGAGCACGTGGCGAAAGGGATGATGACCGCCCTTCCCGCGACGGATATCTGGACTCTGACACTGCGTTTACCCGCAAGCTACTGCGGCTCCTATTCGCTGGTGGAAATCCCCCCCGGCACCCCGGCCGAGACGATTGCACAGTCCGGAGGCCGCTTTGCTACCCTCGTCGGGCACGCCGATCCGCTAAACAAAACGCCGGGGATCAACGTTCGGGGAAGCACACAGGAGTCGGTGCTGGCGCTTGATAAAGCCCCCGCCCAGTCCGAATGGCGCGGCGGGTCACCCAGCGGGCAATTGCTTACCTCGGCGCGCACTCTCGCCGGGGAATCGCGCCGGGTTCGGCTCTATCTGCCGGACGTTGATGTTTCGCAGCCCCTCGGCCTGGTGGTACTGCCCGATGGTGAAACCTGGTTCGATCACCTTGGCGTATGCGCGGCAATTGACGCCGCCATAAACAACGGACGCATCGTGCCTGTGGCTGTACTTGGCATCGACAATATCGATGAACACGAGCGAACTGCGATACTCGGCGGGCGCAGCGAGCTGATAAAGGATATCGCCGACCAGTTGTTGCCGACGATCCGCGCCGAACACCCGCAGCGGCGGTGGGCAGACCGTTCGCGCACCGTGCTGGCCGGACAGAGCCTCGGCGGGGTCAGCGCGCTCATGGCCGCTCGTTACGCACCGGAAACGTTCGGGCTGGCGCTCAGCCACTCCCCTTCGATGTGGTGGACGCCAGAGGGTGCCAGCCGGCCAAACGTGTTCAGCGAAACCGATACGTCATGGGTGAGCGAACATCTGCTTTCTGCCCCGCCGCAGGGTGTGCGCATCCGCCTGTGCGTGGGATCGCTGGAAGGTTCGACGGTACCCCACGTTCAGCGGCTGCATCAGCAGTTGCTTACCGCTGGCGTCGACAGCCATTGCGCAATGTATACCGGGGGTCACGATTACGCATGGTGGCGCGGCGCACTGATTGACGGGCTTGGTTTACTCCAGGGTTGACTTGACCCGCGAACACTTTCAGGCAACTGTACAGGCTTCCTGAATAAAGAAAATGTCACCTGCGGAAAAGGAATAAACATCAGATGTATGCCCGCGAGTATCGCCCAACACGCTCACGCAAGGCGCTTGTCACTCTTCTTTCTGGTCTCACCCTTATCTGGAATGCGCACGCTTTCGCAAAGCCGGATATGCAGCCACTGGGGCCGAATATCGCCGATAAAGGCTCTGCGTTTTACCATTTCAGCGTCAACTCGTTCGACTCCGCCGATGGCAGCCGCCATTATCGGGTATGGACGGCCGTGCCAAATAAAGCCGCACCGGCGTCGGGCTACCCGATTTTATATATGCTCGACGGCAACGCAGTTATGGACCGCCTGAACGACGACCTGCTCAAACAGCTGGCAGAAAAATCACCGCCGGTGATTGTGGCTGTCGGGTATCAGACCAACCTCCCCTTCGATCTCAACGGCAGGGCCTACGACTATACGCCAGCAGCAGAAAGCGGCAAAACGGATACCCGCAGCCGTAAGAGTGGGGGTAGCAACGACTTCCGCCAGTTACTGGAAACGCGTATAGCGCCAAAGGTGGAACAGGGATTGAATATCGATCGGCAGCGTCGCGGCCTGTGGGGGCACTCCTACGGCGGCCTGTTCGTGCTGGATGCATGGCTGTCTTCCCCTTATTTCCGGACGTATTACAGCGCCAGCCCGTCGTTGGGCAGAGGCCATGATGCGCTACTGAGCCGCATCACGGCGGTTGAGCCGTCGCAATACTGCGCCAGGCGCCTGATGATAATGGAAGGTTCGGCGACACCGGGCGATAACCGGGAAACACATGCTGCCGGAGTGCTGACGAAAATTCATGCCACCCTCGCCACGCTGGAAGATAAAGGCGTCAATGCCGCCTTTTGGGATTTCCCAAACCTGGGACACGGGCCGATGTTCAACGCCTCCTTCCGCGGAGCGCTGTTAGATATCAGTGGTGAAAACGCAGGTAACACAGCAGGCTGTCATTCATTAAGCCGCTAAACACTGCCCGCCTTGACGCGGGCAGTACACCTGTAACACTACGATCAAAATGACGCGGTAACACCGGCATAATAAGCCCGGCCAGGCTCGTTATAGGTATTCGCCCCTTCGGAAGATCGGTAGATCTGTTTATCTAAGATATTGCTGACACCAACGTTAAGACGTAGATTTTTATTAATATCGTAATTGAAGTTCGTCCCCACCAGCGAATAAGCGCCCAGCTCTTTACCTGACAGACCGCCAGTATCTTCACTACGAGTTTCCGAATGAGTACGCGGTTTTTGTCTGCCGTATAACGTCCAGTTGACGCTGGCAGAGAACGCCTGGGTGATGGTCCAGTCAAGCGAGTTATTAATGGTGTATTTCGGGATGATCGACAGCGGGTTACCGGTGTCTTTTTGCTCCGAGGTGATCATCCAGGTGGCATTGGTATTCCAGTTCAGACGATCTTTCACCAGCGGGAACGCCATGCTGGCTTCGATACCGTCCACCAGCGCTTTCCCGCCGTTCTGCCACTGGAGAATATATGCGCCGGAAGCGGTTTGCCCGATAACATTATCGCCGGCCACGATCTTATTCTGGTAGTCATTGCGGAAGTAGGTCACGCTGGCATGGTAATCTTCCCAGGCGAACTCCAGCCCAATTTCTTTATTGATGCTGATTTCCGGATCGAGATCTTTATTACCGATCAGGTAGCAGCCGCCCGATGTAATATCTTTTGGACAACCGTTGCCTTTCGAGTAGAGCAGATAACCTTCGCTGGATTGGTACAGGTTTGGTGCTTTAAAGGTTCGGGCAATCCCCGCTTTGACTTTGAAGTAATCGCCCAATTCCTGCGAGAGGTTCAGGCTGGGGCTGAAGTTACCGCCGGACTCGTTGAGATAATCAAAGCGCAGGCCGGGAATGATATTCGTGCCGGGAACCGGCTCAATATTATCTTCAATATACAGCGCACTGATTTGGGAATGGTTTTTACTGCTGCGATCCGCAGCCGAGCCAGAAATGCCGCCGATATCACTGTCATCCACGGTCAGGCTGGTAGAGGAAGGATCGTCGAGCTCATCGCGGCTCCACTCCGCACCCACGGTCAGCGTTTGATCGACCAGCGCATTCAGCGGAATATTAAGCTCGCCGCTGGTTCGCCAGGAGCTCAGGCGATTGGTCGTGAACTTTTCATCCGCCGAAATACGCCCTTCACCGCCACCGGATAATCCTTCATTCATGCGGGTGTTATTGGTTTTCTCATAATAGACACCAAAACGGCTTTGACCCCAGTCCCAGATACCATTGTGCGTAACGCCATAATTCTGCCGGTAAAGGCGGTTCGTCTCCTCGCCGGATTTCGCCAGGCTTTCAGTGACGGCACTGGAAGAACTGTTTTGCGTATCGCCTGCATAGATATTCCCCTGACGGCTATATCCGGCTTCGAAATCGATAATTTGCTGCGGATTTAATTTCCACGAGACAACGCCGTTAATATCTTTGTTGCGCACCCCTTCATGCCCGGCCGCGTTTTTCGTACCGGCCGAGGAGTTAATATCCCAGCTGTCGGCATCGGTTTTATTCAGGTTTCCGTACAGGCGCATGGTCAGCGCATCGCCAGCCAGCGGCCCGCTAAGGCTGAAGTTGGCGCGACGCGTAGCGCCTTCGTCGCTGCTTTCCGGCTGGTTGGTGTATAACGACAGCGAACCGTGCCAGTCGTTGGTAGGGCGTTTGGTAATGATGTTCACCACCCCGCCCGCTGCGCCCGAACCGTAGCGTGCCGCCGCAGGGCCGCGGATCACTTCAATACGCTCAACCTGTTCCGGTGGCACCCAGTTGGTGTCGCCGCGGGTATCACGCTCTCCACGCCAGCTATAACGCACGGCGTTGCGCGACGTCACCGGCACACCATCAATTAAAATTAAGGTGTTCTCCGGCCCCATGCCGCGAATGTCGATCTGGCGGTTATTACCACGTGTACCCGAGGCGCTGTTGCCGGTCAGATTGACACCGGGCATTTTGCGAATAATATCGGAGAGATCGTTGACCGGAGGGTTCTTTTTAATATCTTCGCTGGTAATAATCGACACGCCCGGCTGCTGTTTGAGTACCTGCTCAGCGGTGGCTTCCACCACCAGGGTCTCGTCGTTATCATCGGAGGATTTTGCCAGTGATACCTGACTGTTCAACCCTGCCAGGAGCGCAGTGAGCGGCCAGAAGATCTTGATAATTCTCATACCCATTCCCTAATACATGCCTAACGTAAAAGTGATCGATCGTTAAGCTCACATCCTTGCCAGATATTTTAAACTGCCATTATTTTTATAATAAGAATGATAATTAATATCATTTGGAGAGGATTAAGGCAATCCTTAATACACGGATGCGCGCATTAATGAAACGCACGCATTGGCCCGGAGTGATTCTTCCCGGGTACCACCCTGTGCGTTCGTAAAGCTGGCATACTGAAACAGCGGAAGAAGAGAACAGCCCATTGGTATTTCGTGTAGTGACATAACGTTAATATGTCATTACAAGGGAACGCAGCCCCGGTAAGCGCAAGCGCCACCGGGGAAAGAAAGGTTATTGTTGCGCTAACTGATTGCGACGGTACTCGCCCTGGCGCTCCAGCATCCAGCCAGGATACTCGCGCGGCAGCGCGCTGACCGCATCCAGCTGTTTCAGCTCATCATCGCTCAGCTGAATGCCGGTTGCGGCAATGTTGTCATCCAACTGATCGACCCGTTTCGCCCCGATGATGACGCTGGTCACCGCTTTCTGGTGCAGCAGCCACGCCAGCGCGATTTGCGCCACGGAAACGCCTTTACTTTCGGCGATGGTACGCATCACGTCCACGCAGTCGAAGGCGCGATCTTTATTCACCGGCGGGAAGTCGAACGCCAGGCGACGACTACCGGCCGCGCTCTGCCCGTCGCGATCGTATTTTCCGCTCAGCAGACCACCCGCCAGCGGGCTCCATACCATCAACCCGACGCCTTCGCTCTGCATCATCGGCACCAGTTCGCGCTCAAGGTCGCGCCCGGCGATGGTGTAGTACGCCTGCAATGAGGCAAAACGCGCCAGCCCCAGACGCTCAGAGATGCCGAGCGCTTTGGCAATCTGCCATGCCGCCCAGTTCGAGACGCCGATATAGCGTACGTGACCGTGCTGCACAAGATTATCCAGCGCGTAAAGCGTCTCCTCGATGGGGGTCGCGGGGTCGAAACCGTGCAGCTGATAGAGATCGATATGATCCAGCTGCAAGCGACGCAGGCTCTCCTTCACGCCGCTGATGATGTGATAGCGCGAGCTACCGCGCGAGTTCACCCCCGCTGTGCCGGTTTCACCGAACACCTTGGTGGCAACGACCACGTTTTCGCGCGGAATTTTCAGGTTCTTCAGCGCCTGCCCGGTGATCTCCTCTGAACGCCCTTCCGAGTAGACATCTGCCGTGTCGATAAAATTGATCCCGGCGTCCAGCGCGCGGCCCACCAGCTGCTCGGCGTCGCTTTGCTGAAGCTGACCAATTTTGCCCCACATGCCGCCTTCACCGCCGAAGGTCATGGTGCCGAGGCAGAGTTCAGAAACAAACAGTCCGGTATTGCCCAGTTTTTGATAACGCATAACGCTTTCCTCGCATGTCGATTGGATGTCTGTTAGTTATACCCGCCCCCCAGCCATCGCGAATGTGGCGTTCCTGTCCGTTTCTTGCCCAATCCTCTGAATCTATCCGCGCGGGGCGTCGCCAAAGACGCTGTAGTCTGGCAGCCGCACCTGCTGATACGGCTCCCAGCCGCCGCCGAGGGCTTTGTAGAGCGCCACCAGGTCAAGCGCGCTCTGCACTTGCGCCTGCGCCCGCTGCTGTTCGGCCTGAGCGAGCTGACGCTGGGCGTCCAGCACGTCAATAAAGCTGGCGATCCCCTGCCGGTAGCTGTCGCTGGCGAGATCAAAGGCGTTTTGCAGCGCGTCGATGGTTTTCGCCAGGCCCGCTTCACGCTGCTGGTCGGTGCGATAGCTCACCAGCGCGTTTTCAACGTCGCCGAGCGCCGTCAGTACCGTCTGGCGATAGTCCAGCACTGCCGCCCCCTGCTGCGCGCGCGCCACCTTTACGCTGGAGACCAGCCGACCGCCCTGGAAAATCGGTATGGAAACCTGCGGGCCAAAGCTGTAGAAGTGGCTGCTCCAGTCGGTCAGCCAGTTAGATTCACTGTTGCGCAGGCCAAACTGTCCGGAGAGGGTAAAGCTCGGGAACAGTTCTGCCACCGAGACGCCAATCTGCGCCGTGGCGGCATGGAGATTCGCCTCGGCTTCGCGCACGTCCGGGCGACGGCGGGCCAGCGTCGACGGAATACCGGTCTGCACAATATCTGGCAGGGCAGGCATCGGCTGCACGGATTGCAGTTCGGCATCCAGCGCGCCCGGAGGTTTGCCGAGCAGGATCGCCAGCCCGTTCATCGCCTGGCGTTCCTGCGCCTGATACTGCGGCAGCTGCGCTTCAAGATTGCCCAGCTGCGCCCGGGCGTTCTCCACGTCCATCTGCGGCGACAGCCCGCCCCGCTGGCGGCTTTCGGTCAGATCCAGCGTCTGCTGTGCGCTTTCAATTTGCGTATTAAGCGTGGCAATGATGCTCTGCGCCCCACGCAGCTGTAGCCACGCCCGCGCCACTTCGGCTTCCAGCGAGACCAGCGCATCGTTACGCTGCTCGATCGCCGCCCGCTGCTGCGCCTCAGCCGCTTCTACCTGACGGCGCACCTTGCCCCACAGGTCGATTTCCCACTGGGCGTCGAAGCTGCCCTGATAGAGGTTTATCGGCTGCGTCAGCGGGCCTAACGCGCCCCGCAGTTCAGGATCGACATTATTCAACTGGTCATACACGCCGTGGGATTTCAGCTCCCCTTCCAGCCCAAGCTGCTGGCGCGTCGCCTGCACATTGCCATTCACCGACGGGAAAAACGCCCCGCCGGCCTGGTTAATCTGTTCGCGCGCGCCGGCAATGCGTAATACCGTTTGCTGTAGCGTCAGATTCCCGGCGATGGCGCGTTCAATCAGGCTGTCGAGCTGCGGCGAGCCGAAGGTTTTCCACCAGCGCGGGTTAGTGGCCGCGGAGGAAGTTTGCGATTTCACCGCGCTGTCGCCCTTATCGTTCCAGTGCGTGGTGGCGGGCGGTGCAGGCTGTTGGTAGTCCGGCCCGACGGCGCAGCCCACCAGCAGCATCATTATCATCAGAGGGTGTAAACGTCTGTGTATCATCAGTGTGCTCCTGCACTCCCCTCGCTCTTAACCGGCGAGAGCAACAAACAAAACGGAATCAGTAATAGGGCCACCGCGCTCAGAATGGTGAAGACGTCGATGTAGGCCAGAAAGCGCGACTGCTCGATCATCGTCTGGTACATCCGCCCGGTGGCAATGCCGGTCGGATCGCCCACCTGAGTGGTGAAGTTCTGGATCGCCTGGGCGCTTTCGCGAATCGCCAGCTGGAACTGCTCGTTAAACGGCGAAGCGTGGTAAGCCAGATGCGCGCTGTGCGCCTGCGAGCGCTCGGTGATCGCCGCCGTCGAGAGCGAAATCCCAATCGAGCCGGCCACGTTGCGGAACATGGTAAACAGCGCCGCCGCGTCGGCGTTAAGCCGCCTCGGGATCGAGATAAAGGCGATGGTGGTGAGGGGCACAAACAGGAACCCCAGTCCAATCGACTGGGCGCTGCGGAACAGCACCAGCGTTTCGAAGTCGATATCCGGCGTCAGCGTGCGGGACCAGAAGAACGACACCGCCAGGCAGGTAAAGCCGAAGGCGATGATCCAGCGCGTCTGCACCACCGGCATCAGCTTCAGCACCAGCGGGATGGTCAGCACAATCAGCACCGCGCCAGGCGAGAGCACCAGCCCGGACCAGGTGGCGGTATAGCCCAAATCCTGCTGCGCCAGCTGCGGAATAACCACCGAGCTGCCGTACAGGATCATCGCCATCCCCGCCATCAGCAGGCTGGAGATCGCAAAGTTGCGGTCCTTCATACAGTGCAGATCCACCACCGGCTTTCTGGCATACATCAGCCAGTAGATCGCGCCGATAATGCCGACCAGCGTCAGTACTGCGAAGGTGCGGATAAAGTTCGAATAGAACCAGTCATCATCTTCGCCCCGGTCGAGCATCACCTGCAAACAGCCAAGACCGAGGGCGATCAGGCCGATCCCCGTCCAGTCGACGGTGAGCTTCTCTTCCGACTTTTTCTCCCACGGCGGATCTTCCAGCAGCTGATAGATGGCCAGCACCGTCACAATCCCTACCGGGATATTGATAAAGAACACCCAGCGCCAGGAGTAGTTATCGGTGATCCAGCCCCCCAGCGTGGGACCGAGTACCGGCGCGACGATAATGGCAATGGATGAAAGGCCAAAGGCTTTGCCCCTGTCCTCCGGCTTGAAGTAGTCGAGTAGCACCGACTGCTGGGTAGGCTGCAATCCGCCGCCAAAGAACCCCTGCATCACGCGGAACAGGATGATTTGCCATAGCTCGGTGGCGATGCCGCACAGGAACGAGCAGATGGTGAACATCACAATGCAGATCAGGAAGAACTGCTTGCGACCAAACAGACGGCTCAGAAAAGCCGAAATTGGCAGCACGATGCCGTTCGCCACCAGGTAGCTGGTGAGCACCCAGGTGGATTCGTCATAGCTGGCCGAGAGCGACCCTGCGACGTGGGGCAGCGCCACGTTGACGATGGTGGTGTCCAGAATTTCCATAAACACCGCCAGGGTGACCACAATCGCCACCGCCCACGGGTTACTGGCGGGCTTCCAGTTATCGTGGCTGTGATCCGTCATTCCACGGTGACCTTCGGTTCAACCGACAGCCCCAGCGGCAGCGGCTTGTTCGGATCCAGCCCTTTATCAATGACGATTTTCACCGGCACGCGCTGAACGATCTTCACAAAGTTACCGGTGGCGTTTTCCGACGGGAAGGCGGAGAAGCGCGAGCCGCTGCCCTGCTGGATGCTGTCGATATGGCCTTCCAGCTCCATATCCGGCCAGGCATCGACGGACACGGTCACTTTGTCGCCCGGCTTCATGCGCTCAAGCTGCGACTCCTTGAAGTTCGCCACCACCCACACGTTCGGGGAAACCAGCGAGAACAGCGCCGTACCTGCCTGCACCAGCGTACCGGGCTGGACGTTGCGTTTGGTGACAAAACCGTCGAACGGGGCGCGGACTTCGGTATAAGAGAGGTTCAGGTTGGCGGTTTCCAGCTGCGCTCTGGCCTGATCGACCTGCCGTTCGCGGGCTTCGACGTTGGTCTCCTGCTGGCGGATTTGCAGCTGAACCTGCTCCGCCACTTCCAGCTGCGCCTGCGCGCTGGCCAGATCCGCCTGGGCACTCCGCAGTTGAGCGTTCGCGGCATCGATACTTTGTTGCGTGGTCGCGCGCGGGTCAACGCCGCGCTGACGGCGGTACTCCGCCTGCGCGTTGGCCATATCCGCCTGAGCTTTCAGTACCTGGGCTTTGGCTTCATCGCGCTGGGCGGGATATTGCACCTTCGAGAGCGCCAGCTGCGCCTGCGCCTGGTGCAACTGCGCAACCGCCAGCCCAAGCTGGGCCTGGGCCTGATCGCGCTGGGCGGTGGTATCACGCGGATCGATCACCACCAGCACATCCCCTTTCTTCACGCGCTGGTTATCCCGCACGCGAAGTTCGGTGACGTAGCCTGCCGTTTTTGGGGCAATGGTCACTACGTCGCCGTCGGTGAAGGCGTCGTCGGTGGTCTCTTCGTTACGGGTTAAAAACCACCAGACCAGCGCCACAATCACCATCACGATGACCACGATACCAAGGATAATTAACGGTTTTTTCCCCGGGCGCTTGCGCTCGTTATTGTTTTGATCCTGCTCGTCAGCAGGTGGGTTTTGATCTTCTGCCATAGTTCAGCAACGGTCCTGTCAGTGAGCGGCATCACACTATGCCGTTCACTAAAGCTAGGACGTTGCTATACATTTGCCAGGAAAAACTGACAAATTGCGCACTATATGAGAAGGAATAGTCCGAAACCCACCGCCGCTGACCAGAGCAGCATCGGGATTGACCATAAATGGAAGCGCCACCAGATGCGGCGATCGTTGGCCATCCGCAGGGCGATGAGGTTAGCCAGCGAGCCAGGCAGCAACCCAAAGCCGCCGACGTTGACCGCCCACGCCAGCAGTACCGTTGGGGGAACATAGTTAAGCAGCAAAATGGTGGACGGCACGTTACTGATCACCTGCGAGAGACCAATCGCCGTCAGCCATAATCCCGGCTGTGACAGACCGCTGACGCTATGGAGAACGTTCTGCAATACCGGGAGCTGGATCAGGAGATGGACGTCAATAAACATCGCCATAAACACCAGCAGCAGCGTCCAGTCAACGCTCACCAGCACCCGCCGGGCGAGGAACAGGAAGCCGCACGCCACCAGCAGCGCGCCCGCCAGCGCCTGGTTTAACTCCAGCGCGATAAGGAAAACGATATACAGCCCCAGGCAGCTCCAGACGAGACGCGGCTGCCACTGGGGGCCGGTTGTACCGCTGTGGTACTGCAACGATTTATTCGGGAAAGCAAACCAGCCCACCGCCAGCAGCGACGCCACGATCGCCAGCGCCAGCGGCGCCATCTGCCCGGTAAACGCGGTAAACGACAGGCCGGAGCGTCCCCACAGCAGAATGTTCTGCGGGTTACCGATAGGCGTGAGCAGCGAGCCCGCATTGACGGCCAGCGCTTCAAAGATAATCAGACGGGTAACCGGTATTTCGCACAGCTTACGCAGCGTGAGCGTAAGCGGCACCACGATAAAAAGCGCCACGTCATTAGTGAGAAACGTCGACAACAGCGCCGCCGAAAAGACCATAAACAGGGCCAGCTTGCGCTCGGTGGCGAAGCGGCGCACCATTTTGCGCCCCAGCACGTCAAAATAGCCGCTCAGCTCCACGCCTTTGGTGAGCATCATCAAACCGCTCAGAGTAATAATGGTGCGCCAGTCTATGGCCGCCGGCCAGGTGTGCGGCGTGAAGGGCACAAAGACGCTGAGCCCAACGCCAGTGATCAGTAAAAGATGGAAAAAGCGATCGCGTTTCAGGGCCTGCAAGCCGGGGATGTTCATTCAGCGGAGGGACCGTATTTGAGCGTAAACTCGCGGAACTTCAACAGCGTCTCTTCACTGACGTGGTGTTCCATACCTTCGGCATCCCGACGGGCAATTTCCGGGCTGACGCCCAGCACCAGTAAAAAATTCTCGACGATCTGGTGGCGCTCGCGGCTCTCCTGCGCCAGCTTTTCGCCCTCAGCGGTGAGAAACACCCCGCGCCAGGGGATCATTTCGATCAGCCCGACCGACGCCAGACGTTTTAACATTTTGGCAACGGTTGGCTGCGACACCCCCAGGCGTGCGGCCATATCCACCTGGCGCGCTTCTCCAACCTCACGGATCAGATCAGAGATCAGTTCGACATAATCATCAATCAGCTCCCGGCGGTGCGCCTCACGCACCTGGCGGAAGCCTTCCACATGCTCTTCAACGTTCACCAGTTGCGTCGTTTTTTTTGTTGTTGGCTTACCTGCGCGACGGTTCATTGTGCTTCCTCAATGGGGTTGACGCTTCCAGCGCCCTGTAACGGAGCGCACATTGTAAACCATAGCTCTACAAGCACAAAAAATTAACGAATTAGCCATAGCTATACAATATAGCCTGTGCTATATCTGTATGTAATGCAGTCACCCTTCACGGATCGAAGGGATCATGAATCAGGAGGTCTTATGAATGAATTCAAGAGGTGTATGAACGTGTTTACCCACTCTCCTTTTAAAGTGCGCCTGATGCTGTTGAACATGCTGTGCGATATGTTTAACGCCAAACCGCAGCAGGACGACAATTCTTCCCACTAAGCGGCGTCGCGGTACGCCGCTTCATTTTCCCGTCACACTTACGTTGTAAACTGGCCTGTTCCCGATTATTTTTGCGGATTTGCAGCCCGCTTCGCAAAACATCTGTTTAGCAACTGTTGACCTTAATTCACGCTCGCACTATCTTCTTGCAGCCCTGCACAATTTGCGGCTCGCTGAAGCGGACCTCTCATTCCCTTTCCACGCACTGTCCGGCAGGCTTTGACCCTTGACGCCAGGGTGAGCACATGGCGTTTTCGTGATAGTGATCTATGAACGTAACCCTGATTGATACACTTGTTACCCGCAGCCGGGCCTTAAGCCCGTGGACGGGATTCTATTTTTTGCAATCGCTGTTGATTAACTTTGCTCTTGGCTACCCCTTTAGCCTGCTTTATGCCGTCGGATTCACCTGTATTCTTCACCTGCTCTGGCGAAGCGCACCGCGCGTGCAGAAAGTGCTTATCGGGATCTGTTCTCTGATTGCTGCCGCCTATTTCCCGTTTGGCCAGGCCTATGGCGCGCCGAACTTTAATACTCTGCTGGCGCTCCACTCCACCAATATGGAAGAGTCCACAGAGATCCTGACGATCTTTCCGTGGTACAACTACGTGGTTGGCCTTTTCATTTTTGCCCTCGGTGTGATTGCGGTTCGTCGTAAGCCCGTCGGGAAAAAGGCATGGGGTAAAATTGAAAGCCTGTGCCTGGCCTTTAGCGTGGTGACGTTTTTTGTTGCACCGGTACAAAATCTGGCCTGGGGCGGCGTGTTTAAGCTTAAAGATACCGGGTATCCGGTGTTTCGCTTCGTCAAAGACGTGGTGGTGAATAACGAGGAAGTGCTCGACGAGCAGGCGCGTATGGCCGAGCTTTCCACCATGAAAGATACCTGGAACGTGCTGGCGGTGAAACCGAAGTATCACACTTACGTGGTGGTGATCGGGGAAAGCGCGCGTCGCGATGCGCTCGGCGCGTTTGGCGGTCACTGGGATAACACGCCGTTTGCCAGCGCCGTTAACGGTACGCTGTTTACCGACTACGTGGCGGCCAGCGGCTCGACGCAGAAATCACTCGGTCTGACGCTCAACCGCGTGGTGGATGGAAAACCGCAGTTTCAGGATAATTTTGTCACCCTGGCCAACCGGGCAGGTTTTCAGACATGGTGGTTCTCTAACCAGGGACAGATCGGCGAGTATGATACCGCCATCGCCAGCATCGCGAAGCGTGCCGACGAGGTACAGTTCCTGAAAAGCGGTGATTTCGAAGCCGATAAAAACACAAAAGATGAAGCGTTGCTAAAAATGACGGCGCAGGTCTTTGCTACTCAGCGCACCCAGCCGCAGCTGATTGTCCTGCACCTGATGGGGTCACACCCGCAGGCATGCGATCGTACCGGGGGAAAATATGCGGAGTTTGTGCAATCCAAAGAGACCTCGTGTTATCTCTACACCATGACGCAAACCGACGATCTGCTCAGCAAGCTGTACGCACAGCTGCGCAACAGCGGCGACAGCTTCTCGATGGTCTATTTCTCTGACCACGGTCTGGCATTTAAGGAGCGCGGTAAACAGGTGCAGTATCTGGCACACGATGACAAGTTCCAGCAAAACTTCCAGGTACCGTTTATGGTGCTGTCGAGTGATGACAAAACGCATCGCATCATCAAAGCGCGCCGTTCCGCGAACGATTTCCTGAAATTCTTCTCACAATGGACGGGGATTAAGGCGAAAGAGATAAAAAATGATTACCCGTTTATCTCCGGGAAGAAGGGCCCGCCAGTTTACATTACCAACTTTAAGTTACAGAAAGTCGACTATACCCATCTTGGGACGGATATTTTCGATATTAAGAGTAAGTAATTTCTGCCGTTTCGTGCGGGCTGATGCCCTCACCGACCCTCTCCCACGGGGAGAGGGTACAAACAAAAAAAATCCGCCACATTGGGCGGATTTTTTACTGGCTCACCGAAGTGATTAGAAGCGGTAACCTACGCCCGCGATCCAGGTGCCAACGTCAACGTTGCGGATACGGCTCTGCTCATAGGAGAAGTCCAGAGCAACGTTTTCGATTGGGTTGAACTGCATACCTGCGCCATAGGAGAAACCATAGTCGCTGTTGCTTGCAGTACGGTTCAGACCCTGGTTTTCGGTCTGCTGGAATTTACCGTAGCCAACACCTACAACACCGTAGATGCTTGCCCAGTCATTCAGGCGGTAAGCAGGACCCGCGGTGATGCCGTAGTACTGACCTTTATTGTAAGAGCCATTTTCAGTACGATCTTTCTCGGTGTAAGTGAAAGAACCGATCACACCCAGCGGGTTGTTGTCTTGCTCATAACGGTACTTCAGGTTGAAACCGTTGGTTTTGTTCATCACGCCCTGCATATCGCTCTGAGCGTAACCACCAGTTACAGTAGAAGTTGCCGCTACAGCGGTACCTGCGGAAACAGCCAGAACAGCTGCCAGTGCTGAAAGACATGCAATTTTTTTCATAACCACCTCAAATGTGCTTCAAGTAAGTCCGTAAGTTTTAAATATATCAAAAAATTCTGTGAAACTCTTTGTCATTCACGATGTCTAATGCGACCTTTCCTGTAACAGAACATTTCCAGCACCAGCTATCTCGTTCAAATAACTCCAGATTTTCACCTGTAAATGCTAATAGTGCGCGTCATTGCCATTTAGTTCATCCAGATTATTCCTAATCTTTCAGGCGATAAAATCATCAACGTTTTCTCATTTTACGGATTTTCCCTGGATTTTTTTCAACAGTAGCTCAACCGTTGCAGCTTATTTCCATTACACTGCGACTTTTACCTCATTTGACATAAATTGACAGGAGAAAGGATGCCAGGTTTACCTCGTAAATCGTCGGTCTGGATGCCGGTGGCAGTCATACTTATCGCGATGATGTCCATACAAAGCGGCGCGTCGCTGGCAAAATCGCTGTTTCCGCTGGTTGGTGCGCCCGGCGTCACGGCGCTGCGTATCTCATTAGGCACCCTGATCCTCGTGGTTGTTTTTAAACCCTGGCGGCTACGGTTTAAAAAGGAGCAGCGACTGCCACTGCTTTTTTATGGGCTGGCGCTGGGAGGGATGAACTACATGTTCTATCTCTCTATTCAGACGATCCCGCTGGGGATCGCGGTCGCGCTTGAATTTACCGGCCCGCTGGCGGTTGCCCTCTTCTCTTCTCGTCGTCCGGTAGACTTTATCTGGGTCGTACTGGCCGTGCTGGGGCTATGGTTCCTGCTGCCGCTCGGGCAAAGCGTTTCACAAATCGATCTGACAGGAGCAGCTCTGGCGCTGGGCGCGGGGGCATGCTGGGCGGTGTATATTCTCACTGGCCAGCGTGCGGGGGAAGAGCACGGCCCCGCGACGGTCGCCTTAGGCTCGCTGATTGCCGCCGTTATCTTTGTCCCGATTGGAATGGCACAAGCGACAGACTCAATATGGCAATGGTCAATCCTGCCGGTTGGGCTGGCGGTTGCCATTCTCTCCACGGCGCTGCCCTACTCTCTGGAGATGATCGCCCTGACGCGCCTGCCCACACGCATTTTTGGTACGCTCATGAGCATGGAGCCCGCGCTGGCCGCCATCTCAGGAATGATTTTCCTCGGTGAAACCCTGACCCTGGTACAAACGCTGGCGCTCTGTTCCATTATCGCGGCGTCTATGGGCTCCACCCTGACCATGCGTCCGGAACCTAAAGTGGAAAAAATAGACCTCAACTAAGCCTTAAATTCTGCATGGCTAACCCGCCATGCAGAATATACGCCACGTCAGTAGCTCAAATAATTTCTTACAAACTCTCTCATATTGCCAAAATATTTCACCTGCTCGCCTTCCGGCAAAGCGAATTAAGATTGATCTGTATCAATTTAAATAAACCACTTACTTTTCAAATATTTGATAATACAACCTTCCTTTCGCTATTAAACCGATAGGCAGAGCCAAACCGCAGAGAAAAAATCCGGTGCTATACTTAGTCCCGTAATTACCTGGGACACAAACATCAAGAGGATATGAGATTATGAGTACCGCTAAACTGGTGAAAACGAAAGCGTCTAATCTGCTTTATACCCGTAACGATGTATCGGATAGCGATAAAAAAGCGACCATCGAGTTGCTGAATCGCCAGGTGGTCCAGTTCATCGATCTTTCGCTGATCACCAAACAGGCCCACTGGAATATGCGCGGTGCAAACTTTATTGCCGTTCATGAAATGCTGGATGGCTTCCGCACAGCACTGGTGACTCACCTGGATACCATGGCCGAACGCGCCGTACAGCTCGGTGGCGTGGCACTGGGTACAACACAGGTGATCAACAGCAAAACGCCACTGAAAAGCTATCCGCTGGATATCCATACCGTTCAGGATCACCTGAAAGAGCTGGCGGATCGTTATGCGATTGTGGCGAACGATGTTCGTAAAGCGATTGGCGAAGCCAAAGATGAAGATACCGCTGATATCTTCACTGCCGCATCACGCGACCTGGATCAGTTCCTGTGGTTCATCGAGTCCAACATCGAATAATCCCTGCGGATTGTCCGAATAACCCTCGCCCCTGGCGGGGGTTTTGCACATTTATGGTGCGCACTTTTGCCCGCAATGGCCGCAAAAGTGAATAAAATGTAATAATCACCTCACACAACCGTTAACGGAAGATTGTTTTTTCGTCAGATTCTGCGCTAAATATCCCCCTGTCAGAAGACCTTAACGAAGCGCACCAAAACGGTGCTCCATTCTGGTGCAACCTGGCAGAATTGCCACGCTTTTTGTGCAATGCGTGACATCATCCCCTTTGCAAAACAACAGCTTGTAAAATTGGCACGATTTTTTCATTGTGCCTGAGGTTCTCGCAGGGGATCGCCCCGTGGATATAAAAGGAAATGTTATGAAGTCTGTATTAAAAGTTTCACTGGCTGCACTTATCCTGGCGTTTGCGGTGTCCTCGCAGGCTGCCGACAAACTGGTTGTGGCGACTGACACGGCGTTCGTACCGTTTGAATTCAAACAGGGTGATAAATACGTTGGTTTTGACGTGGATCTGTGGGCCGCTGTCGCAAAAGAACTCAAACTGGATTACACCCTGAAGCCAATGGATTTCAGCGGCATTATCCCGGCACTGCAAACCAAAAACGTTGACCTGGCGCTGGCAGGCATCACCATTACCGAAGAACGTAAAAAAGCCATCGACTTCTCTGACGGCTACTACAAAAGCGGCCTGCTGGTGATGGTGAAAGCGGATAACAACGACGTGAAAAGCGTGAAAGATCTCGACGGTAAAGTGGTCGCCGTGAAGAGCGGAACCGGCTCCGTTGATTACGCGAAAGCCAACATCAAAACCAAAGACCTGCGTCAGTTCCCGAACATCGACAACGCTTACATGGAACTGGGCACCAACCGCGCTGACGCGGTGCTGCACGACACGCCTAACATCCTTTACTTCATCAAAACCGCCGGTAATGGCAAGTTCAAAGCGGTAGGTGATTCCCTGGAAGCTCAGCAGTACGGTATTGCGTTCCCGAAAGGCAGCGACGACCTGCGTAACAAAGTTAACGGCGCGCTGAAAACCCTGAAAGAGAACGGCACCTATAACGAAATCTACAAAAAATGGTTCGGTACCGAGCCTAAATAATTTCACCTGACTTCAGGTTTGTAACGCCCGGTGGCGCTTCCGCTTACCGGGCCTACGTTTTTTGTTTTTCACCACGGTATACAGGAATACATCATGCAGTTTGACTGGAGCGCCATCTGGCCTGCCATTCCTCTCTTGCTTGAAGGCGCTAAAATGACCCTGTGGATTTCGGTCCTCGGTCTGGTTGGCGGGTTGATTATCGGTCTGGTGGCCGGTTTCGCCCGCACCTACGGCGGCTGGATTGCAAACCACATCGCACTGGTTTTCATCGAAGTGATCCGCGGCACCCCCATTGTGGTGCAGGTCATGTTCATCTACTTCGCCCTGCCGATGGCCTTCACCGACCTGCGCATCGACCCGTTCAGCGCCGCCGTTGTTACCATCATGATCAACTCCGGCGCCTACATTGCGGAAATTACCCGCGGTGCGGTGCTGTCGATTCATAAAGGCTTCAGCGAAGCCGGCCTGGCGTTAGGTCTTTCCCGTCGCGAAACCATTCGTCACGTGATCCTGCCGTTGGCGCTGCGCCGCATGCTGCCGCCGCTGGGTAACCAGTGGATCATCAGCATTAAAGACACCTCGCTGTTTATTGTTATCGGCGTGGCCGAACTGACCCGTCAGGGCCAGGAGATCATCGCGGGTAACTTCCGCGCTCTGGAAATCTGGAGTGCGGTCGCCGTTGTCTATCTGATTATCACGCTTGTCCTGAGCTTTGTTCTGCGTCGTCTTGAAAGAAGGATGAAAATCCTGTGATTGAATTTAAAAACGTTTCCAAGCACTTTGGCCCAACCCAGGTGCTGCACAATATCGATTTGAACATCAGGCAGGGCGAAGTGGTGGTGATCATCGGGCCGTCCGGTTCCGGTAAATCCACCCTGCTGCGCTGCATTAACAAGCTTGAGGAGATCACCAGCGGCGATTTGATCGTCGATGGTCTGAAGGTTAACGATCCGAAAGTGGACGAGCGCCTGATCCGCCAGGAAGCGGGCATGGTGTTCCAGCAGTTCTACCTGTTCCCGCACCTCACGGCGCTGGAAAACGTGATGTTCGGTCCTCTGCGCGTGCGCGGGGCCAGCAAAGCGGCAGCGGAAGCGCTGGCAAAAGATCTGCTGGCGAAGGTTGGTCTGGCGGAGCGTGCCCACCACTATCCTTCCGAGCTGTCCGGCGGCCAGCAGCAGCGCGTGGCCATTGCCCGTGCGCTGGCGGTGAAGCCAAAGATGATGCTGTTCGATGAGCCAACGTCGGCACTCGACCCGGAGCTGCGTCACGAAGTGCTGAAAGTTATGCAGGATCTGGCGGAAGAAGGCATGACGATGGTGATCGTTACCCACGAAATCGGCTTTGCCGAAAAGGTGGCGTCCCGTCTGATCTTCATTGATAAGGGCCGTATCGCGGAGGACGGGAATCCGCAGGCGCTGATTGCGAACCCACCAAGCCAGCGCCTTCAGGAGTTCCTGCAACACGTCTCCTGATAGCTACACAGAGCCGGGCATGCCCGGCTTTTTTACGCCGGATTGTTCCCAAAAACTCCCCTCCGCTCCCCGCGCTCTATACTTATCATTTTGCACGATATTTTTGTCGGAGGACGCCGTGCCGTGGATCCTGTTGCTACTGTTTAGCCTGTTTAGCGCGCCATCACTTGCTGTAACCCTTCCCGGCGTTACCACCGGAGCCGGAGCCACCGCCACCCAGCAAAATGCGCCGCCAGAGCCAGACGCTGAAAAGAAAAAAGCCGCCTACGGCGCGCTGGCCGACGTGCTTGAGAACGACACGTCCCGACAGGAGTTGATCGATCAGCTGAGGAAAGTGGCCGCCACGCCGCCTCAGGATCCGGTTCCTGCTATTGCGCCGCCGGAAGCCGAAGAAGAAAAAACGGTGCTGGAAAACGTCACCGACATCAGTCGCCGCTACGGGGAAGCCCTGTCGTCGCGTTTTGCCCAGCTCTATCGCAACCTGGTTGGCACCTCACATAAGCCTTTTAATCCTCACACCTTTTCCGCAGCCGCCACCCAGTTTGCTATTCTGGCCGGCGCCGTCTTCATTTTTTACTGGCTGTTGCGCCTGTCTGTCTGGCCGCTTTACCGGAAAATGGGCCAGTGGGGACGCAAAAAGAATCAGCATAAAAGCAGCTGGCTGCATCTTCCGGCAATGATTACCGGGGCGTTTGTCATCGATTTGCTGCTGCTGGCCCTGACGCTGTTTGTCGGCCAGATGCTGGCCGACCGACTTAATACCGGAAACAAAACCATCGCGTTTCAGCAGGGACTGTTCCTCAATGCCTTTGCCCTGATTGAGTTCTTTAAAGCCCTCCTGCGGTTGATCTTCTGCCCGCGCGTGCCGGACCTTCGCCCCTTCGCCATTTCGGATCAGAGCGCCAAATACTGGGCGGTGCGGCTCAGCGTGCTGAGCGGGTTGATCGGTTATGGCCTGCTGGTTGCCGTGCCGATTATTTCCAACCAGGTTAACGTGCAGTTCGGGGCGCTGGCGAACGTGCTGATCATGCTGTGCATTACCGTCTGGGCGCTGTACCTCATCTTCCACAATAAAAAAGCGATCACCGACAGCCTGCTGCACCTGGCCGATCGCTCCCTCTCCTTTTTCAGCCTCTTTATTCGCGCCTTTGCGCTGGTGTGGCACTGGCTGGCCAGCGCCTATTTTATTGTGCTCTGTTTCTTCTCCCTGTTCGATCCGGGCAATAGCCTGAAATTTATGATGGGGGCGACGTTCAAAAGCCTGGCGATTATCGGCATTGCGGCCTTTGTCTCTGGCCTGCTCTCCCGCTGGCTGTCGAAAACGATCACCCTGTCGCCGCAGGTTCAGCGTAACTACCCGGAACTGCAAAAGCGGGTAAATGGCTGGATGACGGTATCCCTGAAGGTGGCGCGTATTCTGACGGTCTGCGTGGCAATTATGCTGCTGCTGAACGCGTGGGGTCTGTTTGATTTCTGGAACTGGCTGCATAACGGCGCGGGGGAAAAGACCGTTGATATTCTTATTCGTATCGCGCTGATCTTGTTCTTCTCCGCCGTCGGCTGGACGCTGCTGGCAAGCCTTATCGAAAACCGTCTGGTGTCGGATGTCCACGGCAGGCCGCTGCCGAGCGCCCGCGCCCGCACGCTGCTGACTCTGTGCCGCAACGCGCTGGCGGTGATCATCAGCACCATCACCATCATGATTGTGCTGTCGGAAATCGGCGTGAATATCGCCCCGCTGCTGGCGGGTGCCGGTGCGCTTGGGCTGGCGATCTCCTTTGGTTCGCAGACGCTGGTGAAGGATATTATCACCGGCATTTTTATCCAGTTTGAGAACGGGATGAACACCGGGGATCTGGTGACCATCGGACCGCTCACCGGCACGGTGGAGAGGATGTCCATTCGCTCCGTCGGCGTACGTCAGGATACCGGCGCGTACCACATTATTCCGTGGTCATCGATCACCACCTTTGCCAACTTTGTGCGCGGCATTGGTTCGGTGGTGGCGAATTATGATGTCGATCGTCATGAGGATGCAGATAAGGCGAAGCAGGCGCTGCGGGATGCGGTGAGCGAACTGATGGAGATGGAGGATATTCGCGGGCTGGTGATTGGTGAACCGTCGTTCGCGGGCATCGTCGGGCTAACGAACACTGCCTTTACCCTGCGCGTGTCGTTCACCACCCAGCCGCTGAAGCAGTGGACGGTGCGCTTCGCCCTCGACAGCATGGTGAAAAAACACTTCGATCTGGCGAACGTGAGAGCGCCGGTGCAGACGTATCAGGTATTATCGCCGCCCGCTTCGCCGCTCCCTCCGCAAGAGCCGACGCTGTAACCGAGCCGGGTGGCGGCTTCGCCTTACCCGGCCTGCGATGGGGGGCTATTTGCGGCGTTTGTTATCGTCCATAAAGGTCCAGGCGATAAAGCGGCTCTGCTTCTGGCCCTGCGCCATCTCTTTTTTGATTACCTTCACCGCGCCGACGTCGGTCAGCGCGCGGTAAAGCGGCGGCAGGTTATCGCCGCGGGAGACCAGCGTGGTAAACCATTTCACCTGACGACCGAAGCCCTTACTCTCGGCAATCATGCGCAAAATAAATGCCACTTCCCCTCCCTCGCACCACAGCTCCTGCTGCTGGCCGCCAAAGTTCAGCGCGCCGTCTTCAGCCTGGCCCAGGTTACGCCGCTTGCGTTCACTTCCCGCACGTGCGGAGGCGGCGGAGTCGTGGAAGGGCGGGTTGCACAGGGTGGCATCATATTGTTCGTTCTTGTGAATAATGCCGTTGAAAATAGCAGCGGCATCCTTTTGACGACGCAAACGAACGGCCCGGCTTAACCCCGGGTTAGCGTTGATAATGGCCTGCGCGCTGGCGAAGGCTTCGGCGCCGATCTCGCTGCCGGTAAACCGCCACTGGTACTCATGTGCGCCTATCAGGGGGTAGATCAGGTTCGCGCCCGTACCGATATCAAGCACGGTGGCCTGTTTCGGCACCACGCCGCCATTGTCATCCGCCAGCAGATCGGCAAGATGATGGACATAATCCGCACGTCCTGGCACCGGTGGGCAGAGAAAGCCATCCGGGATGTCCCAGTGCGTAACGCCATAAAAATGGGCCAGCAGCGCTTTGTTCAGCGTCTTAACCGCCAGCGGATCGGCAAAGTTTACCGACGGTTCACCGGCTGGTGTCTGAACGATAAAATCCTGCAATTCCGGGCAGCTCAGGCACAGGGCTTTCATGTCGTAGCGGCTACGGTGGCGGTTACGCGGGTGCAATCCCGGCTTTAGGGAAGTCATGGCATTCTCCTTTAGACAGCCGCGTAAGATACCCTGTGACGGCGCGGGGGTAAATATCTGTCTGCGCTGCACAAAAAACCGACGAAAATCAGCAACCTGTATGTCTATGATCTGTCAGCAAATTGTCAGAATTTATCGTTCAAAAAATAAGCAGATCATCATCAAATTTTTGCGCTAAATCACGCGCGTCAGGCTTCTAAACTTAAGAGGAATCACCTGTTGTTTCCCCTGAGGATGTGATTATGAAAAAGTATCTGACCTTTATTATTGCGGGTGCGCTGGCAGGCGCATCGTTCTCAGCCTGGTCCGTTCAACCTCTGACCGACAGCAACGACACCAGCCAGCTACGTGCGGCCGGGACGGTCTCTGTCAGCCGGGCAAGCAACCTTGATGACCTTCAGGACAAGCTGGCCGAAAAAGCGCGTCAGGAAGGGGCTAAAGGCTTCGTGGTGAACGCCGCCGGTGGCGATAACCATATGTACGGCACCGCGACCATCTATAAATAACGCCCTCTTTTCCCACACTGCATCTGCCAGGCAGATGCAGTTCTCATTTCCTTCCTTCGCCTTGACTGTGCGTTTTTTAACCCCATATTAAGATGAATGGCTTAAACAGATCAGGAGAACATGATGGCTTCCGGCTGGGCGAATGACGACGCCGTTAACGAACAGATCAACAGTACCATTGAAGATGCGGTCGCGCGTGCTCGCGGTGAAATTCCGCGCGGCGAAAGTTTGACGGAATGCGAAGAATGCGGGGATCCGATTCCTGAAGCACGGCGTAAAGCCATTCCTGGCGTACGGCTATGCATTGCCTGTCAGCAGGAGAAAGATTCAAAAAATGCGGAACATTCAGGATATAATCGTAGAGGATCGAAAGACAGCCAGTTACGTTGACTTTCCTTTACCGAAGTTAACCGCGCCAGCCGTTTACTTTACGCTCACGACTTTTAGCGAAACGCGTAGCAAAACGTGCCCTTCCGATGGCTTCTGTAAAGCGCATCCCCAAGAAATGTCAATTGCGCTTCTGAATTTATTAATAATCAATAAGTTATTTGTCATTCAATTTTTTTGAGCAACCACGTCAATTCTCTTCGATTTTATCTTCCACTAAAAACCGTGATACTTATCACATCGACGGAACATCGTCCCCTTAACAGAATAACCTGCGAGAATTGACCTATGAAA
The DNA here is from genome assembly GCF_049237125.1 of Enterobacter cloacae complex sp. GYL001. Classification (NCBI taxonomy): domain Bacteria; kingdom Pseudomonadati; phylum Pseudomonadota; class Gammaproteobacteria; order Enterobacterales; family Enterobacteriaceae; genus Enterobacter; species Enterobacter cloacae complex sp. GYL001. The sequence continues at coordinate 280,433 of NZ_JBMKGW010000001.1, read as the reverse complement.
ACCATCAAATATGCTGTTGCCGCTGTTGCCCTGTCCGCTCTGTCTTTCGGCGCTTTCGCCGTAGAGCCAGTCTCCTCTACTCAGGCACAGGATCTGAACAAAATCGGGGTGGTGAGTGCTGAAGGCGCGACCACGCTGGACGGTCTGGAAGCCAAACTGGCGGAAAAAGCTGCCGCTGCCGGCGCAAGTGGATACACCATCACCTCCACTAACGGTAATAACAAACTGAGCGGTACTGCGGTTATCTACAAGTAATCGAACGAATTATGCTCCACCCTCACCCTACCCTCTGGTGAGATGCTCCAACCCTCATTGACCCTGTTGTTGTTACCCTTGTTTGCCCGTCCGCCACTGGACGGGCTTTTTTTTTGCTTAAAACGACTGCGCCACGCGCTGCAACCCGGCGTCCACGGACGCCACTTCCCCTGCCGCCAGCAGACAGCAGGCCATTTGCAGCTTGATAGACTGCGGAACCGGCACCTTTCCGGCCAGACACTGTACGATCCAGTGCGCGGTGACTTGCGGATCTTTCGACTCAGGCAGGATCACATCGCTGTTCTCTTCCCCACGTTCCAGCACGACCCGCGTCCCGGCAGGCTCAATCAGCATCAGCTGTGGACAACGCTGCGGGTTGGCGTAAACCTCCCCTTCAGTTCCATGCATCAGCAGCGCTCGCCCGCCGATTTCGGCAAAGAATTGACCGACCCGCGTCACGTACTCCGGATGGGAGACACTGGAAAGACGCAGCGCGGCGTCTTCGGCAAACGGCGTCGCCAGCTTCGCCAGGGTGTGGGCGCTGTTACGTACCCCCATGCGCCAGCGCATGTCCAGCTGCTTTTCCAGCGGCGGGCAGAGCGCGCGCACGGGAATATAGACCGGCTGGTTCCCCTCCAGCTTTGCCTGCGCCTGGCCAGCATGGAGAGTGGGTTCGATGCCTAATAATTCCAGAATGGTTTCTGTCAGCACGCGCGTCGGATCTTCGCTCACGCCATGCACCACCACCGGGAAACCGAGTTTCTGCAACAGAATAGCCAGCAGCGGCGTGAGGTTTGCCTGCTTACGCGCGCCATTGTAGGTCGGGATCACAATCGGCATCGGCTTCGTGACGGGCGGGGTTAAACGCATCGTCTGCGACTGCATGGCCTCATAAAAACCGCGCATCTCCGCCTCACCTTCCCCTTTGATGCGCAGCGCAATCAGAATGCCGCCCATTTCCAGATCCGGCACGTCGCCATTCAGCATATGCGTGTACAACGCACGGGCCGTTTCCTGATCCAGATCGCGAGCATGGTTTTTCCCACGCCCTACCTCTTTGATAATTTTGCGGTAATCCACGACATTTCTCCTGACAGCATCATCTTGTTAACAATATAGCCCGATGAACACGCACCCGATAGTGTTTTGTGATCATTATCAACCTGCTGTTTTCAGGTAAAAAAATAAACTCAAGCACTATTTGCATTATTTGTGATTGGAACTAAAGATTCGTACCTGCCCTTTTTTTGATTAAATAAACATCGGAAAGTTATTAAGGGTCAACGGTAAAAACGTCCAGGCAACGTTTTTGCCAGTAACACATTGGGATTTACTATGAACAAGGTTGCATTAGGGTTGTTTATCGCCACAACGGTGGGATGTTCTGCATCCGCATTTGCGGCAACCAACGGTGAAGGGCAGATTAATTTCACCGGAGAAATTATCGATTCTGCTTGCCAGGTCGTGAATGGATTAAGTAATCCATTAGATGTTCAGTTAGGAAAAGTATCTAAAACGGTATTTACCGGCGCAGGCTCTACCAGCACACTCACGAAGTTTGATATTAAGTTAACCAATTGTCCGGAAACCGTAACCTCGGCTGCGATTAACTTCGGTGGTACCCCGGATGCGGATAATAATGCCACGCTGGCATTAACGCCCGATACCGATGCGGCTACTGGTGTAGCTATTCAGCTAATGGATGCTTCCGGGCAGCCTGTCACTCTGTATACCCCTTCGAAGCAATATCCTTTAGCCTCCGGAACGGAGGTTAACGACCTGGAGTTCGGTGCGCGTTATATTCAAACTCAGGCGGCAGTTACTGCGGGCCCTGCTAACTCTGTATCGACCTTCACCGTTATTTATAACTGATCTTATCAATCCTGAGATATTAATGCTCTTGCGGGCATTAATATCTCATCTTTTTATTGAGAAATCTTTATGCGCCACGGTTATTTACTGAGCACTCTTTTACTGGTAGCAGCCTCGGCACAGGCGGGTGTCGTGATCAATGGCACCCGTCTGGTCTATCAGGGAGATAAAAAGGAATCATCTCTTGGTCTTTCAAACCCAGATACCACGGATTATCTGGTGCAGTCCTGGGTCGATTCCGGCGGTAAAAACCTGGCCAAAGCCCCGTTCCTGATCACCCCGCCGCTTTTCCGACTGGATGCGAAAGAAGATAACGTACTACGCGTGGTGCGTACGGGAGGAAATTTACCGGAAGACAGGGAATCTCTGTACTGGCTGAATATTAAAGCGATCCCTTCCTCAAAGCAGGTTGAAGGCGTAAATACGCTGCAAATTGCCATTAACACCCGAATTAAATTGCTCTATCGCCCGTCAGCGGTAAAAGGCAAACCAGAAGATATGGCCGATAAACTTGAATGGCATCGCGAAGGGAATGATTTAGTGGTGAACAATCCCACGCCTTTCTATATGAATTTTCAGGCCGTCACCCTGAATGGTCAGAAAATCACGAAAGCCACCTGGGCTGTGCCGAAAACTGAAACGCATTTTGCTTTACCTGGCAATGTCGGAGGCTCGACCGTCGTGTATTCCATTATTACGGATTACGGCAGCATCAGCCAGACATGGTCTAAACCCGTTCATTAATAATATTGCCCGGTAATAAAATCATCATGTACCGCCATAAAAAGCCGTTCACCTGCCGATTTTCGTCATTGCTGATGACTTTTTGTTGCCTGGCAATGGCGATCTTTGCGCAGCAGGTTTTGGCTGATGATTATTTTAACCCTGCCCTGCTGGACATTGATAACCCGCAGCAGGAAAAGACCGATCTGTCTGTCTATGAAAAAGGTCCCGGTCAGGCGCCAGGTAAATATCAGGTCGCGGTATTTATCAATAACAATAAAATTGATACCCGTGACGTGACCTTTAACGTAGTTAAAGATCCGCAGGGCACCAGCACGCTTCAGCCTTGTTTTACACTGGACGAATTAAAGAGCCTCGGGATCAAAACGCAAAAATATCCGCAGCTGAGGGCAGAAGGTCAATGCGCCGATCTACACGCCATCCCTTCGGCATCCGCGACCTTTCGCGTGCGCAATCAGCAGCTGCTGCTGAGCATTCCGCAAAAGGCGCTCGGACAGGTGCCACGCGGTTACATCGACCCGAAAGAGTTTGACGAAGGGATCAACGCGGGCCTGCTTAATTACAGCGTCAACGCCAGCCAGAGCCATGCGCGCCAGCAGGGTGAAGAGGATAGCAGCAGCCAGTACGTTAACCTGCGTCCCGGCTTCAACCTCGGGGCATGGCGCGTTCGTAACTACTCCACCTGGAATCGCAGCACCACGGGCCACGAGGAGGAACAGAAATTCACCTCCGTTTATACCTATGCGCAACGCGATATTGTGGCAATGAAAAGTGACGTGACGGTGGGCCAAAGCACCTCACCTTCCGACGTTTTTGACAGCGTCCCCTACACCGGCGTGGAGCTGAAATCCGACAACGACATGCTGCCAGACAGCGAAAAAGGCTATGCCCCTATTATTCGCGGCACCGCCCACAGTAACGCGCTGGTGATGGTCCGCCAGAACGGGTACGTGATTTATCAGAACACGGTCGCGCCGGGCGCATTCGAAATTAACGACCTCTACCCCACCGGCAGCAGCGGCGACCTCCAGGTCACGGTGAAAGAAACTGACGGCAGCGAAAGTCATTTCGTGGTGCCGTTTGCCTCCGTGCCGGTATTGCAGCGTGAAAAAAACCTGCGCTACAGCGTAACCGCCGGGCGTTATCGCTCTTATGACAAAGACGTTGAAAAGACCCCGTTTGCCCAGGGAAGCGCCATCTACGGTTTACCTCACGGCTTCACGGCCTACGGCGGCGTGCAGCAGAGCAGCCACTATCAGTCCCAGGCGCTCGGCGCCGGGAAAAACATGGGCGATCTCGGGGCGTTCTCCATTGACGTGACCCGCGCCAGAGCCCTGCTGAAAAAACAGCAGTCCAGCAAGGGCCAGTCGTGGCGCGTACGCTACAGCAAAGATTTCGCCGGTTCAGGCACCAACTTTTCGCTTGCGGGCTATCGCTATAACAGCAAGGGGTTTTACACCCTGGACGACACTATGGAGTCGTATACCCGCGCTGACGACTGGTCTGCTCCCCAGCAGCGCCGCGCCCGTACAGAAGCCACCATTGACCAGACGCTGCCAGAAGGTTGGGGGTCGGTGACGCTGAGCATGGTGAAGGAAACTTACTGGAGCCAGAGCCAGAACATGACCTCCCTGAGCGTCAGCTACAACAACAGCTGGCACGGCGTGAGCTACAGCCTCAGCTACAGCATGAACAAAAACACCCACGACAGCGATGAAGACGGTAATGAGGTAACAAACGACAACCAGTTCTCGCTGAGCGTTTCGGTTCCGCTGGATCGCTGGATGCATAACACCTGGGCCACGTACAACCTGAACAACACCAAAGATGGCACCACGCAGAACATCGGTCTTAACGGTACGGCGCTGAAAGAAGACAACCTGAACTGGAATATCCAGGAAGGACTCAGCAGCACCGGCAGCGGTAACTCCACCAGCATCAACACCGATTACAAAGCGACCTACGGCGAAGTGAGCGCAGGCGTCAGTCAGGATAAGTATCAGCAGACCCTGAACGTCGGTTTGCAGGGCGGCGTGGTGGCCCACGCTAACGGGATAACCCTGAGCCAGCCGCTCGGTGAAACCATCGCGCTGGTGAAAGCGCCAGGTACGCACGGCACCCATATCACCAACCAGACAGGCGTGGAGACTGACTTCCGCGGCTATACCGTCGTGCCGTTCGTGACCGCGTATCGCCATAACACCATCGCACTGGATACCGAAACGCTGCCGGAGGATGCCGACGTCACCCACGCGGCGCAGATCGTGACGCCGACCCGAGGGGCCGTGGTGCGCGCCAGCTTTACTACCCGCGTGGGTAATCGCGTCCTGATGACGCTTACACAAAATGGTAAACCGCTGCCCTTCGGCGCAACGGTCACCACCGGGGATAAGGACAGCGAATTTATTGTCGGAAATGACGGCCAGACTTACCTCTCGGGTCTGCCACAGCAAGGGCATCTCAACGTTTCCTGGGGACAGGAGGCGAGCGAGCACTGCGTCGCTGACTATGCGCTAACGGATGAGAAAGAGAAAACCAGCATCATTAACGCTGCCGCGCAGTGTCATTGATTACCGTTCAGGCTAACGATTATGCAAATGATTAAACAGTGCTTTTTCTTACTGGTTCTGGGAACCGCCGCGTTATTTATGCCGCATGCGAAGGCGACCTGCACCACGCCGGATCTGCCCAAAATGATTAACGTGGCCTCCATCTCTGTCCCCACGACGCTGGCCGTTGGCGCAACTATCCCGGGGACAGAGCAAAGCGTTCATGTTGCCGGGCACTGCGATCAGAGTATCGACAGCGGTCTGGAAATTGTTTCCTGCTACTACGGCACCGGCGCGGAAATTCCTGGGCTCAGGGGCGTTTATGATTCCGGCGTACCGGGGATTGGGGTCGCACTAATGAACGATCAGGGTCAGCGAATCAGCGGAGCCGGCGGAGTACAGTGCGATTCACGCGGAACGCCTGTTGCCTATGTTTCTACCGATGGCACACAGTCGTTTAACTTTGACGTCACGCTTGAACTGGTGAAAACAAGCGACGCCGTGACATCCGGCACGCTGTTGCAGTCTCAGACCGAATTCGGCATTGGCGTTTTTGGCCATGAAGGGATCGGCAGCCCTAATCATATTGCGTATGCAGGTAACGTCATTTTGCATCAGGTCACCTGCTCTGTTTCGCCAAAAAATCTCACCGTTAATTTGGGCGATTTTCCCGTCAGTGATTTTATGAGCGTGGGGTTTTTATCCAGCCCCGCTCAGACGTTTAATATCACCGTTAACTGTGACACAACCGTTCAGCCTGAGCTAAAAATCACCAGTGCTAACGGGTACGAAACGGCATTTGAGGGAGTGATCAAACTGACGAAGCAGACGGGCATGGCAAGGGGCGTCGGGGTAAGAATGCTGTTTGATGACCATATCGCGACCTTTGACTCCTACGTCAACACCCAAAGCCAGGCCGTTGCCAATGAAACGCTGGATATCCCCTTTCAGGTTCGCTACGAGCAGACCAGCGATGTGGTGACGCCCGGCCCCGCCAACACCGTAGCAACCATCACTCTCGCCTATAAGTGACAAACATGAAAAAGACAATCGCGTTTCTGGCGGTGGGCTTACTGGCCCAGGCTCACGCAGACGACATTCAGATCCAGATGACGGGAAATATTTACGCCAATACCTGCGTCATTGACAGCGCCAGCCGCAACCTGACGGTGGACTTAGGCCAGGCGGTGTCGGGCAGTTTTAGAGACGTGGGGGATACCGGCGAGTGGAAAGACTTTTCCCTGTCAGTATCGCACTGCCCAGCCACGCTGGCGCTTGCCACGGCCTTTTTCTATGGCCAGGCAGACAGCGTGCATCCGACCAAATTTGCCAATATCGGTAGCGCAAAGGGACTGGCGCTGGAGCTGGCAGACCGACAGGACAAAATACTGATTGCCCCGCAGGCCGCCTTTAACGCCGCCATCAATCCGAGCGACCACACGGCAACCTTTCCTCTGTCCGCACGCTACTACGCCACCTCAATGCCCGTCACTGCCGGGACGTTCAGCAGCGTGATTCAGGTGACATTCACTTACCAGTAGGACCGCGCCTCTTTGCACGGATGCTTTTTGTACGCCCGGCAGAGGGTTTTGCCGGGCGTTTTTTTACCTCCGGCACTTCTGGCTGCTCAATCGGGAAGATCGGCAGCGCATTCAGCAGCCGCTGGCCATAGTTTTTGGTGAGCAGACGTTTGTCATAAATCACCACCTCGCCCCAGCATCCGTGGCTACGGATCAGGCGCCCGACCTGCTGGATCAGGTTAAACGACGCCGCAGGCAGGCTTTGCACTTCAAACGGATAACGGTTAAGGCTTTTCAGCCATTCGCCTTCGGTGATCACCACCGGGCTGTCGATGGGCGGGAAGGCAATTTTATGGATATGCACCTGCGTCAGGTAGTCGCCTTTTAAATCCAGCCCTTCCGCAAAGGACTGTAGCCCCACCAGCACGCTACGCTCGCCGTTATCAATGCGTTTACGGTGCGTTTCCACCAGCCGATAGCGCGGCTGATCGCCCTGCACCAGCAGGAGTAAGCGCAGATCGGTGACGTGCTCCAGGAAGCGTTGCATCGCGCGGCCGCTGGCAAACAGCACCAGCATACCGGGGTTTTTTTTACTCTCAACCTGCTCGCGGAAGTAGGCCGCCATTTCCGCAATATGCTGCTCTTCGTTATCGATAAGCGGCTCATAGTTCATGCGCGGGATCACCAGCTTGCCCTGCTCACAGTGGTTGAACGGCGAGTCCAGGGCCACAAAACGGTCCCCCGCTTTCTCTTTCAGGCCGCTCATTTCCTGCAACCTTGAGAAGCTGTTCAGTGAACGCAGGGTTGCCGACGTCACTACCACGTGCGGCACGCTGCGCCAGATCAGCTTTTCCAGCTGATCGGCCACGCGGATGCCCACGCAGTGGAAGAACAGATGTACCTGTCCGTCTCGCACTTCGCGGGTGGCCCACTTTGTCACTGGCGCCCCGGACGCCTGCGCCATCGAGGCCAGCCGCCAGAGTTTGCTCTGCGCCTCAAACATGCCCAGCGCGCGGTTCATTTGCAGCAGAATGCGGTGCAAGCGCACCACGTCATGGGTACCGGTTTTCTCGCTGAGATCGTTTAAGAACATCTCCGCCAGCCCGCGCAGCTTTTCAAGGTGCTTCGCCAGCTGCTGGCAAATCTCCATCACTTCCTGTGGCAACTCCCCCATCGCAAAGCGGTGTTCCGCTTCCTGGGTGGCGGGAAGATACAGGTCAAGGATGTTATTCAGCGAGGCGATGAGGCCGTACACCTCTTCACAGTGCTCGCTCAACCGCTCCGGGACCGCCAGCGGCGGCGTGGTTTTCGGGCGGAACTGCTCCATGCAGGTTGCCACCAGCTTGCAGAACAGATCGAGTTGCAGGCGAAACCACGGGGCGGTAATTTCCGCACTCATCTCCAGCGCATCCCGCGCCACGTCGGGCAGATGATGACCTTCATCCAGCACCAGCAGCAGGTTTTTGGGCTCCGGCAGGACCGCTTCACTCTCCAGGGCAGCCATCACCAGCGCATGGTTGGCGACAACCACCTCCGCTTCCTGAATCTCACGCCGGGCGACAAAGAACGGGCACTCGCGATAGTAATGACAGTTGCGGTTCAGGCAGCTCGCTTTATCGGTGCTGAGCCTGCGCCACAGGTCGTCGCCGATCGCCTGGCTGGTGTGATCCCGCAGGCCGTCCCACCTGTAGCCGTCGAGATCGGCCTTTAGCTTTGCGCACTGCTCCTGCTCCGCCTTGTTGTTTGGCGTCAGCTCGTCATCAAGAAACGCGAGCAGATCCTGCTGGGAGGGTTCACTGCTGGCCAGCGCCGCCAGATTGCGCGGGCAGACGTAACGCCCGCGACCAAAGGCGGCGGTGAAGCGTAAATCCGGGATAATTTTGCGCAGCAGCGGCAAATCTTTGCTGAAGATCTGATCCTGCAAGGCCACGTTAGCGGTACTGACCACCAGCGTTTTGTCTTCTTCCCGCGCGATGGCAATGCCGGGAATGAGATACGACAGGGTTTTCCCGACGCCGGTCGGGGCTTCAATCGCCAGATGTCGTCCGTCGTCCCCGGCGAGCGTTTTTGCCACGTCGGCAATCATCTGCCGCTGCGGGGCTCGGGGGATAAAGTCGGGGATCTGCTGTTGTAGCGCCTTATACCATGCGCCAATTTGCGCCTTGAGCGCAGCGGTTAAAGCCATCGGAAAACCTGAAATACTGTATAAACAGCCACTATTGTGGCACTTTCTCTCCGCTGCCGCAAAAAGAAAAGCCCGGCTTTACGACCGGGCTTCCAGATTACTGCGGGTTAGCAGGTTTACGCGGGCGGCGTCGGCGCTGCCCCTCGCCTGCCGGTTTCCCTTCGCCGCTACGCCACGGGTTTTCACCGGCTGGTTTGCTGTCGTTATTACGACGCGGCGGTTTGCCCGAAGATTTCGGCGCGCCACCTTCGGCACGACGCGGCTGCTGACCGCGACCACCGCCACCCTGACCGCGACCGCCGCCCTGACGACCGTTCTGAATTGGCTCAGCTTTGATCGACGGGTCCACTTCATAACCCGGGGTTTCAATGCGCGGGATCTCTTTCTTCAGCAGGCGTTCGATGTCGCGCAGCAGCTTGTGTTCATCCACGCAGACCAGAGAGAGCGCTTCCCCGGTTGCCGCCGCACGGCCGGTACGGCCGATACGGTGCACGTAGTCTTCCGGCACGTTTGGCAGCTCGTAGTTCACCACGTGCGGCAGCTCTTCAATGTCCAGGCCACGGGCGGCGATGTCGGTTGCCACCAGCACACGTATGTCGCCGGATTTAAAATCAGCCAGCGCGCGGGTACGCGCACCTTGACTCTTGTTGCCGTGGATCGCCGCGCTGCGAATACCGTCTTTATTGAGCTGTTCCGCCAGGTGGTTAGCGCCGTGCTTGGTGCGGGTAAAGACCAGTACCTGCTGCCAGTTGCCCTGGCCGATCATCTGGGAGAGCAGTTCCCGCTTGCGCTTCTTATCCACAAAGTGCACGTGCTGCGTCACCTGCTCGGAGGCGGTATTGCGGCGCGCGACTTCCACTTCCAGCGGGTTATGCAGCAGCTTTTCCGCCAGTGCCTTGATCTCGTCGGAGAAAGTCGCGGAGAAGAGCAGGTTCTGACGACGCGTCGGCAGCTTCGCCAGCACGCGGCGAATGTCGTGGATGAAGCCCATATCCAGCATACGGTCGGCTTCGTCCAGAACCAGAATTTCGATGTTATCGAGCTTCACCGCGTTCTGGTGTTCCAGATCCAGCAGACGCCCCGGCGTTGCCACCAGCACGTCCACGCCGCCGCGCAGCTTCATCATCTGTGGGTTAATGCTTACCCCGCCGAAAACCACCAGCGAACGAATGTTGAGGTAGCGGCTGTATTCACGCACGTTCTCGCCAATCTGGGCCGCCAGTTCGCGGGTTGGGGTGAGGATCAGCGCACGCACCGGACGACGGCCTTTGGCGTGCGGCTGGTTTTTTACCAACAGCTCCAGCAGCGGCAGGGTAAAGCCTGCGGTCTTACCGGTACCGGTCTGCGCGCTTGCCATCAGGTCACGGCCCTGCAAAACGGCCGGAATGGCCTGCTGCTGGATAGGGGTTGGCTCAACGTAGCCCTGCTCTGCGATGGCGCGCAGAATTTCCGGGTTCAGACCAAGGGAATCAAAAGACATAAAAACTCCGAACCGCCCCGACCATCACAGGTGTAGTTTTCAGGGAGATATAGCGAATAGAAGGACAAAAACCACAATGTCGCGAAGGTGCGGAGTGTAGCAGCTTTTGTGACGTGGCGCATAAAATATCCCCGGCGATGACTCGACGCAGGCAGGAATCAGGCATAATCTTAATCAATCGATTGATTAATTTTTAGTGCTGCTATGAATACAACCCCAACGACAACCAAAGGCGAACAGGCGAAAAGTCAGCTTATCGCCGCTGCGCTGGCGCAGTTTGGCGAGTATGGTCTGCATGCCACCACGCGGGATATCGCCGCTCAGGCCGGGCAGAATATTGCGGCCATCACCTACTATTTTGGCTCAAAAGAGGATTTATACCTCGCCTGTGCCCAGTGGATCGCGGATTTTATCGGCACCAGCTTCCGCCCGCACGTGGAAGAAGCCACCGCGCTGTTCAGCCAGCCAGAGCCGGACCGGGCTGCCATCCGCCAGTTGATCCTTAACGCCTGTCACAACATGATCCGCCTGCTGACGCACGACGATACGCTGAACCTGAGCAAATTTATCTCCCGCGAGCAGCTCTCCCCCACTGCCGCGTACCAGCTGGTGCACGATCAGGTGATCGCTCCGATGCACGGCCATCTGACCCGGCTGATCGCCGCCTATACCGGACGGGACGCCAGCGATACCGACACCATTTTGCATACCCACGCCCTGCTGGGCGAAGTGCTCGCCTTCCGTCTGGGGCGTGAGACCATCCTGTTACGTACGGGCTGGACACAATTCGATGAGGATAAAGCCGCGCAAATTAGCCAGGTCATTACCTGTCACGTTGATCTGATCCTGCAAGGCTTAACGCAAAGGAGCCAGAAGTCATGAAAAAACCTGTCGCCATCATTCTGGTGGTTGTTGTGTTACTTGCTGCGGGAATCGGTGGCTGGCTGTGGTATCAGAGCCAGCAGGATCGTGGCCTGACGCTGTACGGCAACGTGGATATCCGCACCGTGAACATGAGCTTCCGCGTCGGCGGACGGCTGGCCTCGCTGAACGTTGACGAAGGCGATGCCATCAAAGCCGGGCAGACGCTGGGAATGCTGGACAAAGCCCCGTTTGAGAACGCGCTGATGCAGGCAAAAGCAGGCGTCTCCGTCGCACAGGCGCAATACGACCTGATGCTGGCGGGCTACCGTGACGAAGAGATCTCCCAGGCGGCCGCTGCCGTTAAGCAGGCAAAAGCAGCCTATGACTATGCGCAGAATTTCTATAACCGTCAGCAAGGCTTATGGAAAAGCCGTACTATTTCCGCCAACGACCTGGAAAACGCGCGCTCATCCCGCGACCAGGCACAGGCGACGCTGAAATCTGCCCAGGATAAGCTAAGCCAGTACCGCACCGGTAACCGTGCGCAGGACATTGCCCAGGCGAAGGCCAGCCTTGAGCAGGCGCAGGCGCAGTTAGCCCAGGCGGAGCTGGATCTGCACGACACCACGTTAGTCGCCCCGTCTGACGGCACGCTGATGACCCGCGCCGTGGAGCCGGGCAGCATGCTCAGCGCGGGCAGCACCGTGTTAACGCTCTCCTTAACCCGTCCGGTGTGGGTGCGCGCTTACATTGATGAGCCAAATCTTGGCCAGATGCAGCCGGGCCGCGAACTGCTGCTCTATACCGACGGTCGCCCGGACAAGCCATATCACGGCAAAGTGGGCTTCGTCTCCCCTACCGCCGAGTTCACGCCAAAAACCGTTGAAACCCCGGACCTGCGTACCGACCTGGTGTACCGCCTGCGCATCATCGTCACCGATGCGGACGACGCGCTGCGTCAGGGCATGCCTGTTACCGTGACCTTAAACGACGGGGAACGACATGAATGATGCGGTTATCCAGCTCAACAATCTGGTCAAACGCTTCCCGGGAATGGCTAAACCGGCGGTCGCGCCGCTGAACTGTACGATCCAGAAAGGCTATGTGACCGGGCTGGTGGGGCCGGACGGCGCGGGCAAAACCACGCTGATGCGGATGCTGGCGGGATTGCTGAAGCCGGATGAAGGCAGTGCCAGCGTGCTTGGCCTCGATCCGATCAAAGACGACGCGGCGCTCCACGGCATGCTCGGCTATATGCCGCAGAAGTTTGGTCTGTACGAAGATCTGACGGTAATGGAAAACCTCAACCTGTATGCCGATCTGCGCAGCGTTACCGGCGAAACCCGGCAGAAAACCTTCCAGCGTCTGCTTGCGTTTACCTCCCTCGGCCCATTCACCGACCGGCTGGCGGGCAAACTTTCCGGCGGGATGAAGCAGAAGCTGGGGCTGGCCTGCACGCTGGTGGGCGAACCGAAGGTGCTCTTGCTGGATGAACCCGGCGTGGGCGTGGACCCGATTTCCCGCCGCGAGCTGTGGCAGATGGTGCACGAGCTGGCGGGTGACGGCATGCTGATCCTCTGGAGTACCTCTTACCTTGATGAAGCAGAGCAGTGCCGCGACGTGCTGCTGATGAATGAAGGCGAACTGCTCTATCAGGGCGAACCCACCGAGCTGACGCAAACCATGGCCGGGCGCAGTTTTCTGCTGCACAGCGCGCAGGAGTCCAACCGCAAGCTGCTGCAACGGGTACTGAAGCTGCCGCAGGTGAGCGACGGGATGATTCAGGGCCGTTCGGTGCGCGTGATCCTCAAAAAAGAGACTACCGCCGACGATATCCGCCGTGCGCAGGGTATGCCTGAGATCGACATGACAGAGACCGCGCCGCGCTTTGAAGATGCGTTTATCGATCTGCTGGGCGGGGCGGGAACCTCAGAATCACCGCTTGGCGCCATCCTGCACACGGTGGAAGGCACGCCGGGCGAAACGGTCATTGAAGCGAAATCGCTCACCAAAAAATTCGGCGATTTCGCCGCCACCGATAACGTCAATTTTGCCGTGAAGCGCGGCGAGATATTTGGCCTGCTCGGGCCGAACGGCGCGGGGAAATCCACCACCTTCAAAATGATGTGCGGCCTGCTGGTACCAACCTCCGGCAAAGCGCTGGTGCTGGATATGGATCTGAAAGTCAGCTCCGGCAAGGCGCGCCAGCATCTCGGGTATATGGCGCAGAAGTTTTCGCTGTATGGCAACCTGACGGTCGAGCAGAATCTGCGCTTTTTCTCCGGCGTGTACGGCCTGCGCGGGCGGGCGCAGAACGAAAAAATCCGCCGCATGAGCGACGCCTTCGCGTTAACCAACATTGCGTCCCACGCCACCGACGAGCTGCCGCTCGGCTTTAAGCAGCGGCTGGCGCTGGCCTGCTCACTGATGCACGAGCCGGATATCCTGTTTCTTGATGAACCGACTTCAGGCGTGGACCCCCTCACCCGCCGAGAATTCTGGTTGCATATCAATAGCATGGTGGAAAAAGGCGTGACCGTGATGGTCACCACCCACTTTATGGACGAGGCAGAGTATTGCGACCGCATCGGGCTGGTCTATCGCGGCAAGCTGATTGCCCACGGCACGCCGGATGACCTGAAAGCGCAGGCCGCCGACGACGCTCAGCCAGACCCGACCATGGAGCAGGCGTTTATCACCCTCATCCAAGACTGGGATAAGGAGAATACTCATGCGCAGTAACACCCTTTCCTGGCGCCGGGTGCGCGCCCTGTGCGTCAAAGAGACGCGGCAGATTGTGCGTGACCCCAGCAGCTGGCTGATTGCGGTGGTGATCCCCCTGCTGCTGCTGTTTATTTTCGGCTACGGGATTAACCTCGACTCCAGCAAGCTGCGGGTCGGGATTTTGCTGGAGCAGCAGAGCGAAGAGGCGCTGGACTTCACCCACGCCATGACCGGCTCGCCCTACATCGATGCCACCATCAGCGACAACCGGCAGGAACTGATCCAGAAAATGCAGGCCGGAAAAATTCGCGGTCTGATCGTCATTCCGGTCGATTTTGCCGCCAATATGGCACGCCCGGGCGCCGATGCGCCAATTCAGGTGATCACCGACGGCAGCGAGCCGAACACCGCCAACTTCGTGCAGGGCTACGCGGAGGGTATCTGGCAGCTCTGGCAGATGCAGCGCGCCGAAGACCGGGGGGAGGAGTTTGAACCGCTGATTGACGTGCAGACGCGCTACTGGTTTAACCCCGCCGCCATTAGCCAGCATTTTATTATTCCGGGGGCGGTCACCATCATCATGACGGTGATTGGCGCGATCCTCACCTCGCTGGTGATCGCCCGCGAATGGGAGCGCGGCACCATGGAGGCGCTGCTCTCGACCGAAGTGACGCGCGTCGAGCTGCTGCTCTGCAAGCTGATTCCCTACTACTTCCTCGGCATGCTGGCGATGCTGCTCTGTATGCTGGTCTCGGTATTTATTCTTGGCGTGCCGTACCGCGGCTCGCTGGTGCTGCTGTTCTTTATTACCAGCCTGTTTTTGCTCAGCACGCTGGGGATGGGGCTACTCATCTCCACCATCACCCGCAACCAGTTTAACGCCGCGCAGGTGGCGCTTAATGCCGCCTTCCTGCCGTCGATTATGCTCTCCGGCTTTATCTTCCAGATAGACAGTATGCCGGCGGTGATCCGCGCCGTGACGTACATCATTCCGGCGCGCTACTTTGTGAGCACCCTGCAAAGCCTGTTCCTGGCGGGAAATATTCCGGTGGTGCTGATTATCAACACCCTGTTTTTGCTGGCGTCGGCGGTGATGTTTATCGGGCTGACGTGGATGAAAACGAAAAGAAGATTAGATTAGCCATCGGATTTTGTAGGTCGGGTAAGCGCAAGCGCCACCCGACAGGAGGACGACGCGATGTTTCACCGTTTATGGACATTGATCCGCAAAGAGCTGCAATCCTTGCTGCGCGAGCCGCAGACCCGCGCCATTCTGGTGCTGCCGGTGCTGCTTCAGGTTGTACTGTTTCCGTTTGCCGCCACGCTGGAGGTCACCAACGCCACCATCGCCATTTACAACGAAGACAACGGCAAGCATTCCGTCGAGTTGACGCAGCGTTTCGCCCGCGCCAAAGCCTTTACCCATGTCCTGCTTCTGGAAAGCCCGCAGGCGATCCAGCCCACCATCGACACGCAGAAAGCATTATTGCTGGTGCGCTTCCCGGCGGACTTCTCCCGCAACCTGGACAAATTCCAGACCGCGCCGATGCAGCTGATCCTCGACGGACGTAACTCCAACAGCGCCCAGATTGCGGCGAACTATTTGCAACAGGTGGTGAAGGATTACCAGCAGGAGCTGATGGCAGGCAAACCCAAACCCAACAACAGCGAGCTGGTGGTGCGCAACTGGTACAACCCGAACCTGGACTATAAATGGTTTGTGGTGCCGTCATTAATCGCCATGATCACCACCATTGGCGTGATGATTGTCACCTCGCTGTCCGTGGCGCGCGAACGTGAGCAAGGTACGCTGGATCAGCTGCTGGTCTCACCGCTCGCCACCTGGCAGATATTTGTCGGCAAGGCGGTGCCGGCACTGATTGTCGCGACGTTCCAGGCCACCATCGTGCTGGGAGTGGGAATATGGGCGTACCAGATCCCGTTTGCCGGATCGCTGGCGCTGTTTTACTTCACGATGGTAATTTACGGCCTGTCGCTGGTGGGGTTTGGGCTGCTGATTTCCGCGCTCTGCTCAACGCAGCAGCAGGCGTTTATCGGGGTGTTTGTCTTTATGATGCCGGCGATCTTGCTTTCAGGGTACGTTTCGCCAGTGGAGAACATGCCGGTGTGGTTACAGGATTTGACGTGGATAAACCCGATTCGTCACTTCACGGATATCACCAAGCAAATCTATCTGAAGGATGCGAGTCTGGATATTGTGTGGGGAAGTTTGTGGCCGCTACTGGTCATCGCGGCCACAACGGGCTCAGTGGCCTATGCGATGTTTAGACGAAACATCGCGTAGCTTTTTCTCTTTGGTGAGTAACGACACCACCGCAGGCCCTGCGAGGATAGCCAGACCCGCCAGGGCCAGCAGCAGGTTGTTTTGCAGCACGCGTGACAACAGCCACAGGACGATCATTGCCGCACCAAAATACCAGGTGGTGGTGAGCTCTTCGAGCACATCACCCACTTCACGCCAGCGCGCGTCGTGGTGACGCTGTAAAAACAGCATCGACAGCACGGTCACGCCGTAAACCACGCATAACCCTAAGCCGACACGCACCAGCGTGCCGCTCATCCAGCCCATCACCAGTACGGCCACGACCAGTAAATGCAACATTATCTGCCAGCAACTCAAACCGGTTGCGACACGAACGCGTTGTTGCCACTTCATGGCTTCTCTCCTGAAGGATTTTTCTCTGCTAATTCAGACTACCGCACTTTACGGAAAATTCCGTAACGCCGCATCTTTTTGTGACGCCTACTACACTTTATTTTCATCGGGATAGTCACCCAGGAAGGTGTTTATGAGCAAAAAAACGCAGCATTTCTCGCTTAAGGTGCTGACGATAAACATTCATAAGGGCTTCACAGCATTTAACCGCCGCTTCATTTTACCGGAGCTGCGCGACGCGGTACGCACCGTCAGCGCCGATATTGTCTGCCTCCAGGAGGTCATGGGCGCGCACGAAGTGCACCCGATGCATTTCGAAAACTGGCCCGACACGCCCCACTACGAGTTTCTGGCGGATACCATGTGGAGCGATTACGCCTACGGGCGCAATGCGGTCTACCCGGAGGGGCATCACGGTAACGCGGTGCTGTCGCGTTTTCCTATCGAGCATTATGAGAACCGCGACGTCTCCGTTGGCGAGAGCGAAAAACGCGGGCTGTTATACTGTCGTATCACCCCCCCGGCGCTCGATTTTCCCATTCATGTGGGCTGTGTTCATCTTGGCCTGCGTGAAGCCCACCGTCAGGCCCAGCTACAGATGCTGGCAGACTGGACCAATGCGCTGCCGGAGGGCGAGCCCGTCGTGGTGGCCGGTGATTTCAACGACTGGCGACAGCGGGCCAACCATCCGCTGAAGGTGAAGGCGGGGCTGGAGGAGATCTTTACCCGCTCACGCGGTCGTCCCGCGCGGACGTTTCCGGTGCGCTTCCCCCTGCTGCGCCTTGACCGTATCTACGTAAAAAATGCCCACGCCAGCAGCCCGACGGCGCTGGCTTTACTCAACTGGCGACATCTCTCCGACCATGCCCCACTCAGCGCGGAGATCCACTTATGAAATGCACATGGCAGGAAGGTAACCGTATTACGCTGCTGGAAAATGGCGATAACTTTTATCCGGCGGTTTTTGAGGCGATTAGCCACGCACAGCAGAAAGTCTTTCTGGAAACGTTTATCTGGTTTGAAGACGACGTGGGCAGGCAGTTGCACAGCGCACTGCTGCATGCCGCCCGTCGCGGTGTAAAAATCGAGGTTCTGCTCGACGGATATGGTTCGCCGGATCTCAGCGACGAATTTGTTAACGAGCTCACCGCCGCAGGGGTGGTGTTCCGCTATTACGATCCCGGCCCGCGTCTGTTCGGCATGCGCACCAACCTGTTCCGCCGAATGCACCGCAAAATTGTGGTGGTGGATGAAACGGTGGCCTTCGTTGGCGGCATTAACTACTCCGCCGAGCATATGTCGGATTACGGTCCCGAAGCTAAACAGGACTACGCGATCCGTATCGAAGGACCGGTGGTTCAGGACATCCAGCTGTTCGTGCTGGAAAACTTACCCGGCAAAGAGGCCGTTCGCCGCTGGTGGCGACGCCGTCATCGCCCGGAAGAGAACCGCAAGCCCGGCGAGGCGCAGGCGCTGTTCGTCTGGCGGGATAACGAGGAGCACCGGGACGATATCGAGCGTCATTACCTGAAGATGCTGGCGAACGCGAAGCGCGAGGTGATTATCGCCAACGCCTATTTCTTCCCCGGTTACCGGATTTTGCACGCCATGCGCAACGCGGCCCGACGCGGCGTGAGCGTGAAGCTTATCGTGCAGGGTGAGCCCGATATGCCAATTGTGAAGGTCGGCGCGCGTCTGCTCTATCGCTATCTGGTCAAAAGCGGCGTGCAGATCTATGAATATCGCCGCCGCCCGCTGCACGGCAAAGTCGCCGTGATGGATGACCACTGGGCGACCGTTGGCTCCAGCAACCTCGATCCGCTGAGCTTATCGCTCAATCTGGAAGCGAACCTGATCATCCACGATCGCCAGTTTAATCAGACCCTGCGCGATAACCTTCAGGGTCTTATCAATAAAGACTGCGTGCGTGTGGATGAGTCCATGGTGCCGAAACGGAGCTGGTGGAACGTGGGCATCGGCGTGGTGGTGTTCCACTTCCTGCGCCACTTCCCGGCCATGGTGGGCTGGCTGCCCGCGCATACGCCGAAACTGGCGCTGGTGGATCCGCCTGTGCAACCCGAAATGGAAACCCAGGACCGCGTAGAGGCGGAAGATGGAGGGAAAACCTGATGTCGAAATCTCATCCTCGCTGGCGGCTGGCGAAAAAAATCCTGACCTGGCTGTTCTTCATTGCCGTCGCGGTCCTGCTGGTGGTGTATGCCCAAAAGGTGGACTGGGAAGAGGTGTGGAAAGTTATTCGCAACTACAACCGGACAGTCCTGCTGGGGGCCGTTGGGCTGGTGATTGTGAGCTACCTGATGTACGGCTGCTATGACCTGCTGGGACGTGCCTACTGCGGACATAAGCTTGCCAAACGGCAGGTTATGCTGGTGTCATTCATCTGCTATGCCTTTAACCTGACGCTGAGCACCTGGGTGGGCGGGATTGGTATGCGCTATCGCCTGTACTCCCGCCTTGGCTTACCGGGCGGCACCATCACGCGTATTTTCTCCTTAAGCATCACCACCAACTGGCTGGGGTATATCCTGCTGGGCGGGGTGATTTTCACCATCGGCGTGGTGCAGCTGCCTGCGCACTGGTACATCGATGAGGCTACCCTGCGCATCCTGGGCATCGTACTGCTGCTGATCATCGCCGCCTACCTGTGGGCCTGCGCCTTTGCCAAACGTCGTCACATGACCATTAAAGGCCAGAAGCTGGTGCTGCCGTCATGGAAGTTTGCCGTCCTGCAAATGGTGGTTTCCAGCGCTAACTGGATGGCGATGGGGGCCATTATCTGGCTGTTGATTGGCGAAGATGTGAACTACTTCTTCGTGCTGGGCGTGCTGCTGGTAAGCAGTATTGCCGGGGTGATTGTGCATATTCCGGCGGGTATTGGCGTACTGGAGGCGGTGTTTATCGCGCTGCTTGCGGGGGAGCATGTGTCTCACGGGACGATTATCGCCGCCCTGCTCGCGTACCGCATGATCTACTACTTCCTGCCGCTGGCGCTGGCAACGGTCTGTTATCTGGTGCTGGAGAGTCGGGCGAAGAAGCTGCGCGCGAAGAACGAGAGGATGTTGGCGAAGTGAGTTGTGTCGGGTAGCGCTGCGGTCTGATGCCCTCACCCCGGCCCTCTCCCACGGGGAGAGGGAGAAAAGCCCGCACCGTGCAATCCCCTCTCCCTGAGGGAGAGGGTTAGGGTGAGGGGGAAATAACTAGCGACGGTTGCCGAAGATACGCAGCAGCATCAGGAACAGGTTGATGAAGTCCAGATAAAGCGTCAGCGCGCCCAGAATCGAGTATTTGCGCAGGTTTGAACTGTCGCGAACATCAATTTGTTCACCGATGTTTTTCAGCTTCTGGGTGTCGTAAGCGGTTAAGCCCACGAAGATCACCACCCCGATATAGGTCACCGCCCACATCAGCGCGTCACTCTTCAGCCACAGGTTCACCAGCGACGCCAGCACAATCCCAATCAGCCCCATAAACAGCATGTTGCCGAAGCCGCTCAGGTCACGTTTGGTGGTGTAACCGTACAGGCTCATCACACCGAACATCCCGCCGGTCACCACAAACGTGCTGGCGATGGAAGAGTAGGTGTAAACGATGAAAATACTGGAAAGCGTCAGCCCGGTCAGCGCCGAATAGAGCATAAACAGCGTGGTCGCCATACCCGCGCTGAGCTTGTGCACCAGCCCGGAGAGCACGAACACCAGCGCCAGTTGCGCAATAATCAGCCCAAAGAAGGTGATTTTGCTGGAGAAGATAAACATCATCAGTTCAGGCGTGTTTGCCGCATACCACGCGATAAACGCGGTAAGCAGCAGGCCAACCGTCATCCAGCCATACACCTGAGCCATGTAGGTTTGCAGCCCGCTACGGGTCTGCTGAACTATCGAATCGGAACGCGGAAATCGGTCCATGATTCACTCCTGATTAAGTAAACACACACGTTAAGAGTAACACATCCGCGTAAACCAACTACCAACGGCTGGCGGCATGTTTATCGCTGTCGCGTGATTCCACCCAGCGCTCACCTTCCGGCGTCGCTTCACGCTTCCAGAACGGCGCTTTGGTTTTAAGGTAATCCATGATGAACTCCCCCGCCGCAAAAGCACTCCCGCGATGGGCGCTGGTGACGCCGACAAACACAATCTCTTCGCCGGGCCACATTTCGCCGATGCGATGGATAACCGTAACGCGCCCCAGCGGCCAGCGGCCTCGCGCCTCTTCGACAATGGCCGCCAGCGATTTTTCGGTCATTCCCGGATAGTGCTCCAGCGTCAGCGCTTTTACGCTGTCCCCGAGATTATGATTACGCACTTTCCCGGTAAACGTCACGACCGCGCCGTCTTCGTCGCGCCCGGCCAGCCAGTCATATTCCGTGCCCACGTTAAAACGCTCATGGCCGACCAGAATTCGGGTTTCCGTCATCTTAACCCCCTGTGACCGGCGGGAAGAAGGCCACTTCGTCCCCATCGGCCAGCGGGTGGGTTAACTCCACCAGCGTCTGGTTCACGGCGGCCAGCAGTTTGCCTTCGTCCAGCGCCAGCGCCCAGCGGTCGCCTTGCGCCGCCAGATGCGCACGCAGGGCGGCGACATTTTCGAAAGCGCCGTCCAGCGTCAGGCTGTCGGTATTGACCAGCTCACGCACCTGGGCAAAAAAGAGCACCTTAATCATGGCTTTCCACCTTAAAATCACCGGATTTGCCGCCGCTTTTTGCCAGCAGACGCACCGGGCCAATCACCATATCTTTCTGCACCGCTTTACACATATCGTAGATGGTCAGCGCCGCCACGGAGGCCGCCGTCAACGCCTCCATCTCCACGCCGGTTTTCCCGGTTAAGCGGCACAGGGACTCGATACGCACGCGGTTATGCTCCGGCTGTGCCTGCAAATTTACCTCCACTTTGCTGAGCATCAGCGGATGGCAGAGCGGGATGAGGTCCCAGGTACGTTTAGCGGCCTGAATACCGGCGATGCGGGCGGTGGCAAACACATCACCCTTGTGATGGCTACCGTCGATAATCATCGCCAGCGTCTCCGGCAGCATGGTGACGAACGCTTCAGCACGCGCCTCGCGCACCGTTTCGGCTTTGGCGGAGACATCCACCATATGCGCTTCGCCAGCGGCGTTAATGTGGGTCAGTTGTGACATAGCTTATTTCTTTAAATGGGGATGGAAATTACACGGACGGGTACGGGCATCCAGCTGCGGGGCAATAATGTTTTCCCACGCGGTGCGGCAGGCTTTGGTCGACCCCGGCATGGCGAAGATCAGCGTCTTATTCGCCACCCCCGCGACGGCACGGGACTGAAGCGTAGAGGTGCCAATCTCATCAAAGGAGAGCATACGGAACACTTCGCCGAAGCCTTCCACTTCGCGATCGAACAGCGGGAGCAGCGCTTCCGGCGCCTGGTCGCCTGCGGTAAAGCCGGTGCCGCCAGTGATCAGCACAACCTGGACGTCATCATCCGCAATCCACTGTGAGACCTGAGCGCGAATGGCGTAACGGTTTTCTTTGACGATCGCTTTATCAACAATCTGGTGTCCGGCTTCGTGTGCCGCCTCGCGCAGCCAGTGGCCAGAGGTATCATCCTCTTCACCACGACGTTCGGAAACGGTAAGAATAGCAATGCGTGTCGGGATAAATTCCGCGCTTACCTGACTCATCTTCTGGTTCCTTCTAAAGCCTGATTACCCGCCGATATAGGACAGGTTCTGAGTAATGCCGGTGTTGCCCTGATGCAGGAAATGGGTCTGCTTTTTGTGCGTCAGCGCCTCGGAAATACGTGCTTCAAGCGCGTCCTGCTGGGCGTCATCTTTCAGCAAATCGCGCAGATCGACGCCGCCATCCCCGAACAGGCAAAGATGGAGCTTGCCGACGGAGGAGACGCGCAGGCGGTTGCAGCTGGCACAGAAGTCTTTTTCATAGGGCATGATCAGGCCGATTTCGCCTTCATAATCCGGATGACAAAAGACCTGCGCCGGGCCATCGCTGCGCTGGCGGATCTGGTGGATCCAGCCGCGTTTCAGCAGTTCGTCGCGCAGAACCATGCCGGAGATATGATGGCGACGGAACAGCTCGCTGCCCTCCCCGGTCTCCATCAGCTCAATAAAACGCAGTTGAATGCGGCGCGGTTTGATCCACGCCAGGAAAGTGTCCAGCTGATGGTGGTTCACATCACGCATCAACACGGTATTGACTTTGACCTTGTCGAAACCGGCGGTGAACGCGGCATCGATGCCGTCCATCACCTGCTGGAACTTATCCTGGCCGGTAATGGCGTGGAACTGACGGGCGTCCAGGCTATCGACGCTGACGTTGATCGCCGTCAGCCCCGCATCGCGCCAGTTCGCCACGTCACGCGCCATGCGGTAACCGTTGGTGGTCACCGCGATCTGGCGGATACGTTCGTTTTCACGCACGGCGGCAATGATGTCAGGGAAATCACGGCGCAGGGAGGGCTCTCCCCCGGTAAGACGCACTTTTTCCGTGCCAAGTTCAGAGAACGCGCGCGTGACGCGGCGTACTTCATCCACGGAGAGAAAGCCATTATTGGTGACGCTGCCCGGCTTGTAGCCATCGGGCAGGCAGTAGGTGCAACGGAAGTTACACACGTCGGTAATCGACAAACGTAAGTAGAAAAACTTACGCGCGAAAGCATCAGTAAGTTGTGAAGCCATGTACACCTTTCCAGATCGGGAGGCACAGTCATTTCTTTCTGTACCCTGGTGGCAAATCCGCCACGGCCAGGGCGCCATATCTCTCGACACAGGCGCCAGGGCTAGAGTGTATGTTTTCAGTTTTGAAAACGTGGTTATGGCGATAGTAGCGTGGAAATCGCCACTTCGCCATTGTCGCTTTTCGCTATATAAATTTATATATAACGATGTTATCGTGCATTTTCACTACAGAATACGCAAAAACAGCGCTTTCGCATTGATATACGTCATTATGGTTTGTGAGAGGCATCGTCTTTTAGGAGTAGTTGCGTTACTGTGACGCAAGCTTAACAGGATAAGGAATAGGTATGCGCAATCGCACTTTTGCGGATCTGGACCGCGTGGTCGCTCTTGGCGGAGGTCACGGTCTGGGACGCGTGATGTCGTCGTTATCGTCACTGGGCTCGCGCCTGACGGGCATCGTGACAACAACGGACAACGGCGGCTCAACCGGGCGGATCCGACGCGCTGAAGGCGGGATTGCCTGGGGTGACATGCGCAATTGCCTCAACCAGCTTATCACGGAGCCTAGCGTGGCCTCGGCGATGTTTGAGTACCGTTTTGGCGGAAATGGTGAACTTTCAGGCCATAACCTTGGAAATCTGATGTTAAAGGCGTTGGATCACCTGAGCGTGCGCCCTCTGGAAGCGATCAATTTAATTCGTAACCTGTTAAAGGTGGATGCATTCCTGATCCCGATGTCCGAACAGCCGGTGGATTTAATGGCGATCGATGCCGACGATCACGAAGTGTATGGTGAAGTGAATATCGACCAGCTTCTTCTTCCGCCAAAAGAGCTAATGACCTACCCCAGCGTACCCGCAACGCGTGAAGCGGTAGAAGCGATTGCCGAGGCCGATCTGATCCTGATTGGGCCGGGAAGTTTTTATACCAGCCTGATGCCGATCCTGCTGGTGAAAGAGCTGGCGCAGGCGCTGCGCAGAACGCCTGCGCCCATGGTCTATATCGGTAATTTAGGCCGCGAACTCAGCCCGGCGGCGGCAAGCCTGTCGCTGGCGGATAAGCTGGACCTGATGGAACAGTACGTTGGTAAGAAAATTATCGATGGTGTCGTGGTCGGGCCGAAAGTGGATGTATCGGGGATTGGCGATCGCGTGGTGGTGCAGGAGCCGCTGGAAGCCAGCGATATTAAATATCGCCACGACCGCCATCTGCTGCGCGAGGCGCTGGAGAAGGCGATTCAGGCATTAGGTTAGGTTCGTTTTGTGCGGCCTGATGCCCTCACCCCGGCCCTCTCCCACAGGGAGAGGGAGAAAACGCCACCGGGCAAAAAACTACGATGCCGCAATAAACAGATCCCGCAGCTGATGCAGCTGATCGCGGATTTGCGCGGCCTCTTCGAACTCCAGGTTCTGCGCATGCTGCATCATCTGCCCTTCCAGCTCGTGGATCTTCTGCTGCAACGCTTTCGGCGTCAGCGCGACGGTATCCTCTTCCACCACTGAACGGGCCTTGCTGCGGCCTTTCGCTTTGGTCTTCGCAATGTTCTGACCCAGCGCCAGGATATCCACCACCTTCTTGTTCAGCCCCTGCGGCGTGATGCCGTGCTCTTCGTTGTAGCGCTGCTGCTTCTCGCGACGACGTTCCGTTTCGCCAATCGCTTTGGCCATCGACGGGGTGATTTTATCCCCGTACAGGATCGCCTTCCCGTTGACGTTACGCGCGGCGCGGCCTATGGTCTGGATCAGCGAGCGCTCGGAACGCAGGAAGCCCTCTTTGTCCGCGTCCAGAATCGCCACCAGCGACACCTCAGGCATATCCAGCCCTTCTCGCAGAAGGTTAATACCGACCAGCACGTCGAACTCGCCCAGACGCAGATCGCGGATGATCTCCATACGCTCCACGGTATCGATATCCGAGTGCAGATACCGCACCTTCTCACCGTGTTCTTCCAGATACTCCGTCAAATCTTCCGCCATACGTTTGGTGAGCGTGGTAACCAGCACGCGCTCGTTGATGGCGGAACGGGCACGTATTTCCGAGAGCAGATCGTCCACCTGCGTCGCCACCGGACGCACCTCGATAATTGGATCCAGCAGCCCGGTCGGACGCACCACCTGGTCCACCACGTCATCACCGGATTTTTCCAGCTCGTAGTTGCCCGGCGTCGCCGATACGTAGATGGTCTGCGGAGCAAGCGCCTCAAATTCTTCAAACTTCATCGGACGGTTGTCCAGCGCTGACGGCAGTCGGAACCCGTACTCCACCAGCGTCTCTTTACGCGCGCGGTCACCGCGGTACATCCCGCCGATCTGGGGGATCGTAACGTGGGATTCGTCGATCACCAGCAGGCCGTCCGCCGGAAGGTAGTCAAACAGCGTCGGCGGCGCTTCGCCCGGCCCGCGCCCGGAGAGGTAGCGCGAGTAGTTTTCGATGCCGGAGCAGTAGCCCAGCTCGTTCATCATCTCCAGATCGAACTGGGTACGCTGGCTCAGGCGCTGCTCTTCCAGCAGCTTATTGTTCGCCAGCAGCACCTTACGGCGGTCCGCCAGCTCGGTTTTGATCTCTTCCATCGCCTGCACAATACGCTCGCGCGGCGTTACATAGTGCGTTTTTGGGTAGATGGTGAAGCGCTGGATCACCGACTCGACGTGACCGGTCAACGGATCGAACAGCGACAGGCGTTCAACCTCTTCGTCGAACAGCTCTACGCGCAGCGCCATATCGTCCGACTCCGCCGGGAAGATATCAATCACCTCGCCGCGCACGCGGAAGGTCCCGCGCTGGAACGCCTGATCGTTACGGGTGTACTGCAACTCCGCCAGACGGCGCAAAATCGCACGCTGATCGATGATCATCCCCTGCGTCAGGTGCAGCATCATCTTGAGATAGAGATCCGGATCGCCCAGGCCGTAGATCGCCGACACCGAGGCCACCACCACCACATCACGACGCTCCAGCAGCGCCTTGGTCGCCGACAAACGCATCTGCTCGATATGTTCGTTCACCGAGGCATCTTTCTCGATAAACGTGTCGGAGCTGGGAACGTAGGCTTCCGGCTGGTAGTAGTCGTAGTAGGAGACGAAATACTCCACCGCGTTTTCCGGGAAGAACTCTTTCATCTCACCATACAGCTGCGCCGCCAGCGTTTTGTTCGGCGCGAGAACCATCGTCGGACGCTGGAGATCGGCAATGACGTTGGCAATGGTGAAGGTTTTGCCCGAACCGGTAACCCCCAGCAGGGTCTGGTGCGCCAGCCCGTCCTCCAGCCCCTCTTCCAGGCGACGAATAGCCTCGGGCTGATCCCCGGAAGGACGGAAAGCAGAATTCAGTTTAAACGGTTTACTCATGGGCGACGACCTGATGACAGAATAAGCGGCAGGTGAGTAATTTTACTCGTTGTGGCCAGGATTGCCAGTAAAAAACACTGGATGAAAAACCAGTAGCGTGTCAGGATATTTAGCGTAGCGCAGAGAGGATTAGTGCGTTCGCGAGCCAAATTTCGACTGTGACAAAATAAAACACCAGCCTCAGGGGGTTATCCCCAGAACTATTACTTTTTTAACATTTGTCAAGGGCGGTTATGAAAGTTTTATGGCAACAGGTCTCGCTGGCGTTGAGGGAATTGCTTTTATCTAATTCGTTAAAAAATAAAGACTAATTTATTAAGCCGCGTTTCGCACCAATTTGGTTGTAACCCGCGTATTCTCTCGCTTATCGCGGGTTTTCTAACTCTAATGCACAAGGTTATCCACAGGAATAGTGGATAACTGCCTCCAGCCCGTACAGCATGCACTCCAGCAAATTCCCGGTTTTTCCCACGAAGCGGCAGTAAAAAATTTTTATCACTCTTTTTTGCCTGGAAAACGTTCATTTTTTCATAAGCGACTGGCGAGATCTTAATCACAATTCTGTCATTTCTCCTGCACCACAATTCGACATACGCAGCACCGGGAGTGTGCAATTCGTATAAACGTTCAGCTTTTGATAGTGAGTTATTCCTAAAAATGGCCTTTTTTTAATCATTATGAAGTTCCTGGCAGGCGTTTTGCAGACATCACTCTGTGCATCACCCCACACATTTTTAAGGAGAGAAAGATGTTGAGTCTGCGTGCTGTAAATCAGTTTTACGGAAGCCAACATACGCTATGGAACGTGAATATCGATTTCCCGCAAGGCATCTGTACGGGCATTGTTGGCCTGCCTGGCATGGGCAAATCCACGCTTATGAACTGCATTACCGGAAAGGTGCCCGTCGAGAGCGGCACCATCATCTGGCATGAGGCTGGCGCGCCGCCGCATAACTTGCTCAACCCTGCGTCAGCATTCCCGGCGCCGCCGACGATAGGCTACGTCCCGCAGGATCGGCGAATATTTTCCCAGCTCACCGTCGATGAAAATCTGCATATCGCTATGCGGGCGACGGGGAAACCCGACCCGGCATCAAAAAGTGACGTGTATGCCCTGTTTCCGGAGCTCTATCCGCTGCGACAGAGCCGTGCCTCTGCGCTGTCCCCTGACGACCAGTATCAGCTGGCCCTCGCCAGTGCGCTGGTTAATCGTCCACGCGTGTTGATTCTGGATGAGCCCATGCATGGCGCAGGGCACGGTTTCGCGCGCAGGCTGGGGCAGTTGCTGGTGCGGTTGAATCGGGAGCTGGGAATGACGGTGCTGTTAGCGGAGCAACAGCTGTCGTTTATCCGCCGGGTAGCGGATCGTTTCTGCATGCTCTATCGCGGACGTAACGTGGCACAGGGCCACGTTAACGAGCTGGATGACGACCTTATTGCGCACTGGATGGCGCGGGACATAAGGCGCTGAGGTCGAGATAGCGTCCGGTTTCCGCCTGCTCTGCGCCGTCGGCAAGCCACGGGATCTCGCCGAGAAACGGCGCAGGCAGCACCCGCTTCAGCGTCGCCAGATACTCAGCATGACGTTTACCCGGCGCTACCACGTCATTGGCAATCCACCCTGCCAGACGCAACCCGGCCTGCTGCACGGCCTGGGCGGTCAGCATGGCGTGATTGATACAGCCAAGCTTCACGCCAACCACCAGAATGACCGGAAGCTGCTCGGCCTGCACCCAGTCAGCAAATGTCTGCTCGTCGGACAGCGGGGTAAACCAGCCGCCAGCCCCCTCCACCAGCACCCAGTCGGCCTGCGTTTCCAGGACGCGTAACCCGGAAGAGAGCACCGAAAAATCAATCGGACGATCTTCATCGACGCTGACGATGTGCGGCGAGGTGGGTTCAGCAAAGGTATAGGGGTTCACCGCAGAATAGGCCAGCGTAAGGCTGCTGTTACGCTGTAGCGCCAGCGCATCGGTATTACGTAAGCCTTCCGGCGTCATCTCGCTGCCGGAGGCTACGGGCTTATACCCGGCCGTAGTTTTCCCCAGCAGACGCGCCGCCTGCAACAGCGCGGCGCTGGCAACCGTTTTACCGACTTCAGTGTCCGTGCCGGTAACAAAATAACGTTCAGTCACGTTCAATAATCCCATGAAAAAGATGATAAGAGAGCGGGAACCGGCCCCGCTCCTGCGGCCAGGCCAGCTCGAGACGCTGGAGTTGGCCACGGGTAAGGGGTTTCTTCTCCCGTCCGGCGTGCAGGTGCGTCGCGCCTATGCCCTTAAGCGATCGCATGGCGCTTAACGCATCGCTAAATTCGAGGGTGACGGTCTGGACCATGCTGCGATAGCGCCAGCCTGCCAGCGCCTGAGTGACCTGTTGGTGCGAGAGAAACCGGTTGGCGTGCGGCTGCGCATCCACTGCCCTCCACGCCTGATTTAGCTCTGGCAACGAACTTTCCAGCAGGGTGGTAAAGGCCACCGCTCCGCCGGGCCGCGCCACACGGTACAGCTCGCGTAGGGCCTGCGGCAGGCTGGCGCACCACTGCACCGCCAGATGGCTCCAGACAAGGTCAAACAGCGCATCCTCCAGCGGGATGGCCTCGATATCGGCCACCAGATAACGGTCTGCTGACTGCTGCTGGCGGGCCTCATCCAGCATCTGCGCGGATAAATCCAGCGCCGTGACGTGGCTACCCGTTGCGCGCCAGTAGCGGCTATTGCCGCCAGGCCCGCAGCCAGCGTCGAGCACCTGCGCAAAACGCCCCTCACCGAGCGCGGCCAGCAGCCCGCGGGCGCTCAGGCGTTGCAGCTCATCGTGCTGTGAATAGCTTTGCGCTGCCCGGCCAAACGCGGCGGCAACGGCCTGTTTATTGACGGGAGACATACAGTGCCTCCAGAAGCGTATCGATATCCTGCGGCTCGTGCGCTGCCGTGAGCGTCAGACGCAAGCGCGCGGTGCCTGGCGGCACGGTGGGTGGGCGGATCGCCGTGACCCACTGCCCCCGCTCTCGTAGCGCCTGTGCCAGCATCAGCGCCCGAGGATTCTCACCCACAATCACGGGCTGAATGGCGCTGTGCGAGTCGGTAAGCCGGTAAGGCAGTGCGCTTACCCCCCGGCGAAAACGCTGAATATGGTCGGCCAGGCGCGCCCGGCGTTCAGCGCCGTCTTCGCCGCGGATCACCGCAAGCGACGCAGAGAGCGCCACGGCCTGCGCCGGGGGCATGCTGGTGCTGTAGATCAGGTGCCGGGCGAACTGCACCAGGTAATCGGCCACCGGCTCGCTGCACAACACCGCGGCGCCGCTGACGCCGAAGCCTTTGCCGAAGGTTACCACCAGCAGTTCCGGCCTGACGCGTTGCTGGTGCGCGCTTCCGCGCCCCTCCTCGCCGGTGACGCCAATGCCGTGGGCATCGTCGACCAGCAGCCAGGCGTTCTGCTGTTTTGCGACGTCATGCAAGGTGGCAAGGGGCGCGCTGTCGCCGTCCATGCTGAATACCCCTTCCGTCACCGCCAGCTGAAGCCCTGAACAGGGTTTACCCAGCAGGACGTTCAGCTGAGAGGCATCGTTATGGGCAAAACGCCGCAGCTGCGCCGGGCTGAGACTGGCCGCTTCAAGCAGGGACGCGTGGCTCAGGCGGTCCGCGATGATGCGGTCGTCTTTGCCCATCAGGGCGGCAATCACCGCCTGATTCGCGGCAAAACCGGAGATAAACAGCAGCGCCCGCGGGTAGCCCAGCCAGTCGGCCAGCTCTTCCTCCAGCGCCTGATGCGCCGTGGTGTAGCCGCTGACGTGCCCGGAGCCACCGCTGCCCACGCCGTAACGATCCGCGCCCTGCTGCCAGGCGCGAACGATCTGCGGGTGCTGGCTCAGGCCCAGATAATCGTTGCTGGAGAAATTACAGAACCGCTCTCCTTCCCGGGAGAGAAAACGGCCTGCACCGTTTTCCACTACCCTGCGCACCCGAAACGCATCCGTCGCCCGCCGCTCGTCGAGCGCGGTCCTGATACGTGCCTGCCAGGTCATACGGCTGCCGCGTTGTAGAACTGGTCGGTGTCGGCGTTAAAAATCTGCTGCTCCAGCTGCTGCTGTTGCTCGTTATCCCCCGCCTGTACCTCGGTCTGGTGTGGGTTCAGCCCCAGCTTGCGGAACAGCTGGACATCTTTGTCCTCTTCCGGGTTTGGCGTGGTCAGCAGTTTACAGCCGTAGAAGATGGAGTTAGCCCCGGCCATGAAGCACATCGCCTGGGTCTGCTCGCTCATCTGCTCGCGACCGGCAGAGAGGCGAACATAAGAGGTCGGCATCATGATGCGTGCCACCGCGATGGTGCGGATGAAATCGAAGGCATCCACGTCCTCGTTATCCGCCAGCGGCGTGCCTTTTACCTTCACCAGCATGTTGATGGGCACGCTTTCCGGCGGGGTCGGCAGGTTTGCCAGCTGTAACAGCAGGCCGGCACGATCTTTTACCGTCTCGCCCAGTCCCACGATCCCGCCGGAACAGACCTTGATCCCCGCATCACGCACTTTATCCAGCGTGTCCAGACGCTCCTGATAGGTGCGCGTGGTGATGATGTTGCCGTAGAACTCCGGCGAAGTATCGAGGTTGTGGTTATAGTAATCCAGCCCCGCCGCCGAGAGACGCTGCGCCTGCTCTTCGTTCAGCGTACCAAGGGTCATGCAGGCTTCAAGCCCCATCTCCTTCACCCCCTTCACCATCTGCTCCAGATAGGGCATGTCGCGGTCATGCGGATTTTTCCACGCCGCGCCCATGCAGAAGCGGGTCGAGCCAGCGTTTTTGGCCTTGCGCGCGGAGTCGAGCACCTGCTCGACTTCCATCAGGCGCTCGGATTCGAGACCGGTTTTATAGCGCGCGCTTTGCGGGCAATATTTGCAGTCTTCCGGGCAAGCCCCGGTTTTGATCGACAGCAGCGTGCTGACCTGAACATGACGCGGATCGAAGTGCTGGCGGTGCACCTGTTGCGCCTCAAACATCAGCTCCAGGAAAGGTTTGTTGAATAATTCAGTGACTTGCGACATCGTCCAGCGTGCGTGGTGAGCCATCGGGCTTCTCCAAAGGGTTTTGTTAATTGTCGGTTCGGTTTATACTTGTAAACCTAAAACTTTTCAAAATGGTTTACAAGTCGATTATGACCCAGGACGATCTCGCCTTCGACAAGCAGCATATCTGGCACCCTTACACCTCCACGACCCGCCCCCTTCCCGTCTATCCGGTAGCCTCGGCCCACGGCTGCGAGCTGCATCTTGCCAGCGGCGAGCGGCTTGTTGACGGGATGTCCTCCTGGTGGGCGGCGATCCATGGCTACAACCACCCGCGACTGAACGCGGCGATGAAAGCGCAGATTGACCAGATGTCACACGTGATGTTTGGCGGGATCACGCATCAGCCCGCGGTGGATTTATGCCGTCGCCTGGTAGCGATGACGACTGAATCGCTGGAGTGCGTTTTCCTGGCCGACTCCGGCTCGGTGGCCGTGGAAGTGGCGATGAAAATGGCGTTGCAGTACTGGCATGCGAAGGGCGAAACGCGCCAGCGGTTCCTTACCTTCCGCAACGGCTATCACGGCGACACTTTCGGCGCGATGTCGGTATGTGATCCGGACAACTCCATGCACAGCCTGTGGAAAGGCTATCTGCCGGAAAACCTGTTTGCGCCAGCCCCGCAGAGCCGCTTCGACGGCGAATGGAACGAGATGGACATGGTGGGCTTCGCGCGGCTGATGGCGGCCCATCGCCACGAGATTGCCGCCGTTATTCTCGAACCGATTGTGCAGGGCGCGGGCGGAATGCGGATGTACCATCCCGAGTGGCTGAGGCGCATTCGGAAGATGTGCGACCGCGAAGGGATCCTGCTGATTGCCGATGAGATCGCCACCGGCTTTGGCCGCACCGGGAAATTGTTCGCCTGCGAGCATGCGGGGATCGCGCCGGATATTCTGTGCCTGGGGAAAGCGCTCACCGGCGGCACCATGACGCTCTCCGCCACGCTTACCACCCGCCAGGTTGCCGATACCATCAGCGACGGTGACGCGGGCTGCTTTATGCACGGCCCGACGTTTATGGGCAACCCGCTGGCCTGCGCCGTGGCAAGCGAAAGCCTCGCCATTCTGGAAAGCGGCGCATGGCAGACGCAGGTGGCGGCGATTGAGGCGCAGCTGAAGCAGCAGTTAAGCGCGGCGGCGGAGGCGGAATACGTCGCGGACGTCCGCGTACTGGGCGCCATCGGGGTAATCGAGACAACGCATCCGGTGAACATGGCCGCGTTGCAGCGCTTCTTCGTTGACCAGGGCGTGTGGGTGCGACCTTTCGGTAAGCTGATTTACCTCATGCCGCCGTACAGCATTTCTGCGGATCAGCTCCGCAAGCTGACCGGGGCAGTGGTTGAAGCCGTTAACACTTCAGCGCATTTCGCGATTTAACCCCATGCGTTACACTTTCTGAATGAGTGAGTAACGAGGAAAATCGGATGAAAATCATCAGTAAAGATTTGCGCGACGGCGAAAAGCTGCCGGAACGTCACGTGTTTAACGGGATGGGTTATCAGGGGGATAATATCTCTCCCCATCTGGCGTGGGACGATGTGCCAGCGGGAACCAAAAGTTTTGTCGTGACCTGCTACGATCCGGATGCGCCAACCGGGTCGGGCTGGTGGCACTGGATCGTGGCAAACCTGCCCGCCGACACGCGCGTGCTGCCGCAGGGCTCCGGTTCCGATCTGGTTGCTCTGCCTGACGGTGCGATTCAGACGCGCACTGACTTTGGCAAAGCGGGCTACGGCGGCGCGGCGCCGCCAAAAGGGGAAACGCACCGCTATATCTTCACCGTGCACGCGCTGGATGTGGACAAGATTGAGGTCGACGAAGGGGCGAGCGGCGCGATGGTAGGCTTTAACGTGCATTTCCATTCGCTGGGCAGCGCGTCGATTACGGCGATGTATTCGTAAAAAAAGCCGGGTGGCGGCTACGCCTTACCCGGCCTACATTTCGCACTCGTAGGCCCGGTAAGCGCAGCGCCACCGGGCATAAAATCACAGCACCGATGGTAACAGCCCCACCAGCCGTCCTTCCTCCAGAAGCTGCATCGCCTTATCAATATCCGGCGCAAAGAAGCGGTCGTCATCGTAGTGCGTAACGTGCTCGCGCAGTTCCTGGCGCGCCTGCTCCAGCAGCGGGCTGGATTTTAGCCCTTCGCGCAAATCAATACCCTGACACGCCGCCAGCCACTCCACCGCCAGCACGCCACGGGTGTTAGAGGCCATCTCCCACAGACGACGCCCGGCAGCCGGGGCCATCGAAACGTGATCTTCCTGGTTGGCTGAGGTTGGCAGGCTGTCCACGCTGTGCGGATGCGACAGGGCTTTGTTCTCGCTTGCCAGTGCCGCGGCGGTGACCTGGGCTATCATGAAGCCCGAGTTCACGCCGCCGTTGCGCACCAGGAATGGCGGCAGCTGGGACATGTGCTTATCCATCATCAGCGCGATTCGACGCTCAGACAACGCCCCGATTTCGGCAATCGCCAGGGCGATATTATCTGCGGCCATCGCCACCGGCTCGGCGTGGAAGTTACCGCCAGAAACCACCTCATTTTCCTGAGCAAATACCAGTGGGTTATCGGACACCGCATTGGCCTCCACCAGCAGCACTTCTGCCGCCTGGCGCAGCTGCGTCAGGCATGCGCCCATCACCTGCGGCTGGCAGCGCAGGGAATACGGATCCTGCACCTTCTCACAGTTGTGATGCGAATCGGCAATGTCGCTGGTATCGGTAAGTACGTGGCGGTACATGGCAGCGGCATCAATCTGCCCGCGCTGGCCGCGCACCTCGTGGATGCGGGCATCGAACGGACGACGCGAGCCGAGCACCGCCTCAGTGGTCAGTGCACCGCACACCACCGCCGAAGCGAACAGATCTTCCGCTTCAAACAGACCGCGCAGCGCGAAAGCGGTCGACGCCTGCGTGCCGTTGAGCAGCGCCAGCCCCTCTTTTGCCGCGAGGGTGATCGGCGTTAAGCCAGCTTTTTTCAGCGCCTCTTTCGCAGGCAGCCACTCCCCTTGCCAGCGCGCCTGGCCTTCACCCAGCAGGAGCAGCGACATATGCGCCAGCGGCGCCAGATCGCCGGAGGCGCCGACGGAGCCCTTCGCCGGGATCCACGGATAAACTTCCGCATTGACCAGCGCCATCAGCGCCTGGATCACGCTCAGACGAATGCCGGAAAACCCACGCGCCAGGCTGTTGATTTTCAACACCATCATCAGGCGGACGATCTCATCGTCCAGCGGCTGGCCAACCCCCGCCGCGTGCGACAGCACCAGCGAACGCTGTAAATTCTCCAGATCGTGCGTGGCGATGCGGGTCTGCGCCAGCAGGCCAAACCCGGTATTGATGCCGTAGGCGGTGCGCCCCTCCGCCACAATCGCCTCCACGCAGGCCACGCTGTCGTTAATGGCACGGTGGGCGCTTTCATCAAGGGAGAGTGTCATCGGCTGACGCCAGACGTGACGCAGCTGTTTGAGCGTCAGCGAGCCGGGAGTAAGTGTTAACGCGTTCATGCAGGCTTTCCTTGTGTGGCGGGGATCATCGGCAGGTTCAGGCCCTGCTCTTGGGCACAATCAATGGCAATCTCGTAACCCGCATCCGCGTGACGCATCACGCCGGTTGCCGGGTCGTTGTGCAGCACGCGAGCGATACGCGCGGCCGCTTCATCAGTTCCGTCACAGACGATGACCATCCCGGAGTGCTGGGAGAAGCCCATCCCGACGCCGCCGCCGTGGTGCAGCGACACCCAGGTCGCGCCGCTGGCGGTGTTCAGCAGGGCATTCAGCAGCGGCCAGTCGGAGACCGCATCCGAGCCGTCGCGCATGGCTTCGGTTTCACGGTTCGGACTGGCGACAGAGCCGGAGTCCAGGTGGTCGCGGCCAATGACGATCGGCGCGGAGACTTCGCCGCTGCGCACCATTTCGTTAAAGGCGAGGCCGAGTTTTTGCCGCCACTCCAGCCCGACCCAGCAGATACGCGCCGGCAGGCCCTGGAAGTTAATGCGCTCGCGCGCCATATCCAGCCAGCGATGCAGGTGTTCGTCGTCGGCGACAATCTCTTTCACTCTGGCGTCGGTTTTGTAGATATCCTCCGGATCGCCGGACAGGGCAACCCAGCGGAACGGCCCAATGCCGCGGCAGAACAGAGGACGAATATAGGCGGGCACGAAGCCGGGGAAGTCAAAGGCGTTATTCACCCCCATCTCTTTCGCCATCTGGCGGATGTTATTCCCGTAATCAAAGGTCGGAATACCCATCTTACTGAAGGCCAGCATCGCGGAGACGTGTTCCGCCATGGCGCGTTTAGCCGCCAGTACCGTGCCCTCAGGATCGGTTTCCGCTTTTTGCTGGTAGTCTTCCCACGTCCAGCCCTTTGGCAGATAGCCGTGGAGCGGATCGTGAGCGCTGGTCTGGTCGGTGACCAGATCCGGACGCACGCCGCGCGCCACCAGTTCCGGCAGAATAACCGCCGCGTTGCCGCACAGGGCAACCGAAACGGCTTTGCCTTCAGCGGTGTACTTTTTGATGCGCGCCAGCGCGTCATCGAGGTTGTCGGCCTGTTCATCGACATAGTGGGTACGCAGACGGAAATCGATGCGGCTCTGCTGGCACTCAATGTTCAGGGAGCACGCGCCCGCCAGCGTCGCGGCCAGCGGCTGCGCGCCGCCCATGCCGCCCAGTCCAGCGGTGAGCACCCAGCGGCCTTTCAGTGATCCGTTATAGTGCTGACGGCCCGCTTCCACGAAGGTTTCATACGTGCCCTGCACAATCCCCTGGCTGCCGATGTAGATCCAGCTACCCGCGGTCATCTGGCCGTACATGGCCAGCCCTTTTGCGTCCAGCTCGTTGAAGTGTTCCCACGTCGCCCAGTGCGGCACCAGGTTGGAGTTGGCAATCAGCACGCGGGGCGCATTTTTATGGGTTTTGAATACGCCCACCGGTTTGCCGGATTGCACCAGCAGCGTTTCGTCGTTTTCGAGATTCGTCAAAGACTCGACAATCGCGTCATAGCACGCCCAGTTGCGCGCGGCGCGGCCAATGCCGCCGTAGACCACCAGCTCGTGGGGATTTTCTGCTACCTCAGGATCAAGGTTGTTCATCAACATGCGCAGCGGTGCTTCGGTGAGCCAGCTTTTTGCGGTGAGCGTGGTGCCGCGCGCGGCGCGGACATCCTGCTTGCGGTATTTATCTGACGACATTGTGTGTTCCTCATAAGGGACAGGTGATGCGTTTAGATATACTTGTATAGACAAGCACACACAAGGTCGGATTTAACAAAAAAGATACAATTTTGCTATATTGCGTTAGCGATCACGCTTATAAAACTTATGACATAAAGTGGCCCTGCAACCGGTAGCGATTCCCCGGGAATAGCAGCTTCGCATGCGACACAATTTGCGAGGACGACCAGGTACGACGGCGGATCAGCAGACAGGGATCGTGCTCTTTAATACGCAACAGCTCGCACTCCTGCGGCGTGGCGCGCACGGCTTCCACGATATGCTCCCCTTCCGTCAGCGGGGCGACGAGCGAGAGATACGCATGCGGTGTGGTTTGGGTGTAATCCTGGCTCAGGTAATCCGGTATCCGCTCCGCGTTGACGCAGCGATCTTCAATCTGGACCGGAATGTCGTTCTCATAATGCACCATCACCGAATGGAAAATCCGGGTGCCCTCGGTAACGTTCAGCTCGATGGCTTGTTCGGCGCTGGCCTGCGTCTCTTCAAGCACCAACACCTCGCAGTGGTGCTGATGGTTGCGGGCGGCAATTTCATCGGCAATGCTGCGGATTTCAAACAGCGCCGACTGTCCTTTTGGCTCGGCGACAAAGGTTCCGACACCCTGCAAACGCACCAGCAACCCTTCATCGGTCAGTTCACGCAGTGCGCGGTTGATGGTCATTCGGCTAAAGCCAAACTGCGCCACCAGCTCGGCCTCGGACGGAATGCGGTCGTGCGGGCGCCAGACGCCGGCGGCGATTTTTTCGCTGATCGCCTGCTTCACCTTTTCGTAAAAAGGCGCGGGAGGGCTCGGCTGCGGCAGGGGCGAGCGTGAAAACATCATGACTCCTTGAATGTTGTTATGCCCACCAGTGAGCAATTTGCCAGGCCAGTCGGGCGGCGAGCTTAGCGCCCTGACCGTCCCGATCGTAGTGCGGATTAAATTCCACCAGATCCGCCGCCTGTAGTTTACCGCTTCGGCAGATACGCTCAATCACCGGGAACAGATCCAGCGCCGGGATCCCCAACGCCGCAGGGGCGGACACGGCGGGCATTTCTGCGGCAGGCAGCACATCGAGGTCAACGGTGAGATAAACCCGGTCTGCCTGCGCAAGCACGCTATCCAGCGCGGATAGCGCATCCCGGCGAAAATCGAGATCTTCAACCAGCGTCACGTTCAACCGCTCAGCTTCCTCCCACAGCGCCTGAGTATTCGCCGCACGGCTTACCCCCAGGCAGGCGTAGTGAAACACCCGCGAATGAGACGCGCAGTAGTGCGCCAGCTGGCGGAACGGCGTGCCGGACGTTGCCCGTTCGGCCTTGCGTAAATCGAGGTGCGCATCCAGGTTGATCACCGCAAGGCGATCGTTCGGAAAGGCGTCCAGCACGCCGCGCCCGTGCGCCCAGGCGGTTTCATGTCCACCACCGAAAACCAGAGTACGCATCCCGGATTGCTGGCACGCGGTTATGGCCTCGCTCAGCGCCTGCTGTGCCGCCTCCAGCGCGTGGCCTTCAACATAAATAGCGCCCATATCCACGAGGCGCGCATGCCCCTGATGGCTCGCCATATTCGCCAGCGCGCCACGCAACACATCGGGTGCCTGTGCAGCACCGGGCCTGCCCTGGTTACGCTTAACCCCTTCATCACATTCAAAGCCCAGCAGGGCGATGCCTGACGGCGCGGGAGAAAAGTGTTCGCGCTGCTGTATGGTCTGGAAGAGACGTTTCGCGGTGCTGGACTCGGCGCTGTCGTCACGACCCTGCCAGACCTGCGGAGAGACGGGATGCCACAGTTTCATGCTACCTGCCCCCGAAACACGCGTTGATACATAGGATTCCGCCCCGGCTCGTAAACCATCTCAACCGGATGATTCGCCTCCCAGACGACGAAATCAGCCACATAACCTGGCTTTAACTGCCCGTGCGTCGCACCACGTCCTAGCGCCTGCGCCGCATGCCGCGTCACGCCAGCCCAGGCCTCTTCCGGCGTGAGGCCAAACTGGACGCAGGCCATGTTCATTGCCAGATGCAGGCTGGCAAACGGGCTGGTGCCCGGATTGTAGTCGGTAGCCACCGCCATCGGCACGCCCTGCTCTCTCAGCTGCGCCACCGGTGGACGCTGGCGCTCCTGAAGAAAATAGAACGCGCCGGGGAGCAATACCGCCACCGTGCCGCTTTGCGCCATCGCCTGAATACCTGAATCATCGAGATACTCAATATGATCGGCCGACAGCCCTTTATACTGGCTGACCAGCGCCGCGCCGCCGAGATTCGACAGTTGTTCTACATGCCCTTTTACCGGGATCCCGAGCGCGGCGGCGGCCCGGAACAGGCGCTCGGTTTGCGCCGGGGTAAAGCCGACGTTTTCACAAAACACGTCCACCGCTTCAAATAACTCTTTTTGCCACAGCGTGGGCATGATCTGCTCACAGACCAGCGCCAGATAGGCATCCGGATCCTGTCGGTACTCGGCAGGAACGGCGTGCGCGGCCAGCAGCGTCGGGCTGATATCGACCAGATTATTCAGGCTGAGCTGGCGGGCAACCAGCAGCATTTTCTCTTCGGCTTCGGCATTCAGTCCGTATCCCGATTTGATTTCAACGGTCGTTACGCCTTCATTCATCAGCCGCTGGAGTCGCTGCTGCGCCACCGTCAGGAGCGTTTCCGGCGAACTGTTGCGGGTGGCCGTGACCGTGGCGTTAATTCCGCCGCCCTGCGCGCTAATGGTCTGATATGACACGCCGTTAAGCCGTTGCTCCCATTCCGCTGCGCGATCGCCGCCGAACACCAGATGGGTGTGGCAATCGATCAGGCCGGGGGTAACCAGACGCCCGTCGAGATCGACACACTGACGATGCCCGGAGGGGATCTCGGATTCAGGAATAATGGCCAGAATCGTCTGGCCGCGCACAACGAGGGCATGTTGTTCTCTCAGGCCGTAGGGCTCCGCCTCACCTGTCGCCAGGGTTGCCAGTCGCGCATTTCGCCATATCACATCATCGGGATGAAGCTGCTGCATGTGCCTTCCACTTGTCATGGGTTGTATAGACATTTATTTTCATCTGCCGCCTGCTGTCAACCGCATTGGGGGAAAATGTTATTTATTTGTGATGACTTTCCCGTCGCCTGCGGGCAAAAATGCAACTTTTCCGGTTTTTATCTTCCCGTTTCGCTCAACTTAGTATAAAAAAGCAGGCTATTTCGTCTATCCAGATAAGACTTGCATACCCAGGAGCATTACCTTGAATATTTCCAGGATTTCCCGTCTGGCGTTGGCACTCGCCTTTGGCGTGACTTTATCCGCTTGCAGTTCAACACCACCGGATCAGCAACCTTCTGAGCAGGTTGCTCCGGGCACCGCTTCCCGTCCGATCCTGTCAGCGGCTGAAGCGAAGAACTTCACCCGTGCGCACTATTTCTCGGCGATGGATCCCAATGCAGCCCCGTGGACGCCTTCTTCTATTAACCTGCCGAAACAGCCAGACTTCGTTGTCGGCCCGGCCGGGGCAGAGGGCGTTACACACACCTCTATTCAGGCAGCCGTTGATGCCGCAATTACCAAACACAGCGCATCTCGTCAGTACATTGCCATCCTGCCGGGTGAATACGAAGGAACCGTTTATGTTCCGGCGGCACCGGGAAGCATTACGCTTTACGGCCTGGGCGAAAAAGCGGTCGACGTAAAAATTGGCCTGGCGATTGATTCAGAGATCGACAGCACCACCTGGCGCCATCTGGTGAACCCGGCCGGTAAATACATGCCAGGTAAACCGGCGTGGTATATGTTTGATAACTGCCAGCGCAAGCGTGCCGCCACCATTGGCGTGATGTGTTCGGCGGTATTCTGGTCACAGAACAATGGCCTGCAATTGCAGAACCTGACCATTCAGAACACCCTGGGCGACAGCGTTGACGCAGGTAATCATCAGGCCGTGGCGCTGCGTAGCGATGGCGACAAGGTACAGATTAACAACGTCAATATCCTGGGCCGCCAGAACACCTTCTTCGTGACCAACAGCGGCGTGCAGAATACCCTTCAGAACAACCGTCTGACGCGTACTCTGGTCACCAACAGCTACATTGAAGGCGACGTGGATATGGTCTCTGGCCGCGGCGCGGTGGTATTTGATAACACCGACTTCCGCGTGGTGAATTCACGTACGCAGCAGGAAGGTTACGTCTTTGCCCCGGCCACGCAGTCTAACCTGTTCTATGGCTTCCTGGCCGTGAATAGCCGCTTT
This sequence comes from Enterobacter cloacae complex sp. GYL001, assembly GCF_049237125.1. Lineage (NCBI taxonomy): Bacteria > Pseudomonadati > Pseudomonadota > Gammaproteobacteria > Enterobacterales > Enterobacteriaceae > Enterobacter > Enterobacter cloacae complex sp. GYL001. The sequence continues at coordinate 239,008 of NZ_JBMKGW010000001.1, read as the reverse complement.
ACTGCTGCTGGCGATGGCGTGGCGCAGCTTGGTCGCTCTCTGGACGTGGACTCCGCCACTAACGGCCAGGTCGTGATCCGCGACAGCGTGATTAACGAAGGCTTTAACATGGCAAAACCGTGGGCGGATGCGGCGATCTCGAAACGTCCTTTCTCCGGCAACACCGGCACGGTGGATGAGAAAGACAACGTGCAGCGTAACCTGAATGACGCTAACTTTAACCGCATGTGGGAATATAACAACCGCGGTCTGGGTAGCAAAGTGGTTGCTGAGCCGAAGCAGTAAAATGCCTGCTGCCGGGTGGCGGCTGCGCCTTACCCGGCCTACCTCATGCATTAACCGCGCATAAAAAAACCTCGCATTTGCGAGGTTTTTTTCGTCTACGGATCAATGAGCGTTAATCACAACCCACATCGGCCCTTGTCCGACCGCATAGCGTCCTTTCTCTTCCAGTAGACCCTGCACGCCCTGGATTTCATAGAGCGCAATGTGGTGGGATTTCTGCCCCGCCGCAATCAGGTATTTGCCGCTGTGATCGACATTAAAGCCGCGCGGCTGGGTTTCTGTCGGCTGGAAGCCTTCAACTGCCAGAACGCTGCCGTCTTCAGAGACGCTGAAGATGGTGATCAGACTGGAGGTACGGTCACAGGCATACAGGTGACGGCCATCCGGCGTAATGTGAATGTCTGCCGCCCAGCGTGTGTCGGAGAAATCAGATGGCATCATGTCCAGCGTCTGTACGCACTCGATCTGTCCGTTAGGATCGTTCAGCTCCCACACGTCTACCGAGCTGTTCAGCTCGTTAACGACATAGGCATACTGCTGATTCGGGTGGAAGACCATGTGGCGCGGGCCTGCGCCTTCCACGGTGGTGACTTCCGCCGGGCTCTGCGCGACCAGATGACCGTCATCGCTCAGGGTGAACAGGCAGATGCGGTCCTGCTTAAGCGCTGGCACCCACAGCGTGCGGTTATCCGGCGAAATGTTGGCGGAGTGGCAACCTTCTAGCCCTTCTACCACGTCGACGGTTTCAACGGGAATACCGTCTTCCAGGCGGGTGACGCTCACGCAGCCTGCATTGTAGGAGCCGCTGAAGATAAAGTTGCCTTTATGGTCAGTGGAAATATGGGTCGGGCTGCCCGGCAGCGGGGCTTCTGCGGTATAGGTCAGCGCGCCGTCATCCGGGGAGATGCGGTATGCCAGTACGCGGAATTCCGGGCGTACGCCGACATAAAGAAAACGTTTATCCGGGCTGACGACCATCGGCTGCACCTGGCCTGGCACATCAACAACCTGAACCAGCGTAAGCGAACCTTCTGTATTCAAACGCCAGACATGGATCTGCTGACTTTCAGGACTGGCGGTATAAACGGTTTGTTTCATGAATACTCCTGATTATTTTTAACGGTGAATGCTGAATTGTAGTCCGGGATTTTGCAGGGTTCCGCTCTCGGTGTACCATCCCGACAGACCTTAAATTCAACATTAACCCGGAAGAAAAAATGACCTCGCGAGTGATTGCCCTGGATTTAGACGGAACACTGCTTACCCCTCAGAAAACCCTGCTCCCCTCTTCTCTTGAGGCCCTCAAACGAGCCCAGGAAGCGGGGTATCAACTTCTCATCGTAACGGGTCGACATCACGTAGCCATTCATCCTTTTTATCAGGCACTGGGCTTAGATACACCTGCAATTTGTTGTAATGGCACCTATTTGTATGATTATCAGGCAAAAAAGGTTTTAGCCTCCGATCCGCTTCCCGTTACGCAGGCGCTGCAATTGATTGATTTACTGGATGAGCATGCCATTCACGGCCTGATGTATGTGGATAACGCCATGGTGTATGAACGCCCTACCGGCCATGTGATCCGCACCAGCAACTGGGCTCTGTCTCTGCCGGAAGCGCAGCGTCCGGTGTTCACTCAGGTTTCCTCCCTGCGCCAGGCGGCGGAAGACGTCGACGCAATCTGGAAATTTGCCCTGACCGATGAAGACACCGCCAAACTGAATACTTTCGCAAAACATGTCGAGCATACGCTGGGTCTGGAATGTGAATGGTCCTGGCACGATCAGGTGGATATCGCCCGCAAAGGCAACAGCAAAGGAAAGCGTCTGACCCAGTTCGTCGAATCGCAGGGCGGATCAATGCAGGACGTAATTGCCTTCGGCGATAACTATAACGACATCAGCATGCTGGAAGCGTCCGGAACGGGCGTGGCGATGGGTAATGCCGATGACGCGGTGAAAGCGCGCGCTGACGTGGTGATTGGCGATAACACCACCGACAGCATCGCGCAATATATTTATACCCACCTGCTGTAATCAGGCGGTTATGGAAACGCTCTTGATTTGCGCGTAAAGCCACAGGCCAGGCTTGATGCCCAGCTCATCCCTGGCCCACGGGCTGATGCGCGCCCACAGCGTTCTGTTGCCTACTTCCAGCTGCACTTCCACCTGGCCGTTATCATCAAAACACTGCGCCACTTTTGCGCGCAAAATATTGCGGATACTGGTTTGCAGCGGCGGTTGCAGGACCAGGGAGACATCCGACGCCTGAATGCGGATCCGTAACGTGGACTGAATCGGGGTATCGATTTTATTCACCCACAAATGCTGATCGCCCAGCGCCAGCGCGGTCATCGCGTAGTGCGGATGGTGCTCCAGCACGCTCACCTTCAGAATGCTGCTCTGCTGCTCCTTTGGCAGCCATGGATGCATAACGCTGCTGCCCCACACCTCCTCCAGATTGCCGAATGCCTTCACCCTGCCCGCTTCCAGCACCAGCACTTTGTCGGCCAGATGTAAGATCTCATCCAGCGAATGGCTGACGTAGAGCATTGGCACATTGATTTCCCGCGCCAGACGTTGCAGATACGGCAGCAGCTCGCGCTTGCGCGGAATATCCAGCGAGGCCAGCGGCTCATCCAGCAGCAACAGTTCCGGCGCGGTTAACAGGGCGCGGCCAATCGCCACGCGCTGTTTTTCACCACCCGACAGCGACGACGGCAGACGATCCAGCAGCGGTTCGATGCCCAGCAGCGCCACTAGCTTATCGAACTGTCCGGCCATGTTTTTTGCCATGCCGTAACGCAGGTTCCCGCGAACGCTGTAGTGCGGAAACAGGCGCGCATCCTGAAACACATAGCCGATACGGCGTTTGTCCGGTGACAGGCAGACCTTCTTCTCCGCGTCATTTAAGACGCGGTTATTTAGCACAATACGGCCAGACTGGGGACGCGTCAGGCCGCTAATCGCATTAATCAGCGACGTTTTCCCCGCCCCGGACACGCCAAAAATGGCGGTGATACCGCTGGCAGGCAGCGTTTCGTTCAGCGTCAGGGTGTGGCTGCCCAGGGTTTGCGTAAAGTTGAGTTCCAGCATCACGATTTCCCCATCCGTTCACGGCTGAGGCGCGCCAGCCACTCAGATACCAGCAGCGAGACCAGAGCGAGCACAATCGAAATAATACACAGCCGGGCCGCCGCACCTTCGCCGCCCGGGGTCTGAATCAGGGTATACATGGCCGACGGGATGGTCCGCGTCTCGCCGGGAATGTTCGACACAAAGGTGATGGTCGCGCCAAACTCACCCAACGAGCGGGCGAAGGCTAACACCGTACCGACAATAATGCCCGGTAACGTGAGCGGAAGCGTAATGGTCAGGAATACCCGCCAGCGGCCTGCGCCCAGCGTGCGGGCGGCCTGTTCTAACCGGATATCCACCCCTTCCAGCGCCAGGCGGATAGCGCGCACCATCAGCGGGAAGGACATTACTGCCGCGGCCAGAACCGCGCCGCGCCAGCTGAAAGCGAAGGTCAGTCCGAACCAGTCGTACAGCCATTCGCCGATAAAACCGCGCCGCCCCATGGAGATCAGCAGCAGATATCCGACCACCACAGGCGGTAAGACAAGCGGAAGATGGAGAACACTGTCGAGCAGGGCTTTGCCTGGAAACTTCACGCGAACCAGTAACCAGGCAAAGAACACCCCAAAGGGCAAACTCAGCGCAACCGCCAGGGAAGAGACTTTCAGGCTCAGCAGCACGGCCTGCCATTCAGGTTCGGTCAATATCATTCGTGAGTCGTAAATCCGTAACGTTTAAAGATCGCGGACGCTTCCGGCCCCTTCAGGTAGTCAACAAAGGCCGTCACGGTCGCATTTTTATGTCCATCAACTATCGCAACAGGATATTCTACTTTCTTATGCGAGTCTTCCGGGAAGGTGCCCACCACCTTCACACCTTTACTGGCGACGGCATCGGAGCCGTAAACGATCCCGAGTGGCGCTTCGTTACGCTCCACCAGCGCCAGCGCGCCACGCACATCTTCTGCGGGAGCCAGCTTCGGCGATAAGGTCTCCCATGCACCCAGTTTTTGTAGCGCTTCTTTCGCATAAATCCCGGCAGGAACATGCTCCGGATCGCCTACCGCCAGACGGCCACCGTTGAGCAGACGGGTCCAGTCCGTCTGTTTGTTGATGGCGATGTCGTCCTGCTTGCTGTTTGTGGGCGCGACCACCACCAGGCTATTTCCCAGCAGCGTTTCGCGGGTAGCCGTATCAACAGATTTTTTCTCCACCGCGTAATCCATCCATTTCTGATCGGCAGAGATGAACAGATCCGCGGGTGCCCCCGCTTCAATCTGGCGGGCCAGCGTGGACGAGGAGGCAAACGACGAGACCACCTCGACGTTTTTCTCTTTTTTGTATACCGCAGCAATATCCTGCATCGCGTTAGTCAGCGACGCCGCCGCAAAGACCGTGATTTTTCCTTCATCCGCCAGTGCGTGGGCGGTGAGTGAGAGAGTCAGCGTTGCCCCTGCGAAAAGGCGTACCCATGAACGTGCCATTTGAAGCTCCTGTGCGTGTCGTTATATACAAATAAATATAACGACATATCGCAGGCGTTCCTAGCGCTAAATCGTACCCATTAATGCGTAAACTCAAGGAACGTTGTAAAAGATATCGGCGGGAAAGGAATAAACTTGAGAGCAAAACGCCCGGGCTGGCCGGGCGTTTTGGAGGAAATCATTGCTGCTTTTTAGGCTGGTCACGACGATGACCAATGTTCGAAAAGACGTTGAACACTTCACCCAGGCCGTAGATGGCACCGAGGATGATAGCCATCACTACTGGCACCATGATTACCGCGAATACCAGACTTTTCAACAACTCTAACATGGTTTTCTCCAGATCTTGTGAACGGCTTATTCTACCCTGAAAAGTAAGAAAAACATCCCCTTTTGTGCGGTGCGCTTTCCGCCCCCGGGCATTTGGGTCACAATAGCCTTTTTACCGGGACACTGTTATGCAGGCCGAAATTCTCCTCACCCTACGACTTCAGCAGAAGCTTTTCGCCGATCCGCGACGCATCGCCCTGTTAAAACAAATAGAACAAACTGGCTCGATTAGCCAGGGAGCCAAAAACGCCGGCATCAGCTATAAAAGCGCCTGGGATGCGATTAACGACATGAACACCCTGAGCGAACATACGCTGGTTGAGCGCGCCACCGGCGGGAAAGGCGGCGGCGGCGCCGTGTTGACGCGTTATGGGCAACGTCTGATCCAGCTCTACGATTTACTGGCGCAGATCCAGCAAAAAGCATTTGATGTGCTGAGCGATGACGACAACCTGCCGCTGGATAGCCTGCTGGGCGCCATCTCCCGTTTCTCTTTGCAGACCAGCGCCCGCAACCAGTGGTTTGGTACGGTGACGGGGCGCGATCATTCGCAGGTGCAGGAGCATATAGAGATCCTGCTCGCGGACGGTACGACGCGCCTGAAAGCCGCCATCACCGCGCAAAGTGGTCAACGCCTTGGGCTGAACGAAGGTCAGGAGGTGCTGGTATTACTCAAAGCGCCCTGGATCAGCATCGCACTCAACCCTGAGCAGGCCGCAGAGGCCGACAACCAGCTACGCGGGCGTATCAGCCACATCGAGCGCGGCGCAGAACAATGTGAAGTGCTGATGACCCTGCCGGATGGACAGTTGCTCTGCGCTACCGTTCCGGTGAACGACGCGACCGAATTAGACGAAGGTGCTGTGGTGACCGCATATTTCAATGCAGACAGGGTAATTATCGCCACATTATGCTAAGCGCATTGACAACCCTGCTTACACTGAGTATCCCTGACATCTGTTGCTGCAAAAAATGGGATAACACATGTCATCATTGCATATTTCGCAAGGCACGTTTCGTCTTAGTGATACCCGTACCTTATCGCTGCCAGAGTTAACCCTTCGCGCCGGAGAAAGCTGGGCGTTTGTGGGCACGAATGGCAGCGGAAAATCCGCGCTGGCCCGCGCTCTGGCAGGCGAATTAACCCAACTGAAGGGTGAACGTCGCTGCACCTTTACCCGGCTGACGCGCCTTTCCTTCGAACAGCTGCAAAAGCTGGTCAGCGATGAGTGGCAGCGTAACAATACCGATTTGCTCAGCCCCGGCGAAGAAGATACCGGCCGCACGACGGCGGAAATTATCCAGGATGAGATAAAAGATCCTGCCCGCTGTCAGCAGCTGGCGGAGCAATTTGGCATTACCGCCCTGCTTAATCGCCGCTTTAAATACCTTTCAACCGGTGAAACGCGCAAAACGCTGCTGTGTCAGGCGCTGATGAGCGAGCCGGAACTCCTGATCCTGGATGAACCGTTTGACGGACTGGATGTGCAGTCCCGCGCGCAGCTGGCAGCGTTGCTGGCGTCGCTTAACCAGCAGGGATACACGCTTGTGCTGGTTCTTAACCGCTTTGATGAGATCCCGGATTTCGTACATTATGCGGGCGTGCTGGCGGACTGTAGCCTGACCGAAACCGGCGAGAAAGCCGTACTGCTTCGGCAGGCGCTGATTGCGCAGCTGGCGCACAGCGAGAAACTGGACGGTATTGCCCTGCCGGAGCCGGATGCGCCCTCAGCACGCCACGGGCTGGAGCCTGACCAGCCGCGCATTGTGCTGCGCGATGGGGTGGTTGCTTACGACGATCGCCCTATTCTTAATCACCTCAGCTGGACGGTTAATCCTGGTGAGCACTGGCAGATCGTCGGCCCCAACGGAGCGGGTAAATCCACGCTGCTGAGCCTGATCACCGGGGATCACCCGCAGGGATACAGCAACGATCTCACCCTGTTCGGCCGTCGCCGCGGCAGCGGGGAAACCATCTGGGATATCAAAAAGCACATCGGCTATGTCAGCAGCAGCCTGCACCTGGACTACCGGGTGAGCACCACGGTGCGAAATGTGATCCACTCTGGCTTCTTCGACTCCATTGGTATTTATCAGGCGGTATCCGACAAGCAGCACAAGCTGGCGCAGCAGTGGCTGGATATTCTGGGTATGGATAACCGGGTCGCCGATGCGCCATTCCACAGCCTGTCGTGGGGGCAGCAGCGGCTGGCATTGATCGTCCGCGCGCTGGTCAAGCACCCTACGCTGCTGATTCTTGACGAACCGTTGCAGGGGCTGGATCCGCTCAACCGTCAGCTGATCCGCCGCTTTGTGGATGTCCTGATTAGCGAAGGTGAAACCCAGCTGCTGTTTGTGTCCCACCATGCTGAAGATGCCCCGTCCTGCATCACCCATCGGCTGGAATTTGTCCCTGACCGCGAGCAATACCGCTACCTGCTGAGCAAAATCGATTAACGCGTGGAGGGCGCTGCCCTCCGCTTTTCAGACAACCTGCAACAATACATCTCTATCTCTTTGATCTACAATGCACTCAGTCTGTGAAAAAGCGCGTGTGAAAACCAGTGTAAACGATACCACTATTTTATCCCATGTCACACTTTTCGCGTCTCTGATATGCTATGGTTAATTCATACCATAAGCCTAATGGAGCGAAATATGCGAGTTCTGGTAACAGGTGGTAGCGGTTACATAGGAAGTCATACCTGTGTGCAACTGCTGCAAAGCGGCCACGATGTCGTCATTCTTGATAACCTGTGCAACAGTAAGCGCAGCGTGCTGCCGGTCATTGAACGCCTTTCGGGTAAACAGCCGACTTTCGTGGAAGGCGACATCCGCAATGAAGCGTTGATGACTGAAATCCTTCACGATCACGCGATTGAAACCGTTATCCACTTCGCGGGCCTGAAAGCGGTTGGCGAATCGGTGGCAAAACCGCTTGAGTACTATGACAACAACGTCAACGGTACCCTGCGTCTGATCTCCGCCATGCGTGCGGCCAACGTTAAAAATTTTATCTTCAGCTCCTCCGCGACCGTCTACGGCGATCAGCCAAAAATCCCTTACGTTGAAAGCTTCCCGACCGGTACGCCGCAAAGCCCGTATGGCAAAAGCAAGCTGATGGTAGAGCAGATCCTGACCGACCTGCAAAAAGCTCAGCCTGAGTGGAGCATTGCCTTGCTGCGCTACTTCAACCCGGTTGGCGCGCATCCGTCAGGTGATATGGGCGAAGATCCGCAGGGCATTCCTAATAACCTGATGCCGTATATCGCGCAGGTTGCCGTAGGGCGCCGCGATTCCCTGGCGATTTTTGGTAACGATTATCCTACCGAAGATGGCACCGGCGTGCGCGATTACATTCATGTCATGGATCTGGCCGACGGCCACGTGGCGGCGATGCAGCAGCTGGCTGATAAACCGGGCGTGCATATTTACAACCTCGGCGCCGGGATCGGCAGCAGCGTGCTGGACGTGGTGAATGCCTTCAGTAAAGCCTGCGGCAAGCCGGTGAAGTATCACTTCGCTCCCCGCCGCGATGGCGACCTCCCGGCTTACTGGGCCGATGCCACCAAAGCGGATAAAGAGCTTAATTGGCGTGTCACCCGCACGCTTGATGAAATGGCACAGGATACCTGGCACTGGCAGTCGCGCCATCCGCAAGGCTATCCAGATTAAGGATTTGTCATGACGCAATTCAATCCCGTCGATCACCCGCATCGTCGTTTTAACCCGCTCAGCGGGCAATGGATTTTAGTTTCACCGCATCGCGCCAAGCGCCCCTGGCAGGGCGCGCAAGAGACGCCTGCCAAACAGACGCTGCCGCAGCATGATCCGGACTGTTTCCTCTGCCCGGGCAATACGCGCGTGACGGGCGATAAAAACCCGGACTACCAAGGCACCTTCGTGTTTACTAACGACTTTGCCGCGCTGATGACCGATACGCCAGACGCGCCGGAAAGCCATGACCCGCTGATGCGCTGCGAAAGCGCCCGCGGCACCAGCCGCGTGATCTGCTTCTCGCCCGATCACAGCAAAACGCTGCCGGAGCTGAGCGTGGAGGCGCTGAAAGAGGTGGTCAGCACCTGGCAGGCGCAAACCGCAGAGCTGGGGCAGAGCTATCCCTGGGTGCAGGTGTTCGAAAACAAAGGCGCGGCGATGGGCTGCTCCAACCCGCATCCGCACGGTCAGATCTGGGCGAACAGCTTCCTGCCGAATGAAGCCGAGCGTGAGGACCGACTGCAAAAAGCGTATTTCACCCAGAACGGTTCGCCGATGCTGGTGGATTACACCCAGCGTGAGCTGGCGGATGGCAGCCGTACCGTGGTGGAAACCGAGCACTGGCTTGCGGTGGTCCCTTACTGGGCGGCGTGGCCGTTTGAGACGCTGCTGCTGCCTAAAGCCCATGTTCAGCGCATTACCGAACTCAGCGACGCCCAGCGTGACGACCTGGCGCTGGCGCTGAAAAAACTGACCAGCCGCTACGACAACCTCTTCCAGTGCTCCTTCCCCTACTCCATGGGCTGGCACGGCGCGCCGTTTAACGGCGAAGAGAATCAACACTGGCAGTTACATGCACACTTCTACCCGCCGCTGCTGCGTTCTGCGACGGTACGTAAATTCATGGTGGGCTATGAAATGCTGGCGGAAACCCAGCGCGACCTGACGGCGGAACAGGCGGCAGAACGTCTGCGTGCCGTTAGCGACGTCCATTACCGCGAATCAGGAGTCTAAAAATGAGTCTGAAAGATAAAACACAATCCCTGTTTGCTGAAAAATTTGGCTACCCTGCCACCCATGTTATCCAGGCGCCTGGCCGCGTTAATCTGATCGGCGAGCACACCGACTATAACGACGGTTTTGTCCTGCCGTGTGCCATCGACTACCAGACGGTGATCAGCTGCGCGAAACGCGACGATCGTCATGTGCGAGTGATCGCCGCGGATTACGGCAACGAAATTGACGAATTTTCCCTCGATGCGCCGATCGTGACCCACGACAGCCAGCAGTGGTCGAACTATGTTCGCGGCGTGGTGAAGCACCTGCAAAAGCGTAACAAGAATTTCGGCGGGGCCGATCTGGTGATCAGCGGCAACGTGCCGCAGGGGGCGGGATTAAGCTCTTCCGCATCGCTGGAAGTGGCGGTCGGCACCGTGTTCCAGCAGCTTTATCATCTGCCGCTGGACGGGGCGCAGATCGCCCTCAACGGTCAGGAAGCGGAAAACCAGTTCGTGGGCTGCAACTGCGGCATTATGGATCAGCTGATTTCCGCGCTGGGCAAGAAAGAACACGCTTTGCTGATTGACTGCCGCTCCCTCGGGACCAAAGCGGTTCCGCTGCCTAAAGGGGCGGCTGTGGTGATCATCAACAGCAACTTCAAACGCACCCTGGTGGGCAGCGAGTACAACACCCGTCGCGAACAGTGCGAAACCGGCGCGCGCTTCTTCCAGCAGCCAGCCCTGCGTGATGTCTCACTTGATGAATTTAACAAGGTTGCCCACGAGCTGGACCCGGTTGTCACGAAGCGCGTGCGTCATATACTGACGGAAAATGCCCGTACCGTAGAAGCCGCCTCCGCGCTGGCAAAAGGTGACCTGAAGCGGATGGGCGAGCTGATGGCCGAATCGCATGCCTCCATGCGTGACGATTTCGAAATCACCGTGCCGCAAATCGACACCCTGGTTGAAATTGTGAAAGCCACGATTGGCGACAAAGGCGGCGTGCGTATGACCGGCGGCGGATTTGGCGGGTGCGTCGTCGCCCTGGTGCCGGAAGAGCTGGTCCCTGCCATTCAGGACGCGGTGGCTAAACAGTACGAAGCCAAAACGGGCATCAAAGAAACTTTCTATGTCTGCAAAGCATCACAAGGAGCCGGACAGTGCTAAACGAAACACCAACACTCGCACCGGATGGTCTGCCGTATCGCCTGTTAACCCTGCGCAACAGCGCCGGGATGGTGGTTACGCTGATGGACTGGGGCGCAACGTTACTTTCTGCCCGCGTACCGATGCCTGACGGCAGCGTGCGCGAAACCCTGCTTGGCTGCGCATCGCCGGAGCAGTATATCGAGCAGACCGCTTTTCTGGGCGCATCCATAGGCCGCTACGCTAACCGCATCGCCAGAAGCCAGTTTACGCTGGACGGCGTAACGTATTCCCTGCTTGCCAGCCAGGGCGAAAATCAGCTGCACGGCGGCCCGGAAGGGTTTGATAAACGTCGCTGGAAGATTGTGCAGCAAAATGACGGTGAGGTCTGGTTCTCTCTGGACTCCCTCGATGGAGACCAGGGCTTCCCGGGCAATCTCACTGCAACCGCGCGCTTCACCCTGACCGAAGATAATCGCATCGCCATTGAGTATCGCGCGACCGTCGATAAGCCGTGCCCGGTCAACCTGACTAACCACGCCTATTTCAACCTTGACGGTAATCAGACCGATGTCCGCAGCCACAAACTCCAGATCCTGGCGGACGAGTATCTCCCGGTCGATGAGATGGGTATCCCTTATCAGGCGCTGAAACCGGTAAGCGGAAATAGCTTTGATTTCCGACAGCCGAAAACCATTGCTCAGGATTTCCTGAGTGATGACGATCAGCGCAAGGTGAAAGGCTACGACCACGCGTTCCTGTTGCAGGCAAAAGGCGATCTTTCTCAACCTGCCGCACAGGTCTGGTCTGCTGATGAGAAGTTACAGATGACGGTCTACACCACCGCCCCTGCCCTACAGTTCTACTCCGGTAACTATCTGGAGGGTACTACGGCGCGTGAACATGACGCCTACGGCGCCTGGCAAGGACTGGCGCTGGAAAGCGAGTTCCTGCCGGACACGCCTAACCATCCTGAATGGCCGCAGCCGGACTGCGTGCTACGTCCGGGTGAAGAGTACGTAAGCGTCACCGAGTATCATTTCATTCCGCGCGCTTAATGTCCGGCGGCGCACGGGCCTACAAATGTAGGCCGGAGAAGCGAAGCGCCATCCGGCAAAAAAGCCTGGCCCTCACCGCGAGGGCTTTTTTATCTCCGCCTTGCTGAAAATAGCGGCGATCGCAGACAAAATCATAACCCTGGATTCACATGCATCTTACACTCTCGAACTATTTTCGCTATGGTTAGGGTTAAGCGTTGCTGCTGGCACAGTCACGGCAATATAATGAGAATTGTTATCATTCAAAATGCTTGAGGAGTAAGAAATGGCTAATACTAAGCTTGTCCTGGTGCGCCACGGCGAAAGCCAGTGGAACAACGAAAACCGCTTCACCGGTTGGTATGACGTTGATCTGTCCGAGAAAGGCGTGAGTGAAGCAAAAGCGGCAGGTAAACTGCTGAAAGAAGAAGGCTTCACCTTTGACTTTGCTTACACCTCTGTGCTGAAACGTGCCATCCATACCCTGTGGAACGTTCTGGACGAGCTGGATCAGGCCTGGCTGCCGGTTGAGAAATCCTGGAAACTGAACGAGCGTCACTACGGTGCGCTGCAAGGTCTGAACAAAGCGGAAACCGCAGAAAAATACGGTGACGAGCAGGTTAAGCAGTGGCGTCGTGGTTTTGCGGTCACGCCTCCAGAGCTGAGCAAAGATGACGAGCGCTACCCGGGCCACGATCCGCGTTACGCGAAGCTGACTGAGGCTGAACTGCCGCAGACCGAAAGCCTGGCGCTGACCATCGACCGCGTTGTGCCTTACTGGAACGAAACCATTCTGCCACGCCTGAAAAGCGGCGAGCGCGTCATTATCGCTGCTCACGGTAACTCCCTGCGTGCGCTGGTGAAATACCTGGATAACATGGGTGAAGATGAAATCCTCGAGCTGAATATCCCTACCGGCGTGCCGCTGGTGTACGAGTTCGACGAAAACTTCAAGCCAGTTAAACATTACTACCTGGGTAACGCCGACGAAATCGCTGCAAAAGCGGCGGCCGTGGCGAACCAGGGTAAAGCGAAGTAATATTCCCCGGACATAAAAAAAGCGTGGAGCAATCCACGCTTTTTTATTGCCCGGGACAAACTTAGCCGCGACGCGCTTTAACCGCATCCGCCAACTGATGCAGGATCGCATCGGTATCGTCCCAGCCAATGCAGGCATCCGTCACGCTCTTACCGTAGACCAGCGGCTCACTGCCCTCCAGGTTCTGGTTGCCTTCCACCAGATGGCTCTCAATCATCACCCCAATCACTGCGCGTTCACCGCTGGCGATTTGCTGACACACATCTGCGCCGACTTCCATCTGCTTTTTAAACTGTTTGCTGGAGTTGGCATGGCTGAAATCGATCATCACCTGCGGTGCCAGACCCGCTTTCTCCAGCCCTGCTTTTACCTCCGCTACGTGTTTAGCACTGTAGTTAGGCTCTTTACCGCCGCGCAGTATAATATGGCAATCGCCATTACCGCTGGTATTCACGATAGCGGAGTGGCCCCACTTGGTCACCGACAGGAAGCAGTGCGGCGCGCCAGCCGCATTAATGGCGTCAATAGCGACTTTAATGGTGCCATCAGTGCCATTTTTGAAACCCACCGGGCATGACAGGCCAGACGCCAGCTCACGGTGAACCTGAGATTCCGTCGTACGCGCGCCAATAGCGCCCCAGCTCATCAGGTCAGCCAGATACTGCGGGGTGATCATATCGAGGAATTCTCCGGCAGCAGGCAGCCCGCTGTCGTTGATCTCCAGCAGCAGCTTACGCGCAATGCGCAGGCCGTCGTTGATCTGGAAACTGTTGTCCATATGCGGATCGTTGATCAACCCTTTCCAGCCCACGGTGGTACGCGGTTTTTCGAAATAAACGCGCATCACGATTTCCAGTTCGCCTTTCAGCTCTTCACGCAGGGCGAGCAGACGGGACGCATACTCTTTGGCCGCAGCAGGATCGTGAATGGAGCACGGCCCAATGACCACCAGAAGACGATCGTCGCTACCTTTCAGGATCTTGTGGATCGCCTTGCGGGCATGAGACACCGTGTTGGCGGCATTTTCGGTGGCAGGGAATTTTTCAAGGAGCGCTACGGGAGGTAATAACTCATTGATCTCTTTAATGCGTAAATCGTCGTTCTGATAATTCATCTTCTTTCCGGCTCTGCCATATCTTTAGTAATGAAAGCAATCCTTTCAATCTAACTTGTCGGCCACGAAGTGTAAACGGGCTTTTACACTTCGCGCAGATAATTCCTGGAATTCGCCTAAAATACACAACAAAATAGCGAAAAATGAGATCTGGCCTAAGCTTTTTACTTGTAACGACTGTTTTTAAATATTTATACGCGATTCCATCCTGACATAAATCAGGAAACTGGGATCTTTCGCCACTGAACAAGATGCACTGTTGGAGAATGTTATCCAGCGTAACGATAAGAACAGGAGCACCATGATGAAAATGACGAAACTGACTACGCTTTTCCTGACGGCAACCCTTACTCTGGCAAGCGGTAGCGTACTGGCTGCTGACGCAGGCTCATCCGGCAGCAACGGCGACGCGAATGCCGCTGCCGAAGCAGGCCAGGTTGCGCCGGATGCAAAACAGAATATTGCGCCAAACAATGTTGATAACAGTAATATCAACACGGGCAATACCAACACCGGCGGGACGAACACAGGCACGATGAACCATGAGGGTATGACTACCGACGAGGTTCATAAAAACTCAGTGTGTAAAGACGGGAAATGCCCGGACCCGAATGACAAAGTAGGCAGCGATGCCAATACCAAAACGGACGGTACTACCCAGTAACCTTCCGTAAGGTAAAACAGGGAGAGCGAATGCTCTCCTTTTTTATTTAAGCTCTTAAAAACGCTAAACTAAAAATAATAATAAATCAGGAACGATACCATGGCGCACTCCCACTCCCACTCCCATTCCCACTCCACTGGCGATGAAAATGCCAAACGGCTTCTGCTGGCTTTTGGCGTCACTGCCACCTTTATGATAATTGAGGTCACAGGCGGACTGATATCCGGATCGCTGGCGCTGCTGGCCGATGCCGGGCATATGCTGACCGACGCTGCCGCGCTCCTGTTTGCTCTGCTGGCCGTGCAGTTTGCCCGTCGCCCTCCCAATACCCGCCACACCTTTGGCTGGCTCAGACTGACCACGCTTGCCGCCTTTGTGAATGCGATTGCACTGGTGGTCATTACTCTTCTTATCGTCTGGGAGGCTTTTCAGCGCTTTCGGCATCCACAACCGATAGCCGGGACGACAATGATGGTTATCGCCATTGCCGGGTTGGTCGCCAATATTCTGGCGTTCTGGATATTGCACCGCGGCAGCAGTGAAAAAAATCTGAACGTACGGGCCGCGGCGCTTCATGTGCTGGGCGATCTGCTGGGTTCCGTAGGGGCCATCGTAGCCGCGCTGATCATTATGGGCACGGGCTGGACCCCTATCGACCCGATTCTTTCCGTGCTGGTATCGTGCCTTGTATTACGCAGTGCCTGGCGGCTGTTGAAAGAGAGCGTCAATGAGCTGCTGGAAGGCGCTCCCACGTCGCTGGATATTGGCGAGCTAAAACGCAATCTGTGTCGTTCCATTCCTGAAGTCCGTAACGTTCACCACGTTCACGTCTGGCTGGTGGGTGAGAAACCGCTTATGACGCTGCACGTTCAGGTTATTCCGCCCCACGATCACGATGCGTTGCTTGAACGTATTCGGCACTTCCTTGAGCATCACTACGAAATTGCGCACGCCACCATCCAGATGGAGTATCAGCCATGTAACGGGCCAGACTGTCACCTGAACGAGGCGCAGTCCGGCCACTCACACGCCCATCACCATTAACGGGAAAGCGCGCGCGAGCCACGCTCACGCGCGCTGTTAATCCACATGCGACTGCCGTTCAGGGCAATGACCGTCAGCAGCATGTACTCCAGCGACATGGCATAAACACCCTGACGGGCAAAAATCACCACGCTAATGACGTTGATGACCACCCACAGCAGCCAGTTCTCAACGTATTTACGGGTCATCAGGATCATTGCGGCAATCGACAGTACCATCATGCAGGAATCCCAGAACGGGAAGGCATCCGGCTGAAGCTCAGGCATCGTCACGTTTAATCCCAGACCCGACATGACCGAGACCGCCACGCGCGTCAGGAAGGCAAATACCGGATCAATAAAGACGGTCATAAAGCCGATAGCTACCACGCAGGCCGCGAACCAGGTGATGGCTTTTGGCAACGGCAGCCAGCGGATTTGCAGTTCCGCCTCCTGCTGACTGTTTTGCCGAGACCAGGCGTACCAGCCATAGATATTGGCTGCGAAGAAGAACAGCTGTAGAAGCAGGCTGGCGTAGAGCTGGATCTGGAAAAAGATGATCGCAAACAGCGTGACGTTTATCAGCCCGAACGCATAGTTGCTGATCTTCTCAAGGCTGGCCAGCCAGATACAGAGTAAACCGGCCAGCGTACCCACCGCTTCAATCCACGACAGGTCATAGCCGCCCGCACCAATCGGGATATGAACCAGGATGTTCTGTGTGCTAAAAAAATCCATTTTTTCTCCGGAGCGTAATAAGTTAAGTACGTAGTGTAGCCGCAAAATCCAGCATACGGTTAAGTGGAATTAACGCGCCTTCACGCAGAGTGGCATCCACGTGGATCTCATGCGCTGCGCCACCGTTTTCCAGCCCCTCCGCAATCGCTTTGAGCCCATTCATCGCCATCCACGGACAATGCGCGCAGCTTCGGCAGGTCGCCCCTTCTCCGGCGGTCGGCGCTTCGAGCAACGTTTTTTCCGGCACGGCCTGCTGCATCTTGTAGAAGATACCGCGATCGGTCGCCACAATTAGCTGCTTGTTCGGCAGGGTTTTCGCAGCATGAATAAGCTGGCTGGTTGACCCGACGGCATCCGCCATGTCGACGATGGACTGCGGGGATTCCGGGTGCACCAGAATCGCGGCGTCCGGGTATAACCCTCTCATGCGCGTCAGGGCCTGGGTCTTAAACTCGTCGTGAACGATACAGGCGCCCTGCCAGCACAGCACATCCGCACCGGTTTGTTTTTGTACATAGTTTCCCAGGTGACGATCGGGCGCCCAGATGATTTTCTCCCCCAGGCTGTCCAGATGCTCAATCAGCTCAACGGCGATACTAGAGGTCACTACCCAGTCTGCCCGGGCTTTCACCGCCGCAGACGTGTTGGCATAGACCACCACGGTACGATCAGGGTGGGCATCACAGAAGGCGGTGAACTCATCAATCGGGCAACCGAGGTCAAGGGAGCATTCGGCATTCAGCGTCGGCATCAGTATGGTTTTTTCCGGGCTGAGAATTTTTGCCGTTTCGCCCATGAAGCGCACACCTGCAACCAGCAGCGTGGAGGCCGGATGTTTTGCACCGAAACGCGCCATTTCCAGGGAGTCTGAGATACAGCCGCCCGTCTCTTCTGCCAGCTGCTGAATTTCCGGGTCGGTGTAGTAATGCGCCACCATCACCGCATCACGCTCTTTAAGCAGGCGCTTGATTTTTTCACGATAGAACTGTTTTTCATCCCGGCTTAGCGGAGCGGGCTTCGGCGGGAAGGGATAGATTGCGGTTTCGGGATCAAACATCACACTCATTATGGCTTCTCGTTTTACTGGCTTAACAATATTGCCTTTGTTTTGCATGAGATAACAAAAATGAGGCAATGGTGTTTTGTATACTAAACAAGATAGCGAATTTGAGGGGGAATGTCATCGGGAATTGATGCCGGTAGCATCTGTCGGGTGGCGGCTTCGCCTTACCCGACCTACAAGGCCCTGACGAACGACAGATAGCAAAAAGGCGCCTTTAGGGCGCCTTTCAACACTGGTGGGTCGTGCAGGATTCGAACCTGCGACCAATTGATTAAAAGTCAACTGCTCTACCAACTGAGCTAACGACCCCTTGCGGGATGTACTTCAAATCTATTCAGGCTGGTGGGTCGTGCAGGATTCGAACCTGCGACCAATTGATTAAAAGTCAACTGCTCTACCAACTGAGCTAACGACCCGTTCGGGTGTTGCCTGAATTATCACTCGGAACCAATAAAATTGGTGGGTCGTGCAGGATTCGAACCTGCGACCAATTGATTAAAAGTCAACTGCTCTACCAACTGAGCTAACGACCCGTTCGGGTGTTGCCTGAATTATCACTCGGAACCAATAAAATTGGTGGGTCGTGCAGGATTCGAACCTGCGACCAATTGATTAAAAGTCAACTGCTCTACCAACTGAGCTAACGACCCGAGTGGTGGGTGATGACGGGCTCGAACCGCCGACCCCCTCCGTGTAAAGGAGATGCTCTACCAACTGAGCTAATCACCCACTCTGTACTGCCAGAACTGCTTTAAGTGGTGGGTCGTGCAGGATTCGAACCTGCGACCAATTGATTAAAAGTCAACTGCTCTACCAACTGAGCTAACGACCCACTTTTGCGCTGCTTTCACGTTGTTTGATATCCCGTGGCAACGGCGGCATATATTACTGATTTAAGAATTCTGCGCAACAAAAATTTCGATGAAGATCACTTAACTGCTTAGGAATCATGCTGCACGACCAGAAATGACGCGATTTCTGGTCATGCGATAATCAACCCATCGAACTCAAACGTTTTTGCGCTTGTTTGGCACCGTCTGTACCCGGGAATTTTGCAACCACCTGCTGATAAACCGCTTTGGCTTTTGCAGTGTCGCCTTTGTCCTGCATGATCACGCCGACTTTATACATCGCATCAGGCGCTTTCGGTGATTTCGGGTAATTTTTCACCACAGAGGCAAAATAAAACGCCGCATCATCCTTTTTACCCTTGTTGTAATTCAACTGACCCAGCCAGTAGTTCGCATTTGGCTGGTAAGTGGAATCAGGGTACTTCTTAACGAAGTTCTGAAACGCAACGATAGCATCGTCCTGGCGCGATTTGTCCTGCACCAGGGCAATGGCCGCGTTGTAGTCCGTATTCGCGTCACCGCTCTGTACAGGCGCACCAGACGACGCGGAGGCATCTGCCGCAGGTGCAGGCGTTGCCGCACCGCTTTGATCGCCTGCTGCTGGCTGTTCTGCTGCTCCGCCGCTGTTCAGGCTATCCATCTGCAACAAAATTTGCTTCTGGCGCTCCACAACCTGATTAATCTGATACTGACTCTCCTGGATCTGACCACGAAGGGAATCAATATCATTCTGGTTATCGGAAAGCTGCTGCTGGAGTTGAGTTAAAAGCTGGCTGTGAGCGTTAGAAATACGCTCGAGTTGAGTGACCCGGTCTTCTACCGAGCCTGAGCCGACACTACTGATTGGTGCCTGAGCAAAAGCGGCCCAGGGGGCCGCTATTCCAACCAGTAACGACAGACTCATCAGATGATGTCTGAAGTTACTGCTCATGCAATTCTCTTAGTAAACGAGTACGGCACGACGGTTTTTGGAGTAAGCCGCTTCGTCGTGACCCAGTACTGCTGGTTTTTCTTTACCGTAAGAAACGATGGAGATCTGGTCAGCAGAAACGCCTTTACCCTGGAGGTACATTTTAACAGCGTTTGCACGACGTTCACCCAGGGAGATGTTGTACTCCGGAGTACCACGTTCGTCCGCATGACCTTCTACGGTGACTTTGTAAGACGGGTTGCTACGCAGGAAGTTTGCGTGCGCATCCAGCATTGCAGCGAAGTCAGAACGGATGTCGTATTTATCCAGATCGAAGTAAACGATGTTGTTCTGCTGTAACTGCTGCATCTGAAGACGCGCTTGCTCTTCAGAAGACATATTGCCATTGCCGTTAGCGTCCATACCGGTGCCGGCACCCATCATGCCTTCGCCGCTCTGGTCATTGCTTGCATTCTTGTTAGAAGAACACGCTGCGATTGCCATAACAGGCAGAGCGATCATCAGCCCCTTCAGCACTTTGTTCAGTTGCATTTCTAAGATTCCTTTAGTAATCAATTAATTATTATTACAGATACGGCGACCAGGCAGGTGATTTTACCTGTCCATCAGTTGCCGGAAGACGCGCTTTGAAACGCCCATCTGTAGAAACCAGATTCAGCACGGATCCCATCCCCTGAGAAGAGCTGTAGATTACCATGGTGCCGTTAGGTGCCAGACTTGGCGTTTCATCCAGGAACGTTGACGACAGTACTTGTACGCCCCCCGTTACCAGATCTTGTTTGGCAATGTGCTGCTGACCACCCGCAGTACTGACCATTACCATCGTTTTACCATCGGCACTGACGTCAGCATCCTGGTTCTGAGAACCTTCCCAGGTAATACGCTGCGCTGCTCCGCCGTTGATATTCACTTTATAAACTTGTGGACGACCTGCCTGGTCAGACGTAAAGGCCAGATTCTGGCTGTCCGGGAACCAGGTTGGCTCAGTGTTGTTGCTACGACCATCCGTGACCTGACGGATCTGACCAGAACCAATATCCATCACGTACAGGTTCAGGCTACCGGTTTTAGACAGGGCAAACGCCAGTTTGGTACCGTCCGGAGAGAACGCAGGCGCACCGTTGTGACGCGGGAATGACGCAACCTGACGCACAGCACCGTTAGAGAGCGTCTGGATGACCAGCGCGGAACGGCCGCTTTCGAAGGTCACGTACGCCAGCTTAGAGCCGTCCGGAGACCATGCCGGAGACATCAGCGGCTGTGGTGAACGGTGTACGGTGAACTGGTTGTAGCCATCGTAGTCAGAGACGCGCAGCTCATAAGGGAACTGGCCGCCGTTAGTCTGTACTACGTACGCGATACGAGTACGGAACGCACCTTTAATACCGGTCAGCTTCTCAAACACTTCGTCACTCGCCGTATGGCCTGCGTAACGCAGCCACTGCTTGTTCACCTTATACGTGTTTTGAGCCAGAACGGTACCCGGCGCACCGCCGGTATCCACCAGCTGATAAGCGACGTTATAGCCGCCGTCTGGCGCAGGAGTAACCTGTCCGACAACCACGGCATCGATACCCAGTGCAGACCATGCAGCAGGTTGAACTTCCTGAGCGGTACCCGGCTGCTGCGGCAGACGAGAACGATCTAAGGGGTTAAATTTACCGCTGTTACGCAGGTCAGCTGCAACAATGCCGCCAATATCTTCAGGCGCAGCGCCCGGGCCTGCCCACTGGAACGGAACGACACCGATTGGACGCGCTGAGTCGTTCCAGTCGGTAATGTCGATGCTTACTGTGGCATGCACTGCTGACGTCAACAGTACTAAAAAACCAAAAGCTAATCGTAATGCCTGCTTCATCATATCTCCCTTATCCGAACAATAAGTCCTGGATAATTTAGCAGAAGGTTAACAAACTCAAATACACAAAACTATCAGAACCCGATAACCGCAGCTCTGCTTATGGCTTAAAGTTCAGCGAAGCGTCTTTGAACACTTCATAGACAGCCTGTGACGGAGGTTTTGGCAGTTTTGCCTGATTCACTGCCACAAGTGCAGCCTGGCATAACGCTTCATCTCCCCCTTCTGACTCAACGCTCAGCACCATACCATCCGTAGCCAGTTTAATATGCAGTCGGCAGGTTTTCCCGGTATAGAGCGATTTATCGTTAAGTCTGCTGGCAATAGCCGCAGCAATCTGATTCTTATAGTCGTTGATCTCAGCGCCAGAAGCACCGTTGTTCTTAGTGTTACCACTTCCTGCCGGTGCTGCGTTACTTCCTTTCGCCCCACCGCCCGTTTTCGGTGCATTCTTACCGGAGCTCAGGTCGCCCAGCAGATCGTCAACCCCTGCGGCAGCGGCTTTTTCCGCAGCAGCGGCCTTTTTAGCTGCGGCTTTTTCGGCAGCCGCTTTCTTATCAGCAGCGGCTTTCTCAGCTGCCGCTTTTTTATCAGCAGCGGCTTTTTCCGCAGCGGCGGCTTTTTCTGCCGCAGCTTTCTCGGCGGCGGCCGCTTTTTTCGCAGCATCGGCAGCCGCTTTCTTCTCTGCTTCCTGCGCAGCTTTTTTGGCGGCTTCCGCTTCGGCTTTCTTCTGTGCGTCAGCGGCAGCTTTTTTCGCCGCTTCGGCTTCTGCTTTCTTCTTCGCATCAGCAGCGGCTTTCTTCGCTGCTTCGGCTTCCGCTTTCTTCTGCGCATCAGCAGCCGCTTTCTTCGCCGCGTCTGCGGCTAACTTAGCCTGAGCATCTGCCTGCGCCTTCGCGTCTGCTGCGGCTTTGGCTGCCGCCTCTTCCGCCTGCTTCTGCTGCTCCTGAGCTTTCTTCGCTGCGGCTTCAGCCTGTTTCTGCTGCTCCGCCTGCTCTTTAGCGGCTTCCTGCGCCTGCAAACGCTCTTTCTCAAGCTGCTTCAGACGTTCCTGCTCGGCGGCCTGCTTTTCACGCAGCTCTTCCGCCTGCTGTTGCGCCTGTTTTTCTCGCTGCTCTTCAGCACGTTTAGAGCTCGCCTGCTGCTGTTGCTGACGATTATAGTTCTGAACGATCGCACCGGGATCCACCATGACGGCGTCGATGGACGAGCCCCCACCGCCGCCTGATGCATCAAGGTGCTCATCGAACGAACTCCAGATCAGCGCTGCAAAAAGAATTACGTGCAGCACTGCGGAGACGATTATCGCTCGCTTAAGCTTGTCGTTCTGTTCGGTTGCCTTTGACACTATCGGTTCCCAAAAACTACGCAGATGATCAAATAGGCTGAGTCATTAAGCCAACTGACTTAACGCCCGCGCTATGTAGCAAGTTCAGCGCTTTGATAATTTCATCATATGGTACGTCTTTCGCACCACCGATTAAGAAGACCGTCTTCGGATTTGACTCCAGGCGTCGTTGCGCTTCAGCAATAACCTGCTCTGGCGGAAGCTGATCCATACGATCTTTCTCTACCACCACGCTGTACTGCCCTACGCCGGAAACCTCAATGATGACCGGAGGATCGTCATTGGTGCTTACCGCCTGTGATTCTGTCGCATCCGGCAGATCAACTTCCACGCTCTGGGTGATGATGGGCGCCGTCGCCATAAAGATCAGCAGCAGCACCAGCAGCACGTCCAGTAACGGAACGATATTGATTTCGGACTTGAGCTCGCGACGACCTCGTCCACGCGATCTGGCCATGGTTTACCCCTTGTTGCTCTCGGTGCTGGTAAACGCCTGACGATGCAGAATCGCGGTGAACTCTTCCATAAAGTTGTCGTAGTTCAGTTCCAGTTTGTTCACGCGCTGGTTCAGACGGTTGTACGCCATTACCGCCGGAATTGCGGCGAACAGACCGATTGCGGTCGCGATCAGTGCTTCTGCGATACCCGGCGCAACCATCTGCAACGTTGCCTGCTTCACCGCCCCAAGGGCGATAAAGGCGTGCATGATCCCCCACACCGTACCAAACAGGCCGATATACGGGCTGATGGAGCCAACGGTTCCGAGGAAAGGAATATGCGTTTCAAGATTTTCCAGTTCGCGGTTCATGGAGATGCGCATCGCACGCGACGCCCCTTCTACCACGGCTTCCGGCGCATGGCTGTTAGCGCGATGTAAGCGAGCGAACTCTTTGAAACCGCTGTAGAAAATTTGTTCGGAGCCTGAAAGGTTATCACGGCGTCCCTGGCTTTCCTGGTACAGACGCGAAAGCTCAATACCCGACCAGAACTTATCTTCAAACGCTTCGGCTTCGCGGCCAGCGGCATTGAGGATACGCGTTCTCTGGATGATGATGGCCCAGGATGCGATTGAAAAACCAATCAAAATCAACATGATAAGTTTAACCAGAAGGCTTGCCTTCAGGAACAAATCAAGGATATTCATGTCAGTCACTGCTTAAACTCCGCGACAATAGACTTAGGAAGCGCACGAGGCTTCATTATGGTTGGATCAACACAGACAATCAGGACTTCAGCTGAGTTCAGTACCGTGTTCTCTGCATTGACTATCCGCTGCGTGAAAACCAGTGAAGTTCCGCGCATTGATGTAATTTCTGTTTGGACTTCGAGCATATCGTCGAGTCTGGCAGGCGCAAAATACTCAAGCGTCATCTTGCGTACCACGAAGGCAACTCGCTCAGCCAACAGCACCTGTTGACTAAAGTGATGATGGCGCAGCATCTCTGTGCGTGCCCGTTCATAAAAAGCAACGTAGCTGGCGTGGTAGACCACACCACCGGCATCGGTATCTTCGTAATAGACACGTACCGGCCATCGAAACAGCGTTGTATTCACTTTACATCCCGGTAATACAAGAAAAGTTGGAGCTTTCAAACTTCGCTACTATACGCGCGGGAATGATGGTTTGGAATGGGAGAAAGTAAACGGAGAGTAAATTTTTATGGGCCAGGGTAAGCCCATAACGTTAACGGACATTTCTTATTCAGAAGAAGAAGAAAATCAAACCGGCGAGGAGAACCAGATCGGCAATCAGTGGGCAGAAGATGCCCTGCCAGTGTAGCGCTTTCGGACGAAAGCCGACACCGTGAATCACGCCTGCGCACACCGCCCACATAATCAGGAAGCCGTGCCAGATTTCAAGCTCGCTGGTTTTCGCCGCGAAGCGCGACGGGTCCCAGAAGATACAGCCTGCCAGCAGTAATGCCATAATGAGGGAAAGCGCCCTCAAGGGGCGCTTATCCATTACCGCATATAACGTTGCGATAATATTCATTAGTGCTTTTCTTCACCTGCTTTGGTCGCTTCTACATGCTCAAGCGCCAGGGCAGTGATGACACCAAACGCACAGGCAAGAAGCGTCCCTAAAATCCATGCGAAATACCACATATTCAGCTCCTTACTTAGTACATAGAGTGGGTGTTGCTTTCGATATGTTCTTTAGTGATACGACCGAACATTTTCCAGTAACACCAGATGGTGTAAGCCAGAACAATCGGAACGAACACGCAAGCCACATAGGTCATTAAGTTCAGCGTCATATGGCTGGACGTTGCATCCCACATGGTCAGGCTGGCATTCATCATGGTGCTGGATGGCATCACGAACGGGAACATCGCAATACCGGCCGTCAGGATGATGCACGCCAGCGTCAGGGAAGAGAATACGAACGCCAGAGCGCCTTTCTCCAGACGAGACGTCAGCACGGTCAGCAGTGGCAGCAGCACACCCAGAGCCGGGATAGCCCACAGCACAGGGGTATTGTTGAAGTTCACCAGCCATGCACCGGCCTGACGCGCCACTTCTTTGGTCAGCGGGTTAGACGGTGCAGCATGGTTGATAGCGGACGTCACCACGTATCCATCAATACCATACACCACCCACACGCCTGCCAGAGCGAAGCAGACCAGCGTCACCAGCGCTGCCACCTGAGCGGTAGCGCGGGAACGCAGATGCAGTTCACCTACGGTACGCATCTGGAGATAGGTTGCCCCCTGGGTGATGATCATCGCCACGCTCACCACGCCTGCCAGCAGACCAAACGGATTCAGCAGCTGGAAGAAGTTACCGGTGTAGAACAGACGCATATATTCGTCGACGTGGAACGGTACGCCCTGCAACAGGTTACCGAACGCCACACCAATGACCAGCGGTGGAACGAAGCTACCGATGAAGATGCCCCAGTCCCACATGTTACGCCAGCGGGTGTCTTCAATCTTGGAACGGTAGTCGAAACCCACCGGACGGAAGAATAAAGAAGCCAGCACCAGAATCATCGCCACATAGAAGCCGGAGAACGCAGCCGCGTAGACCATCGGCCAGGCAGCGAACAGCGCGCCGCCTGCGGTGATCAGCCACACCTGGTTACCGTCCCAGTGCGGGGCGATGGAGTTGATCATGATTCGACGCTCGGTGTCATTACGACCGAGGAAACGGGTGAGCATGCCCACGCCCATGTCGAAACCATCGGTGACCGCGAAACCAATCAGCAGAACACCGATCAGCAGCCACCAGATAAAACGCAATACTTCATAATCGATCATTTGATGACTCCTGTCTTAGCGTGCCGGCTGAGTAGTCGCAACAGACTGCTCGTAGTGGTAGCGACCGGTTTTCAGGCTGCTTGGGCCAAGGCGCGCGAACTTGAACATCAGGAACAGTTCAGCCACCAGGAACAGGGTGTACAGACCGCAAATGAGCAGCATGGAGAAGATCAGGTCGCCTGCGGTCAGGGAGGAGTTCGCTACCGCTGTTGGCAGCACCTCACCGATCGCCCACGGCTGACGGCCATATTCCGCAACAAACCAGCCGGACTCGATAGCAATCCATGGCAGTGGGATACCGTACAGCGCGGTGCGCAGCAGCCATTTTTTCTCACCGATACGGTTACGAATGACTGACCAGAACGAGGCCGCGATGATCAGCAGCATGATAATGCCGCAACCCACCATGATGCGGAACGCGAAGTACAGCGGCGCAACGCGTGGAATAGAGTCTTTGGTTGCCATCTGAATCTGCGCTTCCGTCGCGTCGGAGACGTTCGGGGTATAGCGTTTCAGCAGCAGACCGTAACCGAGGTCTTTCTTCACGTCGTTAAATTGATCGCGAACGGCCTGGTCGGTAGAGCCGGCGCGCAGCTGTTCCAGCAGCGAGTAGGCTTTCATCCCGTTACGGATACGCTCTTCATGCTGCACCATCAGATCTTTCAGGCCAGTCACCTGTTTGTCGACGGAGCGCGTGGCGATAATACCCAGAGCGTAAGGAATTTGAATGGCGAAGCGGTTTTCCTGCGCTTCCTGGTCAGGCACACCGAACAGGGTAAACGCTGCCGGTGCCGGCTGGGTTTCCCATTCAGCTTCAATTGCGGCGAGTTTGGTTTTCTGCACGTCGCCCATTTCGTAACCGGATTCATCACCCAGAACAATCACGGACAGAATCGCGGCCATACCGAAGCTTGCTGCGATAGCAAAAGAACGCTTAGCGAACGCGAAGTCACGGCCGCGCAGCATATAGTAGGAGCTGATGCCCAGCACGAACATCGCGCCGCACACATAGCCAGACGCCACGGTGTGAACGAATTTAACCTGAGCAACCGGGTTCAGGACCAGCTCAGCGAAGCTGACCATCTCCATACGCATGGTTTCGAAGTTGAAATCAGATGCGATTGGGTTTTGCATCCAGCCGTTCGCCACCAGGATCCACAGTGCGGACAAGTTGGAGC
Source organism: Enterobacter cloacae complex sp. GYL001 (assembly GCF_049237125.1). Taxonomy (NCBI): domain Bacteria; kingdom Pseudomonadati; phylum Pseudomonadota; class Gammaproteobacteria; order Enterobacterales; family Enterobacteriaceae; genus Enterobacter; species Enterobacter cloacae complex sp. GYL001. Next base: position 211,869 of record NZ_JBMKGW010000001.1, on the reverse strand, counting down.
CTAATGCCACCAGCCAGGTTACCGCCATATGCTGGACTTTACCCAGACGGTCCCAACCGAAGAAGAACAGACCTACAAAGGTGGATTCGAGGAAGAAGGCCATCAGACCTTCAATGGCCAGCGGCGCACCGAAAATATCCCCCACATAATGGGAATAGTAAGACCAGTTTGTCCCGAACTGGAACTCCATGGTCAGACCGGTTGCCACGCCCAGCGCAAAGTTGATACCAAACAACTTGCCCCAGAACTTGGTCATATCTTTATAAATCTGTTTGCCGGAGAGGACGTAAACCGTTTCCATGATGGCCAGCAGGAACGCCATACCGAGCGTCAGCGGCACAAACAGGAAGTGGTACATCGCGGTCAAGGCAAACTGTAAGCGCGACAGTTCGACTACGTCTAACATTATGACTCCTTGCTCATCGCATGAAGACTCCGAGAGTGAACCCCGTTAGATAAGGATCCACACGCATGCCCCAATACAAAGTTATCTGCTTCCCTTCTTCGTTGCTTATTCTCTTCAGGAGGAAAAAGCAATGATGAAAGGTTACAAATACGTTAAGAAAAAACCAAATTGATCCCGTAAATATAATACGCTGCAAAACCCTTACAATAAACAGGTTTTTATTCGAACAGATTTACGTTTTTCGACGGCGATCAATTTATAGCAAAATTACCACTTTTCGGCCATTTTGATCGGGAACAATTTAACGCCTTTCGGAGCCTTTTTCCAAGTATTAAACATTGATTTAAATCAAAAACAGTCAGAGCTGTTAATGATGTTTCTTTGTGGTGCGGATAGTAAAAACCTTGTTAACAATATGTATATTTAAAGGCGTTATTGGTTATAAAAGCCAGAAGATAATATAAACAGTTGTGATTTTTATTAACGCGCGAGAAAAAACGCATTTTGCCGGAAGATAACCATATAATGTTATCTGCTTCACAGTATTTTTCTTTCGCTTTGCTACCCGCCGAAAAGATTACATTTCATTCACCTTTAATAATCTTAAAATTAACACCCTTTCGTGACTATTTGATGAAATAAAGGCCGCAGGAATGCGGCCTTTATTTTGTTCGGAGGATTACCTTTCAATTTTTATGCTAAAGGTGCGTGACTGGCATGGCCGGAACGACCCCGTAATGGCTGAACCCTCCTCCCCTTGCGCCTTGCGCACCTAATTCATGTCCGTTTCGCAACAGGCCTGGACCTCACGGTTCACAGACAAAGCCACGTCACAGGAGCGGGTCTCCGAAGGGTTGTACAGACGAAGAATCATCTCGTCACGATCCTCCGCTTTTTTCAGCGCACTGAGTACGCATCCGTTAGGCGCCAGCGTTAGCAGGCTATAGCTACAAGGGGTGGTGAAAGAGGCGCGGTTAAGCTTCATCGCATCCCACGGGATTTTGTTATAGCAGAGCGCTGGCGTTAACCACGACTTCGCCTGCTGCGCAACGCCAGCACTGACGGGCGTACCATTAAAACTGAACAGGCTAAAGCGACAGGTTAACTGGCCCCGCATCTGCGAATCAGGCACCGGCATTTTGATCCCGGACGGTCTGCCGGGGCGCAGCAGTAAATCTTCTTTCCCAAGCACCCCCACGCCGCGAAGCAACGTCAGGGCAAACGTTTTTTGACGCTCGCCAGTCACTTCAAATTCGCGCAACCCTTCGGTAAACAGGGCCATTCCGTTACGCCGTTCCTGGAGCACCGCGTAGTTGAGCAGATTCCACACCGGCAGCGGCGCTTCCTTCCAGCCCTCCTCCTGCCAGTTCGCCATCGCTTCATCCTGTACAGGTCGCGTCAGCGAACCGAACTGGGTATCGGCTAACACCGTGTCTGCGGTAAATGGCGTCGGGATCAGCACCCGCACACGGTGGTCATCCGCGTGATTTCCGAGACGCGCCTCAACGTCGATACGTCGGCTGTTATGGCTGAGCGTGACCGTGAGTTCTGCCTCAAGCGTTCCCGTCTGCTGACGCGCAGAACGTTCGGCGAGATCCGCCGGCACCGCCATGCGATGGCGGATCACCGCCCTGCTCTGCCAGGCCTCGTGGATCACCTCAACCTCATGCTCGCCCTGAGCGGAAGTGAGTCTCCACTCTTCCCGTGAAGGCGAGTAGTCGTACTCATCGCCATCATCCGAGCTCTCTTCTATTTCCAGCGCGCGGTCATAGATAAGCCCGGACGCTTTATCGAGCAGACGCAGGGTGCCGTCGTCGTTTAACGTTATTTCCCAGAAAGCATTTTCCAGCAACGCCTCCGACGATTTTTCTGCCGCCAGCAGCTTGCCGGCCACGTGCGGCTCGATATAGAGCGTGCGGTAACCCATTGATGGCAGGATCTGATTGAGCTGGATATCAAACTCCATAAAGGGATCGTAGTTGCCGTAATGCACAATTTGCCGGTCAATCAAGCCGGGGTCGATTTCACGCGCGCTGCGCAGGCAGTAAGGGATTTCATTCCCCCTATCGTCCAGCAGGCGGAACTGGCTGGCGCGCAGACGTATCGTGGTGTTAATCACTTCCTCACGCGGCCAGGGCGTGAGGTTAAACATCACCAGTTTGTCTTCCTCGCTCTGCGGCATGTTGTCGACAATCTTGCGCATATAGAAGCATGTCAGGTTATCGGCCATGTCTTCCGCCAGCTCGAAGCGTGACATCACCTCACGATGCACTTTGTCACTACAGCAGCAGCCGATACTGTCGTGGGCGTGATTCTTGAGGATCTCTTTCCACATTTTTTCCAGCAAGCCGTGGTGATACTCAAAGCCCAGCGTCCAGGCAAGCGTGGCCAGCGGCTCAAGGACGTTGACGATTTTATTCTCTATCCGGGCGTGGGCGATTTTGATATCCATCCGCGTGGAGCCTATCGTCCGGTGCACTCGCATATATTTACCGTCAATAAACTCCCCTTTCAGCGTCGCCAGTTCATCGCGGTGCGCGTCAATGTGGTCAAACACCTCCTCGAAGCGGCTCATCACAAACTGACGCTGCGGATAGATTTCGCGCAGCTTATCCATCACCGCAAAGATGTTCTGCTGGAGCGGCATCTGATCATGGCCGTTAGGCAGCAAAATTTCTTTCGTCACGGAGGCTTTTTCCAGCACCTCGAAGTACGTGTCGAGCCGTTTGCGCAGCCCGGCCTCATCCTCCGGTAAGTACTTACCAATCGCGTAGCCCAGCGGCAGCACCTGTGCCGTCACTTCGCTGCCGTCCTGACTTTGCCAGAGAAATTCGGTTTTATCGGTACCGTGCCGCTCGGAACACCCGCGCCAGAACATGGTACGCGTGATGCCAAAACCATTGTAAATGTGCGGCAGCTGGGAAGACATGCCGAAGGAGTCCGGCAGATAGCCAATTTTCATCGGCTCGCCAAAGGCCAGACAGTCGCGTATACCGTACATCAGATTTCGGACAATCGACTCGCCGGAAACAAGGGTGGTATCCGTCTGGGTATACCACGGCCCGATAATCAGCTTCCCGGCCGCCACCAGTGCCTTCACGCGTGGCCTGTTTTCCGGTTTCACGGCAAAATAATCTTCCAGCACCGCCGTCTGGCCGTCGAGTACGTAGTATTTATACTCTGCGTCCTGCTCAAGACGAGTGAGGATCTCTTCCATATTATTGACCAGAAGAATACGTGACGCTTCGGTGGTGAAGTACCACTCCCGGTCCCAGTGCATATGTGGCGTGATATGAACGCGAGATACAGCTTTCATCTTCGTTTCCTGTCGGTGCGTGTTTAGGAGGGTATGTCTTCAGTCACGTAGGTGCCGCTCTTCACGGCCTGGCGTCGCCAGAGCAGTAAAATGAGCGTAGAGATTGCGGCGCCAGCCAGCGCGGCGCCAAACCAGCCGACAGCGGCCATCACGCCGCCCAGCCCGGCATCATGCAGTAAGAAGAGCGAGAAAATGCCCGCGCCGGGGGTGGATAGCCCAATCCCCATCGCCCCGACAATCGCTCCGGTCACCATTGACCCCAGAACAAATGAGCCAATGACCCGCAACGGATCCTCGATAGCCATCGGAATTGCCCCTTCGGTGATGCCCGCCAGCCCCAGCAGCCAGGTGGACTTGCCGGTTTCAATTTCGAACTGTTTGAACAGGTTCGGAGCCAGCATCGTTGATGCCGTCACGGTAAAGGCCGATACCATTTTGACGGAGGCAAAAATCGCATAAGGCCCGTATACGCCATTGGCCATCGCTCCCAGACAGAACGCGTAAGAGGCTTTGTTGACCGGACCGCCCAGATCGAACGAGCACATAAAGCCCAGGATCGCCCCCAGCAGCAGCGCATTCGCGCCGGACAGACCGTTAAGCCAGGCGGTCAGGGCGTTATTGATCCAGGCTACCGGTTCGCCGATCACAAACAGCATCAGGCTGCCTGCGCCCAGCACGCCAATCACCGGATAGAGATAAAAGGTCAGAAAGCCGTTGTAGCGGCTACTCAGCCGGATGTGGTTTTTCACCCAGCGCATCAGGTAGCCCGCAATCAGCCCGCCGACGATGGCCCCGAGAAAACCAGAGCCGATCATATTGGCGGCAAGACCCGCCGCAAAGCCCGGCGTTAGCGCAGGTTTATCCGCCAGCGAGTAAGCGGTATAGGCCGCCAGAACAGGCACCATCAGAATACCGAGCATCCCGCCGCCCAGTTTGCGGTACATCCACAGCCACGAATTTTCCTGATCGAACAGATGCTGCAAGCCCAGGATTTGCGCCAGCAGTACCGACACTGCCAGCACCGTGCCGCCAGCGACAATCAGCGGCACCGCAAAGGAGATACCGCTGAGCAGCGCCTGCTTGAGTTCGGTTTTAACGCACTTTTTCGCGTCCGAGTCGACATGCGCAGGACGCGCATCGGATACAGGCTGTAGCGCCAGCGCACGCTCAATGAGCGCTTCCGCATGGCGTAAGGGTCCCGCGACGGGCACGGAAATGGCGGGCATCCCCTGAAAACGCTCACGCTCTTTGATCGCCACTTCCGCCGCGAAGATACACGCTTTTGCCTCCTGCAACTGCTGCGCGGTGATGCGCCCCTCAATACCATTTGCCCCCTGCTTTTCGACCACCACATTGACGCCGAGCTTACGTCCCGCTTTTTCGAGATACTCCGCTGCCATGTAGGTATGGGCGATCCCGGCCGGACAGGCGGTAACGCAGACGATCGTCGGGGCATTCTCCGCAACGGCGGTTTCTTGTGCGTCAGGCGCCGTTTCCAGCGCCGCAAGCACCGCTTCCGCGCTGGTCGCCGTCATCACGCGCGCCCTGAGCTCGTCATCCGCCAGGCGAGACGTCAGTTCCGTCAGGACCTGAATATGCGTTGATCCCGCTTGTGCGGGAGGAATGGCGAGCAGAAAAATTAGCTCGACCTCCTCCGGTCCGTCCACACCTTCCCAGGCCAGCGGCTCACGCAGTGTGGCCACGGCAAAAGCCGCTTCGTTTACCGCCACTGATTTACCATGAGGTACGGCCAGCCCCTCGCCCTGCGCCGTCGGGCCAAGCGATTCCCGATGGAAAACGTCTGCCAGAAACGTATCGGCGTCGGCTATTTTGCCCAACGCCACCAGCCGCGTCGCAAGCTGACGGATTGCCTCATCACGGCTGGTAAACTGCGCCTGCACGCAGACAGCACGGGGGTCGGTCAGAGTCGTCAGGTTCATAAGATCCTCACCTATCCAAAGTTATTGTCTGGGGAGGATTGTGGCAGACCGGATAATACATTTATGTGATCATTTTCACTAACACCGATATTTGTATCTTATTTGTATTATTTACAAATTTACCACTGAAGGCATAATTCCCTGAAAACGTATTAAAAAGGCGCGACACAATGGGCAATAAACCGATGTACCGGCAGATCGCCGATGCGTTCCGCGAGAAAATTAATGCTGGTGAGTTAAAACCTGGCGACGCGCTGCCGACGGAATCCAGCCTTCAGGAGGCGTTTAGCGTCAGCCGGGTCACCGTGCGGCAGGCTTTGAAGCTGCTCGCCGACGAGCAGATCATCGAAAGTATTCAGGGCAGCGGCTCGTATGTAAAAGAGGAGCGGGTGAATTACGATATTTATCAGCTCACCGGCTTTTACGAAAAGTTAGCGGATCGCAACGTCGATACGCACAGCGACGTCAGCGTCTTCGAAGTGGTGAAAGCCGATGAGCGGCTCGCGGCAAAACTTGCGCTCAATCCGGATGATAAGGTCTGGCACGTCAAGCGCGTACGCTTCATCAGGGAAAAGCCGGTGAATCTGGAAGAGACATGGATGCCGCTGGCGATGTTCCCCGACCTCACCTGGGAAGTGATGGAACAGTCGAAATACCATTACATTGAGCAGATCAAAAAGATGGTTATCGATCGCAGCGAGCAGGAGCTGGTGCCAGTCATGCCACCGGACGAGGCGATTGCCGCCCTGGCGCTCGATCCGGCAAAACCGATTCTGGAAAAAGTCTCTCGTGGCTTTCTGAAAGACGGCCGGGTATTTGAATACAGTCGCAACGTGTTTAACACCGACGACTATAAATTCACCCTGGTGGCTAAACGCAGGCAATAAAAAAAGGCCGCTTTACAGCGGCCAACCATGTCGAAACGGACATTTTTTTATACTTCAACGCGCCCCATTCAGGGAGCAGAGAGGACTTACTTAATGATGGATTTCAGTGCTTCACCGATATCCGCCAGGCTGCGAACGGTTTTCACGCCTGCGGCTTCCAGTGCTGCGAATTTCTCATCAGCCGTACCTTTACCGCCTGCGATAATCGCGCCCGCGTGACCCATACGTTTGCCTTTCGGCGCGGTCACACCCGCGATGTAACCCACCACCGGCTTGGTCACATGATCTTTGATGTAAGCAGCCGCTTCTTCTTCCGCGCTACCACCGATCTCACCGATCATCACGATCGCTTCGGTCTGTGGATCTTCCTGGAACAGCTTCAGGATGTCGATGAAGTTAGAGCCCGGGATCGGGTCACCGCCGATGCCCACGCAGGTGGACTGGCCGAAACCGTAGTCGGTGGTCTGCTTAACCGCTTCATAGGTCAGGGTACCGGAACGGGACACGATACCCACTTTGCCTGGGCGATGAATGTGGCCCGGCATGATACCGATTTTGCATTCGCCTGGAGTGATAACGCCTGGGCAGTTCGGGCCGATCATGCGCACGCCTGCTTCGTCCAGCTTCACCTTCACGGTCAGCATATCCAGCGTCGGGATGCCTTCGGTGATGGTGATGATCAGCTTAATGCCTGCGTCGATCGCTTCCAGAATAGAGTCTTTGCAGAACGGCGCCGGTACGTAGATCACGGTCGCGGTTGCGCCCGTCGCTTCTACCGCTTCACGCACGGTGTTGAACACCGGCAGGCCCAGGTGCGTGGTGCCGCCTTTACCTGGCGTTACGCCGCCAACCATCTGCGTACCGTAGGCAATCGCCTGTTCGGAGTGGAAAGTCCCCTGGCTACCGGTGAAGCCCTGGCAGATAACCTTGGTATCTTTATTAATTAAAACGGACATTATTTCCCCTCCACTGCGGCAACAACCTGCTGAGCTGCATCCGTCAGACTTTTCGCTGCAATAATATTCAGGCCGCTGTCAGCCAGTTTTTTCGCGCCGAGTTCAGCGTTGTTCCCTTCCAGACGTACAACAACCGGAACGTTAACGCCCACTTCTTCTACCGCGCCGATGATACCGTCGGCGATCAGGTCGCAACGTACGATACCGCCGAAGATGTTCACCAGAACCGCTTTCACGTTGCTGTCAGAGAGGATGATTTTGAACGCTTCGGTTACGCGCTCTTTGGTTGCGCCACCGCCCACGTCGAGGAAGTTCGCTGGCTCACCGCCGTGCAGCTTAACGATGTCCATGGTGCCCATTGCCAGGCCCGCACCGTTAACCATGCAGCCGATGTTGCCATCCAGCGCGACGTAGTTCAGCTCCCACTGTGCAGCCTGTGCTTCACGCGGATCTTCCTGAGACTGATCGCGCATTTCACGCAGATCGGACTGGCGGAACAGCGCGTTGCCGTCAGCGCCCAGCTTGCCGTCGAGGCAGATCAGGTCGCCCTGGGTGGTGATCACCAGCGGGTTGATCTCGATCAGCGCCAAATCGCGCTCCAGGAAAATGGTCGCCAGACCCATGAAGATCTTGGTGAACTGCTGAACCAGCTTGCCTTCCAGACCCAGTTTGAATGCCAGCTCACGACCCTGGTAAGGCATTGGGCCCGCCAGCGGATCGATAGCCACTTTGTGGATCAGGTGCGGGGTTTCTTCCGCCACTTTTTCGATTTCCACGCCGCCTTCGGTAGACGCCATGAACACCACGCGACGGGAGCTACGGTCTACGACTGCGCCGAGGTACAGTTCTTTCGCGATGTCGGTTGCCGCTTCAACCAGGATCTGGTTAACCGGCTGGCCGTTCGCATCTGTCTGGTAGGTTACCAGACGCTTGCCGAGCCAATGTTCAGCAAACGCACGGATCTCTTCTTTGCTCTTAACAACCTTCACACCGCCCGCTTTACCACGGCCACCAGCGTGAACCTGACATTTAACTACCCACGGGCCGGAACCGATTTTAGACGCGGCTTCTTCTGCTTCACGCGGGGTAGTACAGGCATAACCCACCGGAGCCGGTAAGCCATACCGGGCAAACAGCTGTTTGGCCTGATATTCATGTAAGTTCATGTGTTCTATCCATCCTTCAGGTAATCGTTAGGTAGTGCTTTTGTAGGCCCGGCAAGCAACGCGCCGCCGGGCAAGACTGCAAAAACTAGACGTCCAGCAGCAGACGCGTTGGATCTTCCAGCAGCTCTTTAATGGCAACCAGGAAGCCTACGGACTCGCGGCCGTCGATCAGGCGGTGATCGTAAGAGAGCGCCAGGTACATCATCGGCAGGATCTCCACTTTACCGTCTACCGCCATTGGACGATCTTTAATGGCGTGCATACCCAGGATCGCGCTCTGCGGCGGGTTGATGATCGGGGTAGACATCAGCGAGCCGAACACACCACCGTTGGTAATGGTGAAGTTACCGCCAGTCAGGTCCTCAACGGTCAGCTTGCCGTCGCGGCCTTTCACGGCCAGCTCTTTGATTTTCTTCTCGATGTCAGCCATACCCAGGGTATCCACGTCACGCAGAACCGGGGTAACCAGGCCGCGTGGGGTAGAAACCGCCATGCTGACGTCGAAGTAGTTGTGGTAAACCACGTCATCGCCATCGATAGACGCGTTCACTTCCGGGTAGCGTTTCAGCGCTTCAACTACCGCTTTCACGTAGAAGGACATGAAGCCCAGACGGATACCGTGACGTTTTTCAAACGCGTCACCGTACTGCTTGCGCAGATCCATGATTGGCTTCATGTTGACTTCGTTAAAGGTGGTCAGCATCGCGGTGGAGTTTTTCGCTTCCAGCAGACGCTCGGCCACGCGCTTACGCAGGCGGGTCATCGGCACGCGTTTTTCGCTACGTGCGCCCAGAGCTGGCTGTGCCGCTGGTGCTGCCGCAGGGGCTTTCGCTTCCGCTTTCGCCTCAGAAGGCGCTTTTGCCAGATGCTTGTCGATGTCTTCGCGCGTCAGACGGCCACCCACGCCGGTGCCTTTGATGGCTGCCGGATCGAGGCTGTGCTCAGCCAGCAGGCGACGGATCGCCGGGCTGAGCGCGTCATTGGTCTGATCGGACAGAGACGCCTGCTGGCGCTGGGCCGGAGTAGACGCTTTCTCTTCAGATTTGGCGCTGGACTCTTTGCCCGCGCTATTGCCTTCACGCAGGCGACCCAGGATCTGGCGAGAAGTGACGGTCGTACCTTCATCTTCCAGGACTGCATCCAGAATGCCATCCGCTGAAGCCGGTACTTCCAGTACCACTTTGTCAGTTTCGATTTCTACCAGCACTTCGTCACGGGTTACCGCGTCGCCTGGTTTTTTGTGCCAGGTGGCGACGGTTGCATCTGCTACGGACTCAGGCAGGTCGGGAACAAGAATATCTACGCTACTCATTATGTATCCTTTAATTAATCGACGTTCAGCGCGTCATTGACCAGATCTTGTTGCTGCTTCTGGTGAACGGACATATACCCTACCGCCGGAGAGGCGGAGGCCGGGCGACCTGCATAACGCAGGGCAGACCCAAATGGAATCACTTCACGGAAATGATGCTGGCTGCAATACCATGCGCCCTGGTTGAGCGGCTCTTCCTGGCACCAGACAAAATCATGAACGTGAGCGTACTGTTTCAGCACTTCCTGCATCGCCTGATGCGGGAACGGATAAAGCTGTTCGATACGCACGATGGCGACATCTTTCTGATCGTTCTTACGGCGCTGTTCCAGCAGGTCGTAATAAACCTTACCAGAACACATTACGACACGCTTAACGGCCTGCGGATCCAGCTCGTCAATTTCACCGATGGCCGGCAGGAAGGTGCCGTTTGCCAGCTCTTCCAGGCTGGAGACCGCCAGTGGATGGCGCAGCAGGGATTTTGGCGACATGACCACCAGCGGACGGCGCATACCGCGCAGCGCCTGACGACGCAGCATGTGGTAAACCTGAGCCGGAGTGGACGGCACGCAAACCTGCATATTCTGCTCGGCGCAGAGTTGCAGATAACGCTCCAGACGCGCGGAGGAGTGCTCCGGACCTTGTCCTTCATAGCCGTGCGGCAGCAGCATCACCAGACCGCACATACGGCCCCACTTCTGCTCACCGGAGGAGATGAACTGGTCGATGACGACCTGCGCACCGTTGGCGAAGTCACCGAACTGCGCTTCCCAGATGGTCAGAGTGCGGGGTTCTGCGGTGGCGTAGCCGTATTCGAAGGCCAGAACCGCTTCTTCTGACAGCACGGAGTCCCAGACCTTGAACTGGCCCTGACCGTTATGCACGTGCTGAAGCGGAGTGTACGTTGAACCGTTAGACTGGTTATGCACAACCGCATGACGGTGAAAGAAGGTGCCACGACCCGCATCTTCACCGGACAGACGAACCGGAATACCTTCGTCAACCAGCGTCGCATAGGCCAGCGTTTCCGCGCCGCCCCAGTCGAACAGCTTCTCACCCGCCGCCATGGCCTGGCGGTCGCCATAGATCTTGGCCACGCGGGACTGCATCTCGATCGCTTCCGGCACGGTGCTGATGCGTTTAGCCAGCTCCTGCAAACGCTTCATTTCAACCTTGTTCGGGTAGCTCTCGTCCCACTCGTGGTTGAGGTACGGCGACCAAGTGAAGGAGTGCATGTTCATTGGACGCAGCTCTTTCACTACGCATTCACCCGCGTCCAGCGCGTCGCGATAAAGATTGACCATTTCGGTCGCATCTTCCAGCGTCGCCACTTTTTCGCTTTCCAGCTTGTCAGCATAGATTTTACGCGGCGTCGGGTGTTTTTTGATTTTCTGGTACATCAGCGGCTGGGTTGCACTTGGCTCATCCGCTTCGTTGTGGCCGTGACGGCGGTAGCAGAAGAGGTCAATGAACACGTCGCGCTTGAAGGTGTTACGGAAGTCCAGCGCCAGACGGGTAACGAAAGCAACGGCTTCAGGGTCATCCGCGTTAACGTGGAAAATTGGCGCCTGAACCATTTTACCGATGTCGGTGCAGTACGGGGTGGAACGCGCATCCAGCGGGTTAGAGGTGGTGAAGCCCACCTGGTTGTTGATTACGATGCGAACGGTACCGCCCACTTCATAACCACGCGCTTTCGACATGTTCAGGGTTTCCTGAACCACGCCCTGCCCTGTGACCGCCGCATCACCGTGAATAGTGATTGGCAGTACTTTATTGCTGCTCGGCTCGTCCAGACGATCCAGACGCGCACGCACGGAACCGATAACCACCGGGCTGACGATTTCCAGGTGCGACGGGTTAAACGCCAGCGCCAGGTGAACCTGACCGCCCTCGGTTTCGATATCCGACGAGAAGCCCATGTGGTATTTCACGTCACCGGTGCCGAGGTGCTCTTTATGTTTACCCGCAAATTCGTCGAACAGATCCTGCGGCTTTTTACCCAGCACGTTAACCAGCACGTTCAGGCGACCACGGTGCGCCATGCCCAGCACCACTTCGCGCGTGCCGCTCTTACCGGCATGACGAATCAGCTCTTTCAGCATCGGGACTAACGCATCGCCGCCCTCCAGTGAGAAGCGTTTTGCGCCAGGGAATTTCGCGCCCAGATAGCGCTCAAGGCCTTCCGCGGCGGTCAGTTCGCTGAGGAAACGTTTTTTCTCTTCTGCTGAGAAATTCGCGTGGCCTGCCACGGATTCGATACGCTGCTGGATCCAGCGTTTCTCTTCGGTGGAGGTAATGTGCATATATTCCGCGCCGATGGAGCCGCAGTAGGTTTGCTTGAGCGCGTCAATCAGATCGCCCAGCTTCATCGTGTCTTTGCCGATGGCAAAGGAACCTACGTTAAAGCTTTCCTGGAAATCGGCCTCGGTCAGATCGTGATAAGCCGGATCAAGATCCGCTACACGTTCCTGCTGCCACAGTCCCAGCGGATCGAGATTCGCATGCTGGTGACCACGGAAGCGATAAGCGTTGATAAGTTGCAGGACTTTAACCTGCTTCGCATTGGTGTCAGGGTCGGAAATCGCAGAAGAGTAACGTGAGGCATCCTTCGCCAGACGACGGAAATAATCACGTGTTTTTGAATGGAATTGATCCGGTTTGACCCCTGTACCAGGCAACTGCTGGAACATGGAACGCCAGTTTGCGTCCACTGAGTCAGGATCGGTTAAGAAGTCTTCATAGAGCTGTTCTATCCAGCTCTGGTTTGAACCAGAGAGGTAAGAAGAGTCCAGCCAGGCTTTCATTGCGCCGTTCTGCATCGTGATCCCTTAAGCATTTTTATGCTTACTTTCGCCGTAGAAACTACCACGCACACCACGTGTACGTGCCGGGGTTCACCTGCGAGCTCTTTGTGGCCCGCGAAGGAACCTTTAGAAACTGTCTAAATAATCTTCGTCGTTCCGGCTGCGACTGCGTTGCGGCTTTCACTCACCCCAGTCACATAGTCAACTATGCTCCAGGGGATTCGTTCAACCGCGCCTTGTCTCGCGCTGAACGTCTCGATTATTTACTTATCTGGCAGTTTTTAAAGGTTTCTGCAATTTGCCCGGTGACGCTACGCTTACCGGGCCTACTGTTACGTAGGCCGGATAAGCGCAGCGCCATCCGGCGTTGTTACTTACGCACTGCGCTGCAACAACATCGACTTAATATGCCCGATGGCGCGCGTCGGGTTCAGCCCCTTAGGACACACACTGACGCAGTTCATGATGCTATGGCAGCGGAATACGCTGAAAGCGTCACTTAGCCCTTCCAGACGATTCTCGGTTTCGGTATCGCGGCTGTCGATCAGGAAGCGATAGGCAGCCAGCAGACCCGCAGGGCCGATAAATTTATCCGGGTTCCACCAGAATGACGGGCATGACGTAGAACAGCATGCACAGAGAATACACTCGTACAACCCATCGAGTTTTTCACGCTGCTCAGGAGACTGTAAGTGCTCGCGAGCGGGTGGATTTTGCCCATTATTCAATAAGTAAGGCTTAATCTTCTCATATTGTGCATAGAATTGCCCCATGTCCACCACCAAATCACGCACGACCGGCAGGCCAGGCAGAGGACGGATCACAATTTTCTGGCCAGAACGCTGTAGCGCTGAAATTGGCGTAATACAGGCCAGACCGTTTTTGCCGTTCATGTTTACACCGTCAGAGCCACACACCCCTTCACGGCAGGAGCGGCGGAACGACAGCGTAGGATCTTTCTCTTTCAGCTGGATTAAGGCATCCAGCAGCATCATGTCACGACCTTCTTCCGCTTCGAGGGTGTAATCCTGCATACGCGGAGCATCGTCTACATCCGGGTTATAACGATAAACTGAGAATTCGAGTTTCATTATCCTGTCTCCGCATTAGTAGGTACGAATCTTCGGCGGGAACGCCGGACGCAGTTTCGGTTCCATGTTAACGCTACGACGCGTCATGGTTTCCGACTCTGGCAGATACAGGGAATGGCACAGCCAGTTTTCGTCATCACGATCCGGGAAGTCGAAGCGGCTATGGGCGCCACGGCTTTCGGTACGGAAGTTTGCCGACATCGCAGTGGCGAACGCGGTTTCCATCAGGTTATCCAGCTCCAGGCACTCAACGCGCTGGGTGTTGAACTCGCTGGAGGTATCATCCAGACGGGCATTCTTCAGACGCTCGCGGATCGCTTTCAGCTGCTCAAGCCCTTTGGCCATCGCGTCACCTTCGCGGAATACCGAGAAGTTGTGCTGCATACACTCCTGCAACGCCTTACGGATCTCCACCGGATCTTCGCCGCTACGGTTGCCGTTCCAGCGGTTGAGGCGCTCAAGAGAGGCATCTATTTCGTCGTCGGTCGCATCACGCAGCGCGCCCTGCTCGGCAATAGACTCCTGGAGATGCAGACCCACCGCACGACCAAATACCACCAGGTCCAGCAGGGAGTTGCCGCCCAGACGGTTTGCGCCGTGCACGGATACGCAGGCAATTTCGCCTACCGCGAACAGGCCAGGGATGACCACGTCTTCGCCCTGCTCGTTCACGGTCAGCGCCTGACCGGTCACTTTGGTCGGAATACCGCCCATCATGTAGTGACAGGTTGGGATAACCGGAATTGGCTCTTTCACAGGGTCGACGTGCGCGAAGGTGCGGGACAGCTCCAGAATGCCCGGCAGACGGGATTCCAGCACTTCTTTACCCAGATGGTCGAGTTTCAGCTTCGCGTGTGGACCCCAAGGGCCGTCACAGCCGCGGCCTTCACGGATTTCGATCATGATGGAACGCGCCACCACGTCACGGCCCGCAAGGTCTTTTGCGTTTGGCGCATAACGCTCCATGAAGCGCTCGCCATGTTTGTTCAGCAGGTAACCACCTTCACCACGGCAGCCTTCTGTCACCAGTACGCCCGCACCGGCGATACCGGTTGGGTGGAACTGCCACATCTCCATGTCCTGCACCGGCACGCCAGCGCGGATCGCCATCCCAACGCCGTCACCGGTGTTGATATGGGCGTTGGTAGTGGACTGATAGATACGGCCTGCGCCGCCGGTCGCCAGCACGGTTGCGCGGGCTTTGAAGTAGACCACTTCACCGGTTTCGATGCACAGGGCGGTACAACCCACCACGGCGCCATCGGCGTTTTTCACCAGATCCAGCGCATACCACTCGGAGAAAATTGTGGTGTGGTTTTTCAGGTTCTGCTGATACAGCGTGTGCAGCAGCGCGTGGCCGGTACGGTCAGCCGCCGCTGCGGTACGTGCCGCCTGCTCGCCGCCGAAGTTTTTCGACTGGCCGCCAAACGGACGCTGATAGATGGTGCCATTTTCCAGACGAGAGAACGGCAGACCCATGTGGTCCAGCTCCAGAATCGCTTCCGGGCCGGTTTTACACATATATTCGATGGCATCCTGGTCACCGATGTAATCGGAACCTTTTACCGTATCGTACATATGCCATTCCCAGTTATCTTCATGGGAATTACCCAGCGCAACGGTGATACCGCCCTGCGCAGACACAGTGTGGGAACGGGTCGGGAATACTTTAGAGAGCAGCGCACAGGTCTGGCCGCTCTGGGAAATTTGTAGTGCGGCGCGCATACCTGCGCCACCCGCACCAATCACAACAGCATCAAATTCTCTGACTGGCAGTTTCATTACACACCCCACACAACAACAAATCCATAAATGACGTAAACCAGCAGAGCAACAACAATAATCAGTTGCAGCGGAAGGCGAATCGCCAGCGGTTTAACGTAATCGGTCAACACCTGCCACATGCCAATCCAGGCATGAATAAGGATGGAGAACAGGGCCAGCAGGGTGAACACTTTGGTGAAGGCCGATCCGAAGAAACCACTCCAGATTTCCCACGTCAGCGTGCCGCTGGTCGCGAAGAAACCGATCATATAGATGATGTAAAGGGTGAGAACGATGGCGGTAGCACGGACCAGGATGAAGTCATGTACGCCGTTGCGTCCTAATGCGGAGGCGTTGCTTACCATACGAGAACTCCTGCGAGAAGTGAAAGCACGACAGTGATCACAAATGAAATGTTAGCGGTACGTTTACCGGCCTCGAACGTCTCTTCCAGGTAGCCAAAGTCCATCAGCATATGGCGAACGCCGCCAACCACGTGATAGGCCAGCGCGGTCAGAATGCCCCACATGATAAATTTCACGAAGAAGCTGTTCATGATGACTGAGGCCTGGAGGAATCCTTCAGGGGATGAGAGGCTGGTTCCCAGTAACCACAGCAAGATACCGACCGCCACAAACGTAATCACACCAGAAACACGGTGCAGAATGGACGCTATTGCTGTTACAGGGAATCGGATCGTTTTGAGATCCAGATTGACAGGTCTTTGTTTTTTCACATTTCTTATCATGAATAACGCCCACATGCTGTTCTTATTGTTTCCTTCCTCCGGACTGCGATGCGGGTCAGACAGCGTTCCTTTTCTATAACTGCGCGTCATGCAAAACATTGCTTCCAAATGCTAAAACGACACGTTACAACGCTGGGTGGCTCGGGATTGCAGGGTGTTCCGGAGACCTGGCGGCAGTATAGGCCGTTCACAAAATCATTACAATTAACCTACATACAGTTTGTTGGGTTTTCTCTTGAACAGTGATCGGGGTCACGATAACAACATCTTTTTAATTTTTAATCATCTGATTTGACAAATGTTAAACAATATTGTTACAAACGTCATCAGAAAAGGCATATAATGCGCAAAAGTTATGAGGTCTCTCTTTCACCTGACAAATAGTTATGTAACAGTGTGATGGTATTGACCGAAGTTATCAGGACAGTTATTAGTGATATACAGGTTTGAATAATTCGGACTGCAAAAACGCTGATTTGCTGTTGTTTCACTGATATTTCATTCGTTTACCTGCAAGGCGCCATAGCTCTGTACCCTGGTTTCTCCTCGTGAGCTGAGCGGTAAGCCAAATAACAATCTGGTAACGATGATTAACAGCTGAAAGCAAATCCGGTAAAGCGCAGTCTTAAGCATAAGGCGCTAAGGAGACCGTAAATGGCTGATACAAAGGCAAAACTCACCCTAAATGGTGATGATGCTATTGAACTGGATGTGCTAAAAGGCACGCTCGGTCAGGATGTTATTGATATCCGTACGCTGGGTTCCAAAGGAGTTTTCACCTTTGACCCTGGATTTACCTCTACCGCATCTTGCGAATCCAAAATCACCTACATTGACGGTGACGAAGGTATCCTGCTCCATCGCGGCTTCCCCATCGATCAGTTAGCCACCGAATCCAACTATCTGGAAGTGTGCTACATCCTGCTGAACGGCGAAAAACCGACGCAGGCGCAGTACGATGAATTCAAAACCACCGTGACCCGTCACACCATGATCCATGAGCAGATTACCCGTCTGTTCCATGCGTTCCGTCGTGACTCTCATCCGATGGCGGTCATGTGCGGTATTACCGGTGCGCTGGCGGCGTTCTACCACGATTCTCTGGACGTGAATAACCCACGTCACCGTGATATCGCGGCGTTCCGTCTGCTGTCTAAAATGCCTACCATGGCGGCGATGTGTTACAAATACTCTATCGGTCAGCCGTTTGTGTACCCACGCAATGACCTCTCCTACGCGGGTAACTTCCTGCGTATGATGTTCTCCACGCCGTGCGAAGAGTACGAAGTGAACCCGGTGCTGGAACGCGCGATGGACCGTATTCTGATCCTGCACGCTGACCACGAACAAAACGCCTCGACCTCTACCGTCCGTACCGCGGGCTCTTCCGGCGCGAACCCGTTCGCCTGTATCGCTGCGGGCATCGCCTCCCTGTGGGGACCGGCGCACGGCGGCGCGAACGAAGCGGCACTGAAGATGCTGGAAGAGATCAGCTCCGTTGAGCACATTCCTGAGTTCGTGCGCCGCGCGAAAGACAAGAATGACTCCTTCCGTCTGATGGGCTTCGGTCACCGTGTTTACAAAAACTACGACCCGCGCGCGACCGTCATGCGTGAGACCTGCCACGAAGTGCTGAAAGAGCTGGGCACCAAAGATGATCTGCTGGAAGTGGCGATGGAGCTGGAACACATCGCGCTGAACGACCCGTACTTCATCGAGAAGAAACTCTACCCGAACGTCGATTTCTACTCTGGCATTATTCTGAAAGCGATGGGCATTCCGTCTTCCATGTTCACCGTAATCTTCGCCATGGCGCGTACCGTGGGCTGGATTGCGCACTGGAACGAAATGCACAGCGAAGGCATGAAAATCGCGCGTCCTCGTCAGCTGTATACCGGCTACGAGCAGCGTGATTTTAAGTCTGACATTAAGCGCTAAAAAACACGCCCGGCGGCGCTTCGCTTGCCGGGCCTACAAGTGCGAGATGTAGGCCGGGTAAGGCGTAGCCACCACCCGGCTTTTTTACATCTGGCACCCAGGACACCAGTAAAACGGCCTGGAAGAGATCGTCGCCTTCTCAATCACCCCGCCGCACCGCTCACACTTTTTACCCGCCCGATGAAACACCTTGAAGCGGAACAGCGCCCCGTGATGCTTGTTCTCATCCACCACGCCGCGCGTGTTGTACGACAGCCGTGGAATATCCAGTAACGCGTGCGACAGCGCCTCCAGCTGTTCATCGCTCAGCTGCGACGCTTTGCGCTGCGGCGCCAGCCCCACTTCCCAGAGGATCTCCACCCGCAGGTAGTTTCCCAGCCCCGCCAGAAATGCCTGATCGAGCAACAGCCCGGAAAACTGCCGGTTGCGGAATGTGGGGGATAACAACCGGGCTTTCACATCGCTTGCCGTCAGACGCATGTCGAGCACGTCCGGCCCGACCCGCTGTAAGAACGGATGCGTCAGCAGCTGCTCCGGCGTTAACATTTCGATATCAGAGGCGCTGTAGAGCAGGATCGCCTTATCCGCCGTTTGTAGCCGCACGCGCAGCACGCGGGTCGTTTGCGGCTGCTCGTCCGCCTCCACCACCCGCCAAACGCCGTAAAGCTGATTATGGCTGTATAACGTCAGGTTATGGGAAAAGTGGGTGAGTAACGCCTTGCCGCGCGTTTCAATGTGGGTCACCGTCTGCCCCACCAGCTGCGATTCAAACGGCTTGAGTTGAGGAAAGGCAAACCAGACGTATGTCAGAGGTTTGCCCTTTATCGCCGCCTCCAGGCTATCCGCCGCGCGCCGGATCTCCGGACCTTCTGGCATGTTATTGTCCTTTCATGATTATTCTGCGCTGACAACAATGCCCTCTTCCGAGAACGCCATCCGCAGGCGTCGCGCAAACTGGAGCGCATGCTCGCCGTCACCGTGTAAGCACACCGTATCAGCCTGAACGTTTGCCGTTGTCCCCTCCGTTGAGGTTACTCGCCCGAAGCGCACCATCTCCAGCGTCTGCGCCAGCGCTTTACCTTCGTCGGTGATCAGCGCACCGGCCTGCGTACGCGGAACAAGGCTACCGTCCGGCAGGTATCCCCGATCGGCAAACACTTCCTGCCGCGTAGTCAGCCCCAGCCGCTCTCCGGCACGGATAAGCTCGCTGCCCGCCAGGCCTACCAGAATCAGTTGTGGATTACAGTCCCGCACCGCGCGGGCAATGGCATCCGCCAGCGCCGGATCTTTCGCCGCCTGGTTATAGAGCATGCCGTGCGGCTTGACGTGGCGCAACACGCCATTCTCAGCGCGCACTATCGTCTCCAGCGCGCCGATCTGGTAGAGCATTTGCGCGTAAACCGTCTCAGGCGGCAGATCCATCGCTGTGCGACCAAAGTTTTCCCGGTCGGGAAAGCTGGGGTGAGCGCCAATCGCCACGCCGTTTTTCATGGCATTGCGCACGCTCGCCAGCATGGTCTGCGCATCGCCGGCATGAAACCCGCAGGCGATGTTCACCGAGGAGACCAGCGTCATCAGCGCCGCATCGGCGCTGCTGCCCTCCCCCAGATCGGCGTTTAAATCAATCTTTACCATCGAGCCTCCACGCCAGCTGATCGAGATAACGCTGCTGATCCTGCCGGGCTTTCAGCGCCTCCTCCAGCGAACACTGCACAAAATGAATGGGCTGACCGAGAGGAATTTGCGCCAGATGGTAGCGATCCGCTTCGATAATGCAGGCAATACGCGGATATCCCCCCGTGGTTTGCGCATCGTTCATCAGTACGATGGGCTGCCCGTTGCCCGGCACCTGAATCACCCCGGGCAACAGACCATGGGAAAGCAGCTCCCGGTCAGTCGTGCGGGTCAGCGGCTGGCCCTGAAGCCGGTAACCCATGCGGTTACTCTGCGGGCTGATCTTCCATGGCGAGCGCCAGAAAGACTCTTTCGCGGCTTCATCAAACTCATGGTATTCCGGTCCTGGTAAGGCGCGGATCACGTTCCCCCACAGCAGCTGTTTCACGCCCTGCGTGGTGGTGAAATGGCGCGTTGAGATCTTTATCCGCAGACGATCGCCGTCACGCAGCAGCCGTCCTTCATGGCCGCCCATTCCCGCTTTCTGGTCGGTGCTGGATGAGCCCAACACCTCCGGCACGTCGATCCCCCCCGCCACCGCAAGATAGCTGCGCACGCCGTGCAGAGGACGCTTGAGCGTCAGACGCTGCCCGGCCTTCGCCCGCAGGCGCCAGCCGGTCCACACCGCTTTGCCGTCCAGCGTCGCGTCACAGCCCGCGCCGGTTAAGGCAAACCAGGTTTCCTGACCAAACTCAATCACGCACTGACCCAGCGTAATTTCTAACGCCGCCGTGCTGCCTGCGTTACCTACCAGCAGGTTGGCAATCTCCAGCGAAGGGCGATCGAGCGCACCGCAGTAGCTCACGCCCGACTGACGCAGCCCAAAACGCCCGGCATCCTGTACCGAGGTGTAAAGCCCTGCGCGAATAAGCGTTAACATACCCCCTCCTTCTGCGGGATAAAGCGCAGGGTATCCCCCGGACGCAGGAGTATGGGCGCATCCTGGCCTGGTTCAAATAACGGCGTGGACGTGTGCCCAATCAGCTGCCAGCCTCCCGGTGAGGCGAGCGGATAAATTCCCGTTTGCTCGCCACCAATCGCCACGCTGCCCGCCGGTACGCTCAGGCGCGGCTCAGCCCGGCGCGGCGTATGCAGCTGGGGCGATAAGCCGCCCAGATAGGGGAAACCCGGCTGAAATCCCAAAAACCAGACAACATAGTCGACTGAGCTATGCAGCTCCACAACCTGCTTCTCCGTTAATCCACAGTGTTCGGCCACCACGCCAAGGTCGGGACCTCCCTTGCCGCCATAGACAACCGGGATCTCAATCGTCCGCGATTCCGGCTCCAGCGCCTCGCTCTCCTCCCACCAGCGTTGCAGACGCTCAATGGCATCCAGCGCCCCCGTGTGCGGATCACGCAGCACCACGGTGATATTATTCATACCCGGAATAGCTTCAACCACGCCGGGTAGCTCGGGCAGTCGCTGAGCCAGACGCCAGATACGCTTTTGCGTGGCAAGCGTCACCGGAGGCTCAAGCTCCAGAACTACCGCGGTTTCACCCAGAAGATAACAACGCGCTCGCTGCACTTAACTACCTCTCATCAGGCCGGATTAGGGATATCAATAAACGTCACATCCAGATCGGTATTTTCCGTCAGCCACTCGCTGAGGGCGCGGATGCCGCCACGCTCGGTGGCGTGATGGCCCGCCGCGTAAAAATGCAGGCCTTGTTCACGGGCTGAGTGAATGGTCTGCTCGGAGACTTCGCCGGTAATGAAGGCGTCGACACCAAAACGCGCCGCGCTGTCAATAAAGCCCTGGCCGCCGCCGGTGCACCATGCCACGCGCTTCACGGTATCCGGCCCGGTGTCGCCGCACCACAGCGGACGACGCCCCAGGCGCGCTTCGATCCACGAAGCCAGCTCCAGACCCGGAACCGGCATCGACAGTTCGCCCCACGGCACCAGAGGTTCAATTTCGCCCATCACGGTAATCCCCAGCAGCTGCGCAAGCTGAACGTTATTTCCCAGTTCAGGATGCGCATCGAGCGGCAGGTGATAGCCGTACAGATTGATGTCATTCGCCAGCAGCGTTTTGAGTCGGTTGCGCTTCATGCCGCGAATAATCGGTGATTCGTTTTTCCAGAAATAACCGTGGTGGACAATCACCGCATCGGCTTCCTGACGCACCGCCTCATCCAGCAGCGCCTGGCTTGCCGTCACGCCGGTGATGATTTTTTGCACCGCCTCGCGCCCCTCCACCTGCAAGCCATTCGGGCCGTAGTCGCTAAACGAAGCCGTGTTGAGTTTTTCGTTAATCAGGCGTTCCAGTTCACTGTTTTTCATCATCATTCTCTCAAACTTTTCGGGCGGCTTCGTACGCCGCCAGCGTGGCGACGCGCGCCTGTTTATGGTCGACAATGGGACGGGGATAGTTCAGGGTAACACGCTGTTTATCCGCCCATACCCAGGGCTCATGAATGGCTTTGGCCGGGACATCCTTTAGCTCAGGCAGCCAGCGACGGATAAACTCGCCGTCGGCGTCAAATCGTTGTCCCTGCGTGGTCGGATTGAAGATCCGAAAATAGGGAGCCGCATCCGTTCCGGTGGAGGCCGCCCACTGCCAGCCGCCGTTATTCGCCGCCAGATCGCCATCGATCAGCTGAGAGATAAAATAACGCTCTCCGGTTCGCCAGTCGATAAGCAGATCCTTCACCAGGAAGCTGGCGGTAATCATACGCAGACGGTTATGCATCCACCCGGTTTCATTGAGCTGCCGCATAGCCGCATCAACAATCGGGAAGCCGGTGAGCCCACGCTGCCATGCCTTAAGCAGCTTCTCATTCGACTGCCACTGTACCTGTTCGGTCCAACGAATAAAGGGCCGATGTTTACACAAATCAGGATGATACGTCATCAGATGGCGATAAAACTCACGCCAGATCAGTTCGTTCAGCCACACTGCGCCCGCCCCCCCGTCTAAGGCCTGAGGCTGTTCCGCCAGCAGGCGATGTAAACACTGGCGCGGAGAGAGCGCGCCCAGCGCTAAACAGGCCGACAAGCGGCTGGTGCCTTCAGTCGCTGGAAAATCCCGACGCGCCTCGTACTCTGCCGCCCCCTGCGTGCAGAACTGACGCAACCGGTCAATAGCTGCTTTCTCACTGGCGGGGAATACTGTTTCATCGAACGACTGCTGGGGATAATTCAGCCTGATCGCCGGCAGATCCGTTATCGTTTCCCCTCTCACGGTCGGGGCGGTAACGCACTCAGGTAGTCCCTCTTTCAGGCGTTTGATAAAGGCATTTTTAAACGGCGTGAAAACTTTATACATTTCGTGGCTACCGGTCATTACGCTGCCCGGCGCGAGCATCACGCTGTCATCAAAGCCTTCACAGACCACGCCCGCAAGGGTTTTCTCCAGCTGACGATCCCGCTGTTGCTCGTTGAATTCATACTGATAGTTGTAATAAAGATGCGTTACTGCGTGCTGCTGGCAGATTGCCTGCACCGTCTGGCGCTGCGCGGCAAAATCATGGGCCTCTTTATAGATCAGCGGAATGCCTTTTTCAGCCAGTGAATGTTGCAGGTCATTCAGATACGCGCTGAGTAGTGCCGCTTGCCGGGGCGCCATGTCGTGCTGCCGCCACTGTTCAGGCGTGGCGATAAACAGGGCCAGCACATTCGCGTCTTTAGCGCGGCAGGCCGCCGCGAGAGCGAAGTTGTCGTGAATGCGTAAATCCGCGCGAAACCAAACCAGATGGGTGGGCATAAAACTCCAGGCAATTGTCCATTATGTCCGTAAGGGCATGCCGTAAAAGGAAAAAGGCACGCATTGAACTACTTTGCCATGAAGTGTAGACGGGATGAAATAAAAAAGGCCGCCCGAGGCGGCCTTAACGCTACTTGTCCTGCGCTATCAGGGTAAAGGCAATAAACACATCCGGTTTATCACTCTTTACAACAAGTACGCTGGCGACAATGAACGCGATGCATAAATAGCGTTTCACTATGCGGTCCCTGCTGCTAACCGCTCCACCTATCACCACCGGTGATAAATCGGTGGACACAAGCCCGGGTAGGTGGGCTGCTTTACGGCTATGGATACACCTTTCCCAGGACCGATGCCCATTTGCGAGATGGCGGAAAGGGACGTGGCATCATAATTAGCACCAACACCAAAAGTAAGTTATTTCAGTAAAATTAGGAATTTATAAAGGTGAAGTGGATTGTGAACTTTCTAAAGAAGGGTATGATAAAAATCCCGGGTAGGGGCTGCAAGATTACCCAACGGACCGCGAATCCCGAGGGACAAAAAAACCGCCACATTGCTGTAGGCGGTTTTTTTATGGCTACGATGTCACACCGTATCAGTAGAAATCGCAGGTCGCTTTCTCGGCCTGATCCATCCACACCGGCTTCTCGCTGGTTTTCGCCCAGACGCGGTGCAGGTAACTGTAGAAACGTGCGCGATCTTTCCAGAACAGCATCACCGGCAGGGCCAGCACGCCAGCCACTACGGCGAAAGTGCGACGCATGAAAATGATATGAGCCGGAAACTCTTTATAAAGATCCATAATTTTCTCCCCTGTAGTTGGCCGGAAACCGTCTCCGAAAAATGTGAAATCTGTGACCTGGTTAAAATAATACCGCTTTGTTTGTAATTTTACTACTCATCCGACCACTTATTTTCATCCATTTCGTGAATATTTACATTCCCGCATGTAATTAAGTTACAAAAAAGTTAACGATTTACTTACCAATAGTTAAATTGTGGTCTTTCCCTTTTTATACTTTTTTTACACCTGCCCTTCTGATTTTTGCGAAATCTTTGCGCCATAAATCCTACCGTTTGTACAACAACAAAAGTCACCCGGAGGTGGATTGTGAGTGCAGGTCTGATTGCCGGCATCGTGCTGGTGTTCCTGTTATTGGGTTATCTGATTTATGCCCTGATTAATGCGGAGGCATTCTGATGGCTGCTCAGGCGTTTTTGCTTATTGCCAGCTTTTTACTGGTGCTGTTTGTGCTCGCCAGGTCGCTGGGAACAGCGCTGGCGCGTCTGATAAACAACGTGCCATTGCCGGGCACGCGAAATATTGAAAACGTGCTCTGGCGCATTTCAGGTATCAGCGATCGGGAAATGAACTGGCGCCAGTACCTGATGGCGATACTGCTTCTGAATATCCTGGGGCTTATTGCCCTCTTTACGCTGCTGATGCTCCAGGGCAGTCTGCCGTTGAACCCACAGCAGTTACCGGGTTTATCCTGGCATCTGGCGCTGAACACGGCGGTCAGCTTTGTCACCAACACCAACTGGCAGTCTTACGCTGGTGAAACCACGCTCAGCTACTTCAGCCAGATGGCCGGGTTAACCGTGCAAAACTTTCTTTCTGCGGCCAGCGGTATCGCGGTGATCTTCGCCCTGACGCGCGCGTTTGCCCGTCAGAATGTCAGCACCCTCGGCAACGCCTGGGTTGATGTCACGCGCATCACCCTTTGGATCCTGGTGCCTGTTGCGCTGATTATTGCCCTGTTCTTTATTCAGCAAGGCACTCTGCAAAACCTGCTGCCTTATACCCCTTACACCTCGCTTGAAGGGGCCAGGGAACTCCTTCCAATGGGGCCGGTGGCGTCGCAGGAAGCGATCAAGATGCTGGGCACCAACGGCGGCGGCTTCTTCAACGCCAACTCATCGCATCCGTTTGAAAACCCAACGGCATTAACCAATTTTGTACAGATGCTGGCGATCTTCCTGATCCCCGCCGCGCTCTGCTTCGCCTTTGGCGATGTGGTTAACGATCGCCGCCAGGGACGTACGCTGCTGTGGGCGATGTCGTTGATCTTCGTGGTCTGCGTAGCACTGGTGATGTGGGCCGAATGGAACGGCAACAGCCACTTCATGCAGCTGGGGGCTAACAGCAATATCAACCTGGAAGGCAAAGAGAGCCGCTTCGGCATTCTTGCCAGCAGCCTCTATGCGGTGGTCACCACGGCGGCCTCCTGCGGGGCAGTGAACGCCATGCACGACTCTTTTACCGCGCTCGGCGGCATGATCCCGATGTGGCTGATGCAGATTGGCGAGGTAGTTTTCGGTGGGGTCGGTTCGGGGCTGTACGGCATGCTGTTGTTCGTTCTGCTCGCCGTGTTTATCGCCGGGCTAATGATCGGTCGCACGCCGGAGTATCTCGGCAAAAAAATCGACGTCCGCGAAATGAAATTAACCGCGCTGGCAATTCTGGTCACCCCCACCCTTGTGCTGCTCGGTACCGCGCTGGCGCTGATGACCGACGCCGGGCGCAACGGCATCTTTAACCCGGGCATTCACGGCTTTAGCGAAGTGCTTTACGCCGTTTCGTCTGCCGCCAACAACAACGGCAGCGCCTTTGCAGGATTAAGCGCCAACTCGCCGTTCTGGAACTGTTTGCTGGCGTTCTGCATGTTCATCGGACGTTTCGGCGTGATTATTCCCGTCATGGCGATCGCTGGAACACTGGTGAATAAGAAGATCCAGCCGACCACCACCGGTACGTTACCGACTCACGGCGCGCTGTTCGTCGGCCTGCTGATTGGCACCGTTCTGCTGGTGGGTGCCCTGACCTTTATCCCCGCCCTCGCGTTAGGCCCGGTTGCGGAATATCTCTCTTTACGCTGATTTTGCGGAGAATTTGTCATGAGTCGTAAACAACTGGCCCTGCTCGAACCGACGTTAGTTCGTCAGGCCCTCATGGATGCGGTAAAAAAACTGAGCCCGCGCGTGCAGTGGCACAACCCGGTGATGTTTATTGTCTGGACTGGAAGTTTACTCACCACCGCAATGGCGATTGCCATGGGAACGGGACACCTTTCAGGGAATGCAACCTTTACCGCCGCCATCAGCCTGTGGCTGTGGTTTACCGTGCTGTTCGCCAACTTCGCCGAAGCGTTAGCGGAAGGCCGCAGTAAGGCACAGGCCAACAGCCTGAAAGGGGTAAAAAAGACCGCCTTTGCGCGCAAATTACGCGAACCTAAATACGGCGCGCAGATGGACCACGTTCCGGCGGGTGAACTGCGCAAAGGTGACGTGGTGCTGGTGGAAGCTGGCGACATCATCCCCTGCGACGGTGAGGTGATTGAGGGCGGCGCGTCGGTAGACGAAAGCGCCATTACCGGGGAATCCGCACCGGTGATCCGTGAGTCGGGCGGAGATTTCGCCTCAGTTACCGGCGGAACGCGCATTCTTTCCGACTGGCTGGTGATCCAGTGCAGCGTTAACCCGGGCGAAACCTTTCTCGACCGGATGATCGCCATGGTGGAAGGCGCACAGCGTCGTAAAACGCCGAACGAGATCGCCCTGACCATTCTGCTGGTGGCGCTCACCATTGTTTTCCTGCTGGCAACGGCGACCCTGTGGCCTTTCTCCGCCTACGGCGGTACAGCGGTTAGCATCACCGTACTGATCGCCCTGCTGGTCTGTCTGATCCCCACCACTATCGGCGGCCTGCTTTCCGCGATTGGCGTGGCGGGGATGAGCCGGATGCTGGGCGCGAACGTCATCGCCACCAGCGGACGCGCCGTTGAAGCGGCGGGTGACGTAGACGTGCTGCTGCTGGATAAAACCGGGACCATCACCCTGGGCAATCGTCAGGCCTCTGACTTTCTACCTGCTCCCGGCGTGGATGAAAAAACGCTGGCTGACGCGGCGCAGCTTTCCTCGCTGGCCGATGAAACGCCGGAAGGCCGCAGTATCGTGATCCTCGCCAAGCAGCGCTTTAACCTGCGCCAGCGCGACGTTCAGAGCCTGCACGCCACGTTCGTGCCCTTCACAGCGCAAACCCGAATGAGCGGAATTAACATTCAGGACCGGATGATCCGTAAAGGGTCCGTTGATGCCATTCGCCGTCATATTGAAGCCAATAATGGACACTTCCCCCCGGAAGTCGACAACCTGGTGGAAAGCGTGGCGCGTCAGGGAGCAACCCCGCTGGTGGTGGCGGAAGGTGCAAGCGTTCTGGGGGTTATCGCCCTGAAGGATATCGTTAAAGGCGGTATTAAAGAGCGTTTCGCCCAGATGCGTAAGATGGGCATTAAAACAGTGATGATCACCGGGGATAACCGTCTGACTGCGGCGGCCATTGCCGCCGAAGCGGGCGTGGATGATTTCCTTTCCGAAGCGACGCCGGAAGCGAAGCTGGCACTCATTCGCCAGTATCAGGCGGAAGGCCGTCTGGTGGCGATGACCGGCGACGGCACCAACGACGCCCCGGCGCTGGCGCAGGCCGACGTGGCGGTGGCGATGAACTCCGGTACCCAGGCGGCAAAAGAGGCGGGCAACATGGTGGATCTCGACTCGAACCCGACCAAGCTGATCGAAGTGGTACATATCGGGAAGCAGATGCTGATGACGCGCGGCTCGCTGACCACGTTCAGTATCGCCAACGACGTGGCGAAGTATTTCGCCATCATTCCGGCGGCTTTTGCGGCAACCTACCCGCAGCTGAATGCCCTGAACGTGATGCACCTGCACTCTCCGGCCTCGGCCATTTTGAGCGCGGTGATCTTCAACGCGCTGATTATTGTCTTTCTTATTCCGCTGGCGCTGAAAGGGGTGAGCTATAAGCCGCTGACGGCCGCCGCCATGCTGCGCCGTAACCTGTGGATTTACGGTCTGGGTGGGCTGGTGGTGCCCTTTATTGGGATCAAGGTTATCGACATGCTGTTAACGCTGTTCGGGCTGGTTTAAAAGGTGGATCCAATGACGATGTTACGTCCCGCTATACTGTTGTTTATTCTGCTGTCTCTGATTACCGGCGGGCTTTACCCGCTGATGACTACCGCGCTGGGCCAGTGGCGGTTTAAAGATCAGGCCAACGGCTCGCTGATTATCCAGAACGGTGAAAACCGCGGCTCGCGTCTGATTGGGCAGAACTTTACGGACCCGCGCTACTTCCAGGGACGCCCTTCCGCCACTGCGGAAAGCCCGTATAATCCAATGGCCTCCGGCGGCAGCAATCTGGCTGGCAGTAATCCTGACCTGGACAAAGCCGTTGCTGAACGCGTTGCCGCCCTGCGCGCCGCGAATCCGCAGGCCAGCCGTGAGGTGCCGGTTGAGCTGATCACCGCTTCCGCGAGCGGGCTGGATTACAGCCTGACGCCGGATGCGGTGGTGTGGCAGATCCCACGCGTGGCAGCCGCCCGTCAGCTGACCGTCGAGCAGGTGAGCCAGCTGGTCGCAGAACATACGCAAAAGCCGCTGGTCAGCTTCATCGGCATGCCGGTAGTGAACATTGTTGAGCTGAATCTGGCGCTGGACGCGCTAAGGAAGAACTAAATGACCGACGAGCCCATGCGCCCGGATCCGGACAGGCTGCTTGAACAGACGGCTGAAGCCCACCGCGGCAAGCTGAAAATTTTCTTCGGCGCCTGCGCGGGCGTCGGGAAAACCTTCGCCATGCTGACGGAAGCCCAGCGGCTTCGGGCGCAGGGGCTTGATATTCTCATCGGCGTGGTGGAAACCCACGGTCGCAAAGAGACGGCTGCGCTGCTGACGGGGCTGGCGACGCAGCCGCCCCAGCGTATCAGCCATCGCGGGCGGCTGGTCACGGAGTTTGATCTTGATGCCGCCCTCGCCCGCCGCCCTGCCCTGATCCTGATGGACGAACTGGCGCACAGCAATGCGCCAGGCTCCCGCCATCCGAAGCGCTGGCAGGATGTTGAGGAGCTGCTTGAGGCAGGCATTGACGTCTTCACCACGGTGAATGTTCAGCATCTGGAAAGCCTGAACGACGTAGTGAGCGGCGTAACCGGTATCCAGGTGCGGGAAACCGTCCCCGATCCGTTTTTTGATTCTGCCGATGAAGTCGTACTGGTTGACCTGCCGCCGGACGATCTACGCCAGCGCCTGCACGAAGGCAAAGTGTATATTGCCGGCCAGGCCGAACGCGCCATCGAACATTTTTTCCGCAAAGGAAACCTGATTGCCCTGCGCGAGCTGGCCCTGCGCCGCACCGCCGATCGCGTTGATGACCAGATGCGCGCCTGGCGAGACCTACAGGGACAAGAGCGCGTCTGGCACACGCGGGACGCCATTCTGTTATGCATTGGTCACGGCAGCGGCAACGAAAAACTGGTTCGCACCGCCGCCCGGCTGGCAGCGAAATTTGGCAGCGTCTGGCACGCGGTCTACGTCGAAACGCCGCAGCTGCATGGTCTGCCAGAAAATCAGCGTCGCGCCATTTTGAGCGCGCTGCGGCTGGCGCAGGAGCTGGGTGCCGAAACCGCCACCCTTTCCGAACCGCAGGAAGATAAAGCCATTCTGCGCTACGCGCGCGAGCACAACCTGGGCAAGATTGTCATTGGACGTCGACAGCATCGCCGCTGGTTTAGCCGCGAATCTTTTGCCGACAGGCTGGCCCGCCGCGCGCCGGATCTTGATTTAGTCATCGTCGCGCTGGATGACAAGCCCGCCCCTCTGCCCAACCGTACGCCGGATGCTCGCACCTTTGGCGATAAATGGCGCATTCAGATCCGGGGTTGCCTGGTGGCCGTGGTCCTTTGCGCCCTGATTACGGTGATTGCCAGCCAGTGGCTCATCGCCTTCGACGCCGCCAATCTGGTCATGATTTATCTGCTCGGCGTCGTTGTGGTCGCGCTCTTTTATGGCCGCTGGCCGTCGGTGCTGGCAACGGTGATCAACGTCATCAGCTTCGACCTTTTTTTTATCGCTCCGCGCGGGACGCTTGCTGTCTCGGACGTGCAGTACATTCTGACCTTTGCCGTGATGCTTACCGTCGGGCTGGTGATCGGGAATCTGACGGCAGGCGTACGCTACCAGGCACGCATTGCCCGCTATCGCGAGCAGCGCACGCGCCATCTGTATGAAATGTCAAAATCGCTGGCGGTTGGCCGCACGCAGCGGGATATCGTGCAGACCAGCGAGCAGTTTATTCGTTCGACCTTTCATGCCAGTAACCTGATTTTGCTCCCCGACGAACAAGGGCGCCTTCGCCCGCTGACCTCCCCTTCGGGGATGACGCCCTGGGATGAAGCGATTGCCCGCTGGAGTTTCGATAAGGGGTTACCTGCCGGCGCCGGCACCGACACGCTGCCCGGCGTGCCTTACCAGATCCTGCCGCTGCGCAGCGCGGATAAAAATCACGGGCTGGTCATCGTCGAGCCGTCTAACCTGCGTCAGCTGATGATCCCAGAGCAGCAGCGCCTGCTGGAAACCTTCACCCTGCTGGTCGCCAGCGCCCTTGAACGGCTGGCGCTCACCGCCAGCGAAGAGCAGGCGCGGCTGGCAAGCGAGCGCGAAAGTATTCGCAATTCACTGCTGGCAGCGCTGTCTCACGATTTGCGCACCCCGCTTACCGTGCTGTTTGGCCAGTCCGAAATTCTGACGCTGGATCTGGCGGCGGAAGGATCAAAGCACGCGATGCAGGCCAGCGAAATTCGCCAGCACGTGCTGAATACCACGCGCCTGGTGAACAACCTGCTGGACATGGCGCGCATTCAGTCCGGCGGGTTTAACCTCAAAAAAGAGTGGCTCACCCTTGAGGAGGTTGTCGGCAGTGCGCTGAAGATGCTGGAGCCGGGTCTCGGCGGGCGCCATATTGAGCTGGACATGCCGGAACCCCTGACGTTAATCCATGTGGATGGCCCGCTGTTTGAGCGCGTGCTGATTAATCTGCTGGAAAACGCGGCTAAATACGCCGGGACAAAGGCCCGGCTGGGGATTGCTGCCAGGGTGGATAAACGTGTGCTGCGGCTCGACGTCTGGGATAACGGGCCGGGTATTCCGGCCGGTCAGGAGCGCGCCATATTCGAAAAATTTGCGCGCGGTAATAAGGAATCCGCCATTCCGGGCGTTGGGCTGGGTCTGGCGATCTGCCAGGCGATTGTCGACGTGCATGGTGGCACCATTTCCGCAGAGAACCGCCCGGAAGGTGGGGCACGCTTTTGTGTTACACTTCCTCTTGAAACCCCACCAGAACTTGATGAATTACCAGAGGATTTGTGATTAACGTTCTGATTGTTGAAGATGAGCTCGCTATCAGCCGATTTCTGCGTACCGCGCTGGAAGGCGACGGCTTGCGCGTGCATGAAGCCGGTACGCTTCAACGGGGGTTAATTGAAGCCGCCACCCGCAAGCCAGATCTGGTGATCCTGGATCTGGGACTTCCGGATGGCGACGGCATCGATTTTATTCGTGAGGTGCGTCAGTGGAGCCAGATGCCCATTCTGGTGCTCTCTGCCCGCACCGAAGAGACGGATAAAATCGCCGCGCTGGATGCCGGAGCGGATGATTATCTGATCAAACCGTTTGGCATTGGCGAGTTACAGGCCCGGCTTCGTGTGGCGCTGCGTCGACACAGTGCCACGTCCTCTTCCGATCCGGTGTACGCCTTTGGCGATATCCGCGTCGATCTTGCCGCCCGCCGCATCGTGCGAGGGGAAGAAGAGATCCACCTTACGCCTATCGAATTTCGTCTGCTGGCCGTGCTGCTCAATAACCACGGAAAAGTGTTAACGCAGCGACAGCTGTTAAGCCAGGTCTGGGGACCGAATGCTGTCGAGCATAGTCACTATTTACGCATTTATATGGGACACCTTCGCCAGAAACTTGAAGCCGATCCCGCGCGTCCTCGTCATTTATTAACAGAAACCGGTATCGGATATCGGTTTATGATCTGAATAAGTATTCACTTTAATTTTAAATAAAAAACATACCAGCCTTAATATAGCCATGAAAATAACGATGAGTTTATTTTCATAGCTATATCCGCCCTCTTTAAACACAATTAAAACATCAATTTAACACCGAACCAACAAAACAGCATTTTGATCTGCGTTATTCACTCAAAACGACTAATTATTTCTGAAATGATCGGTTATTGGTGATCTGTTTCACAGTTAATCCCTTTTTCCTGGATAAAATGACCATGCTTTCAATTACTGAAAGGAAACTGAACATGGAAAACAATAATCGTTTAATGCCCCATATAAGGCGGACAACACATATCATGATGTTTGCCCACCGTAACTGTTTTGACTTTCATCTCTTTAACGCCCGGTAGTCCTTCGACTTCTGGCGCATCTGCTTACAGGTTATCCTGAAAAACGCTATTTTACAGGCTGTTGCCTGTGAGCACCTGCGCTCATTCCTTGTGATTCAGATTCTCCGCAACCGGGCGGACTGAATTCTACTCAGCAAAAAAGCAATTAACTGATTTCGTATCAGCGGACACGCTTTGCTTTTTTTTCCGGAAATAATCGATTTCTTTACCGCAAGAAGTCGAGGGCCCCATATTGCCTGAAATAAAGAGATAAAGATGAAAACGTTAAAAATTGCCGTCAGCCGTGCCTGCCCTGAATGCTTTACCACTTCGCGCGACATCGTGGATATCACCGCATCAGATTATATTGATGTGGCAGCCGTGGTTCTGGCCGTCAGCGATATTTTCAATGGCGCCATAGAAGAAATAGAAGCCACGGGATTCGGTATCCCGGTGTTTATTGCCACGCATAAAGAAGAAAGGGTTCCGGCTGAATTTCTGTCGCGTATTCACGGCGTTTTTGAGTACTCCGACACCAGCAATGCGTACTACGGACGCCAGCTTGAAGCGGCTGCACAGAAGTACGAAACCCAGCTCCGCCCGCCGTTCTTCCGCGCGCTGGTCGATTACGTCCAGCAGGGGAACAGCGCGTTTGACTGCCCCGGACATCAGGGAGGCCAGTTCTTCCGCCGCCATCCGGCCGGAAACCAGTTTGTCGATTTCTTTGGCGAAACGCTTTTCCGCGCCGATCTGTGCAATGCCGACGTGGCAATGGGCGATCTGCTGATCCACGAAGGCGCGCCATGCATCGCCCAGCAGCATGCGGCAAAAGTCTTTAATGCGGATAAAACCTACTTCGTGCTGAACGGCACCTCCTCTTCCAACAAGGTGGTGCTCAATGCCCTGCTCACGCCAGGCGATCTGGTGCTGTTCGATCGCAATAACCATAAATCTAATCACCACGGGGCGCTGTTACAGGCGGGCGCGACGCCGGTGTATCTGGAAACGGCGCGCAACCCGTACGGGTTTATCGGCGGTATCGACGCACACTGTTTCGACGAGAGCTACCTGCGGGAGCTGGTGTCAGAGGTCGCGCCTGGCCGTGCGCGGGATGAACGTCCGTTCCGTCTGGCGGTGATCCAGCTGGGCACCTACGACGGTACCATTTATAACGCCCGTCAGGTGGTGGATAAGATTGGTCACCTGTGCGATTACATTCTGTTTGACTCCGCCTGGGTGGGTTACGAGCAGTTTATCCCGATGATGGCCGACTGCTCGCCGCTGCTGCTGGAGCTGAACGAAAACGATCCGGGCATTCTGGTGACCCAGTCGGTGCATAAGCAGCAGGCGGGCTTCTCGCAAACCTCGCAAATCCATAAGAAGGACAGCCACATAAAAGGCCAGCCGCGCTATGTCCCGCATAAACGCCTCAACAACGCCTTTATGATGCACGCCTCCACCAGCCCGTTTTATCCGCTGTTTGCCGCCCTGGATATCAACGCCCGCATGCACGAGGGGCAAAGTGGGCGCAACATGTGGATGGACTGCGTGGTGACGGGTATCGAAGCGCGGAAACTGATCCTTCAGAACTGTCAGTTTATTCGTCCGTTCGTGCCGGAGACGGTGGATGGCCGTCCATGGGAAAGCTGGGATACGGCAGAGATTGCGACCGATCTGCGCTTCTTCCATTTCGTTCCGGGCGAACGCTGGCACGCCTTTGAGGGATACGCCGAGCATCAGTATTTTATCGATCCCTGCAAACTGCTGCTAACTACGCCGGGCATCAACGCCCGCACCGGTGAGTACGATGATTTCGGCGTGCCCGCGACCATCCTCGCCAACTTCCTGCGTGAAAACGGCATCGTGCCGGAAAAATGCGACCTCAATTCCATTCTGTTCCTGCTCACCCCGGCGGAGGACATGGGCAAATTGCAGCAGCTCGTCGCCCAGCTGGTGCGCTTCGAAAAACTGCTCCAGAGCGATGTGCCGCTGAAAGAGGTTCTGCCCTCTCTTTATAAGCAACATCCGGAACGTTATGCGGATTATACCCTGCGTCAGATTTGTCAGGAGATGCATGACCTCTACGCCCGCCATAACGTGAAGCAGTTGCAGAAAGAGATGTTCCGCAAGTCTCACTTCCCACGCGTCATGATGAACCTGCAGGAGGCGAACTATGCCTATCTGCGCGGTGAGGTCGAGCTGGTGTCCCTGCGCGACGCGGAAGGCCGTATCGCCGCGGAAGGCGCGCTGCCTTACCCACCGGGGGTGTTGTGCGTGGTGCCGGGAGAAGTCTGGGGCGGTTCCGTGCTGCGCTATTTCGCCGCGCTGGAAGACGGGATCAATCTGCTGCCGGGTTTTGCGCCGGAGTTACAGGGGGTTTACGTCGAGGAGTGTGACGGTCGCAAACAGGTGCGCTGCTACGTCATCAAACAACCTGCCGCTCAGCCATCGCTGCTGAAAGGAGAAAAATTATGAGTAAGGCCAACAAGATGGGCGTGGTGCAACTCACTATTCTCACCATGGTGAATATGATGGGTTCGGGGATCATCATGCTCCCCACCAAGCTCGCTGAAGTGGGGACGATTTCGATTATCTCCTGGCTTGTTACCGCCGTGGGTTCGATGGCGCTGGCGTGGGCGTTTGCCAAGTGCGGTATGTTCAGCCGCAAGTCCGGTAACTTTATGGCGAACTATACCTATGGCGTGTCGCTGCTGATCGCCAATGTGGCGATTGCCATTTCCGCTGTCGGTTACGGCACAGAGCTGTTTGGCGCGACGCTGACCCCGGTGCAAATTGGGCTGGCGACCATCGGCGTGCTCTGGATCTGCACCGTCGCTAACTTTGGCGGCGCGCGCATCACCGGACAGCTCAGCAGCATCACCGTCTGGGGCGTCATCATCCCGGTTGTCGGCCTGTGCATCATCGGCTGGTTCTGGTTCAGCCCGACGCTGTACGCCAATTCCTGGAATCCGCATCACGTACCGTTCTTCACCGCCGTGGGATCGTCCATCGCCATGACGCTGTGGGCCTTCCTCGGGCTGGAGTCGGCCTGTGCGAATGCGGAAGTGGTGGAAAACCCGGAGAAAAATGTGCCGATCGCGGTACTCGGCGGGACGCTGGGGGCGGCGGTGATCTATATCGTCTCAACCAACGTGATTGCGGGAATTGTGCCCAACATGGATCTGGCTAACTCCACGGCGCCGTTCGGACTGGCGTTTGCGCAGATGTTTACGCCGGAGGTAGGGAAAGTGATCATGGGACTGATGGTGATGTCCTGCTGCGGCTCGCTGCTGGGCTGGCAGTTCACCATCGCCCAGGTATTCAAATCTTCCGCTGACGAAGGTTATTTCCCGAAAATCTTCTCCCGCGTCACCAAAGCCGATGCACCGGTGCAGGGTATGCTGGCGATTGTGGTTTTCCAGAGCGGTTTGTCGCTGATGACCATCAGCCCGTCACTGAACAGCCAGTTTAACGTGCTGGTCAACCTGGCGGTGGTGACGAACATCATTCCGTACATTCTGTCGATGGCGGCGCTGGTGATTATTCAGAAGGTGGCGAAGGTGGATCCGCGCAAAGCCCGGGCGGCCAATATCGTGGCGCTGATTGGGGCGATTTACAGCTTCTATGCGCTCTACTCGTCCGGTCAGGAGGCGATGCTGTATGGGGCGATGGTGACATTCATGGGCTGGACGCTGTACGGTCTGGTCTCACCACGGTTTGAACTGAAGAATAAACATAGTTAAAAAAGAAGCCCGGTAGCGCTGGCGCTTACCGGGCCTACGAGGTCAATGCAAAACGGCAACCCTGAGGTTGCCGTTTTTTATGTTTTCTCCCTCTCCCAGTGGGAGAGGGCCGGGGTGAGGGCATCAGCCCGCACCAGATCACGACTTACGCGTTTTTCAGCACTTCGCTGACAATCTCTACCGCTTCTTTCTCAATCTGCTGACGATGCTCAGCGCCGAGGAAGCTTTCACAATAGATTTTGTACGCATCTTCCGTACCGGATGGACGCGCGGCGAACCAGCCGTTTTCGGTCATCACCTTCAGGCCGCCGATCGATGCGCCGTTACCCGGCGCCGCCGTCAGGCGCGCGGTGATCGGGTCACCTGCCAGGGTACTGGCACTGACCATCTCCGGAGAGAGTTTTGACAGAGCTGCTTTTTGCGCAGACGTGGCGCCAGCCTGAATACGGTTATAGCTTGGCGCACCAAAACGTTCCGCCAGCTCGTTGTAATGTTCCTGCGGGTTCTTACCGGTGATCGCGGTTATTTCCGCCGCCAGCAGGCACATGATGATGCCGTCTTTATCGGTTGACCATGGGGTGCCGTCGAAGCGCAGGAAGGATGCCCCCGCGCTCTCTTCACCGCCAAAGCCGAAGCTGCCGTCGTGCAGACCATCAACAAACCACTTAAAGCCCACCGGCACTTCCACCAGCTTGCGACCCAGCGCGTCGACCACACGGTCAATCATGGCGGAAGAGACCAGCGTTTTACCCACCGCGACCTCTTTGCCCCACTGCGGACGGTGCTGGAAGAGATAGTTAATCGCAACAGCCAGGTAGTGGTTCGGGTTCATCAGCCCGGCAGGGGTGACGATACCGTGACGGTCGTAGTCCGGGTCGTTGGCAAACGCCAGATCGAACTTGTCGCGCAGCGCCAGCAGGCCAGCCATTGCGCATTCGGAGGAGCAGTCCATACGGATCGCGCCGTCTTTGTCCAGGTGCATAAAGCGGAAGGTCTGATCGACGTGATCGTTCACGATGGTCAGATCCAGCTTGTAGTGCTCGGCAATGCGTTTCCAGTATTCAATACCGGAGCCGCCCAGTGGATCCACGCCCAGCTTCAGACCGGCTTTCTGGATAGCGGCCATATCGACGATATCCGCCAGCCCTTCCACGAACGGCTGCACCAGATCCTGCTCTTTCACGTGGCCGGAGGCCATGGCTTCATCCAGCGAGATGCGTTTCACACCGTTCAGACCGTTAGCCAGTAACGCGTTGGCACGATCTTCCACCACTTTCGTGACGTTGGTATCCGCCGGGCCACCGTTAGGTGGGTTGTACTTGATGCCGCCATCTTCCGGTGGGTTGTGGGACGGGGTGATCACAATGCCGTCAGCCTGCGCGCCACCTTTTTTGTTGTGTACCAGAATAGCGTTAGAAACCGCTGGCGTTGGCGTAAAACCGTTGTTCTCCTGAACAATCACGTCTACGCCGTTCGCCGCCAGCACTTCCAGCACGGAGATAAAAGCAGGTTCAGACAGGGCGTGGGTATCTTTCCCTACATAGCACGGACCGGTGACGCCATTTTTGGCGCGCTCTTCCGCGATGGCCTGAGCAATGGCCAGAATGTGCGGTTCGTTAAAGCTGTGGCGCGCCGCACTACCGCGGTGGCCAGATGTACCAAACTTCACTGCGTGTTCTGCGTTGCCCACCACCGGCTTCAGCACGTAGTACTGCGCGGTCAGTTGAGCGACGTTAATCAAATCGCTTTGTTGTGCAGGTTGTCCTGCACGGCTGTGATTTGCCATTGCCTGGTCCTTCTGATGCAAGGGTTAAATTGTACCGCAAACCTTTTCGATCAATTCCGCCGGGAACTGCATGGACTGCATGATATGTTCGATCATGCTGCACTTACGACCCGTATTGGTGTTGGTGATCACCCAGTATGGTGTACCGGGAACGTGTTTGGGCTTGGTTTGGTTGCCATTTTGCAGCAGGGTCTGCTCGTCGCCTGCGAAGTAAACGCGCGTGCGACCGTGCAGCGACTCTGTCGCTTCTGCAAATGCGTTGTTATCCAGTGAGTAAAGTGTAGACAGCACCAGCATAAAGCGGTTAACCGCCTTTTTCTGCTCGGCATATTCATCGGACAGCAGCAGCTCGCGCATCGCGCGCACTTTGTCTTTTGCCGGCATGACGGCAGGTTTTACTTGTGCAACAACGCTCGGCTGAGACACGACATCTTTAGTGACAGGAGTGGGCTGTGAGGCGGCGGAAATTTTAAGCATGCGCCGTAAAATGTCGGACGCGCTCTCCCCAATATGCCGCGTCTGGCTGGCAATATACTGATAGAGTTCGTCATCAACTTCGATTGTTTTCATCTTAATCCAGTGCGATATCTTATCTGAATACAAGTCGTTGAGATTATAAGGTCAAATCCCAACAGCGGATAGCGTCAAACCAGGTTGGCGGCAAAAGTCAGATTAAACTGGATCCTTGCCCCCGGGCGGCAGAATGGTCAACATGATACCCTAACCTGACAAACCTAAAAAAAGAACTTTGCCATGAAATTGAATACCCGAGCGCAAACTGCACAATCGCCGAACAATAATTCTCCCATCGTACTGGTTCACGGCCTGTTTGGTAGTCTGGATAATCTGGGTGTGCTGGCGCGCGATTTAGTGACCGATCACGCGATCCTCCAGGTTGATATGCGCAATCACGGTCTTTCTGGGCGCTCGGAGGAGATGACCTACGCAGCCATGGCGCAGGATCTGCGGGACACCCTCGATGCGAATAATATCCAGAAAGCGACGCTTATCGGGCATTCAATGGGCGGCAAAGCGGTGATGGCGCTCACTGCGCTGGCCCCTGAGCGAATTTCCGGGCTGGTGGTCATCGACGTTGCGCCCGTCAATTACGACGTTCGCCGTCACGATGAGATTTTTACCGCCATCAATGCGGTCACCGAAGCGGGTGTCGCAACTCGCCAGCAGGCGGCTGCCGTTATGCGTGAGCATCTTGATGAGGAAGGCGTAGTTCAGTTCCTGCTGAAATCGTTTGTTGACGGACAATGGCGCTTTAACGTCCCGGTATTGTGGGATCAGTATTCGCATATTGTGGGCTGGGAAACCGTCCCCGCCTGGCCGCACCCTACCCTTTTTATTCGCGGCGGCAACTCCCCTTACGTCACTGACGCGTACCGTGACACGCTGCTGGCGCAATTCCCGCAGGCTCGCGCTCACGTCATTGCCGGTGCCGGGCACTGGGTACACGCGGAAAAACCGGATGCCGTCCTGCGCGCTATTCGCCGCTATCTTACTGATACAGCGAATTGATTAAAAAGCCAGCGACCGGAAGACGACGGGCTTCCAGTCGTTGGCGTGTGGATTTGGGTGATGTATGATGGCGCGCTTATCGCCCGGGCATTAGCAGGGCGGCGTGTTTCCCCCGAAGTCTCAGAATCATGGCCAAAGAACAAACGGACCGTACGACACTAGATCTGTTCGCGAATGAGCGTCGACCGGGACGACCGAAAACGAATCCGCTTTCGCGCGATGAACAGCTGCGTATCAATAAACGCAACCAGCTTAAACGCGATAAAAATCGTGGGCTTAAGCGTGTCGAACTGAAGCTGAATGCCGATGCCGTCGATGCGCTTAACGAATTAGCTGACGCGCGCAACATCAGCCGCAGCGAACTGATCGAAGAGATGCTGATCGCCCAGCTTGAGACGTTACGCGGCAAGGCGTGAGTCAGAAAATCCCCAATATTACCTTTTTCATGTAGCACAGAGTGCAGTCCTGCGTGATAGCTGTTTCCGCAGGGTTGCCTGTTCTGCTATTATTGCCCTTATCCGTGGACAATTTGCGCCACCATACCATTAAGTTTCAAGAGGTTATTTTACTCATGGCAATCATCGGCATTTTCTTTGGCAGTGATACCGGCAATACTGAAAATATCGCAAAAAACATTCAAAAACAGCTCGGTAAAGACGTTGCTGATGTGCATGACATCGCCAAGAGCAGCAAAGAAGATCTCGAGGGCTATGACATCCTGCTGCTGGGCATCCCGACCTGGTACTACGGTGAAGCACAGTGTGACTGGGACGATTTCTTCCCGACGCTGGAAGAAGTAGACTTCAACGGCAAGCTGGTTGCCCTGTTTGGCTGTGGCGATCAGGAAGACTATGCTGAGTATTTCTGTGATGCGCTGGGCACTATTCGCGACATCATTGAGCCACGCGGTGCGGCGATCGTCGGTCACTGGCCAACGGCGGGTTACCATTTCGAAGCGTCCAAAGGTCTGGCAGATGACGATCACTTCGTTGGCCTGGCCATTGATGAAGACCGTCAGCCAGAGCTGACCGCTGAGCGTGTAGAAAAATGGGTTAAGCAGGTTCGTGAAGAGCTGAACCTGGACGATATCCTTAACGCCTGATATCCCTGCGGCGCAACTCCGGTTGCGCCCGTTTTCCAGGTAAAACCGATTAAATTAATTGCTACAAACTTTTAACTTTTTCGCCCAGACCTGTACAATATCCCCCTGGTAAAAAGTGGGTGCCATCGAAGAAGTTTGTTGGTGATACCACGTTTTTATAAGCATACTTTGCTTGAGACTTGCAGTTTTCATTTAGCCATGGCAGTTCTATAATGAGACGCATTATCCCAAGTGCATTTTCTGTCACTTCTTCTTTTGAAGTGAATCGTTTAGCAACAGGACAGATTCCGCATGACTGACAACAATACCGCATTAAAGAAAGCTGGCCTGAAAGTAACGCTTCCTCGGTTAAAAATCCTTGAAGTGCTTCAGGGGCCAGACAATCACCATGTCAGTGCGGAAGACCTTTATAAGCGTCTTATCGATATGGGTGAAGAGATTGGGCTGGCAACCGTCTATCGTGTGCTGAACCAGTTTGATGACGCGGGCATTGTTACTCGTCATAATTTCGAAGGCGGTAAATCCGTGTTCGAGCTGACTCAGCAGCATCACCACGATCACCTGATCTGCCTCGACTGTGGCAAGGTCATTGAATTTAGCGATGATTCCATTGAATCACGCCAGCGTGAAATCGCCGCCCGTCATGGCATCCGCCTGACCAACCACAGCCTGTACCTGTACGGTCACTGCGCTGAAGGCGATTGCCGCGAAGACGACCACGCGCACGACGCGAAATAATATCGTGTTCATACTCTGAGCCAGCCGTAAGGTTGGCTTTTTTTTGCCTGAAAAAAGCCCGGTGGCGCTGCGCTTACCGGGCCTACGGGCTGTGACACCGTTGTAGGCCCGGTAAGCGCAGCGCCACCGGGCGTAAAGCAACTTATTTATTGTTATTGCGAATCTCGTCCCAGATCTTATCGCAACGCTTCGCCACTTCCTGATCGTTACCGCTTTTCCGCGCCTGGATACAGGCCTGGTAATCCATCACGCGAACATTTTCCTGCGTCGCAAACTGCTCATGCGCTTTCTCTTTTTTCAGCACATTCAGCACGCTCTGGCAGGCTTCAATCTTCTCTGGCGATCCTTGTGCTGTATTGATGCAGGCGCTATACGCCTCCTTCAGACGGGAGTCTTCTTTCTGCGCCTGATCCTGCGCACACGCCACCAGCCCCGATGCCAGCAGCGCAACGATTACCATTTTTTTCATCATATGCAGTCTCCATGCAGGCGGGATTTCGCCCGCCTGCGTGTTCATCAGAAGATTGTGAATGGCGCAATGACCATGAATTTCACGTCACGTTCATCCTGGAAGATGTTGCCGTAACCGCCCGCGTAGCTCGGGATATCGGAGTGGTTGTCATACTGGGTGAAGTGCAGTTTGAACATCGTGCCTTTCGCACGGCCCTCCTGAAGGGTGTAAATCGCATCCAGACTGTATGAAGAC
Source organism: Enterobacter cloacae complex sp. GYL001 (assembly GCF_049237125.1). NCBI lineage: Bacteria > Pseudomonadati > Pseudomonadota > Gammaproteobacteria > Enterobacterales > Enterobacteriaceae > Enterobacter > Enterobacter cloacae complex sp. GYL001. The sequence continues at coordinate 169,289 of NZ_JBMKGW010000001.1, read as the reverse complement.
TCTTTCAGACGGTAGTTCGGATCGTAGTAGGCGTCTGGCGTAGCCATATCTGCTGGCTTCGCGTCCCAGGCGTACGCGTAGGACGCACCCACTGCCCAACCAGGCAGGTTCCAGTTCTTCAGGTCATACATTGCGCCGAAGAAGACCGCCTTTTCGCCGTCGGCGTTGAAGTCAGAGCGGTTATCCCACCAGATATCCAGACGACCATTGGAAGAGGCGTAGGTTGGCGTCATACGTTGCAGGAAGTAGCCCTGCTGCCCTTCTGCCTTGACCCATGTTCCCTCCAGACGTAAATCAACCTGACCTACCTTGTAGCCGAAGGTCAACGCCTGTAACCACGCGGTGCCGTCATAGATATCATTTACGCTGCCATCACTGACTTTGTCGCGCGTACCGTAGAACTGATAGCTGGTGCTCAGCGGGCTACCCGCGATATCAAATTTGTAGCTGGCTTTAGCAAAGTACTGATCGATATAGCCTTCAGCCTGACCAAAAGCAGCTTCCAGCACCAGATCGTTTTTGAAGTCGTACTTCGCCCCCAGCGAGTGGAGATAATCAACTTTGGTTTTTTTATCATTCTGATAGAACTTGTCCATCTCAATGTGCCACGGCGCTTTGTACTCGTTGGTCCACATATAGGAGAAGCTCAACGCCCCCGCATCGCCGTAGTCAAAATTAGCACCGGCTTCCGCACCCTGATAAGTGCCTGGCATAAAGCTCCAGTGCGGTGCTAACAGCGTCTGACCGGTTGGCTGGATATAACCTCCACGCGCCCAGACCGGACCATATTTGAATTTTGCAGCCGCTTTATACAGGCTGATTCCGCTTTTATCGCCGGACCAGTCTTCATCGTAGGCTTTATTGCTGGAGGAGAACGCAATTTCGTTCGGATGGCCGCTGTCGCCATTTTCGGCCATTTCAATTGCGGTGAACGCTGCAATATCGATCCCGAACATATCGGCGGCATATCCCGACTGAAAATCCAGGTTGGCGTTCCAGGTCGAGTGAGAAAGGTTGGTTTTGTATTTATCTTCAGTGACGTCTTTACGGTCACGCTCACGCTGCCAGTAATAAATACCGCCCGTGAGGGTGGAATCTTCAATGAAACCTGCTGCTTTTGCCTCTGGCGCAACCACCAGGCCCGACATTGCTGTTACACCGGCGATAGCCAGCGCCAGCGCACTACGTTTGCCACTGAACGTACGCATAGATTATTCCTCTTTGACGAATTAAAACGCCTTAAACGGCGAAAAACAGAAAAGACCAAGTGGTCAGGGGTAGTCAGAAATACCCTCGAATTAACTACCGTCTTTAGGTTATTTTTCGCGACGCGAATTATCAATGCTTTTAATCAGGCAAAAGTCAGGATTATGACGAAGAGCACATATTTCGTAGTGCTTTGTAACATTTACCGGGAAGCAAGTACTGGCGGGGGAATGCGCTAATTTTCAGTAAGTAACATTGATATTGTGAATATATTTTTCAGCGTTTCTGTTTTTGGAAAACAACAAACTTTTTTAAATAAAATAAGTAGCACCACATTGACCTGGAATGTTGGCTTTAATTCATCATCCCGATGCTTAACGACATGATCGTTAAATAAAAAAACGCCGCATTACGCGGCGTTTGTTTCTCATTGACCATGCCAGCGTGATTATTCGCCGATCTTAGTCCAGGTATCACGCAGACCGACGGTACGGTTAAATACCGGTTTTTCCGCCGTGCTGTAACGGCTGTCCAGGCAGAAGTAACCCTCACGTTCAAACTGGAACGCTTTACCGGCTTCAGCGGCTTTCAGAGACGGCTCGGCATACCCCTGCTTGATAATCAACGACTCAGGGTTGATAACCGCCAGGAAGTCCTCCGCAGCGCCTGGGTTAGGTACGCTGAACAGACGATCGTAGAGACGGATCTCAACCGGCAGCGCATGCTGCGCGCTCACCCAGTGGATCACACCTTTCACTTTACGGCCATCCGCCGGATCTTTACTCAGCGTCTCTGCGTCGTACGTACAGAAGATGGTCGTGATGTTACCTTCCGCATCTTTCTCTACGCGCTCGGCTTTGATCACATAGGCGTTACGCAGACGCACTTCTTTGCCCAGCACCAGACGCTTGTACTGCTTGTTCGCTTCTTCGCGGAAGTCGGCGCGATCGATCCAGATTTCACCGCTGAACGGCACGTCGCGGGTGCCCATTTCCGGTTTGTTCGGATGGTTAGGCATCGAGACCCGTTCGCTTCCACCCTGCGGATAGTTTTCGATGACCAGTTTCACTGGATCGATCACTGCCATCGCGCGCGGCGCGTTTTCGTTCAGGTCTTCGCGAATGCAGGATTCCAGAGACGCCATTTCGATGGTGTTGTCCTGCTTGGTAACGCCAATACGTTTGCAGAACTCACGAATGGACGCCGAGGTGTAGCCACGACGACGCAGGCCAGAGATGGTCGGCATACGCGGGTCGTCCCAGCCTTCAACGTGCTTGTCGGTGACCAGCAGGTTCAGCTTACGCTTGGACATCACGGTGTATTCCAGGTTCAGACGAGAGAATTCGTACTGACGCGGATGCACAGGAATGGTGATGTTATCCAGCACCCAGTCGTACAGACGACGGTTGTCCTGGAATTCCAGCGTGCACAGAGAGTGCGTAATGCCTTCCAGCGCATCGCTGATGCAGTGGGTGAAGTCGTACATCGGGTAGATGCACCACTTGTTACCGGTCTGGTGGTGTTCAGCGAACTTAATGCGGTACAGCACCGGATCGCGCATCACGATGAACGGAGACGCCATATCGATTTTGGCACGCAGACACGCTTTACCTTCTTCGAAGCCACCGGCACGCATTTTTTCAAACAGCGCCAGGTTCTCTTCCACGCTACGATCGCGGAACGGGCTGTTTTTACCAGGCTGAGTCAGCGTACCGCGGTATTCACGGATTTCGTCACCAGACAATTCGTCGACGTATGCCAGACCTTTGTTAATCAGTTCAACCGCATAGGCATACAGCTGATCGAAATAGTCTGAGGAGTAGCAGATATCGCCAGACCAGTTGAAGCCCAGCCATTGCACGTCGTTTTTAATCGACTCAACGTATTCGATGTCTTCTTTTACTGGGTTGGTGTCATCGAAACGCAGGTTGCACTGCCCCTGGTAATCTTGCGCAATACCAAAGTTCAGGCAGATCGATTTGGCGTGACCAATGTGCAGGTAGCCATTTGGCTCCGGCGGGAAACGCGTGTGGACTGTGGTGTGCTTACCACTGGCCAGATCTTCATCGATGATCTGACGAATAAAGTTACTCGGGCGGGCTTCTGCCTCACTCATCGTGGATTCCTCAAAGCGTAAACAACGTATAACGGCATATGATCTTATAAGCCGGACGTAGTGACAACCCTTAAAACGTCCCGGAAGAAAATAATGGGGGCAATTGCTGCAAAAAAAAGCGGCGGAGGATATCCCCCGCCGCTAAAGGCATAACTCTACTCAGGAGCGATTACTTGCCTTTAATCTCATACAGTGGCGTCTGGCCTGCAACCACCTGACCCTGCGCCTGGATCACCAGACCGCTGAAGTCGTCGATGTTGCTGCACACGACCGGGCTTATCATGGAGCGCGCGTTGGCATTCAGGAAGTCCAGATCCATTTCCAGAATCGGCTGACCTGCCGCCACTTCAGCACCCTCTTCCACCAGACGAGTAAAGCCCTGACCGTTCAGCGCAACGGTATCGATACCCATATGAACAACGATCTCCGCGCCTTTTTCCGTTTCCAGGCAGAACGCGTGGTTGGTGTTGAAGATTTTCACGATAGTACCGGCAGCCGGAGAGACCACGGTTTTGTCCGTTGGTTTCACCGCCACGCCGTCACCGACCGCTTTGCTGGCGAACGCTTCGTCAGGCACCTGCTCAAGCGCAACAACGTCACCTGTCACCGGAGAAACCAGCGCAGCGATGGTCACCGCGTTTGGCACAGCCTGCGGTTTTGCAACCGGCGCGTCAGCCACTGGCTCGTTATCCGTTGAGGCGGCAGCGACCGGCCCACGGGCAACCACTTTTTTCATTTCATCGCCGATAGATTCGGCTTTCGCACCCACGATAACCTGGATGGTTTGTTTGTTCAGTTTCACCACACCAGACGCACCCAGGCGTTTGCACATTGCATCGCTCACGCGCGCGGAGTCACCTACGGTCAGACGCAGACGGGTAATACAGGCATCGATCGCTTTCAGGTTGTCGGTGCCACCCACAGCGGCAATGTAGTTGGTTGCCAGCTGGGTTAAACCCTCTTCGGTATTGCTGTTGGCTTCACTGGTCACAACATCATCTTTCGTATCTTCGCGGCCCGGCGTCTTCAGGTTAAACATACGAATAACCGCGCTGAACAGAACGAAGTAGATAACGAAGAAGATCAGGCCCATCACCATCAGGATCCAGACGTTGCTGCTTGCCGCCGGCAGGTTGTACATCAACACATAGTCGATGGCGCCTGCGGAGAAGGAGAAGCCAGCATGGATACCCAGAAGGGTGGCGACGAACAGGCTGATACCGGTCAGGATCGCGTGCATCAGATACAGCAGCGGAGCCAGGAACATGAACAGGAATTCCAGTGGCTCGGTCACGCCGGTCAGGAAGGCGGTGATCGCAACGGACAGCAGCATCCCGCCAACCATTGGGCGACGCGCTTTCGGCGCAGCCAGGTACATTGCCAGCGCCGCGCCAGGCAGACCAAACATCATGATTGGGAAGAAGCCAGACATGAACATGCCCGCGGTGCCGTCGCCTGCGTAGAAGCGGTTGATATCACCGTGGAATACCGCGCCGGCCGCGTTGGTGAACTCACCAATCTGGAACCAGGCGATGGTGTTCAGTACCTGATGCAGACCGGTTGGGATCAGCAGACGGTTAATGAAACCGAAGATGCCCGCGCCCATTGCGCCCGCAGACACGATCCACTCGCCACCCGCATGGATAGCATGCTGCACCGGTGGCCAAACGTAGCCAAAGATGGCGGCGAGGATCAGACAGAAAAAGCCCGTCGCAATCGGCACAAAACGTTTACCGCCGAAGAAGCTCAGGAAGTCAGGAAGTTTGATACCTGCCCAACGGTTGTACACGGCGCCACCCACCAGGCCGGTAATGATACCTGCCAGCACACCCATATTGATTTCAGGGTTGATGGTTACCATCGCTTTCGTGAGGATGAAGTAACCGACAGCCCCTGCCAGTGCCGCGGCACCAGCGCTGTCTTTTGACCAGCTTGACGCCACACCGATGGCGAAAATCAGCGCCAGGTTGTCAAAAATTGCGCCGCCTGCCTGGGCGATAAACGGCACGTTAAGAAGATCGGGTTGCCCGAATCGCAGCAGCAACGCTGCAACCGGTAGCACGGCGATAGGGAGCTGCAAAGCCCTACCGAGGCGCTGGAAAAAACCTAAAATATTCATCCTATTCCCCCTACGAGACCCTTTGTTAAGACTCGCGCATAAACTATGTTTTTATTGTGTCACGAACGATAGATACAGTTGATGATTCACTGGCAGTGTGAGTGTGTGAAAAATTAATTCGTATCGCAAATTAAACACCTATTTTTTGTGATTATTGTCACCAAATATCGTATTAAACCCTCCCTTTCACTGGCTAACGACGAAAACTTATTTTATCATTCAAAAAATCAAGACGGATTGATCCGGCCTGAAAGGTTCCAGGTTACGCTTAGTTCAGGTTGCACTAATCATCCGCCCACTTTTACTTAAACTTTAGAGGTGAATAATGAGACTGATTCCCCTGGCAACAGCTGAACAAGTCGGAAAATGGGCTGCTCGTCATATCGTTAACCGCATCAACGCGTTCAAACCAACAGCCGATCGTCCTTTCGTTCTCGGTCTTCCAACCGGTGGCACGCCCCTGACCGCGTATAAAGCTCTGGTTGAAATGCACAAAGCGGGCCAGGTTAGCTTTAAACACGTTGTGACCTTCAACATGGACGAATATGTCGGCCTGCCGAAGGAACATCCGGAAAGTTACCACAGCTTTATGCACCGTAATTTCTTCGATCACGTTGATATTCCGGCTGAAAACATTAACCTGCTGAATGGAAACGCGCCTGATATTGACGCAGAATGCCGTCAGTATGAAGAAAAAATCCGTTCCTACGGTAAAATCCACCTGTTTATGGGCGGCGTAGGCAACGATGGTCATATCGCGTTCAACGAACCGGCATCTTCACTGGCTTCCCGTACCCGTATTAAAACGCTGACCCATGATACGCGCGTGGCTAACTCCCGCTTCTTTGACGGCGACGTCAATCAGGTGCCTAAATACGCGCTGACCGTAGGCGTGGGCACGCTGCTGGATGCCGAAGAAGTGATGATTCTGGTGCTGGGCGCGGTGAAAGCGCAAGCGCTTCAGGCTGCCGTTGAAGGCAACGTGAACCATATGTGGACGATCAGCTGCTTACAGCTGCATCCAAAAGCGGTTGTCGTGTGTGACGAACCGTCCACCATGGAGCTGAAAGTGAAAACGCTGAAATACTTCAACGAGCTGGAAGCTGAGAACATCAAAGGTCTGTAATTGAATAACCGCCTCTTTTATCCGAGGCGGTCGCTTTTTTTAACCGGGGGTCGATATGTACGCTTTAACCCACGGTCGGATTTATACCGGCCATGAAATTCTGGATGACCATGCGATTGTAATCGCCAATGGCCTGATTGAACGTGTTTGCCCGCTGGCGGAACTGCCGCCGGAGATCGAACAGCGTTCCCTCAATGGAGCAGTAATCTCCCCCGGTTTCATCGACGTACAGCTTAACGGCTGCGGCGGTGTCCAGTTTAACGATACCGCAGAGGCGGTATCGGTTGAAACGCTGGAAATCATGCAAAAAGCCAACGAGAAATCGGGCTGCACCAGCTATCTGCCAACGCTGATCACCAGCAGCGATGACCTGATGAAACAGGGTATCCGCGTCATGCGCGAATACCTGGCAAAACATCCGAATCAGGCGCTGGGCCTGCACCTGGAAGGACCATGGCTGAATATGGTCAAGAAAGGCACCCATAACCCAAACTACGTGCGCAAACCGGATGCCGAGCTGGTGGATTACATGTGCGCCAATGCCGATGTGATCACCAAAGTAACGCTGGCCCCGGAAATGACCGGCACGGACGTTATCAGCAAACTGGCCGCCGCCGGGATTGTGGTGTCTGCGGGCCATTCGAACGCGACGCTGAAAGAGGCGAAGGCCGGTTTCCGCGCAGGCATTACGTTTGCCACACACCTTTATAACGCGATGCCCTATATTACTGGCCGCGAACCGGGACTGGTTGGCGCCATTCTGGATGAACCAGACGTCTACTGCGGCATTATCGCCGACGGCTTGCATGTCGATTACACCAACATCCGCAACGCCAAACGCCTGAAAGGCGACAAGCTCTGCCTTGTGACGGATGCTACCGCTCCGGCAGGGGCGAATATTGACCAGTTCATTTTTGCTGGTAAAACAATATACTACCGGAATGGACTGTGTGTGGATGAGAACGGCACGCTGAGCGGTTCTTCTCTGACGATGATCGAAGGGGTACGTAACCTCGTTGAACATTGCGGCATCGCGCTTGAGGAAGTGCTGCGCATGGCCACGCTTTATCCGGCGCGCGCCATTGGCGTCGATAAACAGCTCGGCGGTATTGCGCCAGGTATGGTTGCAAACCTGACGGCGTTCACACACGATTATAAAATTATTAAGACCATCGTTAATGGTAACGAGGTCGTCACTGAGTAAGTAAAAGTATGACACCAGGCGGACAAGCTCAAATCGGTAATGTCGATCTCGTTAAACAACTTAACAGCGCGGCGGTTTATCGCCTGATTGACCAGCACGGGCCAATCTCACGCATTCAGATAGCCGAACAAAGCCAGCTTGCTCCCGCCAGCGTGACAAAAATTACACGTCAGCTCATTGAGCGCGGCCTGATCAAAGAAGTCGATCAGCAGGCCTCCACCGGGGGCCGCCGCGCGATTTCCATCGTCACGGAAACCCGCAATTTTCAGGCCATTGGCGTTCGCTTAGGACGTCATGACACCACGCTTACGCTCTACGATCTGAGCAGCAAGGCCATTGCCGAAGAACACTACCCCCTTCCTGAGCGCACGCAGGAGACGCTTGAACACGCGTTGCTGAATACCATTGCGCATTTCATCGAAAGCTGTCAGCGCAAGATCCGTGAACTCATCGCCATCTCGGTGATTTTGCCCGGCCTGGTTGACCCGGAAAGCGGCGTTATTCGCTACATGCCGCATATTAAGGTAGAGAACTGGGGGCTGGTTGAGGCGCTGGAAAAGCGCTTCAAGCTGACCTGCTTTGTTGGTCACGATATTCGCTCGCTGGCGCTGGCGGAGCACTACTTTGGTGCGAGCCAGGACTGCGAAGACTCTATTCTGGTGCGCGTTCACCGTGGTACAGGTGCGGGCATCATCTCGAATGGCCGCATTTTTATTGGCCGTAACGGTAACGTAGGCGAGATTGGTCATATCCAGGTGGAACCGCTTGGCGAGCGCTGCCACTGCGGTAACTTTGGCTGTCTTGAAACCGTTGCCGCCAATGCCGCCATTGAACATCGCGTTCGCCATCTGCTGGAGCAGGGTTACCAGAGCCGCGTCACGCTGGACGATTGTAAGATCGGCGCCATCTGCAAAGCGGCAAACAAAGGCGATGCGCTGGCCTGCGAAGTGATCGAACAGGTAGGACGCCACCTGGGTAAGACCATCGCCATTGCCATCAACCTGTTTAATCCGCAGAAAGTGGTGATTGCCGGCGAGATCGTTGAAGCCGAAAAAGTGTTACTGCCCGCCATTGAAGGCTGCATCAATACCCAGGCGCTGAAGGCATTTCGCCAGAATTTGCCGGTGGTGCGATCTACGCTCGATCACCGCTCGGCAATTGGCGCATTCGCCCTGGTAAAACGTGCCATGCTCAACGGGATCCTGCTGCAACATTTGCTGGAATCCTGATCGGACCTTATAGTAACGCCTTCTTTTTTTGATGTCGGATTGTCCATGACCATTAAGAATGTAATTTGTGATATCGACGGCGTGCTGATGCACGACAACGTTGCCGTGCCGGGTGCTGCGGAGTTTCTTCACCGCATCATCGACAAAGGAATGCCACTGGTTCTTCTCACGAACTACCCTTCACAGACTGGTCAGGATCTGGCAAACCGCTTTGCTACCGCAGGCGTCAACGTCCCGGACAGCGTGTTCTATACCTCTGCGATGGCGACCGCGGATTTCCTGAAGCGTCAGGAAGGCAAAAAAGCCTATGTCGTTGGTGAAGGTGCGCTGATCCACGAGCTGTATAAAGCGGGCTTCACCATCACCGACGTGAACCCGGACTTTGTCATCGTGGGCGAAACGCGCTCCTTTAACTGGGAGATGATGCATAAGGCAGCCTACTTTGTCGCCAACGGTGCGCGTTTTATCGCCACCAACCCGGACACGCACGGTCGTGGTTTTTATCCCGCCTGCGGTGCGCTGTGCGCCGGTATCGAAAAAATCTCGGGTCGTAAGCCGTTTGTTGTCGGTAAACCGAGCCCGTGGATCATCCGCGCCGCACTGAATACGATGCAGGCACACTCAGAAGAAACCGTCATCGTGGGCGACAACCTGCGTACCGATATTCTGGCTGGCTTCCAGGCGGGGCTTGAAACCATCCTGGTGCTTTCTGGCGTTTCACAGCTTGATGACATTGATACGATGCCGTTCCGGCCAAGCTGGATTTACCCCTCTGTCGACGAAATCGACGTTATTTGATTCAGAACCACGCCTCAGGGCGTGGTTTTTCATTTCTGCTGTCTGAAAACATCACTTCATCTAACGAAATCAGCCCTTCATTGAGAAATCATCAATAGAATTGCTTAAGACATACTCTTTTTTTAAGATTCGGCAATCGCCATTGCACTTTTTACGTTTTCATCGGTAAAACGCTTGCGCCCCCTCCCCCTTTTGCGGCATTTTCATAAGCAAGCAACATCACAACGCAACAGGGTTAACGGAGAAGGTTATGTGTTCTATTTTTGGCGTACTGGATATTAAAACTGACGCGGGCGAACTGCGTAAAAAAGCACTCGAATTGTCCCGCCTGATGCGCCATCGCGGTCCGGACTGGTCAGGCGTATACGCCAGCGATAAAGCGATTCTGGCTCACGAACGTCTCTCCATTGTTGATGTCAACGCTGGCGCACAGCCGCTGTATAACGAGAAAAAAACGCACGCGCTGGCTGTTAACGGTGAAATTTACAACCATCAGGCGCTGCGCGCCGAGTACGGCGATCGCTACGCGTTTCAGACCGGCTCAGACTGCGAAGTGATCCTGGCGCTGTATCAGGAGAAAGGCCCGGAGTTCCTCGACGATCTGCAAGGTATGTTCGCCTTCGCCCTGTACGACAGCGAAAAAGACGCTTACCTGATTGGCCGCGACCATATCGGTATTATCCCGCTGTACATGGGACACGATGAGCACGGCAACTTCTACGTTGCCTCAGAGATGAAAGCCCTGGTACCGGTGTGCCGCACCATCAAAGAGTTCCCGGCAGGTAGCTACCTGTGGAGTAAAGACGGCGAGATCCGCCCGTACTACCAGCGCGACTGGTTTGATTATGAGGCGGTGAAAGACAACGTGACGGACAAAGCCGAACTGCGTCAGGCCCTGGAAGAGTCAGTGAAAAGCCACCTGATGTCAGACGTACCTTACGGCGTACTGCTCTCCGGCGGTCTGGACTCCTCCGTGATCTCCGCGATCACCAAGAAATTCGCCGCACGTCGCGTGGAAGATCAGGAGCGCTCTGAAGCCTGGTGGCCGCAGCTGCACTCCTTTGCCGTGGGTCTGGAAGGGGCACCTGACCTGAAAGCCGCCCAGGAAGTGGCAAATCATCTCGGCACGGTGCACCATGAAATTCACTTCACCGTACAGGAAGGTCTGGATGCGATCCGCGATGTGATCTATCACATTGAAACCTATGATGTAACCACCATTCGCGCCTCCACACCGATGTATTTGATGTCGCGGAAGATCAAAGCGATGGGCATCAAGATGGTGCTCTCCGGCGAGGGTTCTGACGAAGTGTTTGGCGGTTACCTCTATTTCCACAAAGCGCCAAACGCCAAAGAGCTGCATGAAGAAACGGTGCGTAAGCTACAGGCGCTGCACATGTTTGACTGCGCGCGCGCCAACAAAGCGATGTCCGCCTGGGGTGTGGAAGCCCGCGTGCCGTTCCTCGATAAGAAATTCCTTGATGTGGCGATGCGCATCAACCCGCAGGACAAAATGTGCGGCAACGGCAAAATGGAGAAACATATCCTGCGAGAATGTTTTGAATCCTACCTGCCGGCGAGTGTGGCGTGGCGTCAGAAAGAGCAGTTCTCCGATGGCGTGGGTTACAGCTGGATCGACACCCTGAAAGAGGTGGCGGCGAAACAGGTTTCTGATCAACAACTGGAAACTGCGAGCTTCCGTTTCCCGTACAACACGCCAGCCTCGAAAGAAGCGTATTTGTACCGTGAGATCTTTGAGGAGCTGTTCCCGGTTCCAAGCGCAGCAGAGTGCGTACCGGGTGGTCCATCGGTCGCCTGCTCTTCTGCTAAAGCCATTGAATGGGATGAATCATTCAAAGCGATGAACGATCCGTCAGGACGCGCGGTGGGCGTTCACCAGTCTGCCTATAAATAATGTTCAGAGTATCATCAGGCCCTCCGGGGCCTGATTTTTTTGCCTCTCTTTTCTCCGCATAAAATCGATTAATAACCAATAATTGTCGAATATTCGGCCTCGCTGTTCGCAACCTAACCAAACAGTCACATTCCGGCTATTTTCATTGAAAAAGGTGTTGACGCTGCAAGGGTCTATACGCATAATGCGCCCCGCAACGCCGATAAGGTAACGCGAAAAAAAGATGGCTACGTAGCTCAGTTGGTTAGAGCACATCACTCATAATGATGGGGTCACAGGTTCGAATCCCGTCGTAGCCACCATCTTTTTTGCGGGAGTGGCGAAATTGGTAGACGCACCAGATTTAGGTTCTGGCGCCGCAAGGTGTGCGAGTTCAAGTCTCGCCTCCCGCACCATTCCCAGGTAAGCGTTGCACGGATGGGGTATCGCCAAGCGGTAAGGCACCGGTTTTTGATACCGGCATTCCCTGGTTCGAATCCAGGTACCCCAGCCATATTTCTTCGATTATGCGGTTCTCCGCGGTATTGGGGTATCGCCAAGCGGTAAGGCACCGGTTTTTGATACCGGCATTCCCTGGTTCGAATCCAGGTACCCCAGCCATCGAAGATTGCAGTACTGGCTACGTAGCTCAGTTGGTTAGAGCACATCACTCATAATGATGGGGTCACAGGTTCGAATCCCGTCGTAGCCACCATATTTATGTTATCGAATACGATTCGGTAAACTGAACATTGTTGGGGTATCGCCAAGCGGTAAGGCACCGGATTCTGATTCCGGCATTCCGAGGTTCGAATCCTCGTACCCCAGCCACTTTAAAGTCGTTAAGCAGTTTGTTTAACGCAATTGGGGTGTCGCCAAGCGGTAAGGCTCTGGTTTCTGATACCAGCATTCCGGGGTTCGAATCCCTGCACCCCAGCCACTTAAAACAAACAAGCCCGCTCTGCGGGCTTTTTTGTTTTTGTACAGAATTGTGCGGCCTGATGCCCTCACCCTGACCCTCTCCCACGGGGAGAGGGGAAAAGGATTAGAGTCCGAGGGCGTATTTCAGGGCCTGACGCTTCAGCCCACCGGCACGCTCCGCCGCCATCAATCCAATATTGCGCACTATACGCACCGGACCAACATCGTTGCTGAACCCGGCATAGAACAGATCCATCCCCGACTGCATAATGAAGTTATCCGCCATACGGCGCGTCTGGTAGCGCTTCAGTACCTGATGGCTGGCCCAGGCTTCCGCGTGGGCGCGAGCGTTACCCAGCACATCCAGTAACGCATCGACGTCACGGTATCCCAGATTCACCCCCTGCCCCGCCAGCGGATGAATGGTGTGCGCCGCGTCCCCCACCAGCACCAGTCCTTCACGGGCATACTGCAACGCATGGCGTCGCATCAGCGGGAATGCGCCGGCGGCAACCGGGGTCACGTTGCCCAGACGGCTCGGGAAGTGCTGGCGAATTTCGCGCTGCAACTGATCCATGGACAGACCCTGCAACTGTCGAATGCGCGCCGGTTTGTCGTACCACACCAGCGAAGCCCAGTTATCAAACAGCGGTAAGAATGCATGCGGGCCGTTCGGCGTAAAATGCTGCCAGGTGCTTTCGCCCGGCGCGTTTTCTGACTGAACGGTGATCAGCATGCAGGACTGCTGGTACTGCCAGGCATGGATCCCAATGCCTGCCATCTGCCTGACCTGCGAGTTCGCGCCATCCGCCCCTACCACCAGCTTCACGGCCAGCTCATCGTCGTTGTCCAGCGTCAGGAGATACCCGCCATCATGACGATGCAGGGCTTTCAGCGAGTCCGGAACGCGCAGCGTCACCTTCGGGTGCGCCTCCAGCGCCTGCCAGAGTGCCTGCTGGAGCACGTTGTTTTCCACCATATAGCCCAGGCGCGGCAGTTTCAGCTCGGCGGCATCAAACGACACGTGAGCATTTTCCCACTCCCAGGTTTCAAGACGGCTGTATGGGTGCGCGCGCATCGCCAGCACCGCCTCCCAGACGCCCAGCCCGCGAAGCAGATCAACAGAGGCCGCGCTGATGGCGGAAATACGCACGTCCGGTTGGCTGGCAGGATCGAATGCCGGCGGAGCCGCCTGTTCAATAACGGTTACGTCAAATCCCTGCTGCGCCAGCCCCAGCGCCAGTGCGCCGCCGACCATACCGCCGCCAACAACGGCAACTTCGGTTTTCAGGAGTGTCATGGTCACTATTCCTTATTGGAGAATACCTTAAGTTTACCGGATTTTTGCGACCCTGAGGTTGACAACCTTCATACTGGTCACAACCGCACCAAAGCATTACAATACGCGGCTTGCAATCCTGAGCTGAGCAAGTCGATGACTAAAAAACTCCATATAAAAACCTGGGGCTGTCAGATGAACGAATACGATTCATCGAAGATGGCCGATCTGCTGGATACCACCCACGGATACCAGCTGACTGAAAATGCGAAAGAAGCCGATGTGCTGCTGCTGAACACCTGTTCAATTCGTGAAAAAGCACAGGAAAAAGTCTTTCATGTGTTAGGCCGCTGGAAGCTTCTCAAACGGAAAAATCCGGACCTGATTATTGGCGTGGGTGGCTGCGTCGCATCGCAGGAAGGTAAGCTGATCCGCCAGAGAGCCCCCTATGTGGATATCGTTTTTGGCCCTCAGACCCTGCACCGCCTGCCAGAGATGATTAATCAGGTTCGCGGCAGCCGTAGCCCGGTGGTTGACGTGAGCTTCCCGGAGATCGAGAAATTTGACCGTCTGCCTGAGCCGCGCGCTGATGGCCCGACCGCCTTCGTCTCCATCATGGAAGGCTGCAACAAATACTGTACTTACTGCGTGGTGCCTTACACCCGCGGTGAAGAAGTGAGCCGCCCGGCAGACGATATCCTGTTTGAAATCGCGCAGCTTGCCGCGCAGGGCGTTCGTGAAGTGAACATGCTGGGTCAGAACGTAAACGCCTGGCGCGGGGAAAACTACGACGGCACCACCGGCAGCTTTGCTGAACTGCTGCGTCTGGTGGCGGCGATTGACGGCATCGACCGCATTCGCTTTACCACCAGCCATCCGATGGAATTTACCGACGACATTATTGACGTCTATCGCGATACGCCAGAGCTGGTGAGCTTCCTGCACCTGCCGATCCAGTGCGGTTCTGACCGCGTGCTGAACCTGATGGGTCGTCCACATACGGTGCTCGAGTATAAGTCCACCATCCGCAAGCTGCGTGAAGCGCGCCCGGATATCCAGATTAGCTCCGACTTTATCGTCGGCTTCCCTGGCGAAACCGCTGATGACTTTGAGCGCACCATGAAGCTCATCGGCGAGGTGAATTTCGACGTCAGCTACAGCTTTATCTTCTCTGCGCGCCCGGGCACCCCTGCGGCCGATATGGTTGACGATGTGCCGGAAGAAGAGAAAAAGCAGCGTCTGTATATTCTACAGGAGCGTATCAACCAGCAGGCCAACGCCTGGAGTCGTCGTATGCTCGGCACTGTCCAGCGTATTCTGGTGGAAGGCACCTCCCGTAAGAGCGTCATGGAACTGTCTGGTCGAACCGAAAATAACCGCGTGGTGAATTTTGAAGGCACCCCGGACATGATCGGTAAGTTTGTGGACGTCGAGATTGTCGAAGTACTCACGAACTCGCTGCGCGGGAAGGTGGTACGCACTGAGGACGAAATGGGTCTGCGTATTGCCGAGACGCCGGAATCTGTTATCTCTCGCACCCGCAAAGTCAACGATTCTGGCGTAGGTATTTACCAGCCGTGATCCTCCTGGCCTGCCTGTCCGGCAGGCCTTGTATTTCCTCTCATCACCCCCAATATCTACCGCAACGCTTGCGCCTTTATTCTGTGGCGTGAATAATTTCGGTAATGACCGTTTTATTACGCCGTGTGGCGGCGAGTCAGTTAACTACTCAAAGAGGAACAGTTTGAACATAGATACGCGTGAAATTAGCCTTGAGCCAGCAGACAACGCTCGCCTGCTGAGCCTGTGCGGGCCGTTTGATGACAACATCAAACAACTTGAGCGACGTCTGGGTATCGAAATCAATCGTCGCGATAACCATTTCAAACTCACCGGACGCCCAATCTGCGTCAACGCCGCGGCGGATATTCTCCGCAGCCTGTATGTTGATACCGCCCCGATGCGCGGTGAGATCCAGGATATTGAACCTGAACAGATCCACCTGGCCATTAAAGAGGCGCGCGTGCTTGAGCAGAGCGCGGAGAGCGTGCCGGACTATGGCAAAGCCATCAACATCAAAACTAAACGCGGCGTGATTAAGCCTCGTACCCCGAACCAGGCGCAGTACATCGCCAACATTCTCGACCACGACATCACCTTCGGTGTAGGCCCGGCGGGTACGGGTAAAACCTATCTGGCGGTTGCCGCTGCGGTTGATGCGCTCGAGCGTCAGGAGATCCGCCGTATCCTGCTGACCCGCCCTGCTGTTGAAGCCGGTGAAAAACTGGGCTTCCTGCCGGGCGATTTGAGTCAGAAAGTAGATCCCTACCTGCGCCCGCTGTATGACGCGCTGTTCGAAATGCTCGGCTTTGAGAAAGTTGAAAAGCTCATCGAGCGTAACGTGATTGAAGTTGCTCCGCTGGCCTACATGCGTGGCCGTACGCTTAACGACGCGTTCATCATTCTGGATGAGAGCCAGAACACCACCATCGAACAGATGAAGATGTTCCTGACGCGTATTGGCTTTAACTCGAAAGCGGTTATCACCGGTGACGTCACCCAGATTGACCTGCCGCGTAACACCAAATCGGGTCTGCGTCACGCCATCGAAGTCCTGGCCGAGGTAGAGGAAATCAGCTTTAACTTCTTCCACAGTGAAGACGTGGTACGCCATCCGGTCGTCGCGCGTATCGTTAACGCTTATGAGGCCTGGGAAGAGGCAGATCAGAAGCGCAGGGCCGAACTGGCCGCAGAACGTAAGCGCGAAGCGCAGGAGCATGAACAGAAATGAGTCAGGTGATCCTCGATTTACAGCTGGCCTGTGATGATAATTCCGGCATGCCAGAAGAGGCACAGTTTCAGAAATGGCTGGATGCCGTTATCCCCCAGTTTCAGGAAGAATCAGAGGTCACGATTCGCCTGGTGGATGAAGCAGAAAGCCATGAGCTCAACCTGACCTACCGCGGGAAAGATAAGCCGACCAACGTGCTCTCTTTCCCGTTCGAAGCCCCTCCGGGCATTGAGATGCCGCTGCTGGGCGATCTGATCATCTGCCGTCAGGTGGTTGAGCAGGAAGCCAAAGAGCAGCAAAAGCCGCTGGAAGCGCACTGGGCGCACATGGTGGTGCACGGTAGCCTGCATCTTCTGGGTTACGACCATATTGAAGATGACGAAGCGGAAGAGATGGAATCCCTCGAGACAGAGATAATGCTTGCTCTGGGCTATGAGGATCCGTACATTGCCGAGAAAGAATAGTCAGTCACTGACTACCATGCCGCCGCGCAGGGACATAGCGCGGCGGTTAACATTGAACTAACAAGAGAACCCTTAACAAACGCCATGAGCGACGACAATTCACACAGTAGCGACACGACAACCACTAAAAAGGGATTTTTCTCCCTCATTCTGAACCAGCTTTTCCACGGCGAACCGAAAAACCGTGATGAACTGCTGGAGCTGATTCGTGATTCCGGGCAGAACGACCTTATCGACGAAGATACGCGCGAAATGCTCGAAGGGGTGATGGACATCGCCGACCAGCGCGTCCGCGACATCATGATCCCCCGCTCGCAGATGATTACCCTGAAACGCAACCAGACGCTGGACGAGTGCCTCGATGTGATTATCGAATCGGCTCACTCACGTTTCCCGGTCATCAGCGAAGACAAAGATCACATTGAAGGGATTTTGATGGCGAAAGATCTGCTGCCGTTTATGCGCAGCGATGCCGAAGCCTTCAGTATGGAAAAGGTGTTACGCCCGGCCGTGGTTGTGCCGGAAAGTAAACGTGTGGATCGGATGCTGAAGGAGTTTCGCTCCCAGCGCTATCACATGGCGATTGTTATTGATGAATTTGGTGGCGTTTCCGGTCTGGTCACAATCGAAGACATCCTTGAGCTGATCGTGGGCGAAATCGAAGATGAGTATGACGAAGAAGAGGATATCGACTTCCGTCAGCTGAGCCGCCACACCTGGACCGTGCGCGCGCTGGCCTCCATTGAAGACTTCAACGATACCTTTGGCACCAGCTTCAGCGATGAAGAAGTGGACACCATTGGTGGTCTGGTGATGCAGGCCTTCGGCCATCTTCCGGCCCGCGGTGAAACCGTTGACATCGATGGTTACCAGTTCAAGGTCGCAATGGCTGACAGCCGACGTATTATTCAGGTTCACGTCAGAATGCCGGACGACTCACCGGTGCCAAAACTGGAAGATTAATGTAAATGGCATTTGCCCCACTCTTTGAACGCCAGCGCGTCCGTTTGCTGCTGGCGCTGTTACTCGGAGCCAGCGGTACGCTGGCTTTTTCTCCTTACGATATCTGGCCAGCCGCTATTCTCTCCCTGATGGGGCTACAGGGTCTTACCCTGAACCGCCGTCCGGTACAGGCCGCGGCCATTGGCTACTTCTGGGGGCTGGGGCTGTTCGGCTCTGGTATCAACTGGGTCTACGTCAGTATCGCGCAATTTGGCGGAATGCCGGGGCCGGTTAACGTCTTCCTGGTTGTGCTGCTCGCCGCCTATCTCTCGCTCTACACCGGCCTGTTCGCGGGCATCCTGTCTCGCCTGTGGCCAAAAAAGACCTGGCTGCGCGTGGCGATAGCGGCACCCGTTGTCTGGCAAATCACCGAATTTCTGCGCGGCTGGGTACTGACCGGTTTCCCGTGGTTGCAGTTCGGCTATAGCCAGGTAGACGGCCCGCTGAAAGGCCTGGCCCCGGTCATGGGCGTGGAGGCGATCAACTTCCTGCTCATGGCGGTCAGCGGCCTTCTGGTGCTGGCTCTGGTGACACGTAACTGGAAGCCGCTGGTTGCCGCGTTGATCCTGTTTGCCCTGCCCTTCCCGCTGCGTTATATCCAGTGGTTTACGCTGGAGCCCGCGCGCGCCACGCAGGTTTCTCTGGTCCAGGGCGATATCCCGCAGTCCCTGAAATGGGATGAGAATCAGCTGCTGAACACGCTGAAAATCTACGCCAACGCCACTGAAAAGGTGATGGGCAAATCGCAGCTCATCATCTGGCCTGAGTCTGCGATCCCGGACCTGGAGATCAATCAGCAGCCCTTCCTGAAGATGATGGATGATCTGCTGCGCGCGCGCGGCAGTACGCTGATCACCGGAATTGTGG
This sequence comes from Enterobacter cloacae complex sp. GYL001, assembly GCF_049237125.1. NCBI lineage: Bacteria > Pseudomonadati > Pseudomonadota > Gammaproteobacteria > Enterobacterales > Enterobacteriaceae > Enterobacter > Enterobacter cloacae complex sp. GYL001. The sequence goes on along the minus strand of NZ_JBMKGW010000001.1, from coordinate 150,273 downwards.
ATGCGCGTCTCAATCAGCAGAACCGCTATGACACGTACAACACGATCATTACGCTCGGTAAGGACAGCGAATACAGCTATACCTCCACCAATCGCTACAACAAAAACCACCTTGTACCGTTTGGCGAATTTGTTCCGCTGGAGTCTATTCTGCGCCCACTGGCACCGTTCTTTGATTTGCCGATGTCCTCATTCAGCCGGGGCCCTTACGTTCAGCCGCAGCTGCATGCGCACGGTTTTGCCCTGACGGCCGCCATTTGCTACGAGATTATCCTCGGCGAGCAGGTGCGCGATAATTTCCGCCCGGACACCGACTATCTGCTGACCATCTCAAACGATGCGTGGTTCGGTAAATCGATTGGCCCGTGGCAGCACTTCCAGATGGCGCGAATGCGTTCTCTGGAGCTGGCACGTCCGTTGCTGCGCAGCACCAATAACGGCATTACCGCCGTGATTGGTCCGCAGGGTGAAATCCAGGCCATGATCCCGCAATTTACCCGTGAGGTGCTGACTACTAACGTCACGCCAACTACCGGGCTTACGCCTTACGCGCGCACCGGGAACTGGCCGCTGTGGATTTTGACCTTGCTCTTCGGCTTTGGCGCAGTACTGATGAGCCTGCGTCAGCGTCGTAAATAACCTTACCTTCTGTTGCCGGGTGGCGGCTACGCCTTACCCGGCCTACTCTCCGCCGCCCCCACCCGACAATTTCCTCCCAAACTTCAATTCTGGCACGCCTGTTGCTTTGTTTATTCATATCAACGCTGTCTGGCTTAACGTGCAACTTTGTCGCACCAGCGTAGATCATCGGTAGCACCGAAACGGTGCAACGAGGGATTATTGCCTCTGAATGGTGCGGCGCGCTTCGCAAAAATAAACAATAACGCAGCAAAATCTTTACATTAAGCCAGACTAAATGTTAACAAGCTTGCATAACACTGCACTCGCATTGCGCGAGATATAACAACATCACAATGGGTATCTATGCGTCACTGGCGCTGATAAGAAAGGAGTTGGGTATGCAATTACGTAAACTGGCCACAGCAATGCTGGTTATGGGAATGTCTGCGGGGGTTGTCCACGCTGAAGACGCTCCGGCAGCAGGAAGCACTCTCGACAAGATTGCCAAAAACGGCGTGATCGTGGTCGGCCACCGTGAATCTTCTGTCCCGTTCTCTTACTACGACAACACGCAAAAAGTCGTGGGCTATTCACAGGATTACTCCAACGCCATCGTTGAAGCCGTGAAGAAAAAGCTGAACAAACCTGACCTGCAAGTGAAGCTGATCCCCATCACTTCACAAAACCGTATTCCTCTGCTGCAAAACGGCACATTTGATTTTGAATGTGGCTCAACCACCAACAACCTTGAGCGTCAGAAACAGGCCGCTTTCTCGGACACCATCTTCGTTGTGGGCACCCGCCTGCTGACGAAGAAAGGCGGCGACATCAAAGATTTTGCTGACCTGAAAGGCAAAGCGGTTGTCGTGACCTCCGGTACCACGTCCGAAGTGCTGCTGCACAAGCTGAACGACGAGAAGAAAATGGACATGCGCATCATCAGCGCGAAAGACCATGGCGACTCCTTCCGTACCCTGGAAAGCGGCCGTGCTGTCGCGTTTATGATGGATGACGCCCTGCTGGCGGGCGAACGCGCGAAAGCGAAGAAACCAGACAACTGGGAAATCGTCGGTACCGCCCAGTCGAAAGAAGCCTACGGCTGTATGCTGCGTAAAGGTGACGAGGACTTCAAGAAACTGATCGATGACACCATCGCTCAGGCGCAAACCTCCGGCGAAGCGGCAAAATGGTTCGACAAATGGTTCAAGAACCCAATTCCACCAAAAAACCTGAACATGAACTTTGAACTGTCTGACGACATGAAAGCGCTGTTCAAATCACCAAACGACAAAGCTCTTAACTAATTAGAACGACAGGGGCGGGATCTCCTGCCCTCTCGATTGTCGGGAAGCATGGACAGACTATACGTTGAGTGGTCGTTCCCCACTCAGCGCAAAAATTGAGCTTCTCACCAATCTTCGAGGGTAGCGCTGCTACCCTTTTTTTTCTGGAGTTTACTATGTCAATTGACTGGAACTGGGGCATCTTTCTGCAACAAGCCCCGTTCGGCAACACCACCTATCTCGGCTGGCTGTGGAGCGGCTTTCAGGTTACCGTTGCGTTATCGATAACGGCGTGGATTATCGCGTTTCTTGTCGGTTCGCTGTTCGGTATTCTGCGTACCGTCCCTAACCGTTTTCTCTCTTCGATTGGCACGCTCTATGTGGAACTGTTCCGTAACGTTCCGCTGATCGTGCAGTTCTTTACCTGGTATCTGGTGATCCCGGAACTGCTGCCGGAAGATCTCGGCATGTGGTTTAAGGCCGAGCTGGATCCTAACGTACAATTTTTTGTCTCCTCTATGCTGTGTCTGGGGCTGTTCACCGCTGCGCGCGTCTGCGAGCAGGTACGTGCCGCCATACAGTCACTGCCGCGCGGGCAAAAGAATGCGGCACTGGCAATGGGCCTGACTCTGCCCCAGGCCTACCGTTACGTACTGCTGCCTAACGCTTACCGCGTCATCGTTCCGCCGATGACGTCCGAGATGATGAACCTGGTAAAAAACTCGGCTATCGCCTCAACCATCGGTCTGGTGGATATGGCGGCACAGGCGGGCAAACTGCTGGATTACTCCGCTCACGCCTGGGAATCCTTCACGGCGATCACGCTCGCCTATGTTCTGATTAACGCTTTCATCATGCTGGTGATGAACCTGGTTGAACGCAAAGTACGCCTGCCGGGCAATCTGGGGGGCAAATAAATGTACGATTTTGACTGGAGTTCCATTGTTCCCTCCATGCCCTATCTGCTGGATGGACTGGCAATCACCTTAAAGATCACCGTTATCGCCATTATCGTCGGTATTGTCTGGGGCACCCTGCTGGCAGTGATGCGCCTGTCGAGCTTTAAGCCGCTCGCCTGGTTTGCCACGGCTTACGTTAACGTATTCCGCTCCATTCCACTGGTCATGGTGCTGCTGTGGTTTTATCTGATTGTTCCCGGCTTTTTACAGAACGTACTGGGACTGTCGCCAAAGACCGATATCCGCCTGATCTCTGCCATGGTGGCGTTTTCCATGTTTGAAGCCGCCTACTACTCAGAGATCATCCGCGCAGGTATTCAGAGTATCTCTCGCGGGCAGTCCAGCGCTGCGCTGGCGCTCGGTATGACGCACTGGCAGTCCATGAAGCTCATTATTTTGCCGCAGGCGTTTCGCGCCATGGTTCCGCTGCTGCTGACGCAGGGCATCGTCCTGTTCCAGGATACCTCCCTGGTCTACGTGCTGAGTCTGGCAGACTTCTTCCGTACCGCCTCCACCATTGGCGAACGTGACGGAACGCAGGTTGAGATGATCCTCTTCGCGGGCGGGGTCTATTTTGTGATTAGTTTAAGCGCATCGCTGTTGGTCAGCTGGCTGAAGAAAAGGACGGTATAATGATTTCCCTGAAAAATGTTTCTAAATGGTATGGGCACTTTCAGGTGCTGACCGACTGCTCAACAGAAGTAAAAAAAGGCGATGTGGTAGTGGTATGCGGCCCGTCCGGTTCCGGTAAGTCCACGCTTATCAAAACCGTTAATGGGCTGGAACCTGTCCAGCAGGGCGAGATTGTCGTTAACGGCACCAAAGTAAATGACAGGAAAACCAACCTTGCCCAGCTTCGCTCCCACGTAGGGATGGTGTTCCAGCATTTTGAGCTGTTCCCTCACCTGTCCATCATTGAGAACCTGACGCTGGCGCAGGTCAAAGTGCTGAAGCGCGACAAAAAAGCGGCGCGCGAAAAGGGGCTGAAGCTGCTGGAACGCGTCGGGCTGTCTGCGCATGCGAATAAGTTCCCGGCCCAGCTTTCGGGCGGCCAACAGCAGCGTGTGGCAATCGCGCGTGCGCTGTGCATGGATCCGGTGGCAATGCTGTTTGATGAGCCGACGTCCGCGCTCGACCCTGAGATGATCAACGAAGTGCTGGACGTCATGGTGGAGCTGGCGCACGAAGGGATGACCATGATGGTGGTGACGCACGAAATGGGCTTCGCCCGTAAAGTGGCCAACCGCGTGATCTTCATGGATGAAGGAAAAATTGTTGAAGACTCACCAAAAGAAGAGTTCTTCGCAAATCCTAAATCTGAACGTGCAAAAGACTTCCTCGCCAAAATCCTGCATTAATCTTTTTAGTGCGCAATCTGCGGATTGCGCACTGCTTCACGCTTTAGATCTCTTTTTCTATTCGGCGTCATATCGCAGCGTTAACCTTGTCACAAATAATGCTGAGAATGGAGAACGCTATGGCACAGCCAATTATTCTCGACTGCGATCCGGGTCATGATGACGCGATCGCACTCGTCCTTGCTCTTGCTTCCCCTGAACTGGACGTAAAAGCTGTCACCTCCTCCGCCGGGAACCAGACGCCGGATAAAACCTTACGAAACGTGTTGCGGATGTTGACGCTGCTGAAACGCACCGATATTCCGGTCGCAGGTGGCGCCGTTAAGCCACTGATGCGCGAGCTGATCATTGCGGATAATGTTCACGGTGAGAGTGGGCTGGATGGCCCGGCGCTACCGGAGCCGAATTTCGCACCGCAAAACTGCACTGCCGTCGAGCTCATGGCGAAGGTGCTGCGTGAGAGCGCAGAGCCCGTGACGCTGGTGGCGACCGGCCCGCAGACCAACGTTGCGCTGCTGCTGAACAGCCATCCTGAACTGCACAGCAACATCGCCCGTATCGTCATCATGGGCGGGGCAATGGGGCTGGGGAACTGGACGCCAGCAGCAGAGTTCAACATCTTCGTTGACCCGGAAGCCGCGGAAATCGTCTTCCAGTCGGGCCTGCCGATTGTGATGGCGGGGCTGGACGTGACGCATCGGGCACAGATTATGACAGACGATATTGAACGCTTCCGCGCCGTGGGCAACCCGGTTGCAACGACCGTGGCCGAGCTGCTCGACTTCTTTATGGAGTATCACAAAGCCGAGAAGTGGGGCTTCCACGGCGCCCCGCTGCATGACCCATGCACCATCGCCTGGCTGCTGAAGCCGGAAATGTTTACCACGGTCGAGCGTTGGGTTGGTGTGGAAACACAGGGGAAATATACCCAGGGAATGACGGTGGTGGACTATTACTCATTGACGGGAAACAAGCCGAATACCACGGTAATGGTGGATATCGATCGGGAAGCGTTTGTGGATTTGCTGGCGGAGCGGCTGGCTTATTATTCTGTGGCCTGATGCCCTCACCCCGACCCTCTCCGACAGGGAGAGGGTGCAAACAGTTTTGCTTTTACCTACGGCTCAAACGGCCGACGCTGGAACTGGTCGTGCCCGCACTTCGGACACAGCGACAGCACCTCCGGCGTATAAACGGCGATATGGTGGTGGCACTTCTCACACACCAGGTTCCCCAACCCCACTACTTCGCCGCTGTGATAGACACCGTGGTGGTTTAAATCCTGAAACACCTCACGCCATTCCAGCTGAGTTTTATCGGTAATATCCGCCAGCTCCTGCCACAGGCTCTCTTTGATGACCCGCATAAAAACGCTGTCGGCGATCTCGTCCTGGCTCTCTTCATAGCTTCGCGCGAACTCCTCCAGGTCACGGCGTACGGCGCGCGTCACCTCTTCCACTTCGGTTCGCGTTAACTCACCCGTTTGCGTCACGCGTGCGCGTGCCTGTTCGACCAGCGCGTCGATATCACGCTCGCCGTTACGCAGCCGTTCCGTCAGAGTCGCTACCAGTTCACGGTAAAATTGAGCAACCTTGTTCATCATTTTGCCTCCCGGGTAAGTAACTGTCTCTAATAATAGACCTTATTTCGCCGCCGCTTTGTCAGGTGAAGCACAGACCCGGTAAATTCCTGCAAAGTGCATTTGCGTGAAAGGCTGTTTTGACGCGGGCGTTTGGGCTATGCTATGCGGATCTGAATTACCACATCCATTGGCTACATTTGTAGCTGTATTGAACACAGGACCACTGGCTGCCATGCAAGAGCAATACCGCCCGGAAGAGATAGAATCAAAAGTCCAGCAACACTGGGACGAGAAGCGCACCTTTGAAGTAACCGAAGACGAGAGCAAAGAGAAGTATTACTGCCTGTCGATGCTTCCCTATCCTTCTGGTCGACTACACATGGGCCACGTGCGTAACTACACCATCGGTGACGTGATTGCGCGCTACCAGCGTATGCTGGGCAAAAACGTTCTTCAGCCTATCGGCTGGGATGCGTTCGGCCTGCCTGCTGAAGGCGCGGCGGTGAAAAACAACACGGCACCGGCTCCGTGGACGTACGACAACATCGCGTACATGAAAAACCAGCTGAAAATGCTGGGCTTCGGCTATGACTGGAGCCGCGAGCTGGCAACCTGTACCCCGGAATACTACCGCTGGGAGCAGAAATTCTTCACCGAGCTGTATAAAAAAGGCCTGGTGTACAAGAAGACCTCTGCCGTTAACTGGTGCCCGAATGACCAGACCGTTCTCGCGAACGAGCAGGTTATCGACGGCTGCTGCTGGCGCTGCGACACAAAAGTAGAGCGTAAAGAGATCCCGCAGTGGTTTATCAAAATCACCGCCTACGCTGACGAACTGCTGAACGATCTGGATAATCTGGACCACTGGCCAGATACCGTTAAAACCATGCAGCGCAACTGGATCGGCCGTTCCGAAGGTGTGGAAATTACCTTCAACGTTGAGAACTACGACCAGACCCTGACCGTCTATACCACCCGTCCGGACACCTTCATGGGCGCGACCTACCTGGCCGTGGCCGCAGGTCACCCGCTGGCGCAGAAAGCGGCAGAAAACAATCCGGAACTGGCGACCTTCATCGACGAATGCCGCAATACTAAAGTGGCCGAAGCCGACATGGCGACGATGGAGAAAAAAGGCGTTGATACCGGCTTTAAAGCCATTCACCCGCTGACGGGCGAAGCGATCCCTGTCTGGGCAGCCAACTTCGTACTGATGGAATACGGCACAGGCGCAGTGATGGCCGTGCCGGGTCACGACCAGCGCGACTACGAATTTGCCACCAAATACGGCCTGACCATCAAGCCTGTTATTCTTGCCGCTGACGGCTCTGAGCCCGATCTCTCTGAGCAAGCGCTGACTGAAAAAGGCACCCTGTTTAACTCCGGTGAGTTCAGCGGCCTTAGCTTCGAAGAAGGCTTCAACGCCATCGCCGACAAGCTGGCCTCCCTGGGCGTGGGCGAGCGTAAAGTGAACTACCGTCTGCGCGACTGGGGCGTTTCCCGTCAGCGTTACTGGGGTGCGCCAATCCCAATGGTGACTCTGGAAGATGGCACCGTGATGCCAACGCCGGAAGATCAGCTGCCGGTGATCCTGCCGGAAGACGTGGTCATGGACGGCATCACCAGCCCGATCAAAGCCGATCCTGAGTGGGCGAAAACCACCGTCAACGGTCAGCCAGCGCTGCGTGAAACCGACACCTTCGACACCTTTATGGAATCCTCCTGGTACTATGCGCGCTACACCTGCCCGCAGTACAAAGAAGGCATGCTGGATTCCGATGCAGCAAACTACTGGCTGCCGGTAGACATCTACATCGGTGGCATTGAACACGCCATCATGCACCTGCTCTACTTCCGCTTCTTCCACAAACTGATGCGTGACGCAGGCCTCGTCAACTCCGACGAGCCGGCAAAACAGCTGCTGTGTCAGGGTATGGTGCTGGCAGATGCGTTCTACTACGTTGGCGCGAACGGCGAGCGTAACTGGGTTTCTCCGGTTGATGCGATTGTGGAGCGCGACGAGAAAGGCCGTATCGTGAAGGCGAAAGACGCCGAAGGTCATGAACTGGTGTATACCGGCATGAGCAAGATGTCCAAGTCGAAAAATAACGGTATCGACCCGCAGGTAATGGTTGAGCGTTACGGCGCTGACACCGTGCGTCTGTTCATGATGTTCGCCTCCCCGGCAGATATGACGCTGGAATGGCAGGAATCCGGCGTTGAAGGGGCAAACCGCTTCCTGAAACGCGTCTGGAAACTGGTGTACGAGCACACCTCTCAGGGTGATGCGCCAGCGCTGAACGTGGCTGCACTGAGCGAAGATCAGCAGGCGCTGCGTCGTGATGTTCATAAAACCATTGCGAAAGTCACCGATGATATTGGTCGTCGTCAGACCTTCAATACCGCAATTGCGGCTATTATGGAACTGATGAACAAGCTGGCGAAAGCCCCGCAGGACGGCGAGCAGGATCGCGCCTTAATGCGTGAAGCGCTGCTGGCGGTCGTTCGCATGCTTAACCCGTTCACGCCGCACGTTAGCTTCACCCTGTGGCAGGAGCTGAAAGGCGAAGGCGATATCGACAACGCGCCGTGGCCAGTGGCGGATGAATCCGCTATGGTGGAAAACACCACGCTGGTGGTGGTGCAGGTTAACGGTAAAGTGCGCGGTAAAATTACCGTCGCGGTCGACGCAACCGAAGAACAGGTTCGCGAGCGCGCAGGCCAGGAGCATCTGGTCGCGAAATACCTTGAGGGCGTTACCGTACGTAAAGTGATCTACGTACCTGGTAAACTGCTGAATCTGGTCGTTGGCTAAGCGCGGGAGGAAACGTGCGACAACTGGCAACAATACTCTTATCTCTGGCGGTGCTGGTCACCGCTGGCTGCGGCTGGCACCTGCGCAACACCACGGCAGTGCCTGCTCAGATGAAAACAATGATCTTCGACTCATCCGATCCGAACGGACCGCTGAGCCGGGCCATTCGTAACCAGCTGCGTTTGAACGATGTTGAGCTGATCGAGAAGGGAACCCTGCGTCAGGATGTTCCTTCGCTTCGCGTCCTGAAATCAACGCTGTCACAAGATACGGCCTCGATCTTCCAGGATGGGCGGACGGCGGAATATCAGATGGTGCTTACCGTTGATGCGGCCGTCTTGATGCCAGGTAAAGATATTTACCCTATCAATACCAAAGTCTACCGCTCGTTCTTCGATAACCCGCAGACGGCGCTGGCAAAAGACGCCGAACAGCAGATTATCATCAAAGAGATGTACGATAAGGCCGCGGAACAGCTGATCCGCAGACTGCCTGCCATTGCCGCGTCGACGAAAAAAGGCGCTGACGTCATCGAAACACCGGATGCCAGCACGCCGGATATGCCAACGTCTCTGGGTAACTGATGATCAGGTTGTATCCTGAACAACTCCGCGCGCAGCTCAACGAAGGGCTGCGCGCGGCCTATCTGCTACTCGGCAATGACCCCCTGTTACTTCAGGAAAGCCTTGATGCGGTTCGCCATGCGGCAGCCGCGCAGGGTTTCGATGAGCATCATACGTTCCAGATCGATAACAGTACCGACTGGAACGCTATCTTCTCGCTTTGTCAGGCCATGAGCCTGTTTGCCTCTCGTCAGACAATCCAGATCCTGCTGCCAGAGAATGGACCTAACGCTGCTATCAATGAACAGCTGGCCATGCTGGTAAGTTTGTTACACGACGATCTGCTGCTTATCGTACGCGGCAACAAACTCACAAAAGCGCAGGAAAACGCGGCCTGGTTTACCCGGCTAGCCCCCAGTGCGGTGCTGGTCACCTGCCAGACGCCAGAGCAGGCGCATCTGCCAAAATGGGTTGCCGCGCGAGCAAAGCAGCACAATTTGCACCTGGATGAGGCCGCCAGTCAGCTCCTGTGCTACTGCTACGAAGGCAACCTTCTGGCACTGGCGCAGGCGCTGGACAGGCTCGCCCTGCTGTGGCCCGATGGTAAGCTGACGCTGCCGCGCGTGGAACAGGCGGTGAATGATGCCGCGCACTTTACCCCCTTCCACTGGGTTGATGCGCTGCTGTCGGCGAAAAGTAAGCGTGCTCTGCACATCCTGCAACAGCTGCGCCTGGAAGGGAGTGAGCCGGTCATCCTGCTCCGTACGCTCCAGCGCGAATTACTGCTGCTGAACAACCTTAAACGCCAGTCAGCACACACGCCCCTGCGCGCCTTATTCGACAAACATCGCGTCTGGCAAAACCGTCGGGCGATGACCACGGAGGCGATAAACCGCCTGAGCCAGGAGCAGTTGCGTCAGGCAGTACAACTTCTGATGCGCGCCGAACTGACGTTAAAACAGGATTACGGCCAGTCTGTCTGGGCGGAGCTGGAGAGCCTCTCTTTGCTGCTCTGCCATAAGGCGCTGGCAGACGTATTTATCGATGGGTGATATGCATTCTTTACAGGCAATGTATGGCGGGACCTTCGACCCGGTACACTATGGGCATCTTAAGCCGGTAGAAATCCTCGCGAATTTGATTGGGTTGCAGCGGGTAATCATCATGCCCAACAATGTTCCGCCGCACCGTCCTCAGCCAGAAGCAACCAGCGAGCAGCGTAAAGCGATGCTCGCGCTGGCTATCGCCGATAAGCCTCTCTTCACGCTGGATGAGCGTGAACTGCGCAGGGATACCCCTTCCTGGACATCGCAAACGCTGCGGGAGTGGCGCGCTGAGCAAGGGCCCATGAAACCGCTGGCGTTTATTATCGGCCAGGATTCCTTGCTCAACTTTCCCAGCTGGTACCAGTACGAAACCATTCTGGAAAACAGTCATCTGCTGGTCTGCCGCCGTCCGGGCTACCCGCTGACCATGCGCGACGCACAGCATCAGCAGTGGCTTGACGCGCATCTGACGGACAATATAGAAGACCTGCACAGTCTCCCCGCCGGGAAAATTTACCTCGCTGAAACGCCGTGGTTTGATATTTCCGCAACCCTCATCCGCGAGCGTCTCCAGCAGGGTTTAGACTGTGACGATCTCCTCCCCTCGCCCGTGCTGGCCTATATCCATGCGCACGGTCTGTATCAGAAAAGTACAGATGTCTGAGCATCGCCGGCGAAATTGTCCGTTAATGATTATCCTGCCTTGACAGGCTAAGCCATACTGATATCCTCCGCTGCCAGACTTTCCCGCCGATCGCTGCTTTACAGAAATTGTTTTACAAAAATGGCGATGCAATATCAGGCGGAGGGTGGGATGATACCCGCCTTCAAAAGCCGGGCGGTGACATTTGTCCCGCGACTGGCGTCAGTTCAGGTATACTGACTGACCACGAATTCATAGTTGTACAATCTCATTCACCCAGGGGGAAAACTTGCAGGGTAAAGCACTCCAGGATTTTGTTATCGACAAAATTGATGACCTGAAAGGTCAGGACATCATCGCTATCGACGTTAAGGGTAAATCCAGCATCACCGACTGCATGATCATCTGCACCGGGACCTCAACTCGTCACGTTGTTTCGATTGCTGACCATGTTGTTCAGGAATCGCGCGCGGCAGGGCTGCTTCCGCTGGGCGTTGAAGGTGAAGCGACCGCTGACTGGGTGGTTGTCGATCTCGGCGATGTGATTGTCCACGTCATGCAGGAAGAGAGCCGTCGCCTGTATGAGCTGGAAAAACTCTGGGGTTAATGCGTGAAGTTGCAACTGGTCGCCGTCGGCACCAAAATGCCGGACTGGGTACAAACCGGTTTTACTGAGTATCTGCGTCGTTTCCCAAAAGATATGCCGTTCGAACTGGTGGAGATCCCAGCAGGAAAGCGCGGCAAGAACGCAGATATCAAACGTATTCTTGATAAAGAGGGAGAACTGATGCTGGCTGCCGCAGGCAAAAACCGCATCGTGACCCTCGATATTCCGGGCAAACCCTGGGATACGCCGCAGCTGGCGCACGAACTGGAGCGCTGGAAGCAGGATGGTCGGGACGTCAGTCTGTTGATTGGCGGACCAGAGGGGTTATCTCCCGCCTGCAAAGCGGCAGCAGAACAAAGTTGGTCACTCTCGGCGCTGACGCTGCCCCACCCGCTTGTACGGGTTCTCGTGGCAGAAAGTTTGTATCGCGCATGGAGCATCACTACCAACCACCCTTATCACCGCGAGTAATGACTGACCAGGGTAATTTAAGCAGCGGATGAAACTACAGAATTCTTTTCGCGACTATACGGCTGAGTCCGCGCTGTTTGTGCGCCGGGCGCTGGTCGCCTTTACGGGGATTTTGCTGCTTACCGGCGTGCTGATCGCCAACCTCTATAATCTGCAAATTGTCCGCTATACCGATTACCAGACCCGCTCAAACGAAAACCGTATCAAGCTGGTGCCCATCGCGCCCAGCCGCGGCATTATCTACGATCGTAACGGCACGCCGCTGGCGCTTAATCGCACCATCTACCAGATAGAGATGATGCCCGAGAAAGTGGATAACGTGCAGGATACGCTGAACGCGCTGAGAAGCGTTGTCGACCTGACTGATGACGATATCGCTGCGTTCAAAAAAGAGCGCGCACGTTCTCACCGCTTCACCTCCATTCCGGTAAAAACCAACCTGACGGAAGTGCAGGTCGCCCGTTTTGCCGTTAACCAGTACCGTTTCCCCGGTGTGGAAGTCAAAGGCTATAAACGCCGCTACTATCCTTACGGCTCCGCGCTGACGCACGTCATTGGTTACGTCTCCAAAATCAACGATAAAGACGTCGAACGCCTTGATAAAGACGGCAAGCTGGCTAACTACGCCGCAACCCATGATATTGGCAAGCTGGGGATCGAACGTTATTACGAAGATGTGCTGCACGGTCAAACCGGGTATGAAGAGGTTGAAGTTAACAACCGTGGCCGCGTGATCCGTCAGCTGAAAGAGGTTCCCCCGCAGGCGGGGCATGACGTCTATCTGACGCTCGACCTGAAGCTACAGCAGTATATCGAGACGCTGCTGGCGGGTAGCCGTGCTGCGGTTATTGTGACCGACCCGCGTACCGGCGGCATTCTGGCAATGGTTTCGATGCCAAGCTACGATCCGAACCTGTTCGTGGATGGCATCTCCAGCAAGGATTACTCCGGCCTGCTCAACGATCCAAACACGCCGCTGGTGAATCGCGCGACGCAGGGGGTTTATCCTCCAGCTTCAACGGTTAAACCGTATGTCGCCGTGTCTGCGCTAAGCGCGGGCGTCATCACCCGCAATACCAGTCTGTTTGACCCCGGCTGGTGGCAGTTGCCTGGCTCTGAGAAACGCTACCGCGACTGGAAAAAATGGGGCCACGGCCATCTGAACGTGACCAAATCACTGGAGGAGTCGGCGGATACCTTCTTCTATCAGGTCGCCTACGACATGGGTATTGACCGTCTGTCTGAATGGATGAGCAAATTCGGCTACGGGCATTACACCGGTATAGATTTGGCTGAAGAGCGTTCCGGCAACATGCCAACCCGCGAATGGAAGCTGAAGCGCTTTAAAAAACCCTGGTATCAGGGTGACACCATTCCGGTAGGGATCGGCCAGGGCTACTGGACGGCAACGCCGCTGCAAATGAACAAGGCGATGATGATCCTCATTAACGATGGCGTTGTGAAAGTGCCGCACCTGCTGCAAAGCACCGTTGAAGACGGCAAAAAAGTGCCGTGGATACAGCCGCACGAGCCGCCGGTGGGTGACATTCATTCCGGCTACTGGGAAATCGCGAAAGACGGCATGTACGGTGTAGCCAACCGCCCTAACGGGACGGCGCACAAATATTTCGCTGGCGCACCGTATAAGGTAGCCGCGAAATCAGGTACGGCTCAGGTCTTCGGTCTGAAAGCGAATGAAACTTATAACGCACATAAAATTGCCGAACGTCTGCGTGACCACAAGCTCATGACGGCGTTTGCCCCTTATGATAACCCGCAGGTTGCGGTGGCGATGATTCTTGAGAACGGCGGCGCAGGCCCGGCGGTGGGTACCATCATGCGTCAAATCCTTGACCACATCATGCTGGGTGACAACAACACCGAACTGCCAGCTGAAAACCCGGCAGCCGCTGCGGCGGAGGACCAATAATCATGACGGATAATCCGAATAAAAAATCGCTGTGGGACAAGATCCACATCGACCCTGCCATGCTGCTGATCCTGCTGGCTCTGCTGGTCTATAGCGCCCTCGTTATCTGGAGCGCCAGCGGCCAGGATATCGGCATGATGGAGCGTAAAATCGGCCAGATCGCCATGGGTCTGGTCATTATGGTGGTGATGGCGCAAATACCGCCGCGCGTGTACGAGGGCTGGGCGCCCTATCTCTATATTTTCTGTATCATTTTGTTGGTGGCAGTAGATGCTTTCGGCGCCATCTCGAAAGGGGCGCAACGCTGGCTGGATCTGGGGATTGTCCGCTTCCAGCCGTCGGAAATCGCCAAAATCGCCGTCCCGCTGATGGTGGCGCGCTTTATTAACCGCGACGTCTGCCCGCCGTCGTTGAAAAATACCGCCATTGCGCTGGTGCTGATTTTCCTGCCGACGCTGCTCGTGGCCGCACAGCCGGACCTCGGTACTTCAATTCTTATCGCCCTCTCCGGCCTGTTCGTCCTGTTCCTGTCCGGCCTGAGCTGGCGTCTGATTGGTATCGCCGTGGTGCTGGTTGCCGCGTTTATCCCCATCCTCTGGTTCTTCCTGATGCATGATTACCAGCGTCAGCGCGTTATGATGCTACTCGATCCCGAGACCGATCCGCTGGGCGCAGGCTATCATATTATTCAGTCGAAGATTGCGATTGGCTCCGGAGGCCTGCGTGGTAAAGGCTGGCTGCACGGTACGCAGTCGCAGCTCGAATTTTTACCGGAACGCCACACCGACTTTATCTTTGCCGTTCTGGCTGAGGAGTTAGGGCTGGTTGGCATCCTGGTGCTGCTTGCACTCTACGTGCTGCTGATCATGCGAGGTTTGTGGATTGCCGCGCGCGCGCAAACCACCTTTGGTCGCGTGATGGCAGGCGGATTAATGTTGATTTTGTTCGTTTATGTCTTCGTAAATATTGGTATGGTGAGTGGTATTCTGCCGGTTGTTGGCGTACCGCTGCCGCTGGTGAGTTACGGGGGCTCGGCACTGATCGTGTTGATGGCCGGGTTTGGTATCGTCATGTCGATCCATACCCACAGGAAAATGTTGTCCAAAAGCGTATAAAAATAAGGGGATCGCAATGCGTAAGCAGTGGCTGGGGATCTGCATCGCAGCAAGTTTACTTGCCGCCTGTACAAGTGATGATGGTCAGCAACAGGCAACCGTCGCGCCGCCGCAGCCTGCGGTCTGTAATGGCCCGATTGTTGAGATTAGCGGTGCCGATCCCGTTTATGAACCGCTGAACGCCAGCGTGAATCAGGATTATCAGCGCGACGGTAAAAGCTATAAAATCGTTCAGGATCCTTCCCGTTTCAGCCAGGCTGGCTTTGCTGCCATCTATGACGCTGAGCCCGGCAGCAATCTGACCGCGTCGGGTGAAACCTTCGATCCGATGCAGATCACGGCGGCACACCCGACGTTGCCTGTCCCGAGCTATGCACGCATCACTAACCTGGCGAATGGCCGAATGATCGTGGTGCGTATCAACGATCGCGGTCCTTACGGCACCGATCGCGTGATCTCCCTGTCCCGCGCGGCTGCCGACCGTCTGAACACCTCAAACAATACTAAAGTGCGTATCGACCCGATTATCGTGGCGCAGGATGGTTCACTGTCTGGCCCGGGCACGGCCTGTACCACGGTCGCGAAACAGACCTATGCCCTGCCCGCTCGCCCGGATCTGAGCGGTGGTATGGGGGGCGCTTCAACGCCGGCAGAGCCCGCACAGCCGCAGGGTGAAGTGCGTGCTATCAGCAACGATACGCTGCAAAGTGAAGACGCGACAGGCGCCCCGGTGAAAAGCAGTGGTTTCCTTGGCGCACCAACCACGTTAGCGCCGGGCGTGATTGAATCAAATGAACCTGCCCCAGCGCCTGCGCCCGTCGCTGCTGCACCCGCTACACAACCCGCCCCGGTGACCGCGCCTGCTGCTACGCAGACGGCGGCGCCTGCGACGGCGAGCGGCAGCTACGTGGTTCAGGTTGGCGCCGTCAGCGATCGGACCCGTGCAGAGCAATATCAGCAGCGTTTAAGCAAGCAGTTTGGCGTGCCAGGCCGCGTTGAGCAAAACGGTGCGGTATGGCGTATCCAGATGGGTCCATTTGCCAGCAAATCGCAGGCAGCGTCCCTGCAACAGCGTTTGCAGAGCGAGGCGCAGCTCCAGTCGTTTATCGCTGTTGCAAAATAATTATTCGGTGGTATCCGAAATGTCAGTTTGTGTAAAGCACGTTAACACTCTCATGATGAAAGTCGGATGCCTGCCCGTATAGCATTTGCTATAGTAAGGCACTTTTTTTAATTCCATCACGGATGTCGTAGTTCTGACCATGAAGACCACTTTTTCTGCTCGTTTTGTGCAGCGCATGGCGCTGACCACGGCCCTTTGCGCTGCTGCGTTCTCCGCAGCTCACGCGGACGACCTGAACATCAAGACCATGATCCCTGGCGTTCCGCAGATCGACGCGGAATCCTACATCCTGATTGATTACAACTCCGGCAAAGTTCTGGCAGAACAGAACGCCGATGCCCGCCGCGATCCGGCCAGCCTGACCAAAATGATGACCAGCTATGTTATCGGCCAGGCCATGAAAGCAGGCAAATTCAAAGAAACCGACCTGGTGACTATCGGTAACGATGCGTGGGCAACCGGCAACCCGGTGTTCAAAGGTTCATCGCTGATGTTCCTGAAGCCAGGCATGCAGGTTCCGGTCTCTCAGCTTATCCGTGGCATCAACTTGCAGTCCGGTAACGACGCCTGCGTGGCCATGGCCGATTTTGCAGCGGGCAGCCAGGACGCGTTTGTGGGCCTGATGAACAGCTACGTCTCCGCCCTGGGCCTGAAAAACAGCCACTTCCAGACCGTTCACGGCCTGGACGCCGAGGGTCAGTACAGCTCCGCGCGTGACATGGCACTGATCGGTCAGGCGCTGATCCGCGACGTGCCAAACGAGTACTCTATCTACAAAGAGAAAGAGTTCACCTTCAACGGCATTCGTCAGACCAACCGTAACGGCCTGCTGTGGGACAACAGCCTGAACGTCGACGGCATCAAAACTGGCCACACCGATAAAGCCGGCTATAACCTGGTGGCCTCCGCCACTGAAGGCCAGATGCGTCTGATCTCTGCCGTGATGGGGGGACGTACGTTTAAAGGCCGCGAAACGGAAAGCAAAAAGCTGCTGACCTGGGGCTTCCGCTTCTTCGAAACCGTGAACCCGCTGAAAGCCGGTAAAGAATTTGCCTCTGAACCTGTCTGGTTTGGCGATAACGACCGCGCTTCCCTGGGCGTGGACAAAGATCTCTATCTGACGATCCCACGCGGTCGTATGAAAGATCTGAAAGCCAGCTACGTGCTGAATACCACCGAGCTGCACGCCCCGCTGCAAAAGAATCAGGTCGTGGGTACCATTAACTTCCAGCTGGATGGCAAAACCATCGATCAGCGCCCGCTGGTGGTGCTGGAGGAAATTCCTGAAGGCAATTTCTTCGGCAAAATCATTGATTACATTAAGCTGATGTTCCATCACTGGTTTGGTTAAAAATTGAACACTTGAAAGTGTGATTTTGATCCCCATATACTACGTATCAGTAAAACTCCCGCCCCGTGGCGGGAGTTATTATTTTTTATACACACGCCGGAGCTGACATGAAAACCAAACTTAACGAACTGCTTGAATTCCCTACCCCTTTTACTTACAAAGTAATGGGTCTGGCGAAACCTGAGCTGGTTGATCAGGTGGTTGAAGTGGTACAGCGCCATGCGCCGGGTGACTACTCTCCATCAGTCAAACCGAGCAGCAAAGGTAACTACCACTCGGTCTCAATCACCATCACTGCGACACACATTGAGCAGGTTGAGACGCTGTACGAAGAGCTCGGCAATATCGAAATTGTTCGTATGGTGCTGTAGTCCCCCTGCGGTTACCCGGTTTGCCGGGTAACCCACTTCCCCGCTGTGATATACTCCCCGTTACCTATTCTCCCTTGTCTTCGGAGACGTCCTTTTGTACCAGGATAAAATTCTTGTCCGCCATCTTGGGCTACAGCCTTACGAGCCAGTCTCTCAGGCTATGCATGAATTTACCGATATGCGCGATGACACCACCCCTGATGAAATCTGGCTGGTTGAACACTTGCCGGTGTTTACTCAAGGCCAGGCAGGAAAAGCCGAACATTTATTGATGACGGGTGATATCCCGGTGATCCAGAGCGATCGCGGTGGACAGGTAACCTACCACGGCCCGGGCCAGCAGGTAATGTATGTCCTGCTTAACCTGAAACGCAGAAAGCTGGGCGTGCGTGAGCTCGTGACCTTACTGGAACAAACCGTGGTGAACACGCTCGCTGAGTACGGTATCGATGCTCACCCTCGCGCCGATGCCCCGGGCGTCTATGTTGGAGAGATGAAGATCTGTTCGCTGGGGCTGCGTATCCGTAAAGGCTGCTCGTTCCACGGGCTGGCGCTGAATATCAATATGGATCTGACCCCTTTCCAGCGCATCAACCCATGCGGGTATGCCGGTATGGAAATGACGCAAATGCGCCAGTGGGTCGATACCGCCACCCCTGAGAATATCCGCCCCGTGCTTCTGAAGAAGTTTTTAGCGCTGCTTAACAATCCTGACTACGAATATATTGCTGCTTAACACACTTCCGGCAGTGGTTCGGTTATTTGACCAGCCACTGCTTAATTGCCGCATTTACGCTTTACAATAAACCGCATATTCTATATTTTCGAGTCGCCCATATATTAGCGTCCCATATTAATTAGAACCTTAATAGTACCATCACCGGGTATCGTGTAACGTGCGTGATAATCACCCAACTGCTTGTTTTCGATAAACAAGGGAAACTTGCGAAACACTTTACGAATCTCTGCAAGCATAATAAATAAATTCAACTATCATTCATATTGTGAATGGATACGGAGTAAGAGCGTGGAGCCTACTAATTTACCAGCCAAACGCCTGAATGAAACCAGCGGCGAAGATAAGCCGCAAATTTTCCGGACTTTACGTAATATTGATCTCAATTTATTGACTATTTTTGAGGCGGTATATGTCCACAAAGGTATCGTTAATGCTGCGAAAATTCTTAATCTCACGCCCTCCGCTATTAGCCAGTCAATTCAAAAATTGCGCGCGATATTTCCCGATCCCTTATTTATTCGTAAAGGCCAGGGCGTAACCCCCACCGCGTACGCCACCCATCTGCATGAGTACATCAGCCAGGGTCTGGAATCGATTCTGGGCGCGCTGGATCTCACCGGCAGTTACGATAAGCAACGAACCATCACCATAGGCACCTCTCCCTCTGTGGGCGTTCTGGTCATGCCCGCTATTTACCAGGCTGTTAAACAGCATGCGCCACAGCTGCTGATCCGCAACGTGCCCGTTAACGATCCGGAAACTCAGCTGGCACAATTCCAGACGGACCTGATCATCGACAGCAACAGCTTCGCGGCCAGGGCATTAGGGCATAACGTTCTCTATACCGACTCTCTGGCGCTCGTGTGTCGTCAGAATCATCCTGCATTGGGCGCAGCTTTGACGCCTGAAAATTTGCGTCATTACGAACATGCAACCTTTATGTCCGAGGGACAGGGTCCGGATCCGCTGCGCCAGCGTATTGACGAACTGTTCCCGGACCGTCTGATCAGCTTCAGCAGTTACAATATGTTTACCCTTGCGGCCCTGATTGGCAGCAGCGATTTGCTCTGTATTATGCCTGTGCGTCTCTTCACTCTGCTTCAAAAGTGCTGGCCGCTGGAGAGCATTCCATTGAGTCAACTTACGACGGAATCTGTTGAAATCTCACTGCATTACAACAAGCTAAGCCTGCGCGATCCGGTGCTGGAAAACGTCATTAACGTGATCCGCCAGGCGTTCTGATCCCGCCTTTCAGCACAAGCCCCTGCCGCAAGCGGGGCAAAAGGCACAAAACAACAACTATTTTACAAATTGGCGACCTGGCAGGCTGCTTTATCGCCCCTTTAAATGATATACTGCCTGTCGTTCGTTCAAAAATAGTTGATAATTACAACATTCCCTTGAATTGAAACGCTTTCCTTCGATATTCGCAACTGGAACACGCACGCTATGAGTAAACCCATTGTGATGGAACGCGGTGTTAAATACCGCGATGCCGATAAAATGGCCCTTATCCCGGTTAAAAACGTGGCTACAGAGCGCGAGGCGCTGTTAAGAAAACCGGAATGGATGAAAATCAAACTTCCGGCCGACTCTTCGCGTATCCAGGGGATCAAAGCGGCGATGCGCAAAAATGGCCTTCACTCTGTCTGTGAAGAGGCCTCCTGCCCTAACCTTGCTGAATGTTTCAATCACGGTACCGCGACATTTATGATTCTGGGTGCCATCTGCACCCGCCGCTGTCCGTTCTGTGACGTTGCCCATGGCCGTCCTGTTGCGCCTGACGCAAACGAACCGCAAAAACTGGCGCAGACGATTGCCGATATGGCGCTGCGTTATGTTGTTATCACCTCCGTTGACCGTGACGATCTGCGCGATGGCGGTGCTCAGCATTTTGCTGACTGTATTACCGCCATCCGCGAAAAAAGCCCGAACATTAAGATTGAGACGCTGGTGCCGGACTTCCGTGGCCGTATGGATCGCGCGCTCGATATCCTGACCGCGACGCCACCAGACGTATTCAACCACAACCTGGAGAACGTACCGCGTATCTACCGTCAGGTACGTCCCGGTGCAGACTACAACTGGTCGCTGAAGCTGCTGGAACGCTTTAAAGAAGCCCATCCGCATATTCCTACCAAGTCTGGCCTGATGGTCGGCCTGGGTGAAACCAACGCTGAGATCATTGAAGTGATGCGCGATCTTCGCCGCCACGGCGTCACCATGCTGACGCTGGGCCAGTACCTCCAGCCAAGCCGTCACCACCTGCCTGTACAGCGTTACGTGAGCCCGGATGAGTTCGATGAAATGAAAGCCGAAGCGATGGCGATGGGCTTTACCCATGCCGCGTGCGGTCCGTTTGTTCGCTCCTCTTATCACGCCGATATGCAGGCGAAGGGCGAAGAAGTGAAATAAAGCTGTAAAATTTATTTACAGTAAAACAAAAAACCGGCCTCGTGAGCCGGTTTTTTATGCAAGCCTTGCAGCATTGCCATTACTCTTTGTGTGAAAGCTTCTGTGCAGTGATGTCATCTTCGGCACTTTTCTTCGCTGCCGCGTCGTCATCGTTCATTGCTTTCTTAAAGCCCTTAATGGCAGCACCCAGGTCTCCACCCAGCGTGCGTAACTTCTTGGTACCGAACAGCAGGACGACCAGTGCGGCAACCACCAGCAGTTTGGTAATACTAATCTCACCCATAAATACCTTCTTTACATGAAACAGGCTGCATTCCGCCAAAAAACCTGAACGTATTAACGGTCATTTGGCGCGTGCACACAATAGCAATCTGTAACAAGGTGAATCAAGCATTGTTGAAAAAAACATCACATTAATTGCGGTGGCGCAAACCTGCGGTTGCGCAGAACAGGTAATTGCTGACGCGCAAGCGCTATTCGGGCGGAAATTATCTCCGTCAGCAATAACGCAGGCGTCTCCGCTGCTGCCGCAACCGTCACCCCCAGCGGATCGACAACCCTGCTCTGCCCGATATTTTTGTTACCACATTCACCCGCGGCTACCACGTAACAGGTGGTATCCAGCGCACGTGCTGCCAGCAGCGTCGCCCAGTGATGCTCCTTAAGCGGTCCTTTGACCCACGCGGCGGGCAGAACCAGCACCTCTGCCCCCTGCAATGCCAGGTTCAGCGCCAGCTCGGGAAAACGGATATCGTAGCAGGTCATCAGGCCAATCTTAACACCCTCGACCTCAATCAGCGGCGGAATTACACTCCCCGGATCGACCAGGCGCGACTCCTGAACGCTGAACGCATCATACAGATGAAGTTTGGCGTAGCTCGCGACGATGGCACCCTCACGTATCGCCACCAGCGTGTTTACCGCGCGCCCCGGCGAGGACGGAATATGGACCGTCAAGATGGTGGTGAGCGTGTTGCCAACGCTTTCGGCCAGCAGTCGTTTCAGAAACGCCCCTTCCAGCGTTTGCGCAGACTTTACCGACAGGTCTGGATCGCCATCATCACGGGCCAGTAACGCCTCAGGAAGTACCAGCAACGACGCCCCTTTTTGCTTCGCCTGATGCATCAGGGAGACGCATTTTTCCGCGTTTTCATTCCAGTCCGGCGTCACCGCGAACTGCCCTACTGCAACATACATAATTGTCTCCCGGTTAAAAACAGCGTTACACTCGACGCACTTACACAGCAAATAGCAGGTATTGACAGTGTTACAACTACTTATAGCCGTTTTTATTGGTGGAGGCACGGGTAGCGTTGCGCGGTGGCTCTTAAGCATGCGGTTTAACCCCCTGCATCAGGCCATTCCGATGGGGACACTGGCGGCAAATCTGATCGGGGCGTTTATTATTGGGATGGGGCTGGCCTGGTTTAATCGCATGGCCAACATCGACCCTATGTGGAAGGTTCTGATTACAACTGGTTTCTGCGGCGGCTTAACAACGTTTTCTACCTTCTCTGCGGAGGTAGTATTTCTGTTTCAGGAAGGCCGGATGGGCTGGGCGCTGACCAACATTGCCGTTAACATGCTTGGCTCGTTTGCGATGACTGCGATCGCATTCTGGTTATTTTCCTCCGCCAGCGGACATTAAGCGCGGCAACCTTAATGTTGGCTTAATTTTTCTCTGTCACTCTTGGCTCAATATTGAACGAGGGTGATAGCATGAAAGAAACTCTGTCAGGCGTGGGTATGGTATTGCTAAGCGTCGCGATCGTCGCCAGCTTCCTGAAGATCTATCTTATTGGTTGATTCAGAACGAAAAAAACCCGCTCATTGAGCGGGTTTTGAAATTCTTGCTGACGCGTCTGAATTACAGAGCGATTACGTTAGCAGCAGAAGGGCCTTTGGCACCGTTAGTGATTTCGAACTCTACGCGCTGACCTTCAGCCAGAGTTTTGAAACCATTAGACTGGATTGCAGAGAAGTGTACGAACACGTCTTTGCTGCCATCTTCAGGAGTAATGAAACCGAATCCTTTGGACTCATTAAACCACTTAACGTTACCTTTAATCTTAGACATCAAAATTACCTTTACATTAAAAAACGACACAAATGCTGTGTCGGGTATCAGTACAACAATTGTGAGGCGTTTTGTCCAGCGGATCTTTGATAAAAAGTGACAAAAGTCGCGTTAATTTTCGCTGTTCGATTTTTATCCTTTACATTTCAATGTCTGTGCGTTTTTTGGCCGATTTAGCAGAAAAATTCAGTTAAAACTGAAACCGCATCCAGGCAAAGTAAACGTTACCGTTGTTATAGGTACCCGGTATGTAGGTCATCTGAAACGTTGCCGGACCATAGCCGATGGAGGCAAGCGGCAGCAGTACCGGAACAGGAATGTATTTCCAGTTATCACGCGCCGTGAACCCTGCCGTATAGCCCAGCCCCAGACGGAAGTTGTCGTCTGATAACGGACGCCAGGTTTTTTCCCAGCCGTAGCCACCAATAGGCTCCCATTTATTGTAGGAGTCCTTAAACGCCATCAGGTACAGGCCATGCCAGTTACCTTTTTCATCCCAGCGAGACTGACCGAAGCCGGCCCCCCACGGACGCTCGTTATAACGGTCAGTTTTTTCTTTATCGTAGGCAAAACGTGCATGCCACGTAATGGCCGGAATATAGAGATCGTAATGCTCAGGTTCGTTCCATGTTTGCGCGACGTTATCCGTGAAGGTGGTGAACCAGCCTTTATCCGCTGTATTGCTGTCTGCATTAACCGCAGACGCAAACGATAACTGCCCAATAATAAACAACAAAATCAGGGGGAATTTAATTCGTACAATCACAATGCCATTACCATATTTAGTATTCGGTGCAGACCTTAACACAGAATACTTGAATGAACGCTTAACAGCATGGGTGTTATTCCTAATTACCATCCCGTTCCTGGGAATAATCTGAGGATACATAAACTGCATGCCTGAATAAGCACATGCAGTTGACATATTTAACGTTGATGTAACAATTTGTAGAGTGCGGGAATAACTAACATCGATAATAACGGTGCCGTTACCATGCCACCAATCATCGGCGCGGCAATACGTTGCATCACCTCTGAGCCACTCCCACTGCCCCACATGATGGGCAGCAGTCCCGCCATAATAGTGGCGACCGTCATCACCTTCGGACGCACGCGCAGCACGGCACCTTCGTGGATCGCCCGCATCAGCACCGTATTTCCCCCTTCTGGCTCCAGCCTGTGATATTTATCGAGCGCATGATTCAAATAAAGAACCATAATTACGCCGAATTCTGCCGCCACTCCGGAAAGGGCGATAAAGCCAACGGCCCCCGCCACTGACAAATTATATTCAAGCAGCCACAGTAACCACACGCCCCCAATAAGCGCGAACGGCAATGTCCCCATTATTATCAGGACATTTGATATCCGCCTGAAGGTTAACCATAAAAGGACGAATATAATCATCAGCGTGACAGGTAAAACTATTTTGAGCGTCGCGGTCGCCCGTTCCAGATATTCAAACTGCCCGGACCAGGAGAGAGACACGCCCTGCGGCAATACCACCTTCTCCTCCACCCGTTTTTGCATTTCATCCACGGCGGACTTCAGATCGCGCCCGCGCAAGTCCACGTAGATCCAGCTGGAAAGGCGCGCGTTTTCACTTTTTAGCATCGGTGGGCCTTCCGTCACGACGATATCGGCCAATTCCCCCAGCGCCACCTGGCTACCGCTGGCGGTCACTACCGGCAACACCCGCAACGTGTCGACGTTATCACGCAAATCGCGGGGATAACGCAGGTTGATGGGATACCGCTCGCGTCCCTGGATCACCTCGCCAATGTTATCGCCCCCGACCAGCGTGGAGACCAGGCTTTGCAGTTCATCGACGGAAACGCCGTAGCGCGCGGCTTTTTGCCGGTCGATACGAATATCTACATAGCGCCCGCCTTCCAGACGCTCCGCCAGCGCAGAGGAGACGCCAGGGACGTCCTTCACCACCTGCTCAATCTGCCGGGCCACACGCTCAATGTCGGCAATTTTATTGCCGTTCACCTTAATGCCGACCGGGCTTTTGATCCCGGTTGCCAGCATGTCCAGGCGGTTACGGACAGGCGGCACCCATACATTGGCAATGCCCGGCAGCGACACGGTTTTATCAAGCTCCTCCACCAGCTTTTGCGGCGTCATTCCTGGCCGCCACTGCTCGCGGGGCTTAAAGTGGATGGTTGTTTCCAGCATGGTTAATGGCGCGGGATCGGTTGCCGACTCCGCCCGACCGGCTTTGCCAAACACGCTCGCCACCTCCGGGACGCTTTTGATCAAGCGGTCCGTCTGCTGAAGCAGCCGCGATGCCTCGCGAGCAGAGATCCCCGGCAGCGTGGAGGGCATATAGAGTAAATCCCCTTCATCCAGCGGCGGCATAAATTCGCTTCCCAGGCGGCTCAGCGGCCAGAGCGTGGCGATCAGCAGCAGACATGCCAGTGCCAGCGTCATTTTCGGGAAGGTCAGTACCTTGTCCAGCAGCGGCTCATACAGGCGGATCAGGAGGCGGTTGATCGGGTTTGCCTTCTCATCCGGGATTTTCCCGCGAATGAAAAAGCCCATTAGCACCGGCACCAGGGTGATCCCAAGCCCGGCGGCCACGGCCATCGACCAGGTTTTGGTGAACGCCAGCGGCGAGAACATTCGCCCCTCCTGCGCTTCCAGCGAAAAAACCGGTATAAATGACAGCGTGATGATTAACAGGCTGCAAAACAGCGCTGGTCCCACTTCAACCGCCGCCTTTTCCGCCAGACGCCAGTATTCCCCCGGCGCGGGCTCCTTGCCCGGATTATCATGCCGCCACTGCTCCAGCACCTTGTGCATGTTTTCAATCATCACAATTGCCGCATCCACCATCGCCCCGATGGCAATGGCGATCCCGCCGAGCGACATCATATTCGCGTTAATGCCCTGATAGTGCATCACCACAAAAGCACCGAGGATCCCCAGCGGCAGAGAGACCATCGCCACCAGCGCGGAGCGCAGGTGGAAAAGGAACAGCGCGCACACCAGTACCACCACGGCAAACTCTTCGAGCAGCTTGTGCGTCAGCGTTTTGACCGATTCCTCAATCAGCGTGGAACGATCGTAGACCGGAACAATCTCGACGCCCTGCGGCAGCGTTTTTTGCAGCTTGCTCAGTTTCGCTTTTACCGCACGAAGCGTTTCCAGCGCATTCTGCCCGTAGCGCATCACGATCACGCCGCCAGCGACCTCCCCTTCACCGTTAAGCTCCGCCACGCCCCGGCGGATCTCCGGGCCAATGCCAATGGTGGCGACATCTTTCAGCAGGACAGGTACGCCATCGCGGGTGGCGATCACCACATTGCGAAAATCCTCCAGCGAGCGCAAATAGCCCGTTGTCCGCACCATATACTCCGCTTCGCTCATCTCCAGCAGGGCGCCGCCGCTCTCTTTATTGGCGGCCTGCACCGCGCCCGATAGCTGGCTGTGGGTAATATTCAGCGCGCGCATCTTCGCCGGGTCCGCCACGATCTGATACTGACGCACCATTCCGCCAATGCTTGCCACTTCAGATACATTCGGTACCGTCTTAAGCTCGAACTTAAGCGTCCAGTCCTGAAGGGCCCGCAGATCTGCCAGGCTGTGTTTTCCACTACGGTCGATCAGCGCATATTCGTAGATCCAGCCCACGCCCGTCGCATCTGGCCCCAGCGACACCTTCACGCCTGGCGGAAACTGCGCCTGTACCTGGCTTAAATATTCCAGCACCCGGGATCGCGCCCAGTAGAGATCGGTGCCATCCTCAAACAGCACATACACATAAGCGTCACCAAACATTGAAAAACCACGCACGGTTTTAGCTCCCGGCACAGACAACATGGAGGTTGTCAGGGGCCAGGTCACCTGATCTTCAATCACCTGCGGCGCTTTTCCGGGGTAACTCGCTTTGATAATGACCTGCACATCAGACAGATCGGGCAACGCGTCCAGCGGCGCGCGCTGCACCGCCCACCAGCCCCAGCCGGCCATCATCAGCGCGGCCAGGATCACCAGCAGGCGGTTACGCAACGAGGCGCGAATCACAGCGGCAATCATGGCGTCACCTCCGGCATCACGCTACGCAGGCTGGCTTCGGAATCAATGAGGAATTGCCCGGACGTCACCACCTTATCGCCCTCTTTGACCCCGGACAGGATCGCCGTCCAGCCCTGCGCCGTCAGGCCGGTTGTCACCGTCACAGGCTGGAAATAACCGTCCCCGGTGGCCAGCAGCAGACGCGCAGACTCTCCGCTGTTAATCACCGCCTCTTCCGGCACCGCCAGAACCGGCGGGCCTTTCATCTCTTCCGCACGCCTGACGGAGAGGTACATGCCTGGCTTCAGCTTATGTGCGGTATTTTCCAGCACGATACGGGCTTTCAGGGTTCGCGTGGTCGCCTCCATCTGCGGCAGCAATTCGCTGACCGTGCCGTGGAATTGCTCCCCCGGCCAGCTTTCTGACGTTGCTACCACGTTGCTGCCCACTGCCAGAGACTGCGCCTGCGTTTGCGGGTAGTCGACCACCAGCCAGACCGGATCGAGGCTGGCGATCTCAAACAGCGGCGCCGTTGCGGTGATTTGCGCCCCTTCCCGCACATCCAGCTTCACCACATAGCCCGCCCGGTCAGCGCGCAGGGTGAGCGTGGTCTGCGGCTTACCGCTACGCTCCAGCAAACGAATGACCTCTTCCGGCATAAACTGCAACGCCAGCCGCTCGCGTGCGGCGCGGGTCAATGCGGCATCGCCAAGCTGACGAACCGCGAGGTACTCCTGCTGAGCGGTGGTCCATTGCGGGATCCACAGTTGCGCCAGCGCCTCTCCGGCTTTCACCTGCTGCTGCGGCGCATTAACAAACAATTTTGACACCACGCCATTGGCCGGGGCTGACACCACCGAGACGTTACGTTCATCCGTTGCAACCGTGGCAAAGGCCGAGAACGGCGAAACCAGCTGGCGCATCTCAACGTTGGCGGTTTTCATCCCCAGGTTTTGCTGCTGTTGAGTGCTGATGACCACGCCTGACGCCGCCTGTGCTTCATCGGCGTAGCGCGGGACCAGATCCATATCCATAAAGGGGGATTTACCCGGCTTATCGAAGCGCTGACCGGGCACCATAGGGTCGTACCAGTAAAGCACCTTACGTTCAGAGGGTTGTGCAGCCGCAGCCGGCTGATGCGTCTGCTTCTTTCCGACAAAATAGCCGCCAGCGGCAGCTATCGCGATGGCAATCGCCATTAACGTTGTTTTTTTCATTGCGCCAGCTCCTGCGGGATCAGCCAGTTCACGGCAGCCCAGGTTCGCGCCATTTCGCGCTCCGCCTGGTTCACCGCCAGTTCCGTATCCAGTACGCCACGACGCGCCTCCAGCAGGGCCGGAAGCGCCGACTGTCCAGAGCGATATTGCGCCGTCAGTACCGCCAGCCGTTGACGCTGCAACGGCAGTACCTCGTCCCGCTGTCGCTGCCACACCGTTTGCGCAGCCTGATACTGCGCCACCAGCGTTTGCACCTGGGCAATGTGTTCACGTTTGAGCAGCGTCAGTTGATCCACCGCCTGCATTGAGCGGGAAACATCGGCGGCGTAATCCTTGTCCTGACGTTTTGACTGGAACAAAGGCAGATCCACGCTGAACATCACGCCAGCCATATCGTCATAGCCTTCGGCGCGGTGGGCGTAATAAACCTCCACATCCACATCGGGTATCGCCGCCACGGCAGATTGCGCTGAACGCGCTTTCGCGGTCTCGGCTTCACGTCGTGCGGCCTCCACTTCCGGGTGCCTGACGATCCCCTCCTGCAACGTTTTTTCATCGGCAGGAAGACGCTGATAGCGCGGCAGCGGACCGCGAACCGCCGTAATCGCATGCCCCGTAAGCTCCAGCAGACGGCTTTGCGCCAGCTGCACATCCCGCTGCGCCAGCGTCTCTTTGTCGCGCATGGCGCTGAGGATCATTTGCAGGGCCAGTACGCTGTCCGGCGTGGCGCTTCCCGCCCCGACGCTCGCCTTCTGCACGCCCCGCTGGCGTTCGGTTTCACGGACCAGCGTTCTGGCCGTGTTCAGCGCCTGCTGGGCCAGCGCCAGATCCAGCCAGGCCTGGGCGGTATCACGCTGAAGCGCGGCGCGGACGGCTTCGGATTTTGCCAGCACGCTTCGCGCCTGCGCCTGAAAGGTCTGCGCTTTACGTTCCCGCTTCTCTGAGCTGACGTAGCTTTGCATGATGCCAACCTTCTGCATGGTCATCCCTTCGCGCGTCAGCCGCCGATCGTTGCTGCCCTGTACCGGCACGTTTTCGATGCCGAATTTCAGTTTTGGGTCAGGTAATTGCCTGGCGGAATCCGCCATCGCATCCAGCGCCTGCGCTTCGTTACGGCTGGCGGAGAGTTCTGCTGAGTAGCGCTGGGCTTCGGTGAGGGTGTGTTCGAGCGTCCACGGCTCCGCCTGCGCGGCGGAGGTTAACAGGCCGAACAACACCCCACCGAGCCACAGGCTCAGTGTGTGTTGTTTCATGGTGACCTCGCTTAGCGTGCTGGCGTCAGCGAGATAATCTGGAAACCGTCACCCGCACGCTCAAGCGTGAAGGTCACTTCATCCCCTGGTTTGGCGTCACTCAGCGTGGCGCCGGCAGATAAAGTAAACGGCATGGTCATTGCTGGCCATTTTAGTTCCGGTATGGCCTCGTGCCGGAGCATGACGGCGCTGTCAGAGATCGACTGAACCACGCCGCGGCCCTGCCAGGTCTGGTTTGCCTGAACGGTATAAGAAGCGAAAGAGACAGACGCGCCAACCAGCGCGGAAAGGAATACGGTACGCATGATAAAACTCCTGTTAAACGTTAAGTAAATGAAAATCAACGAATTAACAGGTTTTTACTCCCGAAACCGGCAATAGCGGATCGTTGCCGGCGGCCCCACAGCAGGAGGGGTAACAGACCACGCAGAGTGGCTCGCAGACGAGCACTCTGGCGTCGTTAAGGTCAGGGTCATGGCGGCAGGCAGCGCCACCAGATGCGGCTGGGCAGGATCTTTTTGTACCTGATCCGGCACACAATGCTTTTCACACAGCGGTGAAGCACCGGCAGCATAATGCGGCCCCGGTTGCGCCATCATCTCCATATGCTGGATGGTGGCTACCTCGCCGCGCAAATCCATTGAACATTGATGGGAGGCGACGGCCACCTGACTCTGGATCAACAGCCAGCCAAACGCCAGCAAAAACATCAGCAGATGTTTTTTGATAAAGCGCAGGCGATATGTCCAGCTGGCGTGCATATTCAGATCGTCGGACAGGATAAAGTGAACCGAGTATAAGCAGGCAAAAGAATGAAAGAGAAGTGGTTTTAAAGAGATTTACGTTTTAAATCGATTCTCGGCAAGTAATACTCAAAACCTTAACACTTCACCATCAATTTAATGACATATAATATCTATTCATCAGGTCAATAACGTCTTAATATAAATGACGCAGGGTTAGCAAAAATATCGTCATCAGTGCCTTTAGTAGTCTCTTTCTTGATTTTAATCAGCAAGGACTGGACATTTATTCGGCACATTTCAGCTTCTTTTTTATTGATTATTTGTCTCTCGGGCAGCAAGGATACAGGGGAAATCATGCTTACTTTTCTCGAACTCCTCATTGGAGTCGTGGTCATTGTCGGTGTAGCACGCTACATCATTAAAGGTTACTCAGCCACCGGCGTGCTATTTGTCGGCGGCCTGACGCTGCTGATCATTAGCGCGCTAATGGGTCATCAGGTTTTACCCGCCAGCGAAGCCAGCACCGGATATACCGCTACCGATATTGTGGAATATATAAAAATTCTGCTGATGAGCCGCGGCGGCGATCTGGGCATGATGATCATGATGCTCTGCGGATTTGCTGCCTATATGACCCATATCGGCGCGAATGATATGGTGGTAAAGCTGGCTTCTAAGCCGCTGCAATATATTAATTCCCCCTATCTGCTGATGGTCGCGGCCTATTTCCTGGCCTGTCTGATGTCATTAGCCGTTTCCTCAGCAACGGGTCTTGGTGTGCTGTTAATGGCAACGTTGTTCCCGGTAATGGTTAACGTCGGGATCAGCCGTGGCGCAGCGGCGGCTATTTGCGCCTCTCCGGCGGCGATTATTCTCTCCCCTACTTCCGGTGACGTAGTGCTGGCCGCAAAAGCCGCGGAAATGTCGTTGATTGACTTCGCCTTCAAAACCACACTGCCGATCTCCATCACCGCTATTCTCGGCATGGGCGTGGCGCATTTCTTCTGGCAGCGCTATCTCGATAAGAAAGAGAACGTCAGCCACGAAATGATGGACGTCAGCGAAATCACCACTACCGCCCCGGCGTTTTATTCCATCCTGCCCTTCACGCCGATTATTGGCGTGCTTATTTTCGACGGCAAATGGGGCCCGCAGCTGCACATCATCACTATCCTGGTGATCTGTATGCTGCTGGCGGCCATCCTGGAATTCGTTCGTGGTTTTAATACCCAGAAAGTGTTCACGGGTCTGGAAGTTGCCTTCCGCGGTATGGCGGATGCCTTCGCGGGCGTGGTGATGCTGCTGGTTGCCGCGGGGGTGTTTGCCCAGGGGCTGAGCACCATCGGCTTTATTCAGAGCCTGATCTCTATCGCCACCTCGTTCGGCTCGGCCAGCATTATCCTGATGCTGGTGCTGGTGGTGCTGACCATGCTGGCGGCGATGACCACCGGCTCCGGTAACGCGCCGTTCTACGCCTTTGTTGAGATGATCCCTAAGCTGGCGCACTCCTCCGGCATCAACCCGGCTTACCTGTCCATTCCAATGCTTCAGGCTTCCAACCTGGGTCGTACCATTTCTCCGGTATCGGGCGTGGTGGTTGCGGTTGCGGGGATGGCGAAAATCTCTCCGTTTGAAGTGGTAAAACGCACGTCAGTGCCGGTGCTGGTTGGCCTGATTATCGTTATTATCGCCACCGAAGTGCTGCTTCCCGGCGCTGCCTAAGCGAAATTCCTGATTTCCAAAAAGCGCCTGCGGGCGCTTTTTGTGCTTTAATAACCCCCAGAAATTAATCGCGCCCAACCAATCAGGAAAGCAAATGTTCAGGAAGGATATCGTTATCCCGTCTGGCGCAGTAGCGCTTGCACTCTGTGTCTTCTCAATTCAGGCAGATCCGCTTAAGCCAACCCAGTACGGCGATTTCGATCGCTACGTTCTGGCCCTTTCCTGGCAAACCGGATTTTGCCAGAGCATGGTCGAACGTAACCGTGACGAACCGGAAGAGTGTCGCCTGCAAAAAGAGAGCAGCAACAAAACCGATTTTCTGACCGTCCACGGCTTATGGCCCGCGCTGCCGAAATCTATTGCCGCTCGCGGAGTGGATGAACGCCGCTGGATGCGCTTCGGCTGTGCCACTCGTCCGGTTCCGAATATGCCGGAAGCAAAAGCCAGCCGCAAATGTGACGCCGCAGAGACCGGACTATCGCTAACCGGCGCGGCGAAGCTGAACAGCGTGATGCCCGGCGCGGGCGGCAACTCCTGCCTTGAACGTTATGAATACGCGAAACACGGCGTCTGCTTTGGTTTTGATCCCGACGCTTACTTCGGCACCATGGTGCGCATGAACCAGGAAGTGAAGCACAGCGCGGCAGGAAAATTTCTGGCGGAAAATTATGGCAAAACCGTCCGCCGCAGCGACTTCGATGCAGCCGTGGCCAAAAGCTGGGGGAAACAGAGCGTAAAAGCGTTCAAGCTTACCTGCCACGGCAATCCGGCTTATCTGACCGAGATGCAGATCTCGCTGAACGCCAGCACCATCAACAACCCGCTCTCTGCCGGCTCCTTTGCGCCACAGCCGCATCCGGGCAACTGCGGCAAACAGTTTGTCATTGATAAAGCCGGTTACTGATGCTGCGCCGGGCACCTTTTTGCCCGGTTTTTCATTGATTTCCGTGATATGACGATTAACCTCACACTTCCGCTCACACGCATCATTTTTCCAGCAAAAGCATTATTAATCCGGTAAACATCACTGAAACCTCCCCGCCATAATCATGGCGTTATCTACAGGAGGAATTTCACATGGCTAAAAAACTGATTGCACTGTGCGCCTGCCCGATGGGCCTGGCACATACCTTCATGGCAGCCCAGGCGCTGGAAGACGCGGCGACGGAAGCCGGTTATGAGGTAAAAATTGAAACCCAGGGCGCGGACGGGATCCAGAATCGCCTGACCCCACAGGATATTGCCGACGCTGACATTATTATCCACGCCATCGCGATCACCCCGGAAGACAATGAGCGCTTCGAAACGCGCGACGTGTATGAGATTACGCTTCAGGACGCTATTAAAAACGCGGCAGGCACCCTGAAAGAGATCGAAGAGATGATTGCAGCAGAACAATAATAATCCTCACACCCAGGGGTTTTCGTCATGGCTATTAAAAAACGCAGCGCGGTTCGCCCGGACAGTCACGAGGGTGACACACTTGCCATCAAATCCGCACCGGTTGCCGCCAGTGCGTCTTTCTGGAAAGAGCTTCCACAGCACATTATGTCGGGGATATCCCGCATGGTGCCAACGCTTATCATGGGCGGGGTTATCCTCGCCATTTCACAGCTCATCGCCTACGTCTGGCTGGAGATCCCGCCTGACACCGGTATTCTCGACGCGCTTAACTCTGGCAAATTCACCGGTTTCAATCTCTCGGTATTGAAATTTGCCTATCTGACCGAATCGTTCGGCGGGCTGCTGTTCAGCTTCGCCATCCCGATGTTTGCCGCCTTTGTCGCCAACTCTATCGGCGGAAAGCTGGCCTTTCCGGCCGGGTTTATCGGTGGCCTTGTCGCCACGCAGCCGACGCTGGTGCTGAACTTTGATGCGGAAAAACTGACCTGGCTTGCCACCAAACCCGTGCCCTCCACGTTTATTGGCGCGCTGATTATCGCCATAGCCGCAGGCTATCTGGTCAAATGGCTGAATAGCCGTATTAACGTACCGCAGTATCTGCTGGCCTTTAAAAGCACCTTTCTGATCCCAATCCTCTCGGCGCTGTTTGTGATGCTGGCGATGTATTACATCATCACGCCGATTGGCGGCTGGCTGAATGCAGGTATGCGGACCGTACTGCTGGCGGCGGGTCAGGCGGGCTCCATGATGTATGCCATCGGGATGGCGGCGGCCACGGCGATCGATCTCGGCGGCCCCATTAACAAAGCGGCGGGATTTGTTGGCCTGGGGCTGACAACCGATCATGTCCTGCCCATCACCTCCCGCGCCGTGGCGATTGTTATTCCGCCCATTGGTCTGGGGCTGGCCACGCTGATTGACCATCGTCTGACCGGCAAACGACTGTTTAGTCCGCAGCTTTATCCGCAAGGCAAAACGGCCATGTTCCTCGCCTTTATGGGCATCAGTGAAGGGGCCATCCCGTTCCTGCTGGAAAATCCGCTTGCGACGCTGCCGGCGTATATGGCGGGTGCGATCGCGGGTGCGATGACCGCCACCGCGCTCGGTGCCGTGCAGTGGTTCCCTGAATCGGCGATCTGGGCGTGGCCGCTGGTCACCAATCTGGGGGCGTACATGCTCAGTATTGTGGTCGGGGCGGCGATCACCGCGCTGTTGGTCGTGATTATTCGTAACAGTCTGCACAAGCGCGGAAAACTCGCTATCGACACGCTGTAACGGGGTGAACCATGGAATTACTGAGAAGGCTTCATGCCTGGCTGGCTGCGGAAAAACTGGACGGCGTGCTCATCTCTTCGCGCCAGAATAAACAGCCGCACCTGGGCATTTCAACCGGTTCGGGATATGTGCTGGTGACACAAACCGCGGCACATATCCTGGTGGATTTCCGTTACTACAGCGATATCGCTTCACGAGCGGCGGGCTATGAGATGCACCTGCTTAACACGGAGAACCCGTTTGCGCAGGCGGTGAACCAGATTATTGCGAAGGACAATCTCGCCCGTCTTGGCTTTGAGGGTGAATACGTGAGCTGGCAAACAGGCGTGCTGTGGCGCGATACGCTGAATACTACCCTTTGCAGCACCTCGCTCGACGCGCTGCGGCAGATAAAAAGCGCTGACGAAATCGACCGTATCCGTGCAGCATGCGGCATTGCCGACCGCGCCGCACGACACATCCGGCGTTTCATTCAGCCCGGTATGCGCGAGCGTGAAGTCGCTGCCGAGCTGGAGTGGTTTATGAAGCAGGAGGGTGCGGACAAGCCCTCTTTCGACACCATTGTCGCCAGCGGGCCGCGCGGTGCGCTGCCCCACGGCAAAGCCTCTGACAAAGTGATTATGCCTGGCGAGATGATCACCCTTGATTTCGGCGCCCAACACCAGGGGTATTGCTCGGATATGACAAGGACCTTTCTTGTCGCCGGGCAAAACACGCCGCCGGAGGAGCACCCTCTCTATGCGGTGTACCAGATCGTTCTGGCGGCACAACAGGCGGCCATTGATGCCATCCGCCCCGGCGTTTCCTGTCATCAGATCGATAGCGCCGCACGTTCCGTGATTGAACGTGCAGGTTACGGCCCGCAGTTCGGGCATAACACCGGCCATGCCATTGGTATTGATGTCCATGAAAATCCACGTTTTTCCCCTACCGACCGCACCCCGTTGCAGCCCGGCATGGTGCTGACCGTTGAACCGGGGATCTACCTTGAACACCAGGGCGGGGTACGAATTGAAGATGTGGTGCTGGTGACGGAAACGGGCGCCGAGGTGCTTTATACCCTCGACAAACGGCTATTGCTGACGGGAGAACAAGAGTGGACAGAGATTTACTGCACGCCCTGAGCGAAGCAGACGCCATTGCGGCCTCAGAGCAAGAGGTGCGCGACATCCTGCTCAGTGAGGCGCAAAAATACCATAAAGAGGTTCAGTTTGATGGGCTGGGTTCCGTGCTTATCCGCGTCAACCAGAGCCGGGGCCCGAAGGTGATGGTCTGCGCCCATATGGATGAAGTCGGTTTTATGGTGCGTAGCGTCTCGCGCGAAGGGGCCATTGATGTCCTGCCCATCGGCAACGTGCGCATGATGGCCCGTACCCTTCAGCCGGTGCGCATCACCACGCGTAACGGGGAAAAAATACCGGGCCTGCTGGATGGAGATCTGAAAGGAGAAAACGTTGACAATTTGCGTGTCGACATTGGCGCGACGTCGGCGGAGGAGGTGTTCGCCGCCGGTATCGACGCAGGCGACCGCGTGACGTTCGATACACCCTTTCAGACCCTTCCCCACAATCGGGTGATGGGTAAAGCCTTCGACGATCGTCTCGGCTGTTACCTGCTGATTGCGCTGCTGCACGAGCTGCACCAGACGCCGCTCGACTGCGAGCTTTGGCTGGTGGCCAGCTCAAGTGAAGAGGTCGGCCTGCGCGGCGGCCAGACCGCCACGCGCGCCATTCATCCTGATATCGCGCTGGTGCTGGATACCGCCTGCTGGTCAAAAAATTTCGATTATGGCAGCGCCAACCATCGCCAGATCGGTGCGGGCCCGATGCTGGTGCTGTACGACAAAACGCTCATCGCCCCAGCCAAACTGATTGCGCTGGCTGAGACGATCGCGCGCTCGCAAGGGATCCCGCTGCAAAAAGACATGTTCAGCAACGGCGGAACGGACGGCGGGGCGATCCATCTCTCCGGCACTGGCGTGCCGACTCTTGTGCTTGGTCCCCCGACCCGACACGGGCACTGCGCGGCATCCATTGCCGACGAAAAAGACATTCATCACACCCAACAACTGCTTGTCGCGCTTGTGGCATGCATGAACCGTGAGACCGTGGATCATCTGACGGACTTCAGATGCTGATCTCACGCGGCCAGGAGGAAGTATGCTTTCAATTGAATTTTTCTGCCCACTGCCCAACGGCCTGCATGCGCGTCCGGCCTGGGCGTTAAAAGAGCAGTGCAGCGCATGGCGCAGCGACATCCGTTTTATCAACAGACGGCTTAACACTCACGCGGATGCCAAAAGCTCGCTGGCGCTGATCAGTACCGGTACGCTGTTTAATGACAGCTGCGTGCTGGAAATTAACGGCAGCGACGAGGAGCAGGCCCGACGCGTGCTGGAGGCGTATCTCACCGGCGCGTTTATCGACAGCGACAGTATTCCCTCCGGCGACGCGCCGCACGTTGCGCATCCCCTGCCCCGTTCGCTTGTAAGGCTTGCTCCCCACCTTCAGCACGGCATTACGCTCGCCAGTGGCATCGGGGCTGGCACTCTGCGAGGCTGGCAGAGCGATAACCTCAAACGTTATTGTCAGATCCCCGCCTCGCCGGAAGATATTACCCGCCTGGAACACAGCCTGGCGACACTGGCTGAACAGCTCAACCACCGTCTGCGCGGGCTGGACGGCGAGAGTAAAACAATTCTCAGCGCGCATCTTTCGCTGATCCAGGATGAGGAGTTTGGCGGCACCATACGCCGACTGATCGCCGAGGAGCGGCTAAGCCTTGCGGAGGCGATCATTCGTAATATGGAGCTGATCTGCGACAAGCTGTCGCTCTCCGCCAGCGACTACCTGCGTGAACGCGTCAGCGATATTCGAGACATCAGCGAGCAGCTTCTTAACATTACCTGGCCGGAGTTGCAGCAAACCTCCGCATTCACCCTCAGCGCCCCCACTATTCTGGTGGCGGAAGATCTGACGCCCAGCCAGTTTCTCAGCCTCGACACGCAGTACCTGAAAGGCATGGTGCTTGAAAAAACAGGCCGGACGTCGCATACGCTGATCCTGGCACGCGCGGCCTCCGTGCCTGTGCTGAGTGGTTTAACGGTCGCCTCGCTGGCGCCGTTGATGGGAAAAGAGGTCATTCTGGACGGCATCTGTAGCATGCTGGTCGTTGAACCCAACGACGCGGTGAATGATTACTATAGCGTGGCGCAGCGCCTTGCCGACCGATGCCACCAGCAGCAGATCAAAGATGCGGGTCTTCCAGCGCTCACCCGCGACAACGTACCGGTAGAGATTGCCGCCAACATCGGCAGCGCGCTGGAAGCGCCCGGGGCGTTTACCTGCGGCGCGCAGGGTATCGGGCTGTTTCGCACTGAAATGCTGTATATGGACAGAGACACCGCGCCGGACGAGCAGGAGCAATTCGAAGCCTATCAGCAGGTGCTGCTCTCCGCGCAGGGCAAGCCGGTCATCTTTCGCACAATGGACATCGGCGGCGATAAGCAGATCCCTTACCTGAACATTCCCCAGGAAGAAAACCCGTTCCTCGGCTATCGCGCCGTTCGCATTTATCCCGAATTTGCCGATCTCTTCCGCACTCAGCTGCGCGCGATCTTACGCGCAGGCGCCAGCGGCAATGCGCTGTTGATGATCCCGATGGTGCACAGCCTCGATCAGATTTTATGGATCAAACAGGAGTTGCAAAACGTTCGTGACGCCCTGGCCTCACAGGGGTTACGTCACACCGCACACCTGCCGCTGGGGATCATGGTTGAAGTGCCTTCAGTCTGCTTTATCATCGATCACTTCTGCGAAGAGGTGGATTTCTTCAGTATCGGCTCGAACGATATGACTCAGTATCTCTACGCTGTCGATCGCAACAACCCGCGCGTTTCGGGGCTGTATAACCCCATCACACCGTCTTTTTTACGCATGGTTCGCCAGATCGTCACCGCAGCGCATCGTCACGGGAAATGGGTCGGCATTTGCGGGGAGCTTGGCGGAGAGCAGCGCTACCTTCCTCTTCTGCTTGGGCTGGGCTTAGATGAGTTCAGCATGAGCGGGCCACGCATCCCTGCGGTAAAAACCCAGCTGCGTCAGCTGGACATGGCGGCCTGCCGGGCGCTGGCAGATAAGGCCTGCGACAGCCGCAGCGCAGAGGAAATTGAAGCCCTGCTGGCGGATTTCACACCGGAAACGCCGCCGCGTCCATTGCTGGCGCTGGAGACTATCGTGGTCAATGAGCCGCTGACCTCAAAAGAGCAGGTGCTTCAGTTCTTATGCGGAAATCTTGCGATTCATGGCAGGACCGAAAACCCGCTGGAGCTTGAAGAAGATCTCTGGCAGCGCGAAGAGATTGTCACCACCGCCGTCGGGTTTGGCGTGGCGATCCCTCACACCAAATCGCAATGGATACGCCACTCCAGCATCAGCATTGCACGCCTGGACAAGGCGATTGACTGGGAGTCGGATTTGGGCGACGTCGAGCTGGTGATCATGCTGACGCTCGGCGCTCAGGAAGGGATTAATCACGTGAAGGTCTTTTCCCAGCTGGCGCGGAAGCTGGTCAATAAAACGTTTCGCGAGTCGCTGTTTGCAGCAACGACGCCGCAAAGTATCCTGGATCTGTTGA
The DNA here is from genome assembly GCF_049237125.1 of Enterobacter cloacae complex sp. GYL001. Taxonomy (NCBI): domain Bacteria; kingdom Pseudomonadati; phylum Pseudomonadota; class Gammaproteobacteria; order Enterobacterales; family Enterobacteriaceae; genus Enterobacter; species Enterobacter cloacae complex sp. GYL001. The sequence continues at coordinate 110,930 of NZ_JBMKGW010000001.1, read as the reverse complement.
ACGCTGAAATCACGTTCTGACTGTCACTGAAAGCGTGCGCGATACTCCCCCGGCGTCAGGCCAAACTGGCGCCGGAACAGACGGCTAAAATAGTCGCTATCGGCATAGCCGCAGCGCTTCGCCACTTCCCCCACCGGCAGGTGGTATTTTTGCAGGATGGTTCTCGCCTTCGCCATACGCACCCAACGAACGTAATCCACAAAACTCATCGTCCCCTGTTGGGAGAACAGGCGTGACAGATGGTTAGCCGAAATATTAAAAAGCGCGGCGACGCTGTCCCGCGACAGGGATTCAGCATAGTTTTCCTGCACCCAGTTACAAATGCTCTGATAGAGAAAATCCCCGCGCGACAGTCCCGGTTCAGGCAGCGACGACACCACTTTCCGGCACCAGTGCAGCAGGCTCAGCACCAGCGGTTGAATAATGGCCTGATCCTGCGGGGAAGCGCTCAGGTGCGTCAGGGCCATCAGCATCGCAGCACATTCGCCTCGTTCAGGATGAGGAAGCTCAACGTGTCGCTGCGCAGGCACGGATCGCCCGTGACGGGTATCATGAAACACCAGCCCCAGCCACGACGGCGCAAAAAGAATGCTCAGCAGCATGACCGGTCGTTCAAACACCGGGACGCTGGCGGCCTGGGCGGGAAGAAACAGCATTTCCCCCTGGCTGAGGGTCTGGTGCCCGGTAACCAGTCTGTTGCCATATTCCCCGCGAAGAACGACGTCAAGCCGTGGCCAGTCGCGGCTCACGCTTCCGACAGCGTCAGACGCGCCACGTTGAGCAAACCAGACTCGCCCCAGCTGCTGTGGGTTGAGCACCAGGCCGCTCAACAGATCGGCAAAAAACTGCTGATCGGCGGGCAACAGGGTTGCGTGCATATCACCCCCTGCGCGCATCCGGGCGTACCAGATCGAAGCGATGGCTGTCACTGATGGCGTAGTAGGCTGTCGGTCCACCCGCACGCAGAATGGGCTGCGCTTTCGCGGTCTGGTAAATCCCCTCTTCCAGCAAACTCTCGGCGATATGGACGCCCACGACTTCGCCGAGCACCAGCCAGGTATCAATCGGTGTCCCATCCGCGCCGGTAAGCTGAATGCACTGTGACAATCGACACTCGAAATTCACCGGGCTTTCCGCCACGCGCGGCGAGCTCACAAGCTGGCTGGCTACGGGCGTCAGGCCGGCAAAGGTAAATTCATCCTCGCCATGAGGGAGCGTGGCGGAGGTTTCATTCATCGCCTCGGCGAGATCGCGCGTTGCGAGGTTCCAGACAAACTCCCCCGTTTCGGTAATATTCCGCACGCTATCCTTCCAGCCGTTGCTGGAAAAACCAATGATCGGTGGGCGATAGTTAAAGCAGTTAAAGAAGCTGTACGGGGCAAGGTTCAGTTGACCGGCCTTATCACAGGATGAGATCCAGCCAATCGGACGTGGACCGATAATGGCGTTCAGCGGGTCGTGCGGCAGGCCGTGCCCCTGAGACGGTTGGTAAAAGTACATATCGCTCTCTCTACGCTGGGGCTGCAACGCGCATTGCCCGGGTTCAGTCTTTCCAGCGTAACGAAATTTCCGTTCAGCGTGAATCGGGACGCCGGGTTTATTGCCAAAAATTCATATGGCGCATGATTGTGACCTTCATCACTTCAAACTTACGGTTTCAGACAGTATCATCAGATAAGTTAAACCCTCGCTGCCAGACGGCGAGGGTTTTCTTTTGGATTGGTTTCTGCGTTACACGCAGCATTAACGACATGGAGTAAAAATGTCCAGACCTACGATTATCATCAATGAACTCGACGCAGAACGTATTGACCGACTGTTGGAGAAACCAGAATTCGCCTCGCTGCCGGTAGCCGATGCGCTGAACGAAGAGCTCGACCGGGCGCAGATGTGTACGCCTGAAACCATGCCGCATGATGTGGTCACCATGAACAGCCAGGTGAAGTTCCGCAACCTGACCACCGGAGAGGAGCTCACCCGTACGCTGGTCTATCCGGCGCAGATGACCGACAGCAGCACGCAACTGTCGGTGCTGGCACCCGTGGGCGCAGCGCTGCTTGGACTGCGCACGGGCGATACCATCCACTGGGAACTCCCGGGCGGTGCCTCAGCTCACCTGGAAGTGCTTGAGCTGCTCTACCAGCCCGAAGCCGCTGGCGATTACCTGCGTTAATCCCTTCTGAACAAGCGACCCCGCTTTGCACAGAGGATGCACCCGCATCCTCTTTCCGCAAATTCACCCGATTGTGTTATATCGGACAAAAACCGCTTAATCCACGCTTAGTCTGTTGTAGTGCCGTGGGGACGGTCATGGGTGAGATACTTGTTATCACACTGGTTTTTCTCATCATCCTGGCGATCCTCGTCGTGGCGGTGCTGTATCTTGAGCGCCACTGGTGAGTGAGGAACCTCACACAACGCCGCCGGGGAAGGCATTCACCAGTCCCTTCACTTTCTGCTGCGCTGCCTCCGGGGTGTCTGCGCCAGGCACCAGGATCACCTTGCGGCACTCCTCCTCCCGTTTTTCGAAGATCTTATAGGCGCGCTCCGCATCAGCCAGCGGAAGATAGTGGGTCACAATATCTTCTGGGGTAAGCAGCCCTTTTTCGATGAGCGGCAGCAGCTCTCCCAGCCAGGCATGGACGTGGGTCTGCCCCATCTTAAAGCTCAGCCCTTTATCGAAGGCATCGCCAAACAGGAAGCCGTGAATAAAACCGGCGTACACGCCCGGCACGCTGACCACGCCGCCGCGTCGCACCGCAGCAATGCACTGGCGCAGGGCTTTGCCGCTGCTGCCTTCAATTTTCAGGTTACTGAGGATCGTTTCCGTGGTGCTGCCTTTGGCCTCAAACCCGACGGCATCAATCACCGCATCCACTCCGCGCTGTCCGGCCGTTTGCTCAATGATTTTCTCCGCCGCGTCGTTATCGTCATCAAAGTTAATCGGGATCGCGCCGTAGCGCTCCTGGGCAAACCGCAGTCGATAGGGATGATGGTCAACCACGAAAATCTGCTCTGCGCCGAGAAGCCGCGCGCAGGCAATGGTCAGTAACCCCACCGGCCCGGCCCCGAATACGGCGACGCTGGAGCCTTTCTGGATCTGCGCATTTTTCGCCGCCTGCCAGGCGGTAGGCAGAATATCTGACAGGAAAAGCGCTTTGTCGTCAGACAGCAGCTGGGGCACTTTAAACGGCCCCACGTTGCCTTTCGGGACGCGCACATACTCCGCCTGTCCGCCCGGCACGCCGCCGTAAAGATGGCTGTAGCCAAACAGCGCGGCAGGGGCGGGAATTTGCTTTTTGTTCAGCGCCGCGCCCTGCCCGCGGTTCGTGTTTTCGCAGGCCGCGTACTGTTGCATCTGGCAAAAGAAGCAGTCACCGCAGGCAATCACAAACGGGATCACCACCCGGTCACCTTTCTGCACGTTTTTCACTTCGCTCCCGCACTCCACCACCTCGCCCATAAATTCATGACCAAAGATATCGCCGTGCTGGACCTTGGGAATTTTTCCGCGATAAAGATGCAAATCAGAACCACAGATCGCCGTGGCCGTTACGCGCAGGATGATATCGTCAGGCTGTTCGATGCCCGGATCGGGGACATTATCGACCCGAACATGATGTGGACCGTGATAGGTGAGAGCTTTCATGCAACCTCCGAAAGGGTGTGGGTAAGCTTATAAAAGGGTAGCTACCTCTCGGGATCTGCCCCGGAATCCGGCTGTTTTGAGATTTATCCTGGCGAGATAAAAAAGTGCTGTCGGGATTACAGAAACCTTTTATATTTTGTGGTTGAATGATTTCAGCGTTTATAAACAAGGAGAAACGGTTATGTATCAAACAATCATTATGCCGGTTGATGTTTTCGAAATGGAACTGAGTGATAAGGCTGTACGTCACGCGGAATTTCTCGCGCAGCAGGACGGAGTTATTCATCTTCTGCATGTTTTACCGGGCTCTGCCAGCCTGAGCCTGCATCGTTTCGCTGCTGATGTGCGTCGTTTTGAAGAGCATTTACAGCATGAAGCCGAGACACGCCTGCAAACCATGGTCGGGCACTTCAGCATCGATCCTTCCCGCATCAAAACCCACGTCCGGTTCGGTAGCGTGCGCGACGCCGTTAATGAGCTGGCGGGGGAATTAAATGCCGACGTGGTAGTGATTGGTTCACGTAACCCTTCCATCACCACTCACCTGCTGGGGTCGAACGCCTCCAGCGTGATCCGCCACACCCACATTCCGGTGATGGTCGTGAGATAAAAAAAGAGGCCACCTTTTGGTGGCCTCTGGCATTGCAGGTGTCGTCTTGCTTTCTTTTATTATGCGGTTTTGGTGCGGATCAGATAATCAAACGAGCTCAGCGACGCTTTCGCACCTTCGCCAGTGGCGATGATGATCTGTTTGTACGGCACGGTGGTGCAGTCGCCCGCCGCAAATACGCCCTTCACGCTGGTTTCGCATTTCGCATCAATGATGATCTCGCCCATGCGGTTGCGCTCAATCGCGCCTTCCAGCCAGGTGGTGTTTGGCAGCAGGCCAATCTGAACAAAGATCCCTGCCAGCGCCACGCTGTGGATATCGCCACTCACGCGGTCACGGTATTCCAGACCGGTCACTTTGCTGCCGTCGCCTTTCACTTCTGTCGTCTGGGCATTGAGCACAATATCGACGTTATTCAGGCTACGTACTTTATCCTGCAACACCTGGTCCGCTTTCATCTCAGGGGCGAACTCCAGCAGGGTAACGTGTTCAACAATTCCCGCCAGATCGATAGCCGCTTCCACGCCGGAGTTACCGCCGCCGATCACCGCGACGCGTTTACCTTTGAACAGCGGGCCGTCACAGTGCGGGCAATAGGTCACGCCTTTGGTGCGATACTGATCTTCGCCCGGGACGTTCATGTTGCGCCATTTCGCGCCGGTGGCAATGATCACGCTGCGCGCCTTCAGCACCGCGCCGGACGCTGTTTCAATCTGGTGCAAACCACCCTCGACCGCCGCCGGAACCAGTTTGCTGGCGCTCTGGCTGTCAATGACATCCACGTCGTAGTCGCTGACGTGCGCTTTCAACGCCCCGGCCAGCTTCTGGCCTTCGGTTTTCGGCACGGAAATGTAGTTTTCAATGTCAACGGTATCCAGAACCTGACCACCGAAACGCTCCCCCATCAGACCGGTACGGATCCCTTTACGTGCGGAGTAGACCGCTGCCGCCGCGCCCGCCGGGCCGGAGCCAACAATCAGTACGTCGTACGCATCGCGTTGGTTCAACTCTTCCGCCGCACGTTTTTCTGCGCCGGTATCCACTTTGGCGACGATTTCGGTCAAGGTCATACGCCCCTGGCCGAACTCCTGACCATTCAGGTAAACCGCCGGAACGCCCATCACGTTGCGCTCGGTGATTTCGTTCTGGAACGTACCGCCGTCAATCGCCGTGTGCTTAATGCGTGGGTTGAGGACTGACATCAGGTTCAGCGCCTGCACCACGTCCGGACAGTTGTGGCAGGAGAGTGAGTAATAGGTTTCAAACTCAAAATCACCGTCGATATCGCGGATCTGCTCCAGCAGCGCCTGCGCTTCTTTTGACGGATGACCACCGGTCCACAGCAGCGCCAGCACCAGGGACGTAAATTCGTGCCCCAGCGGAGAGCCCGCGAAACGCGGCCCCTGGTCAGACCCTGGGTTGGCGATCAGGAAAGAAGGCTTACGGACTGCCAGCGTGTTGTCTTCTTTGAAGGTCACCTTCGGCGACAGCTCAGCAATCTCTGTCAGCAGCGCTTTGATTTCTGCCGATTTCGCGCTGTCGTCCAGCGTGGCAATCAGCTCAACAGGTTTGGTCAGTTTCTCAAGGTAGGCCTTGAGCTGGGTTTTCATGTTAGCGTCGAGCATTATTCTTCCCTCTCTTAAAACGTCATCATGCAAGCCGCCTTATACGGGCTGCCTGAATGCAACTTGCATCATGGTGCTGGAATGAAATGGGCGCGGGGAGCGCCCATTGATTGCCGGGTGGCACTTCGTTTACCCGGCCTACGATACTGTAGGCCTGTGCAAGCGTAGCGCCGCCAGGCTTTACAGACTTAGATCTTGCCGACCAGGTCCAGAGATGGCGCCAGCGTCGCTTCGCCTTCTTTCCATTTCGCCGGGCACACTTCGCCTGGGTGAGAAGCAACGTACTGAGCCGCTTTCACTTTGCGCAGCAGGTCAGATGCATCACGGCCGATACCTTCAGCGGTAACTTCGATAGCCTGGATAATGCCCTGCGGGTCAACAACGAAGGTCGCGCGGTCTGCCAGGCCTTCATCTTCACGCATGTTGTCGAAGTTACGGGTCAGGGCGCCAGTCGGGTCGCCGATCATCGCGTATTTGATTTTCGCGATAGTTTCAGAGCTGCTGTGCCACGCTTTGTGGGTGAAGTGGGTATCGGTAGAAACAGAGTAAACGTCTACGCCCAGCTTTTGCAGTTCTTCGTAGTGGTCTGCCACGTCGCCCAGTTCGGTCGGGCAAACGAAGGTGAAGTCAGCCGGATAGAAGAAGAACACGCTCCAGCGGCCTTCGGTATCTTTCTCAGTTACTTCGATGAACTCACCGTTTTTGAACGCCTGGTTTTTGAAAGGTTTAATTTTGGTGTTAATCAAGGACATCTGTACTTCCTCCGTGTTTTCGTTGAGATGTAAGGTAACCAACTTTGTTCATCGGGGCTAATGCGTATGCTTTATCAAATCAATCAGCCAAACCTTACAACAGCAACAAGACAGCAAGGTGAACCTTTTACAGGAAAGCCTGAAAGTAAAAAGGCCGCCTCAACGGGCGGCCCTGATACCTGAATTCCCCGCAGGTACATTCAGTGCCAGCCGAAGCTGGCGTTGCGTTGCGCTCTACATACCTTGTATCAAGGCCGTAACAGCGGTTTGATTACAGCATCCGTGCGCGCATTGAGCAATGCATAAGAGGGATAGTCCTGCCTATGGTTGTGATAGGCAGAATCGAACAGGTCTCAGAAACGTTATAAATTTAATTTCATTATAAATTTCGCGCTATATATAAATGCCAGTTGTCATTCAAATAATTCAATCACACTTTAAAGATAAAATTATCTTAATAAATCTTGAAGTTGTGTTTCAATAATCCAAAGCCGTGATATATTAAGATCACTTAATTTTTAAATTAAGCGAGTTACCCCCACGGATTGTTAAAGGTAACTTCCCTCTGTCGTACTCCATGATGTGATAACGACAGCAAACACAGCACACTCAGGACGAAACATGGCCAACCTCTACGACCTAAAAAAATTCGATCTCAATCTGTTAGTCATCTTCGAATGCATTTACCAACATCTCAGTATCAGTAAGGCTGCCGAGACACTTTATATCACGCCATCCGCCGTGAGCCAGTCGCTGCAACGTCTGCGTGGCCAGCTCAATGACCCCCTGTTCATCCGCTCAGGTAAGGGAATTACGCCGACCACGGTGGGCACCAACCTGCATCATCATCTTGAACAGAATCTCAACCAAATTGAGCAGACGATCAACATGATGCATCACTCGGACATCAAGAAAAAGTTCGTTATCTATTGCTCTCAAATGATGTCGCCCGGCTATATGCTCGAACCAATGAAGCTGCTAATGTCAGAGGATAATTATGAGATAGAACAACGAGATATGCTTATCTCTCCGGAATCCGCAGAGGACCTGCTCGCCTACCGTAAAGCCGACCTGATCTTTACTATTGCCCCAATTAAGAATCGCTCTGTGGTGTGTTCTCACTTTGCCACGGTGCCAATAGCGTTAATCTGCCGAGAAAACCATCCAAGACTCGCCGATACGGTCAGTCTCGAGGCGTTATACCGGGAAAAATTCACCTTTTACCAGAGTGCGCACCCGGGCGTTAAAGAGTTCCAGAATCGCGCCAATGACGTTTTCCCGGAAAGAAATATTGCTTTTCGCACGGACTCCATCAGCTCGCTTATCTCCATGGTCAGTTCATCTGATCTGTTAGGCTTTATACCCGTATCAATCTATGAAGCCTATAAAGAGACGTTAAAATTAAAACGGACCGCCGCCCCATTTGAATTGCCCGAAATACATGTCTATATGCTTTACAGCCGTTCATCGCTGAACAGCAGCGTTTTTTCAACGTTCATTGAGAAAATGCATAAACTCTGTCTTTCCGCTCCATCTGCGTAAAATCATTTATATGATGAATATAAAAATCGCAAACTGAAAAAATGATCCCGTGAAAATAATGAAAAATGATTTCATAATATCGTCTTAATTTTTTCCAGACATTTAACACGCAGGATGCGATTAACCATGTCGATCTATAAAATCCCTTTACAGGAAAATGTTTTAGACGCTTCAGCGGAACGCATAGACTGGACGCTAAACAATTTCTCCAGGGTATGCGTTTCCTTTTCCGGTGGAAAAGATTCTACCGTGATGCTGCATCTCGTTGCCCAGCAAGCACGGCAATTAAAGCGAAAAATAGATGTCATCTTTCTGGACTGGGAAGCGCAATTCTCCTCAACCATTCAGCATGTTGACACGATGAGAACGCTGTATCGGGATGTTATCCATCAGTTCTGGTGGGTAGCGCTTCCGCTCACGACCCAGAACGCCCTGTCACAGTTTCAACCTGAATGGCAGTGCTGGGAACCCGGGACAAACTGGGTTCGCCAGCCACCGGAAGATGCCATTACCGATTATCACTATTTCGATTTTTATCAGCAGGGAATGACGTTTGAAGTCTTCGTGCGAGAGTTTGCCGAATGGTATGCGCAAAAACGTCCTGCCGCCGTTATGGTGGGGATCCGCGCCGATGAATCCTACAACCGCTTTCTGGCTATCGCGTCGGCACGTAAGCAGCGCTTTTCTGACGATAAACCCTGGACGACCGTCGCACCGGGCGGGCACACCTGGTACATCTACCCTCTGTACGACTGGAAAACCGCCGACATCTGGACGTGGTTCGCGAAATCAAAATGTTGCTATAACCCGTTATACGACCTGATGTACAAGGCGGGGGTGCCGCCGCGTTATATGCGCATCTGCGAACCGTTTGGCCCGGAACAGCGTCAGGGCTTGTGGCTCTATCATGTCATTGAACCCGAACGCTGGGCGGCGATGTGTGAGCGTGCCTGCGGGGTGCGCAGCGGCGGTATTTATGCCGGGCACGATAACCATTTTTATGGCCACCGGAAGATCCTGAAACCAGACCATCTTGGCTGGCGCGAATACGCCATGCTGCTACTCGACAGCATGCCGCAAAATACGGCGGAACATTACCGCAATAAAATCGCGGTTTATCTCCACTGGTATCAAAAGCGAGGCATGAACGATATTCCCGATACGCAGGAGGGTGACATTGGTGCAAAAGATATCCCCTCCTGGCGACGCATTTGTAAGGTTTTACTCAACAATGACTATTGGTGCCGGGCACTTTCGTTTAGCCCAAATAAGCCCAAACACTATCAGCGCTACAGCGACAGAGTGAAAGCAAAACGCAAGGAATGGGGGATTTTATGCAACAACGAATAATCACCGAAATGGAAACGTACCTTCAGGCACTTTCTGAGGAAGAGCGAATAGCCGCTATTAATGCGTTTCGTCAGGCATTACATGAAATCAGCCCTTTTCGCGATCAGCCCGTCGATTGCGTATTGTGGATAAAAAAGACAAACATCAGCGCTAACGATTACAACCCAAATAACGTCGCGCCACCGGAAAAGCGGCTGCTCAGCAAGTCACTGGAGCTGGATGGATTCACACAGCCTATCGTGGTGACGGAAAATGCGCCACAGCACTACGAAATTGTCGATGGTTTTCACCGCCATGATATCGGCAGTAACCGGGCGCCCCTGAAGCGCCAGCTTAAGGGTTACCTTCCTGTCACCTGCCTGCGTAAAGCGCGGCAGGAAAAGTTCGACCGCATGGCTGCGACCATTCGCCACAACCGCGCGCGCGGACGCCACCAGATCAACGCCATGTCAGAAATCGTGCGCGAGCTGGTGCTTATGGGCTGGAGTGAGCAGAAAATTGGCCAGGAGTTGGGTATGGATAGCGACGAAGTGCTGCGCCTCAAACAAATCAACGGTCTGCTCGAACTCTTCGCAGACCGTCGTTTTTCTGAAGCCTGGACGGTGAAATAGTCAGAGCGCGTTTAACCGCGCAGCCGCTGCCAGCAGCGTCGATTCCTGCTTCGCAAAGCAAAGCCGGATCAGCTTATGCGGGAAGGGATCGGCGCAGAACACCGACAGCGGGATGGCCGCCACACCCACCTCTTTCGTCAGCCACTGGCAGAAACTCACGTCGTCCAGATCGGAAATCGCGCTGTAGTCGGCCAGCAGGAAGTAAGTACCTTCACAGGGTAAAATCTCCAGCCGACTCTGGCTCAACGCAGCCACAAACCGATCCCGACGCGCACGGTAAAAATCCGGCAGCTCGCGGTAGTGTCCGGGTTCGCTGCGCAACATGTCCGCCAGCGCCAGCTGAGCGGGTGTGTTCACCGCAAACGTCAGATACTGGTGCACTTTACGCAGCTCAGCGCTGATGGCGGCGGGCGCCACGCAGTACCCGACCTTCCAGCCGGTCATATGGTAGGTTTTGCCAAATGACGATACCGCGATTGCACGCTCACGAAGCTGCGGATGCGCCAGCACGCTGGCATGCCCCTCTTCGGCGAAGCAGATATGCTCATACACCTCGTCGCTCAGAACATAGATTTCACGTTCGGCGATGGCCTGCCACAGGGCGGCAAAATCGCTCTTCTGCCACACCGTCGCCGATGGGTTGTGCGGCGTATTCAGGATCACCAGCCGGGTTTTATCGCTCAGCAGCGCGGCAAACGCCTGCCAGTCCGGACGAAAATGCGGCGGCTGGAGCGCCACGCGTTTCACTACGCCGCCGGCCAGTTCAATCGCCGGGGCGTAGCTATCGTAGCTTGGGTCAAAACAAATCACCTCATCGCCCGTACGCACCAGGGCGGTTATCGCCGCATACAGCGCTTCGGTCGCCCCTGCGGTTACCGTGACATCGCTGTTCGCATCAGGTTTATAGCCATACAGCTCGGCCGTTTTATCCGCAATGGCTTCACGCAACGCCTGCACGCCGGTCATCGGCGCGTACTGGTTTGCCCCCTGCGCCACGTGGTACGCCAGACGCTCCTGCAAATAGCGCGGGCCGTCAAAATCCGGGAACCCCTGCGAGAGGTTAATGGCGTTATGCTGCTGCGCCAGAGCGCTCATCCGGGTAAAAATCGTCGTGCCGAGATTTGGAAGTTTACTCTGCGGGATCAACGGGTTATTGCTCATTGTAGTGTGCCTGCCTGTAATACTTATGTTGCTGACACTATAACACGATGTTAGTCTTTGGCAATCAAGACGCTTAGACGTCTAAACGATATAAATATTCCTGACCGAGAGGGTAAAAGGAAATGACAGACAACCTGCAACTCACACACCTGGTCGAGGCCTGCCGCTGGATTGGCGCTAAAGGCTGGGCGCCCGCTACCGGCGGCAATATGTCCGTGCGTCAGGATGAACACCTGTGCTGGCTGAGCGAATCCGGAAAAGACAAAGGCAGCCTGACCACCGCCGATTTTCTACAGGTTGAAATTGCCACCAACCGTGCGCCGTCTGGCCGTAAACCGTCGGCAGAGACCGGGCTGCATACCCTCATCTATCGCCTGTTTCCCGAGGCTAACGCCGTCCTGCACGTTCACACCGTCAATGCCACGGTGCTGTCGCGTCTGGTCAACGAGGCCGAGTTGAAGATCACCGGTTTCGAGATGCAAAAATCCCTTACCGGGCAGACCACGCACCAGGATACGGTGGCCATCCCGGTGTTTGATAATGACCAGGACATCGACGCCCTCGCCTCGCGCATCGCCCATTACGCGCAGGAACGCCCGCTTAATTATGGTTTTCTTCTGCGCGGCCATGGCTTAACCTGCTGGGGACGCGACGTGGCCGAAGCCCGCCGGCATCTGGAAGGTTTAGAATTCTTATTTGAATGCGAAATGCGTTTACGACAATGGGAGAGAGTATGATTCGCGCGATTGTGACGGATATTGAAGGGACCACCAGCGATATCCGTTTTGTCCATGATGTTTTGTTCCCCTACGCGCGTGAGCGGCTGGCGGCCTTCGTGACCGCGCAGCAGTACGCCGAGCCGGTCAAATCGATTCTGGACAACCTGCGCGATGAAATCAGCGCTCCGCATGCCAGCGTCAGCGATCTCATCAACGTACTGTTTACCTTTATGGATGAAGACCGCAAATCGACGGCGCTCAAAGCCCTGCAAGGCATCATCTGGCAGGACGGTTACGTCAACGGTGACTTTACCGGACACCTCTATCCTGACGTACTGCCCGCGCTGGAAAAATGGAAGGCGCAAGGGATTGATCTCTACGTTTATTCCTCTGGCTCCGTCACCGCGCAGAAACTGTTATTTGGCTACAGCGACGAAGGTGATATTACTCATCTGTTCAGCGGCTATTTTGATACCCACATTGGCACCAAGCGCGAGGTGCAGTCTTATCAAAATATTGCGGCGCAAACGGGCATTGCCCCGTCGCAGATCCTGTTTCTGTCGGATATTCATCAGGAGCTGGACGCGGCTGAACAGGCGGGTTTTCGTACCCTGCAACTGATTCGCGGTGAAGATGACGGCGCAAGCCATCATCATCAGATCCACCAGTTTGACGAGATTAATCCGGAGCAGATCCCTTCATGAGCGCATTGACCATTTATTCCGATAAAGACGCCAGTCAGCACCAGTGGCACAGCACCGACGCCGCCGAGATTGCCCAACAGCTCAACGCCAAAGGCGTGCGGTTTGAACGCTGGGCTGCGGATCGCGATTTAGGGCACGATCCCGCGCCTGAAGCCGTGATCGCGGCCTATCAGCATGCGATCGACAAGCTGGTGGCAGAGAAAGGTTACCAGAGCTGGGATGTGATCAGCCTGCGCGCCGACAATCCGCAGAAAGAGGCGCTGCGCGCGAAGTTTCTGAACGAACACACTCACGGCGAAGACGAAGTGCGCTTTTTCGTGGAAGGGGCGGGATTGTTCTGCCTGCACATCGGCGATGTGGTGTATCAGGTGCTGTGCGAGAAAAACGACCTGATTTCCGTTCCCGCGGGCACGCCGCACTGGTTTGATATGGGCTCAGAGCCGAACTTTACGGCGATTCGTATTTTCGATAACCCGGAGGGTTGGGTCGCACAGTTTACCGGGGATGCGATTGCGGATGCGTATCCACGCCTGGCATAGTCTGAACAGGCACGGTTAGCCCCCTCTCCCTGTGGGAGAGGGGGTTGAAGAGTCTTCACATACCCCACCAGCTGATCCAGCACAACACCCTACCCTTCATGGAAGCCCATCTGCTCATGCTGCTCGCGGATCTCCTTCGTCGGATGACGCGCAATCGCTGAGGTCGCGCGGTGCATCCACCACGCGCTCCAGTTTTAAGTCTGTGTCAGGATCGAGCGTCACGATGTTGTCCTCTCAGGGAACGCCCTTAAAGGATAGCCGGACTCAGGCAAATTTCCCTTTCGCTACCTCGTCCGGCGTGACCACGCCTGTATCCAGCACCCAGCCGCTAATCAGCGAGGCGGGGGTGACGTCAAACGCCGGGTTGTAGACTTGCGCGTTTTCCGGCGCCCACTGCACCACGCCAAAGCTCCCCGCCACGCCCGTCACTTCACTGGCCGCGCGCTGCTCAATCGGGATTGCGTCACCGTTCGGGCAGTCCGGGTCGAGGGTCGTTTGCGGGGCAGCGACGTAGAACGGAATGCCGTGAAACTTCGCCAGCACCGCCAGGGAATAGGTGCCGATTTTGTTCGCCACGTCGCCGTTGGCGGCAATGCGGTCTGCACCCACCCACACGGCGTCCACCTGCCCTTTTGCCATCAGGCTGGCGGCCATGGAGTCGGTAATCAGCTGATACGGTACGCCCAGCTCGCCGAGTTCCCACGCGGTCAGCCTGCCGCCCTGCAATAGCGGACGGGTTTCATCCACCCAGACGTTGCTTACCTTGCCTTCCTGATGCGCGCGAGCAATCACCCCCAGCGCGGTACCGACGCCCGCCGTCGCCAGCCCGCCGGTGTTGCAGTGGGTCAGCAGACGGCTGCCGCGCTTCACCAGCGCGCTGCCCGCACTGGCAATAGCGTCACAGAGCCGTTTGTCTTCGTCAATCAGCCGCAGCGCTTCAGCCACCAGCGCCGGAACATAATCTTCCTGCCACAGCGCCAGCTTCATGCGGTCGAGATTGTTCATCAGGTTCACCGCCGTCGGGCGGGAGGCGCGCAGGGTTTCCAGCGCCACCGCCAGCTCGTCGCGGCTTTTGCCGCTTTCCGCTAACAGCGCCAGCAACAGGCTTGCAGAGAGACCAATCAGCGGCGCGCCGCGCACCCGCAGGGCGTGGATGTGCCCGACCAGCGCCTCGACCGTCGAGGCATCCAGCCAGCGTTTCTCCTGTGGAAGCGCCTGCTGGTCGAGAATAAAGAGCTGATTATCCGCCACCCGCAGGCTGGTCGTCTGTAATGTCTGCATGTCGTTAATTCCCTGTTGCGTTGTTGTAGCACATTGTGTCAGGATGAAATCCAGATGTATAGACGTCTACATGTCTTAATTAGCAAAACTGAGGAGCAGGCCATGTCGCAATACCGTACCTTTACCGCTCAGGACGCCGTGGAGTATGCCAGGCAGTTTGGCGGACTTGACGATCCTTCATCGCTGGTAGAGGCGCAGGAAATCGGCGACGGCAACCTCAACCTGGTCTTTAAAATTTTCGACCGCGCGGGCGTGAGCCGCATCGTCGTTAAGCAGGCGCTGCCCTATGTACGCTGCGTCGGCGAATCCTGGCCGCTGACGCTGGATCGTGCCCGTCTTGAAGCGCAAACCCTGGTCGAGCATTACCAGCACAGCCCGCAGCACACGGTGAAAATCCACCACTTTGACCCGGAACTGGCGGTGATGGTGATGGAAGATCTCTCCAGCCATCGCATCTGGCGCGGCGAGCTGATTAACAACATTTACTACCCCCAGGCGGCGCGTCAGCTGGGGGAATATCTGGCTCACACCCTGTTCCACACCAGCGATTTTTATCTGCATCCGCACGATAAAAAAGCGCAGGTAGCGAAATTCATCAACCCGGAGATGTGCGAGATCACCGAAGATCTGTTCTTTAACGATCCGTACCAGATCCACGCGCGCAACAGCTACCCGGCCGATCTGGAAAACGATGTTGCCGCCCTGCGCGACGACGCCCAGCTTAAAATCGCCGTGGCCTCCCTCAAGCACCGCTTTTTCTCGCACGCCGAAGCCCTGCTGCACGGAGACATTCACAGCGGTTCGATTTTTGTGGCCGACGGCAGCCTGAAGGCCATCGACGCTGAGTTCGGCTATTTTGGGCCGATTGGCTTTGACGTTGGCACCGCCATCGGCAACCTGCTGCTGAACTTCTGCGGCCTGCCTGGGCACCTCGGCATTCGCGATGCCGCCGCCGCGCGCGAGCAGCGCCTGACCGATATTCAGGAACTGTGGAACACCTTCGCGGAGCGCTTCCAGGCGCTGGCAAACGAGAAAGCCCGCGACGCCGCACTCAGCGCGCCGGGCTATGCCTCCGCGTTCCTGAAAAAGGTCTGGCATGACGCCATCGGGTTCTGCGGCACCGAGCTGATTCGCCGCAGCGTCGGGCTTTCACACGTGGCGGATATCGATACCATCCAGGATGAAGCCATGCGCCACGAATGCCTCCGCCATGCAATATCCCTCGGTAAAGCGCTGATTGTCATTGCCGACCGCATCGACAGCGCGGAAGAGCTGGTGGCGCGAGTGCGGCAGTACAGCTGATTTTCTCCCTCTCCCTGTGGGAGAGGGCCGGGGTGAGGGCATCAAACCGCACTCACCCCAGATACTCAATCACCGACATCCCGCCGTTATAATCCGTGCTGTAAATAATCCCCTGCGCATCCACAAACACGTCGCACGACTGGATCACCTGCGGGCGATTCGGCCGCGTGTCCATCATTCTTTCCGGCGCGGCGGGCACCAGCGCCCCCGTTTCCACCGGTCTATACGGGTTCGAAATGTCATACACGCGCACGCCCGCGTTCTGCCAGGTCGCAAAAATCAGCGTTGAGCTGACAAAGCTCCCCGGCCGGTTCTCGTGCAGGTTGTGCGGGCCAAAATGCGCCCCTTTCGCCACGTAGTCGGTTTCATCCGGCTGCGGGAAGGTCGAGATACTTACCGGATTCGACGGCTCGCGGATATCAAACAGCCAGATCAGCTTTTCGCCGTCTTCCTGATTGTCGAGCACCGCTTCGTCCAGCACCACCAGCAGGTCGCGGTCCGGCAGCGGCAGCGCGGTGTGCGTCCCACCGCCAAACGGCGGGCTCCAGTTACGGTGGCTAATGAGCTTAGGCCGGGTGCGGTCCTTCACGTCCAGCAGCGTCAGGCCGCCGTCACGCCAGCTGCCATACGCGGTGTCGCCGGCAATAATCGCATGGTGCAGCGCGTAGCGTTTGCCTTCCGGCCAGCCCGGCTTCTCACCTTCGGCCTGGTTCATCCCGGGCAGCCACCAGCGCCCCGCGACTTCAGGCTTACGCGGGTCCGCAAGATCGATGGTCAGAAAGATGTAATCGGTAAAGCCGTCGATCAGCGCTGAAACGTAGGCCCAGCGGCCGCCGACGTACCAGATGCGGTGAATGCCGATGCCACTCAGCGACAGAAAGCCGATTTCGCGTGGCCTGTCCGGCGTGGAGATATCAAAGACGCGAAGCCCGGCGCTCCAGACTTTATCCTGCACGTCGCTGACGGTCTCCCCCACCTGGCGGGTGTAGTAGACCTTCTCATCGGCAAAACGCGCATCGGCAAACAGATCCCGGGCGTTAATCACCAGCAGCAGATCGTCGTGCGCCTGGAGGTGTACGTTCCAGGTACCCGGCGGCGCGGGCACGTAACCTGCGGCTTTTGGTTTTTTCGGATCGCGCACGTCAACAATGGAAAAGCCCTGCGACACCATATGACCGATATAGGCGAAACCACGGTGCACCATCAGCTGTACACCGTCCGGACGACCGCCCTGGTCGCTATGGCCAATCAGCCGCATATTGCGGCTGTATTCGGGAGGGGGTAATTGAGACACCTTATGCTCCTTACGCCCGGTGGCGCTACGCTTACCGGGCCTACGGGTGAGAAATGTAGGCCGGGTAAGGCGCAGCCGCCACCCGGCTTGGTTTACTTGTTTTTAGCGGCAAGCGTCGCAAACCACGGCGCGATAAAATCTTCCGTCTGGCCCCAGCCTGGAATGATTTTCCCCAGAGACGCCACGTTCACCGCGCCCGGCTGGGCGGTCAGCAGCGCCTGCGGAATAGCCGCCGCCTTGAAATCGTAGGTGGCAGGCGTCGCTTCTCCGGCAATCTTATTGGCGATCAGGCGTACGTTGGTCGCGCCAATCAGCTTCGGATCTACCGCCACGCTCACCTTCCACGGGCTACCCGGCTCGCGCATCAGCTGGAGATCCTGGTTGGAGATGTCGATGCTGTAGAGCTTGATCTCGGTGCGGCCGTTCTCTTTCAGCGCCTTATACGCGCCCTGACTGAAGGCATCCCAGGTCCCCCAGATGGCGTCGATTTTACCTTTCGGGTATTTCGCGAGGATCGCCCCCACCTTGTTGGCGGTGTCGCCCTGCACGTCAGAGGAGACCGCGCCGATGGACTCCAGCTCTTTAATCTCCGGATACTGCTTTTGCAGTTCTTTGTAGGCCGCCTGACGGCGCTCCATCGGCGGGAAGCCCGCGACCCACAGCTTGACGATATTGGCCTTGCCGTTGAAATCTTTCGCCAGTTGACCAAAAGAGAGGTTGGTCAGGGAGGCATCGTCCTGCTGGGTAACGGTTACGCCCGGGATCTCGCCGTTCACGGCGGTATCAAACACCGAAACTTTAATCCCGGCATCCACCGCCTTCTTTACCAGCGCGGTGGAGTACGGATCGCGCCCCTGAGAGAGAATAATCCCGTCGTATTTCTGGCTGATGGCCTGGTTCACGAAATCCTGGAATCTGGCGTCGTCCCCGTTACTTAAAAACGTGCTGACCTTAAAGCCGAGCTTTTTCCCTTCCTGAATCGCCCCGGCAACAAACTGCGTGGTGTTGTCGTCCGAGCCCAGGTTGCGGATCACCGCAATGCGAATGGGGCCGTCATGGCTGGCAATGGCGGCCGGAACCGGCGCGGGGGTAGCCGCCAGGCCCGGCAAAGAAGTGAGTAATCCAAGAGCTACCAAAGAGAGCGCAATCTTTTTCATTTATTATCCCGTTGTGTTGTCAGCGTTTTTGTATGTAAGTAATCGCCAGTGCCATCGCGAGCACCAGCCCTTTTATAATGTCCATGGCGTAATACGGCACGGAGAGCATCACCAGCCCGTTCGACAGCACGCCGAGGATCACCGCCCCCACCAGCGTGCCCAGCGCGTTCGGCTTGCCGGACCCGGCCAGCGAGAACCCGATCCACGCCGCCGCCACCGCATCCATCAGGTAGCCGCCCCCCGCATTCACCTGCGATGAACCGATACGCGAAGCCAGCAAAATTCCGCCCAGTCCCGCCAGCAGCGAGGCGATCACGTAGGCCGCCACCTTGTAGCGCGTGGTGCGAATACCGGAGAGACGCGCGGCTTCCGGGTTGCCGCCAATGGCGTACATCCGGCGTCCGTGGGTGGTCAGCGACAGGCCCAACTGCGCCAGAATCGTCACCACCAGCATGACGATCACAATGGTCGGCACCTGCCCCAGCAGGCTGAACGCCGCCGGAATGGTCCCTTCCGCCATGTCGCCGCTCGGCAGCACCATGTTCTCGGTAATCGACCCGCCGTAGCTGTAGGTCATCGCCACGCCCTGGATGACAAACAGGCTGGCAAGGGTCGCGAGCATGTCCGGAATGCGCAGGATGACGATCAGAAAGGCGTTAAACAGGCCGACCAGCGTGCAGAGCGCAAGGGTCAGCAGAATCGACTCGGTGGTGCCGAAGCCGTGCCAGACGAAAAGCGAAATCACCAGCGCGTTCGCCAGCGACGCGGTTGACCCCACCGAGAGATCGAACCCGCCGACGGTCAGCGAAATCGAGACGCCGATGGCAATCACCGTCACGATGGCAATCGAGCGCAGAATGTTGATGATGTTGTTCGGATCGAGGAAGCTGTCCGACGCCAGGCCAAACACCGCCACCAGCGCGACGACGGTCAACAGCATGCCCCACCTGTAGAGAAAATCGAAAATCTGCTGACGGCCAGACGCCGCCGCGTTCACTGAAAGGGCCTTGCTCACGACGCCGTTCCTCCGGTTGAATAATAAAGTAGTGTCTCTTCCCGGGCCTCGGCTCCGGCGATTTCCGCCACGATGCGCCCGTCCCACAGCACGCAGATGCGGTCGCACAGCCCGACCAGCTCGGCGAACTCGCCCGAGGCGTAAATGACACCTTTGCCCTCGCGCGCCAGGCCGTCGATCAGCTGAAACAGATCGGTTTTGGCCTTCACGTCCACGCCTTTGGTCGGCTCGTCGAATATCAGCACGCTGGCGTCATTGCGCAGCCATTTGCCGATGGCGACCTTCTGCTGGTTACCGCCGGAAAGCCGACGCAGCACCTGCCCCGGCCCGCGTGCGCGCACGCCGACGCGGCCAATCACCTCTTCTGCCCAGCGCCACGCCTGACGATGACCAAACAGGCTCCAGCGCGAGAAGCTGTTATCGGCGCACACGGCAAGGTTCATGCTCACCGGCTCGTCGATAAAAATGCCCTCTTTGCGTCGCTCCTCCGGCACCAGCGCCAGACCGCGCAGTACCGAGTCTGCCGGATCGCGCGGTTTCCAGGCCTGATGGTTCAGCTCGCCGCGCGCGACGCGGCTTTTGCTGGCGCCAAACAGCGCCTTGCAGAGTTCCGTTTTCCCCGCCCCCGCCAGCCCGGCAATGCCGAGGATTTCACCTTTGCGCAGGTGCAGGGAGATATCTTTCAGCAGCGCATCGTCGTGCAGCCCTTCCACCCGCAGCAGCGTCTCCTCACCGTGCGGCGGGCGCGGGGGCGGATAGATATCGCTCAGCTCGTGGCCGAGCATCTTCTCAACAATCGCTTCGCCGCTCAGATCCGCCATCGGGCCGGACTCAATCAGCCTGCCGTCGCGCAGCACCGTCAGGGTGTCGCAGATGGCCTTCAGCTCGTGAATGCGGTGAGAGATAAACACCACGCCGATACCCTGCTGTTGCAGACGTCTTACTACCGCAAACAGACGCTCACTCTCGTGCGCGTCCAGCGGCGCGGTGGGCTCATCAAGAATGAGAAAACGGCAGTGGTGCGAGAGCGCCCGCGCCAGCAAAATCTGCTGTTTTTCAGCCAGCGTGCAACTGTCGATGGAGCGGCGTACGTCGAGCGAAACATCCAGCTGCGCCAGCGCCTGCCGCGCCTGCTGACGAACCGCGCGCCAGCTGTAGCGGTACCCCGGATGCGCCAACTGGTCGAGCATGATGTTTTCGGCAATGCTTAACCCGGGGATGAGCGCCACATCCACCTCCTGCTGCACAAGATGGATACCCAGCCGTTTGGCGTCCAGCGGCTCGCGGATACTTACCGGCTGGTTGTTAATGCAGATTTCGCCTTCATAACGATCGTGCGTCCCGCACAGCACCGCCATCAGCGTCGATTTCCCCGCGCCGTTGGCGCCGGTCAGCGCATGCACCGACCCGCCGTTCAGGGTGAAATCCACGCGCGACAGGGCCTGAAAGCCGGAAAAGGCCAGGCTGATACCGCGCATCTCAAGGCGACTGGAAACCATCCGCGTAAATCCTTCATTACTCTTCTGATTTAGCGAATTTTTCACAGCTCTTGTTGACTGACAACGACGTAAAAGGCATAAGTTAAAGCAAAATATTATTAGCCATCCGGATGTCCAGACATAACATCGGGTTAGCGCTTGCTAAAAAAGGACAACTTCATGAGCAACACCGATATCCGCGTCGTGCCCGGCCCGGCGAACTACTTCTCTCATCCGGGAAGCCTTGCCCACCTGGATGATTTCTTTACTCCGGAACAGCTTTCCCGCGCGGTGTGGATCTACGGCGAGCGGGCAATCGAGGGCGCACGCCCTTATCTGCCGCAGAGTTTTAACGCGACGGGGGCAAAACATCTGCTGTTTAAGGGCCATTGCAGCGAGCGTGACGTCACCCATCTGGTGAACGAGTCGGGTAGTGAAACCAGCGTGGTGATTGGCGTGGGCGGCGGTGCGGTAATGGATACCGTCAAGGCCGTGGCGCGTCGTCTGGGCGTGCCGTTCGTAGGCATTCCCACTATCGCCGCCACCTGCGCGGCGTGGACCCCGCTCTCCGTCTGGTACAACGATGCCGGTCAGGCGCTACAGTTTGAGATTTTTGACGACGCCAACTTTCTGGTGCTGGTGGAGCCGCAGATCATCCTTAACGCCCCGGCGGAATATCTGCTGGCGGGCATCGGCGATACGCTGGCGAAGTGGTACGAAGCGGCGGTGCTCGCCCCTCAATCTGAGAGTCTGCCGCTGACCGTGCGTCTTGGCCTGAACGGTGCGCTGGCGATCCGCGACGTGCTGCTGGAACGCAGCGAAGAAGCGCTTGCGGATCAGCAGCGCGGCGAACAGACGCAGGCGTTCCGGGACGTGGTGGATGCGATTATTGCCGGAGGCGGAATGGTCGGCGGTCTGGGTGAGCGCTATACCCGCGTGGCGGCGGCGCACGCGGTGCACAACGGCTTAACCGTGCTGCCGCAGACGGAAAAATACCTGCACGGCACCAAGGTGGCCTACGGCATTCTGGTGCAGAGCGCCCTGCTCGGTCAGGACGACGTGCTGGCGCAGCTGGTGGCGGCGTACCAGCGCTTCAATCTGCCGACCACGCTTCGCGAGCTGGACGTCGATATTCACAACCGCGACGAGCTGGATAAGGTCATTGCCCACACCCTGCGCCCGGTGGAGTCGATTCACTATCTGCCGGTGACGTTAACGCCTGAGGTGCTGCGCGCCGCGTTTGAGAAGGTGGAATCCTTCAGCCGTTAATCGCGCCGACGGGCTATACCTAATGATGATTCTCTCCACTCTTGCAACGAGGTCATCATGCAGATCGATTTAACAGGTAAAAAGGCGCTGGTTACCGGCGCCAGTCGTGGGCTGGGGCCGCGGGGCAAATTTCCGGCACCGGTCCGGATGTCGACGGCGCTCTGAACGCCTGATCGCAAATTTACTGCAAGCCTCTGTCGCCCGGCAGAGGCCTGTTCGAGCCGCCTCGACGATTCGCGTTTTGCCGCTTTCACCCGTTTTTTCTCCGCTCTACAGTACCCCATTAGAAATTCGGAATTTATCTAATAGTCTTATTATTTCCTTATATTTTGTGTGGGCGTACAGTGGAGGTACGGATGAAGATTGTCTGGTCCAATGGTGCAAAAAAGGCATTTTCCAGAATTGACGAGCGGTATCAGCGTCGCATTGAGGTAAAGCTTACTGAGCTGGATGACCGCTCGGCTCCCCGGCCAGATATCAAAAAAATATCGGCGACCGAAGATCATTTCCGGCTTCGCGTAGGCTATTACCGCATCGTCTATACGCTTCGGGACAATCCTGATAACCATTGTTATGTTTTGGCCGTCAAGCGCAGAACTTCAACGACTTACCTGCATGAGGAGAGTGCCACCTATGGCTGTTCAGCTAATCAAGGACGATAACGGGAAAACGCAGTACGCCGTTATTCCCTATCACGAATATTTTCGTATGCTCTTACAAATGTCAGAAATTGACGACGAAACCGACGACGATCTGGAGGATATTGAAGTCGAACACGATAGTCTAGATGACGTGGAATTGCCCGGAGAAGTATGCAGCATCATGACCTGGCAAAACGTCAGCCTACAGGCCGCCTGGCGCATTTTACGCGGCATGTCCCAGCAGGAGGTGGCGGAGAAGCTTGGCATCAGCCAGTCCGCCGTGTCACAGCTGGAAGCGCTGGACTCCCGACCGCAAAAGCGCACCCGCGAAAAGCTGGCGGCAATTTACGGCTGTAAACAGGAGCAGATCAGCCTCTATTTACCAAAAGAGGGTTAACAGCACTTCGCCCCGCCCTTGCCGCCGTAGCGGGCGTCCTGACGGTCGCGGAAAAATTCTTCGTAGGTCATGGGCGTCTGGTCCGGGTGGTTGACGCGCATATGCTCGACGTAGTTGTCGTAATCCGGCACGCCAATCATCATTTTAGCGGCCTGGCCCAGGTATTTACCTGCTTTGGAAAGGGTGTCGAACATAGTTCTGATCTCACAGGAAATGTAGGCCGGGTAAGGCGAAGCCGCCACCCGGCACACGGGTTAATGCGCCCCTTTCGCCTGGGTGACAATCTCGTCCAGGTTCTCAGGCATTGGCTCATACGGCGTCTCTTTCGCCGTCGGTTTGTCGACTTTCAACGCCGCCAGCGCGGTTTTCAGAGAATACAACGCCAGCACCACAACCACCACCATAAAGAAGATGGTCAGCCCGGCGTCCAGACGGTTGTTAAACACCAGCTGCGACAGTTGAGATTCGGTGTACTGTGCCGGGATCTTACCGCTGTCGATCATCGCCTGGAACTTGTTGGCGATCGCCAGGAAGCCCACCTTATTGTCCGGGCTGAAGGCTTTCTGCCAGCCCGCGGTCAGGGTACAGATCAGCAGCCACGCCGTTGGCACCAGCGCCACCCATGCGTAACGCTGGCGCTTCATCTTGAACAGGACTACGGCACAGAGCATCAGGGCCATGCCCGCCAGCATCTGGTTGGCGATACCGAACAGCGGCCACAGGGTGTTAATCCCGCCGAGCGGATCGACCACGCCCTGATGCAGGAAGTAGCCCCACGCCAGCACGCACAGCGCCGTCGCCAGCAGGTTAGCCGGGAGTGAATCGGTACGCTTCAGGTTCGGGGAGATCACCCCCAGCAGATCCTGCAACATAAAGCGCGCCGCACGCGTACCGGCATCCACCGCCGTCAGAATAAACAGCGCCTCGAACAGAATGGCGAAGTGATACCAGAACGAGACATCCATCAGCCCGCCCAGCGCGCCGTGCAGGATGTAGGCCATACCCACCGCCAGCGTTGGCGCTCCACCCGCACGGGAGATAATCGACTGCTCGCCTACTTCATTAGCGATATGCGTCAACGTTTCAGGGGTAATCGCAAAGCCCCAGCCGCTGACCACCTGCGCGGCAGAGGCAACCACGTCAACGGTGCCCGCCGGGGCCAGTACCGCCATTGGGCTGTTCATCGCAAAGTAAACGCCCGGGTCAATAATACAGGCCGAAACCAGCGCCATAATCGCCACGAAGGATTCCATCAGCATGCCGCCATAGCCGATCAGGCAGGCCTGATTTTCATTCGCCAGCATCTTCGGCGTGGTCCCGGAGGCGATTAGCGCGTGGAAGCCCGACACCGCCCCACAGGCGATGGTGATAAACAGGAACGGGAACAGGTTGCCGGTCCAGACCGGGCCGGTGCCGTCAATAAATTTGGTCAGCGCAGGCATGGTCAGGGTCGGGCGCATAATCAGAATGCCGATCGCCAGCCCGACGATGGTGCCGATTTTCAGGAAGGTAGAGAGGTAGTCACGCGGAGCCAGCAGCAGCCATACCGGCAGCACCGCCGCCACGAAACCGTAGCCCACCAGCATCCAGGTCAGCTGCACGCCGGTGAAGTCGAAGAACGGCGCCCAGGTCGGGCTTTCCGCTACCCAGCCGCCGGAGATAATGGCAAACACCAGGAACACCAGGCCAATAACTGAAACTTCACCAATGCGCCCCGGACGCAGATAGCGGATATAGATCCCCATAAACAGCGCCAGCGGAATGGTGAAGGCGACGGTATAGGTTCCCCACGGGCTGTGGGTCAAGGCTTTCACAACGATCATCGCCAGCACCGCGAGGATGATCACCATGATCATAAAGGTCGCCACCAGCGCAATCACCCCGGCGGTTGCGCCCATCTCCTCTTTCACCAGCTCACCCAGCGAACGACCGTCGCGGCGGGTGGAGACGAACAGCACCATGAAGTCCTGCACCGCGCCCGCCAGCACCACCCCCGCAAGGATCCAGATCATCCCTGGCAGGTAGCCCATCTGCGCGGCCAGTACCGGCCCCACCAGCGGGCCTGCCCCGGCAATCGCCGCGAAATGGTGACCGAACAGCACTTTTTTATCGGTCGGCACGTAGTCCAGCCCGTCGTTATGACGCACGGCCGGCGTCATGCGCGTGCCGTCTACGCCCAGTACCGTCTTCGCGATATAGCGGCCATAAAAACGGTATGCGATCAGATAAATGCAGACGGAGGCGACGACGATCCACAGCGCGTTGATCTGCTCCCCCCGGTTGAGGGCGATATAGCCCAGGGCAAAGGCTCCCACCACGGAGAGCACCGCCCACGTAAGGTATTTCCCTGAGTTGTTCATAGTTGTTGTCCGTTGTTGTGAAACAGTGAGATGTTACATTTTGTTTCTAGAACAACGGATAAAATTTAACAACTTTGAAACGCAATAATGCGTGGTCAAACCAGAGATTTACACCACAGTGTTAAGCCGATCACTTTCAGCTGAATGACTTACCCCAACACCATCGTACTCAACCGACAGGTACAGCACCGCCGCCCCTGCTCGTCGAACACCACGATCTCCCAGCTCTGGCTGGAACGGCCCAGATGCAGCGGCTGACACACGCCGCGTACCTTACCGTGAGAGACCGCGCGGTGGTGCGTGGCATTCAGTTCCGTGCCCACCACGTTCTGCCCGTCACGGGTCATCAGAAAACCGGCCATTGAGCCCAGCGTTTCCGCCAGCGCCGCCGAGGCGCCGCCATGCAGCAGGCCAAACGGCTGGTGGGTGCGGGCATCCACCGGCATCTCCGCTTCCAGCGTATCGTCCCCGAGGCGGGTATAGACGATGCCAAGGTGCCCCACCATCGTATTCAGGCTGGTGGCGTTCAGCTCCTCGAGCGTTAAATGACGTTTCCAGATCATTACGCCCCCAGCGTGGAGCCGCCGTCCACCACGATATCCTGCAAGGTGATATGGCTGGCGGCATCGGATGCCAGGAACAGCACGGTCGCAGCAATCTCCTGTGGACGGGCAATTTTACCGAGCGGAATGCCGAGCTTGAACTGCTCGCCAAAGCCGCGAATGCGCCGCTGTTCCGCATCATCGCTGGTCCACAGGGTGCGCTGCATGTCGGTATCCGTTGAACCCGGCGACACCAGGTTACAGCGTACGCCGCTGCCCGCCAGCTCCAGCCCGACGGTCAGCGCCAGGCTTTTCAGCGCCGCTTTCGACGCGCCGTAGGCGCTCATGCCGATGCGCGGCGTGTGCGCCGCGTCAGAGGCCACCGTCACAATCGCCCCCCCCTGCTGATGACGGAACTGGCCCATCGTCTGCTGGAACAGGTTGAACGCGCCGCCGACGTTGACCGCAAAGGTCTGCTGCCAGTCCTCCTGCGAGAGCTGATCCGTCGCGCCCATACGCAGAATGCCCGCCGCGTTAACCAGCACATCGAGCCGCTCAAGGCTGCTGAGCAAACGCCCGCAGACGTCACTCGCCTGCGCCGCATCCGCCACGTCCAGCGTTTCGGTGGCAAACGGATATTCGCCGTGAGGGAAAGCCAGATCGAACCCGGTCACCTGCGCCCCGGCCTCCACAAATGCCAGCGCGGTCGCATAACCAATGCCCTTACCCGCGCCCGTCACCCAGACCGTTTTACCGGTGAAATCAAAAGCCATCACTTCACCTCGCGGGAGAGCAGCGCCCACCAGGCATCGAGGGTCGGATTTTTTGCCAGCATCACGAAATCAATGTCGCCGTGCACTTTGCGCCAGCGGGCGGCCAGCGCCATCATCCGCACTGAATCCAGACCGTAGTCGATCAGGTTTTCGTCATCCATCGGCTCGTCGGACTCGTCCAGCAGCGGCAGGATCAGCTCACGCAGCGCGGCTTTCGTTGTCGGAACGGACGGCAGCAGCTCGTCGGTCATCACCACGCGGCCCGAACGTCCTGCCACGTATTTCAGCGACATCAGGTGCTCGTCGCGGGTGAAATCCGCCAGCGCGTCGGCGATAAAGAACGGTTTGATGTCGCGCATAAAGGCGTCGGTGGCGGTGGTCATGCAGCCGATGTGGGCGTACACGCCGGTGATCAAAAGCTGGTTGCGCCCGGTCTCTTTAAGCATCTGCTCCAGCGGCGAGCGGTGAAACGCGCTGTAGCGCCACTTCACCAGCACGGTGTCCGCTTCGTCCGGGGTCAGCTCAGCGACGATGCGCTGCTGCTCCGGCGAGCGAGTCAGGCCCGGCCCCCACATATCGTTCAGCAGGGCGCGGTCTTCATCGCTCTGATCTTTCGGCTGCGCGGTGTAGTACACCGGAATATTGTGCTCTTTGCAGTACGCGCGCAGTTTAGCGATGTTCGCCACTACCTGCTGCATCATGTCGCTATTTTCGCCCCAGAAGTTCAGGAAGTACTCCTGCATATCGTGGATCAGCAGCGCGGCGCGCTCCGGTTCAAACGCCCAGTTCACTTTACTGGTCGGCAGTTCGGCGGCGGTTGGCAGCGCGTATGCGGTTAATTTTGGAATGGCCATTCTCTGTTCCTCAGCCCCGGGCGCGTTCAGCAAGCCACAGGCGCAACTGTTTCTTATCAACTTTGCCGACCGGCGTGAGCGGAAGCGCATCCACGCTCTCCACGCGGTCCGGCAGCTTAAATTCGGCGACGCCCTGCTCGCGCAGGAAGCGGCGCACCTCCACCGCGCGCAGGGGCTGTTTCACCACCAGGTACGCGCAGCTTTTTTCGCCCAGCAGGCTGTCCTCCATGCTCACCAGCGCGGCGTGGATCACCGCGTCGTGGCGCAGCAGCAGGTTTTCGATCTCTTCGGCGGCGATCTTCTCGCCACCGCGGTTGATCTGATCTTTCTCGCGCCCCTGCACGGTGATGTAACCCTGCTCATCGATGGCGATCAGATCGCCCGAGCAGTAGAAACCGTTGGCATCAAAGGCGCTGGCGTTGTGTTCCGGGCTATTGAAATAGCCGCGGAAGGTGTAAGGGCCGCGCGTCATCAGACGCCCGACTTCCCCGCGCGGCAGCGGGTTGCCGTCCTCGTCCGCCACCCACACTTCATCGTCCGGGCACATCGGGCGGCCCTGGGTATTGATGATGCGCTCCGGCGCATCGTCGAGGGCGGTGTAGTTCACCAGCCCTTCCGCCATGCCAAACACCTGCTGAAGCTGGCAGCCAATTTCCGCCGGAATACGTGCCGCAAGCGTGGCGGAGAGACGTGCGCCGCCTACCTGGAGCAGTTCGAGGGATTTCAGCTGGGCGTTCCCCGCGCCGTCGGCAATCGCCTGCAACCACAGGCTGACCGCGGGCGGCACCAGTGAGGTGACGTTTATCTGATGCTGCTCAATCAGCGGGAAGCAGAGCGTGGCGCTCGGATCGTTAGCCAGCACCACGCAGCCGCCCGCCGTGAAAACGCCTAACGATCCCGGCGAGCTCATGGCGTAGTTATGCGCCGCAGGAAGCGCGTTCAGATAGCGGGTGTGCGCAGTGATACCGCAGATTTCGTTGCTGCGACGGATGCTGTAGTCGTAGTCGTTGTGCGTACGCGGGATCAGCTTCGGCGTGCCGGTGCTGCCGCCGGAGAGCTGGAAGAACGCCACTTCGTCGGCGGGCGTCGGGTTCGGGATGAAATTGTCCGCCGGGCGTGCAATCGCCGCCTCCAGCGCGTGTTCGCCCTTATCGCCGCGTAGCAGCACAACGCGTACCGAGCGATGCGCATCCACAAAGGTATTGAGAAAATCATCACCCGCGAACAGCGTGTGGTCGCGATCGGCAATCAGCACGGCGGGTTTGATCTGCTCCGCGTAGGCGTTGAGTTCGCTGCGCTGATGGCTAAAGAGCGCGTTAACCGGTGCGACGCCGATTTGCAGCAGCGCGAAGAAGGTGATGTAGAACTCGGCCACGTTGCCGAGCTGCACCAGCGCGGTCTCGCCGCGATGCAGCCCCTGCGCCTGAAGGACAGACGCCAGATTCGTCACCGCCTGATTAAACGCGCGGTAGGTGATGCGGCGATCGCCGTCAATTATCGCGACCGCATCGTTGTCCGCATGGTCCGTCAGGATGTGGGTCAGCGGCAGATCCTGCCAGTAGCCTTTTTCACGGTAGCGGCGGGCAAAATCCTCAGGCCAGCGGGTAAAAGGGATGGTCATGAGTATTCCTTAGTGCAAACCAAACACGTTGAGCATGGTGGAGAGCTTCACGCCCGTCTCGCGCCACTCGCCCACCGGGGAGGAAGCAGGCACAATGCCCGCGCCGGCAAACAGGCGAACGGTATTTTGATGCAGCCGCGCGCAGCGGATAGTTACCACCCACTCGCCGTTACCTTCGCTGTCGCACCAGCCGACGATGCCGCCGAACAGCTCACGATCGAACGGCTCCAGCTCGGCAATCAGCTCTTTTGCCGCCTGATGCGGGAAGCCGCTCAGCGCTGGCGTCGGGTGCAGCAGGCAGGCCAGCGTCAGGGCGTTCTCGTTTTCACGCGCGTCACCTTCTACCGGCGTCGCCAGATGCCACAGCGTCGGGGTGGTGATGAGCTGCGGGGAAGCCGGCATGGTCAGATGATGGCTGCGCGGTTCCAGAATGGTTTTCATCGCCTGCGTTACCAGGTCGTGCTCGTGACGGTCTTTTTCGGAGGCCAGCAGCTTAGTGCCCGCTTCGCGATCCAGCACATCGTCCGGCTGACGGCGCGCAGAGCCCGCCAGCGGCAGCGAGCTAAAGTGCGCGCCCTCTTTACGCAGCAGCAGTTCCGGGCTGGCGCCCAGCAGCACGCCGCCGTCTTCCAGCGGTACGTGGAAGTTAAAGCTAGCCGGGTTCTGGGCGATAAGACGCTCCATCAGCGCGCTGCTATCAATCTGTTTGTCGGTGGCGATATCAATCAGGCGCGACAGTACCACCTTATTCACCTGCGGCGTGGCGGTGAGCGACGCGGCGCGGGCGACCATCTCCTCGAAAACCGGCTGCGGCGGGATCTCGGTGCGTTGTTGCACATTCAGCGTCTGCGCGCCGGAGGCGTAGCGTGCGGACTGCTGACGCGCCGGGCGGGAGAAGGTTTGCCAGCGTTGCGGAATAAACAGCGATGACGGTTTGCGGGTATCGAAGGGGATCGCCCCTACCATCACCGGATGGGCAATGCCGCTGTTTTTCGCATTCTGGAAAGCCTGAGCTAATTTCTGCTGAAAGGGGCCCGCCGGATCGTCACCGCCGACGGCGGGTTCAGAAAAACGGGCAAAACAGCCTGACGTGGTAAAACTGCGATAGGGCGACATAAAGAAAAAGCTGTCTGATTGCAGCGTGGTCGCGGTGTGCTGAAGGTCCTCAGCCAATGACGTATCCATATCATCCTCCTAAAATGATAAAAGCAGTAATAATGATTATCATTTATATTTTCGTCGGCTAACCTAATCCCACATCGCCCTGGTGTCAACCGCAGAGCAAACAACTTGTGCGACTAACGCTTGCATACCTTCCCCGCAATCATGAAAATGAGAAGCATTAACTTCAACAAAAACAGGATGCCGCTCTGTGAAACTCCCTGCCGTTTGCCGTAATGCCTTTCTTTTAACAGGACTTTTTGTTTTAGGACTAACCTCAGCGACGGCCGCCGACTGGCCGCGTCAGGTCACAGACAGCCGCGGCGTACATACGCTTGAGAGCAAACCGACGCGCATTGTCTCCACCAGCGTGACCCTAACCGGCTCCCTGCTGGCCATTGACGCCCCGGTTATTGCCAGCGGAGCCACCACGCCAAACAACCGCGTGGCGGATGCACAGGGCTTTTTACGTCAGTGGGGCGATATCGCGAAACAGCGTAAGGTTGCCCGGCTGT
Source organism: Enterobacter cloacae complex sp. GYL001 (assembly GCF_049237125.1). Lineage (NCBI taxonomy): Bacteria > Pseudomonadati > Pseudomonadota > Gammaproteobacteria > Enterobacterales > Enterobacteriaceae > Enterobacter > Enterobacter cloacae complex sp. GYL001. Next base: position 80,008 of record NZ_JBMKGW010000001.1, on the reverse strand, counting down.
ACATCGGCGAGCCGAGCGCCGAAGCGGTCGCGGCCCAGATGCCGGACCTGATTTTGATCAGCGCCACCGGCGGGGATTCCGCGCTGGCGCTCTACGATCAGCTTTCCGCCATCGCCCCGACGCTTATCATTAACTACGACGACAAAAGCTGGCAGGAACTGCTGACCCAGCTGGGGACGATCACCGGGCAGGAAACACAGGCCGCAGAGCGCATCGCTGCCTTCGATAAACAGCTCGCCCAGGTGAAGCAGCAGATGAAGCTGCCGCCGCAGCCGGTGAACGCCATCGTCTACACCGCCGCGGCGCACACGGCGAACCTGTGGACGACAGACTCGGCTCAGGGCAAGCTGCTGCACCAGCTGGGCTTCACGCTGGCGGCGTTACCTGATGGATTGCACACCTCGCAAAGCCAGGGCAAGCGTCACGACATTATTCAGCTGGGCGGGGAAAACCTGGCGACGGGGCTGAACGGCGAAGGGCTGTTCGTGTTTGCCGGCGACCAGAAAGACGTGGACGCGATTTACGCCAATCCGCTGCTGGCGCATCTGCCGTCGGTCAAGAACAAGCGCGTCTGGGCGCTGGGAACGGAGACGTTCCGCCTGGATTATTACAGCGCGTTGTTGGTGTTGCAGCGTTTGAATTCAATTTTTAAATAAGTGGCACGTTTCCCGTAGGCCCGGTAAGCGCAGCGCCACCGGGCGTTTTGTCGGGTGGCGGCTACGCCTTACCCGACCTACAGGTTCTGCCTGAACCGACGCAACTCCACCAAAACCGCCAATAAAATTACGCCAACCACGGCTAACACAAACCCGCTGCTGCTCGCCGACGCCACCGGGGTCATTATCGCCCCCAGCCCGCCGAGGATCGCTGCGCCAATCGCATCGCCCGTGACGTTCTGCGCCGTCCACAGGCCGTTAATGCGCCCGAGCATCCCTTCCGGCGTCTGGGTCTGGATCAGGGTGTACTGTAAAAGAGAGCTGACCGCGCTCAGCCAGCCAAAAATCACCAGACACATCACCCCCAGCGCCCACACCGGCATCAGGCTGAAGAAACCAATCGCGATAAACGAGGCCAGCGTCGCCACCAGCATGATTAACCCCGGTCTCGCGCTCTGCGCCAGGTTTCCGCTGGTCAGCGCCCCGCACGCGGCGCCGAGCGGAATGGCGGCGTACAGCACGCCAATCTCTGAGGGGCTCATCTGCCACTCGCCCGCCAGCGCCGGGTATAGCACGCGCACGGCGCTCGCCATCGTCAGCAGGCCGCCGAGCAGCGCAATGCCGCCAATCAGCGGGTTGCTGAACAGAAAACGAATCGCGGCCATCAGGGACTTCAGCGGATGCTCGCGCGGCTGCGGCGGCGGTGGCAGGAGCGGCAGACGCAGCAGCGTCAGGGTGGTGATAAAGGTTCCCGCCGCGGCAAGGCCGTAGTTCCACGCCACGTTGCCGGTCGCCAGAAGCAGGCCGCCGACCATCGGCGAAATCACCGAACCGAGGCGCACGGTGAGCATGGTGATCGCCCCCGCCTGCATCAGGTTCTCGCGCCCGACCAGCGCGGGCGTGGCCGCCAGCAGCGCCGTCACGCCTAACGAGGCAAAAAAGCCGTCCCACAGGCCCAGGGCATAAATCGCCATCAGCGACGGCTCCGGCAGCATTGCGTTCAGACACAGCCCGACAAAGCCCACCCCGCAGGTGCCGCGCGCCAGCAGGATCAGTTTTTTACGCTCGTAGCGGTCCGCCAGTACGCCGCCCACCATCAGGCCGATAAACATCGCCCCGCCGGTTAAGGTGACGGATAACCCCACCAGCCAGCTGGAGTGGGTCATGGTCTGGATCTGTACCGGCACGGCGACCCCGAGCAGGCCGAGGGATAAAATGGAGATAAAGCGGGCGATAAAAACCGCTCGAAACGCCGGGTGCGTTTTCAGCAGGCTGTGGTTGAGCAGCCAGGATTTTTGATTCATGACAAGGCCTTGAGGTATCGGTCTACCATTTCCATGGGCGCACATGCTAACATAGCCAAATAAGATAGATAACGATAATTACTATCATTATCACATCATGGACGTTGCTATGTCGTTTTCCTCTTCCGCGGTGCGCGCCGTAGCCGTGCCCGTTTTATTGCTGCTGTTGATCCTTGCGATTGCACTCAGTTTGCTGGTTGGCGCGAAGCCGCTGCCCGCGTCCGTTATTGTCGATGCGCTCTCCGGTACCTGTCAGAGCGCCGACTGCATTATCGTGCTCGACGCCCGCCTGCCCCGCACCCTTGCCGGCCTGCTGGCCGGTGGCGCACTCGGGCTTGCCGGTGCCCTGATGCAAACCCTCACCCGCAACCCGCTGGCGGACCCTGGCATTCTCGGCGTGAACTCTGGTGCCAGTTTCGCCATTGTGCTCGGCGCGGCGCTGTTTGGTTTCACCTCTCCGTCTGAACAGCTGGTGATGACCTTCTGCGGCGCGCTGGCCGCCTCGCTGGTGGTGGCCTTTACCGGCAGCCAGGGCGGCGGACAGCTCAGCCCGGTACGTCTGACACTGGCGGGCGTGGCGCTCGCGGCGGTGCTGGAAGGCTTATCGAACGGCATCGCCCTGCTCAACCCGGACGTGTATGACCAGCTGCGCTTCTGGCAGGCCGGTTCGCTGGATATCCGTACCCTTGATACCCTGAAAGTGGTGGCATTCCCGGTGTTTATCTCTGCCGCCGTAGCGCTGTGTTTAAGCCGGGCGCTCAACAGCCTGAGCCTCGGCAGCGACACCGCGACCGCCCTCGGCAACCGCGTGGCGCGCACGCAGCTGACGGGCCTGCTTGTCATCACCGTGCTGTGCGGCAGCGCGACCGCCGTCGTCGGGCCGATTGCCTTCATCGGCCTGATGATGCCGCACATGGCGCGCTGGCTGGTGGGGGCGGATCACCGCTGGTCACTGCCGGTCACGCTGCTGGCGACCCCTGCCCTGCTGCTGTTTGCCGACGTACTGGGCCGCCTGCTGGTGCCGGGTGAATTGCGCGTCTCGGTGGTCAGCGCCTTTATCGGCGCGCCGGTGCTGATCTTCCTGGTACGACGCAGACGCGGGGGTGGCGCATGATGGCCCCGTCCCGTCGATTACTCACCAGCGTCGCCCTGCTGGTCGTCGCCAGTCTGCTGCTGGCGGTCTGGAGCCTGCAAAGCGGTGCCGTAACGCTTGATTTCGCGCAGGTCTTTCACGCTCTCACCGGCAGCGCGCCGCGTAACATCACCATGGTGGTCACCGAATGGCGACTGCCGCGCGTGGCGATGGCGATCCTGGTTGGCGCGGCGCTTGGCGTCAGCGGCGCGATATTCCAGTCGCTTATGCGTAACCCCCTCGGCAGCCCGGACGTGATGGGCCTGAATACCGGCGCGTGGAGCGGCGTGCTGGTGGCGATGGTGCTGTTCGGGCAGCATCTCATGGCCATTACCTTTACGGCGATGGCGGGCGGCATTCTCACCTCCCTGCTTATCTGGGCCCTGGCCTGGCGCAACGGCATCGACACCTTCCGCCTGATCATCATCGGGATCGGCATCCGCGCGATGCTGATGGCGTTTAACACCTGGCTTCTGCTACAGGCGTCGCTGGAAACCGCACTCTCCGCCGGGCTGTGGTACGCCGGTTCCCTCAACGGTCTGACGTGGGGAAAAACCTGGCCCGCCGCGCCGCTGATTATCCTGATGTTTATTGGCGCGCTGCTGCTGGTCAGGCGCATGCGCCTGCTGGAGATGGGCGACGACAGCGCCTGCGCGCTGGGCGTGAGCGTAGAGCGCTCGCGCCTGATGCTGATGCTGGTGGCGGTCTTGCTGACCGCAGCGTCTACCGCCATCGCCGGGCCGATCTCGTTTATTGCCCTTGTCGCGCCGCATATCGCGCGGCGACTTAGCGGCACCGCGCGCTGGGGATTAACCCAGGCAGCGCTATGCGGCGCAGTATTACTGCTGGCCGCCGATCTCTGCGCTCAGCGGCTGTTTACGCCTTATCAACTGCCGGTGGGCGTGGTGACCGTCAGCCTCGGCGGGATTTACCTCATCGTCTTGCTCGTTCAGGAGTCACGCAAGAAATGACAGATTCAACACCCCGCTTGCGCGGCGAAAACTTGACCCTCGGCTACGGTAAAAAAATCATTGCCCGGGACTTATCCGTTGCCATTCCGGACGGCCACTTCACCGCCATCATCGGGCCAAACGGCTGCGGCAAATCGACATTGCTGCGCACGCTGAGCCGCCTGATGTCGCCGGTTGAGGGCAGCGTGTTCCTCGACGGGGAGCAGATCCAGCGCTTCGCCAGCAAAGAGGTGGCGCGCCGAATTGGGCTGCTGGCGCAAAACGCCACCACGCCGGGGGATATTACCGTGCAGGAGCTGGTCTCCCGCGGGCGCTATCCGCACCAGCCGCTGTTTACCCGCTGGCGCAAGGAGGACGACGAGGCCGTGAAGCGCGCGATGCAGGCGACGGGCATCACCGATCTGGCCCAGCAAAGCGTCGATACCCTCTCCGGCGGACAGCGCCAGCGCGCGTGGATCGCGATGGTGCTGGCGCAGGAGACCTCCATCATGCTGCTGGACGAGCCGACGACCTGGCTGGATATCAGCCATCAGATTGACCTGCTGGAGCTGCTGAGCGAACTGAACCGCACGCAGGGCTACACCCTGGCAGCGGTGCTGCACGATTTAAACCAGGCGTGCCGCTACGCTACGCATTTGATTGCGCTGCGCGACGGCGAGATTGTGGCGCAGGGCGCGCCGAAGGAAATTGTGACGCCGGATCTGATCGCGCGGATCTACGGCATGCGCTGCATGATTATTGAGGATCCGGTGGCGGGTACGCCGTTGGTGGTGCCGTTGGGTCGGCGGTAATTGCCGGGTGGCGGCTACGCCTTACCCGGCCTACATTCAGCTCCCGTAGGCCCGGTAAGCGCAGCGCCACCGGGCATTTGCACTATCCAAAAATTTCCTTCAGTACCGGCCCAATCTTTTCAAACGCCTGCGGTGAAATAATATCCACGTGGGCGCAGTCCTGGCTGTACACCTCCAGCTCATCCACCCACGGCGCCCACGCGGCCTGCGGATCCAGGGTTCGCGTTCGCTCGGCGACAAACAGCGTCGCTTTACCGTCAAACCGCGCGCTGTGTGCCGTGGTGAGCAGCCGCACCGCGTCCGCATAGTTGCCTTCAATGGCGTTAAACAACTCGCTGGAGCCCTGCCCCTGCTGGGCGGCAATAAACGCCTGACGTTCGCGCTCAATTTCCGCCAGCACCTCCGGATCGAGGCCGTTGGCCTCTTTCTCCGCCCAGTTCTGGGTTTCCGGTGGCCAGGTATCCAGCAGGCCGAGGAACGCTACGTTTTCACCCTGCTCGCGCAGACGCGCCGCAATGCCCTGCGCCAGCGTGCCGCCGAGGGAATAGCCGAACAGATAATACGGCCCCTGCGGCTGTTGCTTACGCAACGTGTTCAGATGATGCTCGATCACCGCATCGAGATCCGCACACTGCTGCATCGGCCCGTCAGGCCGGGGAGACTGAATGCCGACGATTGACCAGCGCGGGCTGAGGTAGCGCGCCAGGACGCTAAACTGCCAGGCAAAGCCGGACGCCGGATGGAAGCAGAACAGCGTGGGGCCGTTGCTTTCACGCAGCGGGAGAACGGTTTCATACCCCAGACGCTGCGCCTGCTCGTCGCTCATCTGCGAGTCCAGCAGGGCGCTAAGCTTGCTCACCGTCGAGGCGACCATAATCTGCCCCGGCGTGACCTTGCGGCTGAACGCACGGCTGAGCTGAGCCGCAAGGCGCATCGCCAGCAGCGAGTGGCCGCCGAGGGCAAAGAAATCGGCCTCGATATCGTTCACCGCGCAGCCCAGCAGGGCAGAAAACGCCTGCGCCACGGTGACTTCGGTTTGCGTCTCGGGCGCGCGACCGGAAGTTTTGCTGGTCAGCTCCGGCAGCGGCAGCGCCTTGCGATCCAGTTTGCCGTTGGCGCTTAACGGCAGCGCGCTGATTTGCAGCAGCACCACCGGCACCATATGCGGTGGCAGCTGGGCTTTGAGTGATGCAAGCAGCGCGTCGCGATCCAGCAGTAAGCCGGATTCAGAGACAACGTATCCCACCAGCTGGCGGGCATCGCCGCCCGTGGCAGCCGCCTGGTTGAACACGCAGGCGTGCGCCACCGCCTGGGCCACATCCGGCAGCGCGAGCATCGCCCGGTCGATTTCGCCCAGCTCGATGCGCTGGCCGCGGATTTTCAGCTGATCGTCGCTGCGGCCCAGATATTCCACCGCGCCGTTGTCCAGCCAGCGGGCAACGTCCCCGGTGCGGTACATTCGCTCGCCGGGGGCAAACGGATCGGCGATAAAGCGGCTGGCGGTAAGGTCGGGGCGTCCCAGATACCCCTGCGCCAGCTGGATGCCGGTGAGATAGAGATCCCCCGCCACGCCGAACGGCACCGGGCGCATCATCGCGTCCAGAATGCGCAGCCCCGTATTCCACACCGGGAAGCCAATTGGCACGCTGTTGCCCTCCACCGCCGCCAGCTCGGGGCCAAACGCCGGATACCAGCTCACATCCACCGCCGCTTCGGTCGGGCCATAGAGGTTGTGCAGCGGCGCATGGGTGAGCTGTTCCCACTCGCGACACAGCGCAGTCGGCAACGCCTCGCCGCTACAGAACACCTGCTTCAGCGTCCTGCAACAGTCGACGTTTTCCGGCGTCAGCGAGGCGACGAACGCCGCCAGCATCGACGGCACGAAGTGGGTGGTGGTTACGCCATATTCTGCGAAGAAGCCCTGCATCGCCTGCGGATCGCGGTGCGCGTCCGGCTCGGCCATCACCAGCTTCGCCCCGGCGATAAACGGCCACCAGAACTCCCACACCGACACGTCAAAGCTGCACGGCGTTTTCTGCGCCACCACGTCATGCGCCGCCAGTGGATAATGATCCTGCATCCACTTCAGGCGGTTAACGATGGCGGTATGGCCGACCATCACCCCTTTTGGACGCCCCGTCGAACCGGAGGTAAAGATGATGTACGCGGTCTGCTCCGGCTTCGCCAGGCGCAGAGGTTCAGCATCGGTGGCCGGTAATAGTGTGTTGTAACTAAAGGTGGCGATCGGCAGATCGTTAAAGCGCGGAAGCTGCTCGTCGGTGGTAATGAGCAGCGACGGCTTCGCGTCCTCCAGCATCATCCGTAGACGGTCATCCGGGTAACCGGTATCCAGCGGCAGCCAGGCGGCGCCTGCTTCAACAATCCCGTGCAGCGCCAGGGTCAGGAACACCGAGCGCGGGAGCGCCACCGCCACGCTGTCGCCCGGCTTCACGCCGCGCGCGCGCAGCAGGTTTGCCAGCGCGACCACCTGCTCGCGCATCTGGCGGTAGTTCAGTTCAGTATGGGCATCCGCCAGCGCGGGGGCGTCCGGCGTTTTGCTCGCCTGCTCCGCCACAAGATCCGCCAGCGTGGTGGACGGCAGCGCCAGCCCGGTATCGTTGATGCGCGCCAGCCGGGCGTATTCCTGCTCTGATACGGTTTCCACGTCGCCACAGCGCAGGTCCGGATTGGCGGCAAACTGCGTCAGCATTGCGTTCAGGCGCGCCGCGTGCCCCTTCAGCGTCGCCTCGTCGTAACGCTGCCCGTTGGCGAGGATCTCAATGCTCAGTCCGCCCTGCTCGTCCGGGAACAGCGCCAGCTCCAGATCGTTCACCGGGCCGGTCGCCAGCGTGTGGGTAATGGCCTCCACGCCGTCGATATTCAGCTGATAATCGAACACCTTGACGTTCAGCACCGGACCAAAAAGGGCTTCGTCGCCTGCGGCACGTCCGCTGTCGCGCACGATCTGCTCGGCGTCGTAACGCTGATGGCGGCGCATCTTTTTCAGCTGGTTCGCCAGGCGCAGCGCCAGTTCCGGCAGGCTCTCCTGCGGGCGAATATTCACCGCCAGCGGCAGGACGTTGAGCACCGGTCCGGTCGCGGTCAGCGCGGCGGAGCCCATGCGGCGCATAAAGATAAACCCGGCGGCGTAGTCCAGCCGTCCGGTCAGGCGGCCCAGCCACAGCGCCACCAGCGCAAGGGCCAGATCGGTACGCTGCGCCTGGCCTGCCTTCTGTGCAAGCTGGCTGAACGCACGGCCGTCCATCGCAATTTTCAGGCGCAGGATATCGGTGGTGGCGGCGCGTCCCGGCAGCGGCGCGGAAGAGAGCGAGACCGGAGAAGGAAGCTGTTTGCGTTGTGCGGCCCAGAAAGCACCGTCGCGCTGATACGCCTCGCTGTCGCGATAGCGCTGATACTCCTCCACCACCTCGGCGAACGGGGTGAACGGCGAGGCCGGCGTGGATTCACCTTTCTGCCACGCAGCGTAAATGGCGGCGATCTGACGGGTAATAGCAGGGAAGCTGAAGCCATCTACCACCAGATGATGATACCGCTGATACCAGTACCAGTGGCTTTCTCCCACCTGGATCAGCTGGTGAAACGCCAGCGGCTGACCGCTGTCGACGCGCAGGTTCTGGTTGAGATCGGCCTCCATCAGCGCCACGGCGGCGTCGTGGGAGTCAACGCGCACGATGGACGGCTCCGGCAGGAGCATGGCCTCATCGATCCACTGCCACACCTCACCGTTATCTTCGGCAAAACGCATCCGCAGGGTGTCGGCCTGCATCATGCCTTCAGCGATGGCTTTTGCCAGCAATGGCGCATCGATAGCGCCTTTCAGCTCGGTGTAGTGCGCGACGCTCCAGGCATTTGGCAGGGAGGAAAGCTGCTCTGCCATCCAGATCCCCGGCTGGGCGGCGACAAGAGGGAGACGGTTCATGCGCGCTCCCCCGCAAAACATGACGGCTCAAGCGTCTGCCACTGTTCCGCCAGCCACTGCTGGCACGCCTCCTGAGATTGCGGTTCGCAGACCACGCGCCAGCCCGCGGGCAACTCGCACTGCTGCGGCCACAGGCTGTACTGCCCCTGGTCATTTTGCAAAATGGCGAACTGTCCCTGCGGATTATCGAAAGGATTGCTGAATTCCATACAGACTCCGTTATTGAATAAGCGGCTGCCAGAGGGTCATCAGCCCCTGCGTCAGCCCACCGCGCCAGCAAAGCGCATCGTGTCCGCCGTCAACCTGACGCCAGAAAACCGGTTGCTGAGTGTGTAGTTCGGCGAGGATCGCCTGGTTTGCGCGCAAAATAAGCGGCTCGTTGCGCCCGGCCTCAAGGACGATGCGCAGCCCGCGAGCGGTTTTGTCACCCGCTTTGAGTTGTTCGATGAGCAGCCCGTCCTGCTGCGCGCCGCGGTGCGGCCACCAGTAGGATCCGGACTGGCTGAGGATGCAGCCAAAACGCTGCGGCCAGTTGAGGCCCGCATAGAGGGAAGAGAGCCCGCCGAAGCTCTGACCCGCCACCACGGTATGGTCGGCGCGGTCGCTGAACGGGGCCATGCTTTTCACCTGCGGGAGAAGTTCGTCCTGCACCGCCAGCCAGAAATCAGGGTTACACGGCAGCTCGCGGCTGCGGTGTGCGGTGTCAATCACGTCGATTAAGACATAGACCGCAGGCAGCAGTTTGCCTTCATGGGTGAGCGACGCCAGCGCAGGCCAGACGGGCATGCTTTCGGCCCAGAACTGCCCGTCGAGCAGCACCGCCAGCGGGCGCTCGGGGCTTTCATCCCCGGTGGTAAAAATCCACACGCGGCGACGGTTCTTCAGACGCGCGCTGTGCCACTCAATGCAGACAGGCTTTTTGTAAGGGGTATCGGGATGGTTCCAGCCGGGCTGTACGGGCGCCTCCGGCATCTCCAGCGCCGAGACGGCGTGCCCGCGCCCGCCGCGCCAGCTCTGGGCATTCAGCGGGTCGGACACCGCGTGCGGCAATAGTTTGCGCCAGCCTTCGCGCAGCGCCATGCGGTCCGGCTGATCGCCTTCAAACACTGCGCTGGCAAAATCGTTTTCATTGTCGGAGGGGATAAAACAGTAGCTGCCGCGCCATTCGGGGCTGAACTCGCCCTGCCACTGCCAGACGTCGGTATCCGGGATACGTTCAAGGGACTGCGGACGGGCATTTTGATGGTGATCGGTCACACCGGTGACGTAGAGCCAGACGCGTTTAACCGTCGACGTTTTCTGCGTTCCCGCCGGGTCCCGCCACCAGAATGTCACGCGATAGTTTTCCTGATGACGTTCCCGTTCCGGCCCGTCTTTCGCCTGCCACCACGCTTCACTTCCGGTTGTTAACGCCGTCACCCTTATAACCCCATGTTTAACAGTCTTTTTTGTTTCAGAGCAAATTTTATTGATAATATTATTGATAACTATTTGCATTTGCAATAGCGTAATGCCCGCGCTGTGGGAAGCGCGCTCATTAAATAACCATAAAAGCGGGACGTACAATGAATAAGAAGATTCACTCTCTGGCCTTGCTGGTCAATTTAGGGATTTATGGTGTCGCGCTGCCCGTCATGGCAGACGACAACACCGCCTCCGCGCAGCATGAAGACACCATGGTGATCACCGCCGCCGAGCAGAATTTGCAGGCGCCGGGCGTGTCGACCATCACCGCCGACGAGATCCGCAAAAACCCGCCCGCGCGGGACGTGGCGGAAATCATCCGCACCATGCCGGGCGTTAACCTGACCGGCAACTCCACCAGCGGCCAGCGCGGGAATAACCGTCAGATTGACATTCGCGGCATGGGCCCGGAAAACACCCTGATCCTGATCGACGGCAAGCCGGTCACCAGCCGCAACTCCATCCGTCTGGGCTGGCGCGGCGAGCGTGATACCCGCGGCGATACCGGCTGGGTCCCGCCGGAGATGATCGAGCGCATCGAAGTGATCCGTGGCCCGGCTGCTGCCCGCTACGGTAACGGCGCGGCGGGCGGCGTGGTGAACATCATCACCAAAAAATTTGACGACCAGTGGCACGGCTCCTGGAACACCTACCTGAATGCGCCAGAGCATAAAGACGAAGGTTCCACCAAACGCACTAACTTCAGCCTGAGCGGCCCGCTGGGCGGGGATTTCAGCTTCCGCATGTACGGTAACCTGGATAAAACCCAGGCCGACGCCTGGGACATTAACCAGGGCCATCAGTCTGACCGTACCGGCGCATATGCCGACACGCTGCCGGCAGGCCGTGAAGGGGTCGAGAATAAAGACATCAACGGCGTGGTGCGCTGGGACTTTGCGCCTATGCAGTCCCTGGAGTTTGAGGCGGGATACAGCCGCCAGAACAACCTTTACGCGGGCGATACCCAGAATACCAACAACGACAACAGCTCAAGCGGGCTGGTGAAGAAGAACTACGGTAAAGAGACTAACCGTATCTATCGTCAGAACTTCGCGGTGACCTGGAACGGCGGCTGGGATAACGGCATTACCACCAGCAACTGGGCGCAGTACGAGCACACCCGCAACTCGCGTCTGGGCGAAGGCCTGGCGGGCGGTCTGGAAGGCCTGTTCAACAGCAATAAATTCACCGATACCGACCTGGCCGACGTGATGCTGCACAGCGAAATCAACCTGCCGATTGATTTCATTGTGAATCAAAACCTGACGCTCGGCACCGAGTGGAACCAGCAGCGCATGAAGGACTCGACCTCCTTCACGCAAACCCAACAGGGGGGCACCATCCCGGGCATGAGTGAAGACCGTAGCCCGTACACCTCAGCGGAGATCTTCTCCCTGTTCGCCGAAAACAACATGGAGCTGACCGACAGCACCATGCTGACCCCTGCTCTGCGCTTCGACCACCACACCATTGTGGGTAATAACTGGAGCCCGTCCCTGAACCTGTCGCAAGGTCTGGGGGATGACTTCACCCTGAAGATGGGCATCGCGCGCGCCTATAAAGCGCCAAGCCTGTATCAGACCAACCCGAACTACCTGCTGTACAGCAAAGGCCAGGGCTGCTACGCCAGTTCCGACGGCGTGGGCTGCTACATGATGGGTAACGACGATCTGAAAGCGGAAACCAGTATCAACAAAGAGATTGGCCTGGAGTGGAAACGCGACGGCTGGCTGGCGGGCGTGACCTGGTTCCGCAACGACTACCGCAACAAGATTGAAGCGGGCTACGCGCCGATTGGCCAGACGTCCACCGGCAAAGTCACCACCGATATCTACCAGTGGGAAAACGTGCCGAAGGCGGTAGTGGAAGGTCTGGAAGGCTCCCTGAACGTACCGGTCAGCGATACCATCAACTGGACCAATAACATCACCTACATGCTGCAAAGCAAGAACAAGGAGACCGGCGATCGTCTGTCGATCATCCCGGAGTATACGCTGAACTCTACCCTGAGCTGGCAGGTACGTCAGGATGTCTCATTGCAGTCGACCTTCACCTGGTACGGCAAGCAGCAGCCGAAGAAGTACAACTACAAAGGTCAGCCGGTGACCGGGTCTGAGAAAGACGAAGTCAGCCCGTACAGCATCGTTGGCCTGAGCGCGACCTGGGACGTGACCAAAAACGTCAGCCTGACCGGCGGCGTGGACAACGTCTTCGACAAGCGCCAGTGGCGTGCGGGTAACGCCCAGACCACGGGTAATACCACCACCGGCGCGTATATGTACGGTGCGGGCGCGTATACGTATAATGAACCGGGCCGTACCTGGTATATGAGCGTGAATACGCGTTTTTAAGGCACTGAAGTCAATCCTTCCCTCTCCCCTCCGGGGAGAGGGTCAGGGTGAGGGGAAAAACCATGCACACCACCCACAGCACATTTTCTCTCGCCGGCCACACCCTCCACCGCATCACTTTCGACCCCGCCACCTTTACCGACGCCGATCTCCTCTGGCTCCCCCACCACGCCCAGCTCGCTGACGCCGGACGCAAACGCAAGGCCGACCACCTGGCAGGCCGCATCGCCGCCGCGCACGCCTTACCTGACCACACCATGCCCGCCATCGGCCCCAGCGGGGAACCGCTCTGGCCGCAAGGTATTTCCGGCAGCATCACCCACAGCGGCACGCAGGCGATAGCCGTCGTCACGCAATACCCGGCGCTTATCGGCATCGATTGTGAAACGATCCTCTTCGAAAACGAAGCCAGGGAAATCAAAGACGGCATTATTGATACGCAGGAAGAACCTGTGCTTTCCCGCCTGGGATACCCGTTCGCCCTCGCCCTGACGCTGGTCTTCAGCGCCAAAGAGAGCCTGTTTAAGGCCCTCTTTCCGCAGGTACAGGCCTGGATGGGTTTTGACTGCGCCCGCGTTACCAAGCTCGACGACAAGACGCTCACGCTGGCGTTGACCCGTCAACTGGCAGGCTTTGAAGAAGGCACCGCCTTCCGCCTGCACTGGCAGCAGCACGGCGAACAGGTCATCACCCTGCTGTCACACGCTCCTGGCGACGCGCCTTCACGCTGGTCACCACAAACGTCACGATAAACACCATCGCGAACAGGACCACAATGGTCGGCGCAGGCGCGCTGTCGAGATAAAACGAGGCATAAACGCCGCTTACCGACACCAGCGCTGAAACGGCGACCGCCACCAGCAGTGCCATGTGAAAGCGTCGGGTAATCAGCACCGCCACGGCGCCGGGCGCAATCAGCAGGGAAATCGACAGAATGATCCCCACCGCTTTCAGCGTCGCAACGATGGTCAGCGAAACCATGCACAGTAAGCCGTAGTGCAGCCAGCGGGTGCGCAGGCCACTCGCCTGCGCCTGCTGATAGTCAAAGCAGAACAGCAGAAAATCGCGCCACTTCAGGCCAATCACCAGCGCAATCAGCCCCGCGACGAGACCGCTTTGCAGAATGTCCATCCCGTTAATACCCAACATATCGCCGAACAGAATGTGGTCGAGATGCACCTCAGGTTTGACGGCGATATAGAGGATCAGCCCGGCGCCGAACATGCCGGAAAAGACGATCCCCATGACCGTATCCTGTTTGATGCGGCTGTTATCCTTCAGATATCCGGTGGCGACCGCGCAGAAAAGACCGGCCACGAATGCACCCAGCGCCAGCGGCAGGCCCATCATCCAGGCCAGCACGACGCCGGGAAACACCGCGTGGCTCATGGCGTCGCCCATCAGCGCCCAGCCTTTCAGCACCAGAAAAACCGACAGCAGCGCACAGGGCACGGCCACCAGGAGTGAAATCAGCAGCGCGTTGTTCATAAACGCAAACTGGAACGGTTCGAGAAGCAGCGTCAACATGGGTGTGCCTCCCGCGCCCGACGGCGGCTGGCAAGCAGCCCGTGCTTCGGCGCAAAGACGAACGCCATCAGGAACAGCAGCGTCTGGGCGACCACGATAATGCCGCCGGTGGCGCCGTCCAGGTAATAGCTGGCCCACGCGCCGAGGAAGCTGGTGATGCTGCCAATGGCGACGGCAATCATCAGCAGGCGCGGGAAACGGTCGGTCAGCAGCCACGCGGTCGCGCCGGGCGTGACCACCAGACAGATCACCAGAAATGCGCCGACGGTTTGCAGCGCCGCCACGGTAGAGACCGCCAGCAGCGTGAAGAAGAGGATTTTCAGGCGTTCAGGACGCAGACCGATGGCGCGGGCGTGGTTCTCATCAAAAAAGGTCACCATCAGATCTTTCCATTTGAACAGCAGGATAACTATCGACACCACGCCGATAATCGCCAGCTGGACGATATCTTCCGGGGCGATAGCCAGAATATTGCCGAGGACGATGGTCTGAATGTTCACCGAGGTCGGGTTGAGCGAGACCATAAACAGCCCCAGCCCGAAAAACGAGGAGAAGATCAGCCCGATAATGGCGTCCTCCTTCAGGCGGCTGCGCTGGTTGAGAAACAGCATGCTGCCCGCCGCCAGCCCGCCCGACAGGAACGCCCCCAGCGAGAACGGCAGCCCGAGCATGTAGGCCCCCGCTACGCCCGGCACGATGGAGTGCGACAGCGCATCGCCGATCAGCGACCAGCCTTTGAGCATCAGATAGCAGGAGAGAAACGCGCATAGCCCGCCCACCATCGCCGAGACCCACATCGCGTTGAGCATGTACTCGTAGCCGAAGGGTTCGAGAAGCACGTTCATTTGGCCTCCTGACGGTGCGTGACGAAGGGGCGTTCGTCGTCGGTAATAATGCGATCTTCCGAGCCGCTGAGCACCACGTGGCGCAGCACGCCGCTGAAGGCGCGCTCAAGATTCTCGGCGGTAAAGGTGGTTTCCGTCGGGCCGCTCGCCAGCACGGTGCCTTTGACCATCACCGTGTAATCGCAGAATTCCGTGACCGAGCCCAGGTTATGGGTCGAGACCAGCATCGTTTTACCCTCGTCGCGCAGCTCCCGCAGCAGGCTGATGATCCTGGCTTCGGTTTTGACGTCCACGCCGGTAAACGGCTCGTCGAGCAGGATCACCTCGCCCTGCTGGGCAATCGCACGGGCCAGAAACACGCGCTTCTTCTGCCCGCCGGACAGCTCGCCAATCTGCCGATGGCGCAGCTCGAGCATATCTACACGCTTCAGGGCGTCGGTGACGATCTGCTTATCGCATTCTTTGGGACGACGCAGAAACCCCATATGCCCGTAGCGGCCCATCATCACCACGTCCTCGACGAGCACCGGAAACGACCAGTCGACCTCTTCCGACTGCGGCACGTAGGCGACCAGGTTCTGACGCAGAGCCCGGTGAGGCGGCAGCCCCAGAATGGAGATAGTGCCGCTCGCCGCCCGCACAAACCCCATCACCGCCTTAAACAGCGTGGACTTGCCGGAACCGTTCACCCCCACCAGGGCGGCAATCGATCCGCCCGGCACGCTGAACGATGCGTCGCGCAGCGCCGTGTGGCCGTTGCGGTAGGTCACGGTCACGTCGGTTACAACAATCCCCTCGTGCATGGTTACTCCTTCATGCCGTCACGGATGCCCTGCACCAGCGTGCGGGTGGTGACGTTCAGCAGATCGATATAGGTCGGCACCGGGCCGTTTTCAGCGCTCAGAGAGTCGACGTACAGCACGCCGCCATAGTGGGCGCCGGTTTCACGCGCCACCTGACGGGCGGGCTTATCCGAGACCGTGCTTTCGCTAAACACCGCCGGAATGTGATGTTTTTTCACCAGATCGATAACCTTGCGCACCTGCTGCGGCGTGCCCTGCTGATCGGCGTTGATCGGCCACAGGTAAAGCTCCTTCAGGCCCAAATCCCGCGCCAGATAGGAGAACGCCCCTTCGCTGGTTACCATCCAGCGTTTGTCTTCAGGTATCTCCGCGACCTGCTTGCGCAGCGGTTCGAGAGTGGCGGTGATCTTCTGCTTGTAGGCTTCCGCATTGCGCTGATAGGTCTGTGCGTTGGCCGGATCGTACTTCACCAGCGCGTCGCGGATGTTATCGACGTAAATCAGGGCGTTATCCGGCGACATCCACGCGTGCGGATTGGGCTTGCCGTTATAGGGCCCTTCGCTGATGCCCATCGGGGTGATGCCTTTGGTGACAATCACCTCCGGCACGCCGTTCAGATGCTGATAAAAGCGCTGGAACCACAGCTCCAGATTCATGCCGTTCGCCAGGATCAGCTGTGCCTTCTGCGCGCGTTTGATATCGCCCGGGGTGGGCTGGTATTCGTGAATTTCCGCGCCCGGTTTGGTGATGGAGGTGACCTCTGCGGCATCCCCCGCCACGTTTTTCGCCATATCAGCGATAACGGTAAAAGTGGTGATGACCTGGAACTTTTCAGCCGCCAGCGCGCCGGTAGTGGTCGCGGTCATGAGCAGCGCGCCGAGCAACAGACGCTTCAATCCTTGCCGTGGATGCATCGCAGAAGTCTCCTGAGGTGATTAAATTCAAAGCAAAATTAGCCTGTGCTATAAGGTATAGCACAGGCTATGTTTAAATGAAAATAATTATCATTAAAGTTGTGTCAATGAAGGGCGTGCCTGATGACGCTTCGCTTATCAGGCCTACGGTAAAGCAGATTTGTAGGCCGGGTAAGCGCAGCGCCACCCGGCAAGAGGGCTGCCTACTGCCCGGCAAGGGCCTTATAAAATGCAGGATTCTCCCGAATCACGTTAAGTACCTTCGCCGCCAGCCCGGTTGGGTTGCGACGTTTGGACTCCCAGCTTTTTATCGTGTCAACGCTCGTGCCAAGCGCCTTCGCCATTTCGCATTGGGTAATATTGAGCTGTTCTCTGATTGCGCGAACATCTGCAACTTCATAGCGGGTTACTCTGGAAGCTGTTTTCTTTCCGCTGTGGATCTCAACGGCTTCTTCAAGCGAAGATTTTAATTCATCAAATATACTCATTGTCTGCCTCCTCCTGCCTGAATAGGGTACATAGTACACCTACCATTTACGGCACAGGAAGCACTATTTTTCAGAACAGAAGTTAGTTTTTTAAGTTCAGCTTTCTCTGTCTCAGTCAGGCTGTCCCTAGTGCTTTTTAGATAGGCCATGATGAAATAGATCACCTCCTCCGTGGCCAAAAAGTAAATCACTCTGGCACCGCCTCTCTTTCCCTTTGAACCTGCCGCCATCCTTATTTTACGTAACCCACCCGTCTGTTGTATCAGGTCGCCTTTATCAGGCCAGGCAATGAGTTCCTTTTGCAGATCCTTTAATTCATCATCCGTAGCAATGCTTTTAATCTGCCGGGTAAAGAGTGATGTTTCGATAAACTCTATCGCGTGACTCATCCATAATTCCTTCCCTAATCGCAGCAAAAAGCCTGAATACATCAGGATCAGGCTCTTGCTACATTGTTACTCTTCCTTGAGTAATATTGCGCCAAAATACTGTATTTATATACAGGTCGGCAAAATTTTAAGAATCCATTTATACATCCGGGAACATCACGCTATTCCCCGGCGCTTCCCTGTGCAGATGGATAAAGTTCAGGTGCCGTTCATACTGGTCCAGAATGTCCGTGATCACCTGCTCCTTGCTGTAATCCATCAAATCATTCCCCTGGCTGCCTTCCAGCAGGAAGGTCTCCAGCCGGTAGTAGGTCGACTTCCCGCTGCGCGCCCGGTAGGTGAACCCGGGCACCGAATACTGCTGCGGCCAGATCTGATAGACAAAGTTCTGCTCGTCGCCCATGTGCACCAGCAGATCCAGGTGCCCCAGATTTTCGCCCTCTTCCGGGGGCAGGTTTTTCAGCTCCACGTAGGCGCCACGCAGCTTCAGCTCCTGGGCCACCTCTTCCATCGCCGGGAAACAGACCGTCTCCATCATCTGGCTGGTGTAGCGCGTGCCGGGGTAGTTCATCAGGCGCGAGAGACGTTTTTTCCAGCTCAGCCTGTCCTGCGCGCCCAGCGGACGCGGGGCGGTGTCGCGGCTGGCGCTGACGCGGCGGTAGTCTTCCACCTTAAGCGATTTATACAGCCCGGCCATCACGAAGAAGATCACGAAGCTGAACGGCAGGCCCATGATCACCGTGGTGTTCTGCAACGCCGAGATACCGTTGGTCATCAGCATGCCGAGCGTCAGCAGGCCGATGGCGACGGACCAGAAGATGCGCAGCCAGTTCGGCGCGTCGCTGTTAATGTCCTTGAGCTTCGAGGTGAAGTTCCCCAGCACCAGCGCGCCGGAGTCCGCCGAGGTGACGTAGAACAGCAGGCCGGTAATGGTCGCTACGGACGCGCTAAAGGTAAACGCCGGATACTGCGCCAGCAGGCTGTAGAAGCCGCGCTCCGGGTGCGCCATCGCTTCCTGGGCAAAAGTCGCATTGCCGTGGATGATCTCGTGCAGCGCGCTGTTGCCGAAAATCGACAGCCACAGCAGGGTAAAGGTGAACGGGATGATCAGCGTGCCCATCACGAACTGACGAATGGTGCGGCCACGCGAAATGCGCGCGAGGAACAGGCCGACAAACGGCGACCACGCCACCCACCACGCCCAGAAGAAGAGCGTCCAGTTGTTCATCCACTCTGTCGGACGGTCAAAGGCGAAGCTGTTCAGCGTCATGCCCATAAAGCGGTTCACGTAATCACCCACGTTCAGCACTAAGGCATTGAGCAAGAACGAGGTGTCGCCCATAAACAGCACGAACAGGATCAGCCCCAGCGCCAGCGCGACGTTCAGCTCGGAGAGCACGCGAATCCCTTTATCCACGCCGGAGGTCACCGAGATGGTGGCGATAATCACCGACAGCGCAATCAGCGCCGCCTTCGCCGCCATCGAATCCGGGATGCCAAACAGCACGCTCAGCCCGTAGTTAAGCTGCACCACGCCAATTCCGAGCGTTGTCGCGATACCAAAGATGGTGCCGATCACCGCCGCGATGTCTACCGTGTGCCCAATAGGGCCGTTGATCTTTTTGCCGAAAATCGGGTACAGCGCGGAGCGGATGGTAAGGGGCAAATTATAACGATAGCTAAAGTATCCGAGCGCCATGCCCATCAGGGCGTACATCGACCAGCCCGTCAGGCCGTAGTGGAACAGCGTCCAGACCATCGCCTGGCGCGCGGCCTCCATCGTCTGCCCTGCCCCTTCCGGCGGCTGCATATACTGCGTGACCGGTTCCGCCACGGAGAAGAACATCAGGTCGATGCCGATGCCCGCGGCAAACAG
Organism: Enterobacter cloacae complex sp. GYL001; assembly: GCF_049237125.1. Taxonomy (NCBI): domain Bacteria; kingdom Pseudomonadati; phylum Pseudomonadota; class Gammaproteobacteria; order Enterobacterales; family Enterobacteriaceae; genus Enterobacter; species Enterobacter cloacae complex sp. GYL001. The sequence continues at coordinate 60,557 of NZ_JBMKGW010000001.1, read as the reverse complement.
CATCGCGGCCCAGCTCAGCAGGCTGAATTCGGGCTTGGACTGCTCAGGCCCGAGCTTCACCGAACCGAAGCGCGAGCAGGCAATGCAGACCACGAAGACAATATAGAGCGTCGCCGCCAGCAGATAGTACCAGCCGAAGGTCTTCGACACCCAGTCCAGGGTGCGCCCAATCCACTCGGCAGAAAAATCACGAAAGAAAATGGTCGTCAGGGAAAACAACAAAATCAGCCCGGCGGACGTATAAAAAACGACCGGGTTGATTTTGTCTTTTTCTCTGTCCTGTGAAAGGTCTGTCATCCAGTATCCCCACTGTTTTTGTAACTATTGAAATCCAAATCCGCAACAATTAAGACACATTTTATATTGAACGTCCAATCAAAAACCGCTTTAATAGTTAACCAACGCTGATGAATGGAGTGGCAAAAATGCCCAAAGTGGGGATGCAGCCGATCCGGCGCAGGCAGCTAATCGATGCCACGCTGGAAGCAATTAATGAAGTGGGAATGCATGACGCAACCATCGCGCAAATCGCCCGTCGGGCGGGCGTATCCACGGGGATCATCAGCCACTATTTCAAAGATAAAAACGGTCTGCTGGAAGCGACCATGCGTGACATCACCGGTCAGCTGCGCGACGCGGTATTAAGCCGTTTACGCGCCCTGCCGGACGGCAGCGCAGAGCAGCGATTGCAGGCGATTGTCGGCGGCAATTTTGATGAAACCCAGATCAGCGGCGCGGCGATGAAGGCCTGGCTGGCCTTCTGGGCCAGCAGCATGCATCAGCCGATGCTCTACCGTTTGCAGCAGGTCAGCAGCCGCCGATTGCTCTCAAACCTGGTGTACGAGTTCCGTCGCGAGCTGCCGCGTGAACAGGCTGAAGAGGCGGGCTACGGGCTTGCCGCACTGATTGACGGGCTATGGCTGCGCGCTGCGCTCAGCGGCAAACCGCTGGATAAAACCCTGGCCCAGTCGCTCACCAGCCACTTTATCAGCCAGCATTTACCGACCGATTAACCGAGGAGAATTTATGTCCCGAATGGCAGAACAGCAGCTTTATATCAATGGTGGTTACACATCGGCCACCAGCGGTCGCACCTTCGAGACCATCAACCCGGCGAACGGTGAAGTTCTGGCAACCGTGCAGGCCGCCGGGCGCGAAGACGTGGACCGCGCCGTGGAAAGCGCACAGCGCGGGCAGAAGATCTGGGCGGCGATGACCGCCATGGAGCGCTCGCGCATCCTGCGCCGCGCCGTCGATATCCTGCGCGAGCGAAACGACGAGCTGGCAACGCTGGAAACCCTCGACACCGGTAAAGCGTATTCCGAAACCTCGACCGTCGACATCGTTACCGGCGCGGACGTGCTGGAGTACTACGCGGGGCTGATCCCGGCGCTGGAAGGCAGCCAGATCCCGCTGCGCGACACCTCGTTCGTCTACACCCGCCGCGAGCCGCTGGGCGTGGTGGCGGGCATCGGCGCGTGGAACTACCCGATCCAGATCGCCCTGTGGAAATCCGCCCCGGCGCTGGCGGCGGGCAACGCGATGATCTTCAAGCCGAGCGAAGTGACCCCGCTCACCGCCCTGAAGCTGGCGGAGATCTACACCGAGGCGGGCCTGCCGGACGGCGTGTTTAACGTCCTGCCGGGCGTGGGCGCGGAGACCGGCCAGTTCCTGACCGAGCATCCGGGCATCGCCAAAGTCTCCTTCACTGGCGGCGTCGCCAGCGGCAAAAAGGTGATGGCGAACTCGGCGGCCTCGTCCCTGAAAGAGGTGACGATGGAGCTGGGCGGTAAATCTCCGCTGATAGTGTTTGACGACGCGGATCTGGATCTCGCGGCAGATATCGCCATGATGGCGAACTTCTTCAGCTCCGGTCAGGTGTGCACCAACGGCACCCGCGTGTTCGTGCCCGCGAAGGTCAAAGCCGCGTTTGAGCAAAAAATCGTTGAGCGCGTGGGCCGCATCCGCGCGGGCGACCTGTTCGATGAAAACACCAACTTTGGCCCGATGGTCAGCTTCCCGCACCGCGACAGCGTGCTGCGCTACATCGCCAAAGGCAAAGAGGAAGGCGCGCGCGTGCTGTGCGGCGGCGACGTGTTGAAGGGTGACGGCTTTGATAACGGCGCGTGGGTGGCCCCGACCGTGTTCACCGACTGCACCGACGAAATGACCATCGTGCGCGAAGAGATCTTCGGCCCGGTGATGTCCATTCTTACCTATGACACTGACGAAGAGGCCATTCGCCGCGCCAATGATACCGACTACGGTCTGGCGGCGGGCATCGTCACCGCCGATCTGAACCGCGCCCACGGCGCTATTCATCAGCTCGAAGCGGGCATCTGCTGGATCAACACCTGGGGTGAATCCGCCGCAGAGATGCCGGTCGGCGGCTACAAACACTCCGGCATTGGCCGTGAGAACGGCGTCATGACGCTTCAGAGTTACACCCAGGTGAAGTCCATCCAGGTTGAGATGGGTAAATTCCAGTCCATATTTTAACCGGGAGGTTTATTTGCAATTTGACTACATCATTATCGGAGCCGGCTCTGCCGGCAACGTACTGGCAACACGACTGACTGAAGATCCGAACACCACCGTCCTGCTGCTTGAGGCGGGCGGGCCGGACTACCGCTTTGACTTCCGCACCCAGATGCCTGCCGCGCTGGCCTTCCCGTTGCAGGGCAAGCGCTACAACTGGGCGTATGAAACCGAGCCTGAGCCTTTCATGAACAATCGCCGCATGGAATGCGGACGGGGTAAAGGGCTGGGCGGCTCGTCGCTGATCAACGGCATGTGCTACGTGCGCGGTAACGCGATGGATCTGGACAACTGGGCGAAAGAACCGGGTCTGGAGCACTGGAGCTACCTCAACTGCCTGCCCTATTACCGCAAGGCAGAGACCCGCGACGTGGGGCCGAACGACTACCACGGCGGCGACGGTCCGGTGAGCGTCACCACCTCTAAGCCGGGCGTGAACCCGCTGTTTGAAGCGATGGTAGAGGCGGGCGTGCAGGCGGGCTACCCGCGCACCGACGACCTTAACGGCTATCAGCAGGAAGGCTTTGGCCCGATGGACCGTACGGTCACGCCGCAGGGCCGACGCGCCAGCACCGCGCGCGGCTATCTGGACCAGGCCAAACCGCGCCCGAATCTGACCATCCGCACCCACGCCATGACCGATCACATTATCTTTGACGGCAAGCGCGCGGTGGGCGTCGAGTGGCTGGAAGGCGAAAGCACCATTCCGTCAAAAGCGACGACGAAGAAAGAGGTGCTGCTGTGCGCGGGCGCCATCGCGTCTCCGCAGATCCTCCAGCGCTCCGGCGTGGGCAACGCTGAACTGCTGAAGCAGTTTGATATCCCGCTGGTACATGATTTACCCGGGGTGGGTGAAAACTTGCAGGATCACCTGGAGATGTACCTTCAGTATGAATGTAAGGAGCTGGTCTCCCTCTACCCTGCCCTGCAATGGTGGAACCAGCCGAAGATTGGCGCGGAGTGGCTGTTTGGCGGCACAGGCGTGGGCGCGAGCAACCACTTCGAAGCGGGCGGGTTTATCCGCAGCCGCGAGGAGTTCGAGTGGCCAAACATTCAGTATCACTTCCTGCCGGTGGCGATTAACTACAACGGCTCGAACGCGGTGAAAGAACATGGCTTCCAGTGCCACGTTGGCTCCATGCGCTCGCCGAGCCGCGGCCACGTGCGCATCAAGTCGCGCGATCCGCACCAGCATCCGGCGATCCTGTTCAACTACATGTCCCACGAGCAGGACTGGCAGGAGTTCCGCGACGCGATCCGCATCACCCGCGAGATCATGCACCAGCCTGCGCTGGACAAGTATCGCGGTCGTGAAATCAGCCCGGGCGTGGAATGCCAGACCGACGAACAGCTGGACGAGTTCGTGCGCAACCACGCTGAAACCGCCTTCCACCCGTGCGGCACCTGCAAGATGGGCTACGACGAAATGGCGGTGGTCGACGGCGAAGGCCGGGTTCACGGGCTGGAAGGGTTACGCGTAGTGGATGCGTCGATTATGCCGCAGATTATCACCGGCAACCTGAACGCCACCACCATCATGATTGGCGAAAAGATTGCCGACGCCATTCGCGGGCGCGAGCCGCTGGCGAAGAGCACGGCGGCGTATTATGTGGCGGATGGGGCGCCGGTTCGCCGCTGAGTGCGAACTTCTCCCCTCACCCCGGCCCTCTCCCAAAGGGAGAGGGTGTCATCGTCCCCTCTCCCTCTGGGAGAGGGTTAGGGTGAGGGGAAATTATTGCCGAAATGCTTCAAGCCGCTTAACCTGCCGTCCTTCCCCGTCAAAATTCTCCGCCGCCAGCCAGGCGCGCAGCTCTGCATCGCGCTGCGGCCATTCGCCGTCAATAATCGAAAGCATATCGCTGTCGCGGTTGCGTCCTTTACGCACCAGCTTCTGGCGCAGGCGCCCTTCCCAGACAAACCCCAGCCGCTCCGCCGCGTTGCGTGAGGCGATGTTCATCGAATCGCACTTCCACTCCAGCCGGCGATATTGATGCTCAAAGGCATTTTTCAGCAGCAGCCACACCGCTTCGGTACCCACGCGGGTGCCCTTCATTCTGCGCGACCAGGTGACGTGGCCGATCTCAACCGAGCCCTGAAAGCGTTCTATCGCCATATAGCTGACCAGCCCTACCGCCTTTTCGGTGCGCAGATCGATAACGGCAAAGGGCACCAGGTCGTCATCCAGCACCTTTCCCAGCACCCAGTGCGCAGTGGCCTCAACGCTCACAGGCTGGGTGCTGGCAAGCCACGTCCAGTCGCTGTCGTCACCCAGCGCATAGGCTTCAAACAAATCAGCCGAATGGCGGTCAGCATCCAGCGGCTCCAGGCGGCAATACTGCCCGGTGAGCAGGGTACGGGTTAACGCGCGGGCGCATTTCCAGTCCGGAACAATATCATTAACGGTTTGACCATGTTGATTGATTTCGGGCACGGCGATGACTCCCTGAAAGGTAAGGAGTTTGTTATAGCAGGTTAAAAAGCCAACGAAAAGAGAGGTGACTCATAACCAGACCGAATGCGTTATTCCCGGAGGGCATAAGCAAAGCAGAATTTCGACTTTGAGGAAATCCTCAGCCAGCCTACCGTAACGGTGCATAAAACAATCACAATATATTTTCTTCAGGGATCGCTATGAATAAAAAACTGCTGCCGTTACTGGTGCTGGCTGCGCTCTCAAGCGCTGCTCACGCCGCTACCCCGCCCAACACGCTGGTTGTCGCCCAGGGTCTGGATGATATCGTGAGCCTTGACCCGGCCGAAGCCAACGAACTTTCCAGCATCCAGACCGTACCGAGTTTGTATCAGCGTCTGGTACAGCCGGACCGCGATAACCCGGAAAAAAACACCCCGGTTCTGGCCGAAAGCTGGGAAGCGGACTCGGCAGCAAAAACCCTGACCATCAAACTTAAGCCCGATGCAAAATTTGCCTCCGGCAACCCGCTGCGCCCGGAAGATGTGATCTTCTCATATACCCGCGCCGTGACGCTGAACAAATCCCCGGCGTTTATCCTCAACGTACTGGGCTGGGACGCCAGCAACATCGCCAGCCAGCTGAAGAAAGTGGACGACCATACCCTCACGCTTCGCTGGACGGCGGACGTCAGCCCGTCGGTAGCGCTGAATATACTCTCCACGCCGATTGCCTCCATCGTCGATGAAAAGCAGGTTGCGGCGAACGTGAAGGATAACGACTTCGGCAACGCGTGGTTAAAAATGCACTCTGCGGGCAGCGGCGCGTTCAAAATGCGCGTTTACCAGCCGCATCAGGCCATCGTGCTGGAAGCCAACGACTCCGCGCCCGGCGGCGCGCCGAAGCTTAAAAGCATCATCATTAAAAACGTCCCCGATCCCGCTTCCCGCCGCCTGCTGATCCAGCAGGGTGACGCGGACGTGGCGCGCGATCTGGGTGCAGACCAGATAAGCGCCCTCAGCGGCAAGCCGGGCGTGAAGGTGCTGAGCATCCCTTCTGCCGAGCAAAACTATCTGGTGTTTAACACCGGCAACAGCGCTAACCCGCTGCTGAATAATCCAGCGTTCTGGGAAGCCTCGCGCTGGCTGGTGGATTATGAAGGCATCACCAAGGACCTGCTGAAAGGCCAGTATTTTGTTCATCAGAGCTTCCTGCCGGTCGGCCTGCCGGGCGCGCTGGAGGACAATCCGTTCACTTTTGACCCGGCAAAAGCAAAAGCGATCCTCGCCAGGGCGGGCATCAAAGACGCGCATTTCACGCTGGACGTAGAGAATAAACCGCCGTTCATCACCATCGCGCAATCCATGCAGGCGAGCTTCGCTCAGGGCGGCGTGAAGGTGGATCTGCTGCCCGCGGCGGGTAGCCAGGTGTACGCCCGCGTGCGTGCGAAACAGCATCAGGCGGCCATCCGTCTGTGGATCCCGGACTACTTCGATGCGCACTCCAACGCCAGCGCCTTCGCATGGAATGACGGGAAATCCAGCACCGTGGCCGGGCTTAACGGCTGGAAAATTCCGGAGCTGAACAACGCTACGCTGGCGGCGGTTGCCGAGCCGGATCCGGCAAAACGTCTGGATCTGTATAAGAAGATGCAGGAACAGTTACAGCATAACTCGCCGTATGTGTTCGTTGACCAGGGCAAAACCCAGATCGTGGTGCGCGATAACGTGAAGGGGTATCAGCAGGGGCTGAACGCGGATATGGTCTGGTACGATCGCGTTACGAAGTAGCCCTTGTTGCCGGGTGGCGCTGCGCTTACCCGGCCTACGTTCCTGGTTTTTGTAGACCGGGTAAGGCGAAGCCGCCACCCGGCATAAAGAGATTTCCCATGCCACATCTTTCCACCCGCGTGCTTCAGGGTCTGCTGACTCTCCTGCTCACGCTGTTCGGGCTACTGCTGGTCACGTTTGCGCTCTCTGCCTTTTCCCCGGTCGATCGCGTATTGCAGATCGTCGGCGATCACGCCAGCCAGTCCACTTACGATCAGGTTCGCCACCAGCTTGGGCTGGATCGGCCTCTTCCCGTACAGTTCTGGCACTACCTGCAAAACCTCGCTCACGGGGATTTAGGCACCGCCAGCGCTACCGGTCAGCCGGTATTGCAGGACCTGCTGCACGCCTTTCCCGCCACGCTGGAACTGGCAACGCTGGCGCTAATTATCGGCACGGTACTCGGCGTGATTGCGGGTGTACTGTGCGCCCGCTACGCCGGTTCGCCACTGGACTTAGCGATCAGAACGCTCACCCTGCTCGGCAATTCGGTGCCAATATTCTGGCTCGGACTGCTGATGCTGGCTCTGTTCTACGCGAAACTACAGTGGAGCGCTGGCCCCGGCAGGCTGGACGACATCTGGCAATTCACCGTTGAGCCACGAACCGGATTTGCGCTGGTTGATACCTGGCTTTCCGGCGACCGCGAGGCGTTCCACAACGCCATCAGCCACCTGGTGCTGCCGGTGCTGCTGCTGGCCTACTACTCGCTGGCAAGTATCACCCGCCTGACGCGCTCCGCCTGTCTGAGCGAGATGAACAAAGAGTACATATTGCTCGCCCGCGCCAAAGGCGCCGGAGAGATGACCATCCTGCTGCGTCACGTGCTGCCGAACATTCGCAGCACCCTATTGACGGTGATTGCCCTGGCCTACACCAGCATGCTGGAGGGCGCGGTATTAACCGAAACCGTCTTCTCGTGGCCGGGCATCGGGCGCTACCTCACCACGGCCCTGTTCGCCGGTGACACCACCGCCGTGATGGGCGGCACGCTGCTGATTGGCGTCTGCTTTGTTCTGATCAATAACCTTACCGACCTGCTTGTGCGGGCGACCGATCCCAGGGTGCGCTAATGCCGTTTTATCTCTTCTTACGCCGCCTGCGCCGCTCCCCTGCCGCGTTTTGCGGGCTGATCGCCATCGCGCTGCTGGTGCTTATTGCCCTGTTAGCACCGTGGCTTGCGCCGCATGACCCCAACTGGCAGGACGCCGCCGCGCGTCTGCAACCGCCCAACGCGCAGCACTGGCTGGGTACCGATAGCTATGGGCGGGATCTGCTCTCCCGATTAATCTACGGCACCCGTCCGGCACTGGGGCTGGTGGCCTTAGTCACCGTTATTACCCTCCCCGCCGGTCTGCTGGTGGGGATTTTGTCAGGCTACTACGGCGGCTGGATGGAGCGCATCCTGATGCGCTTTACCGACGTGGTGATGTCGATGCCGCGCCTGATCCTCGCCTTCGCGTTTGTCGCGATGCTCGGCCCCGGTCTGGTGAACGGCGCGCTGGCGCTGGCCTTAACGACCTGGCCTGCCTATGCGCGCCAGGCGCGCAGTGAAATCCAGCGTCTGCGCCACAGCGATTATCTGGCCGCCGCGGAGATGATGGGCATTCGCGGCCCGCGCCTGCTGGTCGGCCATATTCTGCCCCTGTGCCTGCCCTCCGCGATTGTACGGCTGGCGCTGGATCTGGCCGGGATCATTCTGGCCGCCGCCGGGCTGGGCTTCCTTGGCCTGGGCGCACGTCCACCGATGGCGGAATGGGGCGCGATGATAGCCGACGGCATGCAGGTCATTTTTGACCAGTGGTGGATTGCCGCCATTCCAGGCGGGGCGATTCTGTTTGCCAGCCTGGCCTTTAACCTGCTGGGCGATGGCCTGCGCGACGTACTGGAGCCACAGCATGACTGAACACCGCGTCATCGTCGATGCGCTAAATATCGACTACCCCGCCGCGCGCGTGGTCAACAACCTGAGCTTTACGTTAGGCAACGAGCGGCTGGCGCTGGTGGGAGAATCCGGCTCCGGCAAGTCCATGTCTGCCCGCGCCCTGATGGGGCTGGTGCGCAAGCCCGGCATCGTGAGCGCTAAGCGGCTTAACGTGCTTGGCAACGACCTGCTGACCCTGAACAGCCGCCGCTGGCAGGCGCTGCGCGGCAACGGCATTGCGATGGTTCTACAGGACCCGCGCTACGCGCTAAATCCGGTGAAAACCGTCGCCGCCCAGCTTGATGAAGCGCTGACCCTCCATCAGCGCCTGCCCCGCGCCGAACGCCTGGCGCGCATTCACGATATCATCCGCGCCGTGGGGCTGAACGAGCACGTGCTCCAGCGCTATCCCGGCGAACTCTCCGGCGGCATGGGCCAGCGCGTGATGATCGCCATTGCGCTCATCAACAACCCGCAGGTGCTGATCGCCGACGAACCGACTTCCGCGCTGGACGCACGCCTGCGCAACCAGATCCTGGAGCTGCTGGTACAGCAGTGCGAGGCGCGGCAGATGGCGATGCTGTTAATCAGCCACGATTTGCCGCTCGTCGCGGAACACTGTGACCGCGTGCTGGTGATGTATCAGGGTGAGAAAGTTGATGAAATGGCGGCGAGCCAGTTGCCGCAGGCAACCCATCCCTACACGCGCACGCTCTGGACCTGCCGCCCGAACGCCGGGACGTTTGGCCAGATGCTGCCGACGCTCGACCGTTCGCAACCGTGGAAGGAGGCCGACAATGGCACTCGTTGAGGTTAACCAGCTCCGGGTGAGTTTTGGTGAAAAAACGGCGGTTTCCGCCGCCAGTTTTGCGATCGAAAAAGGCGAAACCTTCAGCCTGATCGGTGAATCCGGCTGCGGCAAATCGACTCTTCTGCGCGTGCTGGCGGGGCTGCTGCGCGAGTGGAATGGCCACATTTCCGTCCTCGGGGAAAATTTACGGCCAGGACGACGTTTTGAAGGCGCGCTTCGCCGTAACGTGCAGATGGTGTTCCAGGATCCGTGGGCGTCTTTGCACCCGAACCACACCATTGCCCGCACCCTGTCGGAGCCGTTAAACATCCACGGCGAAACCCAGGTTGCCGAAAAGGTGGCGGATGCGCTGCAACAGGTGGGTCTGGCTGCCGACGCCGGCAGGCGTTACCCGCATCAGCTTTCCGGCGGACAGCATCAGCGCGTGGCCATCGCCCGCGCGCTGCTGCTGCGCCCGCAGCTTCTGCTGCTGGATGAACCGACCTCGGCGCTGGATATGTCGGTACAGGCGGAGATCCTGAACCTGCTCAACCGCCTGAAGGCGCAGCACGGCATGACCTACCTGCTGGTGAGCCACGATGCGGACGTGATTGCGCATATGTCCGACCGGGCGGCATTTATGGCGCACGGGGAGATCCGGCGGGTGTTTGACCGTGAGGCGATGTTGCGGGGCGAGCACAGGATGGGGTAAGTGTGCGCGGCGGTGCCCGGTGGCGCTGCGCTTACCGGGCCTACGTTTCGTGCCGCGTTGATGGTTTTTCGTAGGCCGGGTAAGGCGTAGCCGCCACCCGGCAAAAAATCACTTCAGCAGCTTCACCGTGGCATCGATGTCGATCTCATCTTCAGTGAAGATCAGCGTCGTGTTCTGGAAGGTAGTGATCGCCAGCTTCTTCACCGTGCGCATTTCGCCCGGCTTTTTCTCGGTTTTGGGTTTGATGCTGTTCATCAGCAGCCCCACCGACAGCACCGCATTCTCTTTGTCGATTTTGGTCTCAACGGGCTCTTCCTCGCTGAACACCACGAAGGATTTAATTGAGGTGAGCTTCACGCGCTCGCCCGCAATATAAAGATGCTTACTCTCCGGGATCACCTTCACCGCATACGCGGAAAGGCCTTTGCTGTTGGTGGTTGGCTCGAAGGTCACCGCCGCATCTTTCTTAATCAGATCAGGGTTGGCGACCTTAATCACATGAAAATAGCGGTTGTCGCCGTTTTCATCTTTGATAAATCCAAAGCCTTTATCTTTAAACCACGTTGTGATTGTACCGTTCATCGCTGTTACCGCCTGTCAGATCTCAAGACTAAAGTTTTGCAGCGCGCAGTGTAATGCACAATGGCTGACGAGACAAAAAAAAGCCCCTGCACGGGAGCAGGGGAAAGTTCATGTCAGAGCTTTTTAGTATTGTGTATTTAGTTGAACACCATCCCACCATCAATCAGCAGCGACTGACCGGTCATGTAGTCGGAATCCGGCCCGGCGAGGTAAGAGACGCAGGCGGCCACGTCTTCCGGTTCGGACAAACGGCCAAGCGTGATGCGTTTGGCAAAGGTTTCCGTCCCGTAGCCAAGCGGTTTACCCGCCGCCTCGGAGACCTGACGGTCGATTTCCGCCCACATCGGCGTTTTGACGATCCCCGGGCAGTAGGCGTTAACAGTGATCCCCAGCGGCGCGAGATCCCGCGCGGCGGTCTGGGTTAAGCCACGCACCGCGAACTTGCTGGAGCTGTAGACCGCCAGCTCCGGGTTGCCGGTGTGGCCCGCCTGAGAGCAGGCGTTGATAATTTTGCCGCCGTGCCCCTCTTTGCGAAAGGCGTCAATCGCGGCCTGAATGCCCCAGATCACCCCTTTCACGTTGATGTTGTAGACCTTGTCGACAATCTCCGGCGTGATGGATTCGATGGGCGTGGACGGCGCCACCCCGGCGTTATTGACGATGACGTTAAAACCGCCCAGCGCGGTGCGGGCTTTTTCCACCGCCGCGAACACCTGCTCGCGGTCAGAGACGTCCACCTTCACGGCGACGGCCTTCCCGCCGTTACGGGTGATCTCATCCGCGACCGCTTTCGCCGTCTCTTCGTTGTAATCCGCAATAGCAACGGCAAAACCATCCTTCACCAGGCGAAGCGCGATCGCTTTGCCAATCCCCTGACCGGAGCCGGTTACGAGAGCCACTTTTTGCATTTCTCTGTCCTTATATTGATTCACAAAATCTGGCTGAGATGGAGCTGGCCCATCAGCAGCGGGTTATCGCTGTAGTCGACGGGAATGGCCACCACGGCCGGGCCATCGACATCCATTGCCGCACGCAGCGTCGGCTCAAGCGCGTCCGCGCTCTCGACGGCAAAGCCTTTCGCACCGAACGCGTCGGCATAGGCTTTGAAATCGACCGGGCCGAACTCGACGCCGGAAAGCCTCTGGTATTTTTTCTCTTCCTGGATGGCCACCATGTTGTAGGCGTTATCCACCCAGATGATGTGCAGCACGTTGGCGTTCAGGCGTACGGCGGTTTCCAGCTCCATGCTCGACTGCAAAAAGCCGCCGTCCCCGGAGACCGAGACCACCTTGCGCCCCGGGTTGACCAGCCACGCGCCAATCGCCCACGGCAGCGCCACGCCCATGGTCTGCTGACCGTTGGAGATCATCACCTGACGCGCCCGGAAGCTGTAGAGGTAGCGGGCGATCCAGATGTGGAAGCTGCCCATGTCGACGGTGAGCGTTACGTCGTTATTCACGATGTCCTGCATGGCGCGCACAATGCGCAGCGGATGCAGGGCAAACTGGTTAAGCGATGCGCCGCGACGGTCGAGGAGGTCCCGCTGATGCTGGCGATCGACAAGAATTTCCGAGGCGCGCTGGCTGAGTTCAAGTTTGTGCTCGATTCGACTGGCAAGCAGATTCAGCGTGGCGGCAATATCCCCGACCAGTTCCAGATCGGGAACATACTTGCGCTCCTCATAAGCGGGCAGCACGTCAATGTGCACCAGCGTGGCGTCGCCGCTGTTCCACATGGACGGCTCGTACTCCACCGGGCTGTAGCCGATGCAGATAATCAGGTCCGCCAGATGCAGCAGCCGGTCGCCCGCCTGGTTGTTAAAGAGGCCGACGCGTCCGGCGAAGCGGGTGAAGTGTTCCTGATTCACCGCCCCGGCGGCCTGATAGGTGCTGGTGACCGGAATACGGCTTCTCTCCAGCAGCTTATGCAGCGCGGCGCTGTTGGCGGGCTGGCTGGCCATCAGGCCGAGTAAGATGACCGGGTTTTTGGCCTTCGCGATAAGCTTCGCCACGTCGTTGATGGCTGACTCCGGCGCCGGGCCCATCAGCGCCGCGGTGCTGGCGGGTAAAATCGCCCCCGTGGTGGGCTGGTCGACAATATCCTGCGGCAGGCTGACAAACGCCCCGCCCGGCCTGCCCTGCTCGGCAGCGCGAAACGCGTTCGACACCACCTCGGCAATCGCGTCCGGTGAATTAACTTCGACGGCGTATTTGGTGACCGGGCTGAACATGGCGACGGTATCCATGCTCTGGTGCACCAGTTTCGCTTTATCTGCCCGCTTCACCGCCCCGCCCAGCGCCACCACCGGGTCACCTTCGCTGTTGGCGGTGGCGATGCCGGTGATCAGGTTGGAGCAGCCCGGCCCGGAGGTGACCAGCGCGACCCCGGCCTTACCGGTTAGCCGCCCTACCGCTGCCGCCATAAACGCCGCGTTCGCCTCGTGACGCACCGGGATAATCTCGATGGAGGAGTCCAGCAGGGAGTCAAAGACCTTGTCGATTTTTGCGCCCGGTATGCCGAACACCTGCTTCACACCCTGCGCTTCCAGCTGGCCGACAACCATATCGGCGCCGTGCGCCCACTGACGTGACTGTTTCTCACTGTTCACGGTAGTTCTCCTGTTAGTTTTCGACGGCGCGGATAGCCGCATCAAGGTTGCTGGGGTGCAGGTTGGCCTGTAAAAACGCGCTGTCGGCGGGCAGGTCAATCATCAGCTTGTGGATTTCGCCGAAGGTGAGCACGCCGTTCTCCAGCTGATAGTCGAGCAGGTGGCCCCCGCCCTGACGGTCGTCGGTGATAAAGTGTTCGTGATAGCCCGCCACGTTAATGCCCTGCATATGCTGCGGGGTGCGGAACCCGACCAGTACGCCCTCGCGCTGGTTAAAGCGGAACACCGGCTGGTCATCCAGCACGTCGGTCATCGCCCGGTACGGCGGTGTCTGGCGCGGTACGGTGCGGGTGTGCGCGTGGCGGAAATTGCCGTCGATGCGCAGCGCACAGAACAGGTTATCGGAGGGGATTTGCTGGTCGATCACGTCGTGGATCTGCTGACGGCTGACCGGCCCGTCGAAGGCCTTGCGGTACTGCGGCTGGAACCAGGTCATCACCGCGAACGGCGTTTTTTGCTCCGGCTTCGCGGCGCGGGCGCTGCCGTCGGCGCGCAGCTGGTACACCTGACTGCTGAAGGCAATCATTTCACCGTCCAGCTCGTTAAAGGTACCGAGACCAAAATCACCGTGTGCCAGCAGGTCGGCGATGGTCGTCTCCCCTTCGTAGACGCCGCTTAGCAGGGCGCTCATTAGCGATGTCTGATAGATCACGCTGTCAGGATGCTGAGCCGAGAACCCACGCAGGGTCTCGCATAAACTCGCCTCACAGTCGCATGCAAATGAATGCATCATCATGCCCGTCCTCTTCAACTTTATTTATAAAGGTTAAATAAATGTTGACCCGATTCAGCAGAGAGTTCCAATATAGAATCCATGCTGGTTTGAGACGTTTTTGATATGGAACTTCGTTATCTGCGCTATTTTGTCGCGGTAGCACGCGAGCGACACTTCACCAGGGCGGCCAAAGCGCTGGGTATTTCACAGCCTCCTCTGAGTCAGCAGATCAAACGGCTCGAAGAGGAAGTGGGCACGCCGCTGTTCAGGCGCCTGACGCGGGGCGTGGAGCTGACCGAAGCGGGAGAGGCCTTCTATGAGGACGCCTGTAAGATCCTGGCGCTGAGCGATGCCGCGCTGGAGAAAGCCCGGGGCATCGCGCGCGGGCTGAACGGCAGCCTGTCGATTGGCATCACCAGTTCAGATGCTTTTCATCCCAAAATCTTCGCCCTGATTCGCCAGTTTCAGGTGCAGAACATGGCAGTGCAGGTTCACCAGGTGGAAGCCAATATGTCGTCGCTGACGACGATGCTGGCGGAGGGTGAGCTGGATATCGCCTTTGTGCGCCTGCCGTGCGAAAGCAGTAAGGTATTCGAATTAAAAATCCTCGATCGGGAGCCGATGGTGGTGGCGCTGCATCGCGATCATCCTCTGGCGGCATGTGGCGATCTGGCGCTGGATGAGCTGCGGGATACGCCGGTGGTGCTGTTCCCCCAGGAGGTCGCGCCGGGGCTGTATGACCGCGTTTACGGCAGCTGCGAGCGGGCCGGGATCGATATGCAACACACGCTGCAATCCTCACAACTTTCCTCTTCCCTGAGCATGGTCTCCGCTGGCGGCGGGTTCGCGCTGGTGCCGAAATCCATGGCCGCTATTTCTCCGCCGAATGTCACCTACCATGCGCTGCGCTCACCGGAGCTTTATACCGATATCGCGCTCTGCTGGCGGCGTTTTGAGCGTTCGCGGACGGTGAAGCGGTTTCTGGCGATGATGAGCGAGGGGTAGCTACGGTGTGGCTGTGCCCGGCGGCGCTGCGCTTGCGCGGGCCTACGGTTCGTGTCGCGGATAGGTTGGCTTGTTCGCGGTTTTGTAGGCCGGGTAAGGCGCAGCCGCCACCCGGCAATGCCCTTTGGAAGCCGCCTCGCAAACTTTTAAGCAACCTTATGTAATTCAGGGGCATCCCTTTTCATCCCTTCTTCACCTGCAACTTCCCGATTCTGCGGATCTCTTTGAACTGTCTGGCACCTGTGCGGCATACGTGAGCGTACTGGTGGAAACGGACGATGCGGTGACATTTGCCACGCTCTGTAAGCAACTGCTGGGTTGTTAGCGGAGTTTGTGAAGGAGCCTTATATAACGGCTCACTGAGTCGGCCTTATACAAAGGACAACGTTGTTTGATGAATGACTGTTAAGAGCGTTCAGCAGGCTTCGATGCCAGATCGACTTTCAGCCATCTCATGACTAAAAATTACTGTTCGTGCCGGGTGGGGCATGCAATTGTTAGAGGAATGCACAGGAAGGCGGTCACGCCACAGAGGGCGTGACATAAAATCAGGCCTGGTCGTCTTCTTTACCGTAGTAAAGCTTACCGATCTGAATGAGAGGACGGCCCTGGGATTTGCGGTGCAGGTTGCTGTCACGCAGTGAATAAACACAGCCGCAGTATTCCTGCTGGTAGAACTGCTCGCGCTTGCTGATTTCAATCATGCGCGACGAACCGCCCTGTTTCCGCCAGTTATAGTCCCAATAGACCATACCCGGATAGTGGGCGGCGGCTCGCTGACCGCAGTCGTTGATTTGCTGCATATTTTTCCAGCGAGAGATGCCCAGTGAGCTGCTAATCACGTTGAAGCCATTTTCAGCGGCGTAAAGCGCAGTCCGCTCAAAGCGCATGTCAAAACACATGGTGCAGCGAATGCCGCGCTCGGGTTCCCATTCCATGCCTTTGGCGCGCTCAAACCAGTTATCTGTATCGTAATCCGCATCGATAAACGGTACGCCGTGCTGTTCGGCAAAGCGAATATTCTCATCCTTACGAATCAGATACTCTTTCTGCGGATGAATGTTCGGATTGTAGAAGAAGATGGTGTAGTCGATCCCTGAGGCCTGGATCGCCTCCATTACCTCACCAGAACACGGAGCGCAACAGGAGTGCAGCAGCAGTTTATCTGCCCCGTTTGGGAGTTCTAGTTTAGGGCGTTTGAAATCAGCGGTAGTCATAAATTTATTTGTTGAGGTAATGAGGACTGAAAACAGTGTAGCATCAGAGCTGTGCTATCGGGAATGGCGGCCAGTCTCATACATATCCCGCAATGCCTGTTATTGACACATAGCGGACGCATCTTTCACACGTTTCTATATAACCTGGTTAGCAAAACTATCTCCGCTGCACTTCTTCTCAGCAAGCAATTCCTGAATACGCTACGCAAATTAAACAAATATTTCAGGCCAAGATAGATCAGGCACGTTAACGCTGGATCATATGCGCGCTGGCGAAGCGTTTTGGTTTGCCGGTGAGCGCATTTGTGGGGAACTGATGCGAGGTTTTCACCCAGACCAATTCCCCAGACGTTAATACCACTATCTCTCTCACCCCGGCCCCTCGCTCCCCGCCGCCAGCAGCGGCACCACCACATCGCTGACGGGCACCGCAATCCCGTGCCTGCGGCCGTAGCGCTGGATCACGCCGTTGCGGATGTCCCACTCCATCAGGCGATCCGCCTGACGGTCGGACAGGATCGACAGCATTAAAGATCTGCACTGGGACATTCGCCCCAGCCCGCACATTAGCACCATGCAGGTGCGGTCGACGGATAAGCCGCTGACGCTCAACAACGCGATTAATATCGCCTGGCTGATCCAGGCCACGTCACACTGGCTGCTGACCACGCGGCCTTATAAGCATCAGGAACGGGATTTTCTGCGGTACCGCTTTACCGTTTTCAGGTGTGTCGCTACGGATAGGTGGATATTCAGACGAGCCGTTATGAGTTTTTAAACAATTAATAAAGAGTCAAATAGACAGAATACCCAATAAACATTCAAGTATTTATTACATCTTCAATTAATATTCACTTAATTATTATTTAAGCAAAACCACCGTATTAATCATTAACAATTTATCCAGATCCAAACCATAAGCCCCCATACTTTCTTAATTTGCATCAACGAAACCGCAGATCGTTTTATATCCACCCTGTACAAAATTGACGGCCAATTTTGTACGCGCTAGCGTTGCACTAGTTACGTAACTAGCTAAACCATAAGGTCTTTTCAGGATTTCCTTAAATGGAGTTTTAAACAAATGGCTATTCCCGCTTATTTATGGCTTAAAGATGACGGCGGCGCCGATATAAAAGGCTCTGTCGATATATATGGACGTGAAGGTAGCATCGAGATTATCGCCTTAAATCACGGCATAATGCAGCCCACGGACAAGCATAACGGCAAGGCGACAAGTCTTCGCATCCATTCCCCCTATTCTTTCGATAAAGAGATCGACGCTTCCAGCCCCTATTTGTACAAGGCTGTTAGCACGGGCCAGAAGCTAAAATCCGCAGAGATAAAGTTTTACCGTATCAACGATGCTGGTCAGGAAGTGGAATATTTTTCCACCCTTCTGGAAGGCGTGAAGATCGCCAGCGTCTGTCCAATGATGCTTGATATCAAAGATCCTGACTATGAGAAGCATAACCATCTTGAGCTGGTAGAGCTGCTCTATGAAAAAATTACCTGGCGCTACGTGGACGGTAACATCATGCATTCAGATAGCTGGAATGACCGTAAGACGGCATAAGGAGAACGTTATGGGATGGAAGTATGAGCAATCAACTGGCAAGATGTATAAAGACGGCAAATTAATTGAGACAGGATATTCCGGTGCCCTTACCAATAAAAATAATCCGGACCGTCAGCATGTGAAGGGTCTGGGTCCATTGCCGCGCGGAACATATAAAATTGCGGGACATTCGAATTCTAAAGGACCCATTACCATTATCCTTGAGCAAACTTCGGGAGAGAGTTTTGGTCGTTCAGAGTTCCGCATTCATGGTGACCATAAGTACGGTCCAGCCGGATTTGCTTCGGAGGGGTGCATTATTCTCTCACTGTCAACGCGACGTAAAATCCTTCGTGACGGCGGTGAGCTTGAGGTAGTGCGATGAAATACCCAATCGTCCTGCTGCTTTGTGCGCTCACTGTCCCAGCCATTGCAGCCAGCACTGACTGGCCATCAGCACTTCATGGAATCGCCTCAGGTGACACACACTGGATTGAGCAAGCCCCAACGCTGGCTGCCACGGCTGACGTCAGGCAGGCGCAACTGCTGGAGGATGCTTTGGCCGCAGCGCTCACAACAAACACCAGCGCCACACTGAAAGCGCTCCAGACCATTGACGCGGGAAAGTGGCCGCACGTGGTTGGCAGCGATATCGTCTGCACGCCGCCTCTAGAGAAATCCCCCGCCGAAGTCGACGCGTTCTATCAGCGCACCCGCCGGGCGCTGCTGGATACGGTTGAGGGTGCTCAGTGCCTCTGGATCCTGGAAGCAACAATGGAAGAGCTAAACGCTGAGAAAGCCCGTCAGGGTAAGTAAGAGAGTTACCCGGCGCACAACGGCCGGGTCTTCCTTCTCGCCAGACCCTGGCTCACCCCGACCCCTCGCTCCCCGCCGCCAGCAACGGCACCACCACATCGCTGACGGGCACCGCAATCCCGTGCCTGCGGCCATAGCGCTGGATCACGCCGTTGCGTATGTCCCACTCCATCGGGCGATCCGCCTGACGATCGGCAAGGATCGACGTGCCTAAATCCACTGGCGCGCGCTGGAAGTTCGCCAGGATCTCCTCCGCCACCGCATCGTCCAGCTTCGCCCCTTCGGCGCGGGCGACGGTAAGCCCCTCGCGCAGGTAGGCCAGCGCCAGCTCGCTGATATCCTCGCGCCTGAACATCCCGGCGCGGCGATTGGCCAGCACCATCAGCCCGGCGACCGCGTTTTGCAGCAGCTTGCGCCAGGCGACGGTAGTGAAATCTGTCGAGAGCTCAACGTCACAGCGCGTGCCGCGAAGCGCCTCGACCACCCGCTGCGCCTGCGGCACGTCCGGCAGCGTAAGGCGCGGTTTGGCGCGCAGCCAGACGGAGGCATCCGGCTCGCGCTGGGCAGGGAACCAGACCACCGAGGGCAGCACCGTTGCGCCATTGACCAAAGGCGCAAGCTGGGCTTTCTGCTCCACGCCGTTTTGCAGCGCGCAGACCACGGTGTTTTCATCGCACAGAGCGCGCAGCCACCCGGCGCTGTCGGCATTTTGCGTCGTTTTGACCGCCAAAAAAACGAGGTCAACGGGGCGCGTAATGACGCTGGGATCGGTGAGTACCGGACCGGGCACCACAATTTCACCCTCATCATGACGCAGGCGCAGTTCCGGATGCGCGGTGCGCCCACACAGCAGCGGCGTGCGGCCCGCTTCATGCAGCACCGCGGCGATGGTGGTCCCAATCGCACCGGGTCCTGTCAGCGCAATGGTTGGATAGTCAGACATGGATCACTCCCCTTTTGCTAAGCCTGCTATCAGTTATACCACCCTGAAAAGAGCGCGCCACGCCCATTGTCTATACTCAACTCATAACAGACAACGGAGTGCGCCATGCCTTTACCCGACTTCAAATCCTCTGAACCTTATACCCTCGGCATTGAGCTCGAACTCCAGGTGGTTAACCCGCCGGGTTACGATCTGAGCCAGGACTCCTCTGCCCTCATCGCCGCCGTCAAAGACGACATCAAAGGGGGGGAAGTCAAACACGACATCACCGAAAGCATGCTCGAAATCGCCACCGGCGTGTGCCAGACCATCGACCAGGCAGCGGCGCAGTTTTCAGTGATGCAGCAGAGCATCCTGCGCGCGGCGGAAGATCAGCATATCCAGATCTGCGGCGGTGGGACGCATCCGTTCCAGAAATGGCAGCGGCAGGAAGTGTGCGACGACGAGCGCTATAACGTCACGCTGGAGCGCTTTGGCTATCTGATTTTGCAGGCGACGGTGTTCGGCCAGCACGTACACATCGGCTGTCGGACCGGGGACGACGCCATTTACCTGCTGCACGGCCTGTCGCGCTTTGTGCCGCACTTTATCGCCCTGGCCGCCGCATCACCGTATATGCAGGGCACGGACACGAAGTTCGCCTCATCGCGTCTCAACATCTTCTCGGGCTTCCCGGATAACGGTCAGATGCCGTGGGTCAACAGCTGGCAGGAGTTCGAGGGGCTGTTCCGCCGCCTGAGCTCCACCAGCATGATCGACAGCATTAAGGATCTGCACTGGGACATCCGCCCCAGCCCGCACTTCGGCACCGTCGAGGTGCGGGTGATGGATACGCCGCTGACGCTCAGCCACGCCATTAACATCGCCGGGCTTATTCAGGCGACGTCGCACTGGCTGCTGACCGCGAGGCCGTATAAGCATCAGGAACGGGATTTTCTGCTGTACCGCTTTAACCGTTTTCAGGCCTGTCGCTATGGGCTGGAAGGCATTCTGACGGACGTGCATACCGGCGAGCACAAAACCGTGGCGGAAGATATCGCCTGGCTGCTGGAGCAGGTTGCGCCGTCGGCCGAGAAGCTCGGCGCGACAAGCGCAATCAATGAGATTGCCCTGCTGTTAAAGCAGGGCAAGAGCGAGGCGCAGCGCATGCGGGACTTTATCGCCGATGGCGGCTCGCTGATTTCTCTGGTGCAGAAGCACTGTGAGCTGTGGGCGACGAGTCCGTAAGGCCGTGGCCCCACTCGCGCAGGCGCTGGAACAGCACGAACAGCGCCGGGATGAACACTATCCCCACCACGGTCGCCACCAGCATGCCGCTGAACACCGTAGTGCCGATGATGCGGCGGCTCTGGGCACCCGCCCCGGTCGCCAGCATCATCGGCAGGACGCCGATAATGAACGACACGGCGGTCATCATTACCGCGCGGAAGCGGCGCGATGCCCCCTCCCGTGCGGCATCGACAATCGCCATTCCATCCATGCGCCGGGCGCGGGCAAACTCCACGATAAGAATTGCGTTCTTGGCGGCGAGGGCTATCAGTAGCACCAGACCTATCTGCACATACACGTCGTTGGCGTAGCCCGCCAGCCACAGCCAGACCAGCGCCCCGCCGATGGCGAACAGCACCGAGAGCATCACGCTCGCCGGCAGCGTCCAGCTCTCGTACTGGGCGACGAGGAACAGCCACGCCATCACCACCGCCGCCAGCACGATCCATATCGCCTGATTGCCGGTCTGCTGCTCCTGATACGACATGCCGCTCCAGGCGTAGTCGTACCCGGCTGGCAGGTTTTCCGCCAGAATCTCGCCCATCGCCGCCATTGCGGTGCTGCTGCTCACCCCTTCCGCTGCCGAGCCGCTCACCGATACCGACGGGAACTGATTGTACTGCTGAATAAATGGCGCGCCGACGGTCGGCGTGATGGTGACGAGGTTGCTCAGACGCACCCGCTCGCCGCTGTTGCTGCGCACGAACAGGTCGCTGATTTGCTCCGCGCGCTCGCGCCACTGCATCTCGTTCTGCATCACTACGTGGTAGACGCGGTTGTTGACGCTGAAATCCCCGGCGCGCGTGCCGCCAAAGGCGGTTTGCAGGCTGCTGAAGATGCGCGACACCGGCACGTCGAGGCGGGCCGCGCGCTCGCGGTCAACGGTAAGCGTCATCTGCGGCACGTTGCTGCTCCAGGTGGTGAACACGCGGCTCAGCTGCGGGTGCTGGTTGGCTTTCGCCAGCACCTCACGCGTCACGCGCTCCAGCTCCGCCGGGCTTTGCCCCGCCTGCGCCTGAATGCGCAGGTCGAAGCCGGAGGCGTTGCCCAGCCCCGGCAGCGTCGGCGGCGCAAAGGTCATGATGGTCGCTTCCGGCAGGGCCAGCAGCTGGCGCTGAAGGGTGCCCATCACCTCATCCAGCGGCGGACGCTCGCTCCAGTCTTTGAGCATGATGGAGATAAACCCGCCGTTCGATGCGCTGGTGCCGTTGAGGATGTTAAACCCGGAGACCTGAATCACGTCTTCTACCGCCGGGTTGTTAGCGATCAGCTCGCGCGCGGTGGTCATCACCGCTTCGGTGCGCTCCAGCGAGGCTGCCTCCGGCAGCTGGACGCTGGCGAAGAAGTAGCCCTGATCCTCCTGGGGCAGGAAGCCCTTTGGCATCGACATGAAGCTGAATACCACCACCGCCGTCGCGCCTGCGGTGGCCAGCAGCGCCAGCCACGGACGGAGGTTGAACACGCTCACGATCCGGGTGTAAAGCGTGCGCGTGGCGTCCAGCCCGCGGTTGAACCCACGGAAAATCGCGGCGGGCTTTGCCGGACGCGGGCGCAGCAGCAGCGCGCAGAGTGCCGGCGTCAGGGTGAGCGCCACCAGGCTTGAGAGCGTGACGGCAGTCGAGAGCGTCACCGCGAACTGGCGGTACAGCTCGCCCACGATCCCCGGCAGGAGCGCCA
Organism: Enterobacter cloacae complex sp. GYL001; assembly: GCF_049237125.1. Taxonomy (NCBI): domain Bacteria; kingdom Pseudomonadati; phylum Pseudomonadota; class Gammaproteobacteria; order Enterobacterales; family Enterobacteriaceae; genus Enterobacter; species Enterobacter cloacae complex sp. GYL001. Next base: position 37,904 of record NZ_JBMKGW010000001.1, on the reverse strand, counting down.
CCGGCACAAACACCGCCAGCAGCACCAGCGTGGTGGCAATCACTGGCCCGGCAATCTGGCGCAGCGCCAGCGCGATCGCCGCCGTACGGCTCTGCCCTTCCGCCATCAGCGTTTCGACGCTCTCCACCACCACGATGGCGTCATCCACCACCATGGTCAGCGCCAGAATGATAGCGAACAGGCTCAGCGTATTGGCGGAGTAGCCGAGCGTATAGAGCACCGCGAAGGTGCCCACCAGCGACACCGGAATGGCAAGGGCAACAATCAGCGTCGCGCGCCAGCTTTGCAGGAACAGGGACACCACGACCACCACCGCCAGCATCGTCAGCGCCAGCGAGACGCCAATCTCTTTGATGGTGGCGGCCACAAACGAGGTGGTGTCGAATTTGACTTCATAGACCAGATCGTCCGGGAAGCGCGTGGATAACCGTTCCAGCTCCGCGCGCACCGCATCGGCCACGCGCAGGGCGTTAGCGGACGGCGTCGGGTAGATGCCGAGGTAGGCGGAGTCGTGCCCGTTCAGCTGCGCGCCAGAGCTGTAGCTGCGCGAGCCAAGCTCGATGGTGGCGACGTCCTTCAGGCGCACCAGCTGCCCCATCTCCCCGGCGCGGATAATGATGTTGGCAAAGTCGTCGGCCTGATTTAAGCGCCCCAGCCCGTTAATGGTCAGGGTCTGCTGCTGGCCGTTAAACACCGGCGGCGTGCCGACCTGGCCTGCCGCCCCCTGCACGTTCTGCTCGCGCAGCGCCTGCGCCACGTCATCGCTGGTCACGTTCAGGGCGTTCATGCGGTCCGGGCGCAGCCAGATGCGCATGCTGTAGTCCCGTGCGCCAAACATCTGTACCTGCCCGACGCCCGGCAGACGCGACAGCGCCTCGCGCACCTGGGTGCTGGCGTAGTTGCTGACGAACAGCGGCGTGTGGGTGTTGTTCGGTGAGTAAAGGCTTACCCCCATCATCAGGTTGGTGGCGCGCTTGCGCACCTGCACGCCGTTTTGCTGCGCCTCGGTCGGCAGCTGCGCCACGGCCTGCGCCACGCGGTTCTGCACGTCGATGGCGGCGAGATCCGGGTCGGTGCCTGCCGCAAAGGTAATGTTCAGGCTATAGCTACCCTCGTCCGAACTGGTGGACTCCATATAGAGCATATGATCCACCCCGTTCAGCTGGGTTTCCAGCGGCGTGGCGATGGCCTCCGCCACGTCAGCCGAGCTGGCGCCCGGCCAAGACGCTGACACATTCACGACCGGCGGGGTAATCTGCGGGTACTGCTCCACCGGAATAATCCTCAGCGCGATGGCCCCCAGCAGGGTGATAACCAGCGCAATCACCATCGCAAAGCGCGGGCGTTTGATGAAAAACGTCAGCATGATGGCTCCTTAATTCAGTATCTGGACGGCAACGCCTGGCTGCACGCGCTGCGCACCGTCAGTAATCGCTCGCTCACCGGGCTTCAGGCCGGAGGCAATCTGGAACTGCTGGCCGATCTGCCCGGCGACCTTCAGCGGACGCATTTCGGCTTTATCCTCGGCGTTAACCACCCAGGCAAAGAACCCGTCGCCATTCTGCTGTACGGCAGCGGCGGGCAGAGTCAGCACCGGTTGCTCGCTTACCGGACGCAGGTAGACGTTCACGTTGCCGCCGGGCAGCAGCTGATGGCGCGGGTTGGCGAACTCGGCGCGCAGCATCACGCTGGCGGTGCGCGGGTCGATGCGGTTGTCCACGGAGGTCAGTTCCCCGCTGATGCGCTGGCCGTTGCTGTCAATCAGCGCCTGCCAGGCCTGCTTCATGGCGCTGATATCCGCATGCTGTCCGGCTTTGGTGGCAAACGCGCCCTCTTCCAGCGCAAAGGCAATGCGGATCGGATCGAGCTGCACCACCTCCACCAGCACACCGCTGGCAGGATTCACCAGACTGCCGACGTGAAAGTTGCTGTGCCCCACGCGCCCGTCAATCGGTGAGGTAATGCGCGTGTAGTTGAGGGTGACGCTGCGGGTCTCGAGCCGGGCTTTCGCCTGCTCCAGCGCGGCGCTCGCTACGTCGCGCTGCATGCGGGCGTTGTCCACGTCGTGGCGGCTGATGGCGTTGCTGCTGCCCAGGCTTTCAAAGCGTGACAGCTGCTGCTGCGCCTGACGCAGCGTGGCTTCGGCGCTTCTCACTTCGGCCTGCGCCAGACGCAGGGCGGCGCGCGGCTCGGCGTCGTCCAGTTCGAACAACACGTCGCCTTTTTTCACGTACTGCCCGTCGCGGAAGTGGATTTTCGTTATCACGCCTTCCGTGCGGGCGCGCAGCTCAACGGTGTGAATGGCTTCAATGCGGCCCGGGATCTGACGCTCGGCGGCGTGGGCGGTCTGCTCCACGGTGGCGACACGCACGGGAATGGCGGCAGCGAATGCGGGTGGCAGGGTGCAGACGAGGAGTGCGAACAGGAGTGGGAATTTCATGGGAGTACCTCAGGGTTGTTGCCCTCACCCCGGCCCTCTCCCACAGGGAGAGGGAGGTCAGAGTTCCCTCTCCCTGTGGGAGAGGGTTAGGGTGAGGGCAAAAGGTTATGCAGCCTTACGGAACCTGCGGGTCAGTCGCTTCTCGATTTCGACGACGAAGAACATCACCCCCGCCACCGCCAGCGTCACGAACCAGTAGCGCAGCGGCAGCGCTTCGGTGCCGAACAGCATCTGCATAAATGGCAGGTAGATAATCGCCGCCTGGAGCAGGAATAGTACGCCCGTCACCAGCCAGATCCCTTTGTTCGCCAGCAGGCCGCGGTTCAGAGAGAACCCGTCGGTGTTGCGGCAGTTAATCATGTATACCCACTGGGCGCAGACCAGCATCTGCAACAGCACGGTGCGGATAAACTCCGCGCTGTGGCCGCGCGGGGCCAGCCAGGCTTCCAGCGCAAAGGCGGCGATGGCAATCATGGTGCCGACGAAGGCCACGCGCCAGACGGCGTAGGCGTCCATCACGTGCTGCCCGGTCTGACGCGGCGGGCGGCGCATAATGTTGCGCTCGGCGGCCTCAAAAGCCAGGCCGAAGGAGAGCGTGGCGGAGGTCGCCATGTTCATCCACAGGATCAGCACCGGCGTCAGCGGAATGATGTTCCCCGCCAGCAGCGCAATCACAATCAATAGCCCCTGCGCCAGGTTGGTCGGCATGATGAACAGGATGGTCTTCTTCAGGTTGTCGTAAACGCGACGCCCCTCTTTCACCGCGCTGGCGATGGTGGCGAAGTTATCGTCCGTCAGGACCATATCCGCCGCCTCTTTGGTCACTTCCGTGCCTTTGATGCCCATCGCGATACCCACGTCCGCCTGGCGCAGCGCCGGGGCATCGTTCACGCCGTCACCGGTCATGCCGACGATTTCGCCTTTGTCCTGCAACGCTTTCACCAGGCGCAGCTTATGCTCCGGGCTGGTACGGGCGAAGATGTCATACTTCACCGCCGCTTCCGCCAGCTCGGCGTCGTCCATCTTCTCCAGCTGGTAGCCGGTAACCGCCTGCTCGCTGTTGGTGATCCCCAGCATCTGGCCGATGCTCATCGCCGTCTGCGGGTGATCCCCGGTGATCATCTTCACGCGGATCCCCGCCTGCTGGCAGGCGTTAATCGCCTCAATCGCTTCCGGACGCGGCGGATCCATCATCCCGGCAATGCCGAGGAAGATCAGACCGTGGCTCAGGTCGTCGTGAGTTAATGCCTGCTCGCCGTTCGCTGGCTTGAACGCCGCGGCGACCATGCGCAGCCCCTGACGCGCATAGCGCTCCATCTCCGTTTCCCAGTACGCGCGGTCAAAGGCTTGCGCACCGTTGCGGGTCTGCTGCTGCTCACACAGGGCGAAAATCACGTCCGGCGCGCCGGTGATCAAAATCTGCTCCTCACCGCCAATCTGGTAGTGGGTGCTCATGTACTTGTACTGCGAGTCGAACGGGATCTTGTTGACCAGGGTGGTCTCGACCGGCGCGAGGTGCGCTTTCGCCGCCAGCACCTTCAGCGCGCCCTCGGTCGGGCCGCCGGTGATGCCCCACAGCCCGCGCTCGTCCTGAATCAGCTGGCTGTCGTTACACAGGTCGATGGTGCGCAGGTACTGCTCCAGCACGGTGCCCGGCTGGATCTGCACCGGCTCGTCGCTGCCTTCGAGATAGATGTTGCCCACCGGCTCGTAGCTGTTGCCGTCCACGCGATAGCAGGTGTCGGCGGTGATGATGGCTTTCACCGTCATCTCGTTCATGGTCAGGGTGCCGGTTTTATCCGAGCAGACCACGGTCATCGCGCCCAGGGTTTCAACCGTCGGCAGCTTGCGGATAATCGCCCGCTTGCGCGCCATCGCCTGCACGCCCAGGGAGAGGATAATGGAGATAATCGCCGGCAGACCTTCCGGCACGGAGGCTACCGCCAGGCTAATCAGGGAGAGCAGCAGCTCGCCCATCGGGATCTCGCGGAACACCAGGCTGAAGACAAACAGCGCGGCCATCATCGCCAGAATGATGGCGAAGATCGCTTTGCCCAGCTTGTCCATCTGCACCAGCAGCGGGGTGCGGTGTTTTTCAATGCCCGCCATCATCTGGTTGATGTGGCCGAGTTCGGTCTCCTGGCCCGTGGCAATGACCACGCCAACGCCGCCGCCCGCGCTAACCGTCGTACCGGAAAAGACCAGGTTCGTGCGGTCGCCCAGCGGTAATTCGCCGTTCAGCGGGTTCGTGTGTTTATCCACCACGGTGGATTCACCGGTCAGAATTGCCTCTTCCACGCGTAAATTATGCGCTTCGATTAAGCGCATATCCGCCGGAATACGATCGCCTGCGCGCAACACAATAATATCGCCCGGGACGATTTCCGTCGTCGGGATAGTTTCATGGTTGCCGTTACGAATAACGCGCGCCTCGCTGGAGAGCATATTGCGAATACTCTTCAGGGATTTTTCCGCGTTACTTTCCTGAATGTGGCCAATTAAGGCATTGATTACCGCCACGCCCAGAATAACCAGCGTATCAACCCAGTGTCCCATTACTGCCGTTAATACGGCGGCGGCCAGCAGGACGTAAATCAGGACATCGTTAAAATGCGCGAGAAAACGCAGCCAGCCCGGCTTGCCTTTTTTCTCCGGCAGCGCGTTCGGGCCATGCTTCTGTAAACGCGCCTGCGCCTCGGCACGGTCCAGGCCATTAGCCTGGCTCTGCGCCTGAGCAAGCACCTGCTCTACGGTCTGCTGGTACGCCTGCCCGCCTGCGGGTGGCATATTCTGCGAGAAATTTTTTTTGGTCATGGTATTTTTCCTTCAATATCCGGTGGACGGAAGCCGGAATTCCTTTCTGGCTTTAAATAATTCATTTTTAAGTCTTGCGGGTTAAATTGATCTACCGCAATATATTGACTACCCGGTTATTCAAAACTGATTAAAATTATTTCGACGCGTTGATTTTTACAAAATATTTCTAAACCAACACTAAACGAGGAGGAAGCATGTTTGGTATTTATCGCGGACGGCGTCTGGCGTTATACATTGTCGCAGCCATTGTTATTGCGACGTTAATTGGATATAGCACCTATAGCTTTGTAAAATTATTTTCGTGAGAAAGACGTTTATTTACATAACGCGATATTAATTTAATCGCCCCGAAAATATTATCTATTTTCTGTTATTAATTCGCAGAATAACGGTGGCCTTTTACCCAATTTTGCCAGCGGGGATGATATTGCTTTACGTTTCAGGATGCCGGACAATGACATTTTTAACTGACGATTAACATTACGATGAAACACCCGTTAGAATCGCTGCTCACCGCAGGGGGCATTTTGCTGATGGCCCTGCTCTCCTGCCTGCTGTTACCCGCGCCGTCGCTGGGTCTGGTGCTGGCGCAGAAGCTGGTTCAGACCTTTCATATGGTCGATCTGAATCAGCTGTACACCATTCTGTTCTGTCTGTGGTTTTTGGTGCTCGGCGCCATCGAATTCTTTATCCTGCGTTTCATCTGGCGCCGCTGGTTTTCACTGGCGTCGTAAGCCAGTGAGATCGCGCATCCCGTGGATCAGCGCTTCACACCAGGCCGCGTAGTCGTGGCCGCTGGATGAGGGGTGGAAGCTGACGCGATAGCCTTTTTTCCTCAGCACCTGTTCAAAATCCTGCGTGGTGCGATAGATGCCGCCGCCCGGTCCCGTGGTTTCAAACTTCCCGGCCTGTAACCAGAAGCGCACCGGATACGGTGGAGACTGTTGGTACTGACGCGTCAGCCAGCCGGGAGCGTCACCTTCCGGCGCCCACCAGTAAGAACCGGAAAGGCTCAGCACGTTGCCAAACAGGCGCGGATAGCGCAGCGCCACCCATGAAGAGGCAATTCCCCCGTAGCTTGATCCTGCCAGTACGGTTTTCTGCCGCTGCATGCCGATGCCCTTCCCCCGCAGCCACGGCAGCAGCTCGTGCGCCATAAAGTCAGCAAAATCCGGGTTTGGTGGCAGCTCGTTGCCGCGACGGGCGTGATCGAGGCTGTCGATAAACACCACGTTAATCGGAGGCAGGTGATGTCGGGCAATCAGACCGTCCAGCACGTTGGCAAAATGGTATTCGTCCTGATAAACCTGTCCGTCGAAAAGGATGAGCGTCCAGCGTGCAGGCTGTGCGCCGCGCGGTTGGTAGATCATCACGTCGCGGGCATTGCCGAGAATGTTGCTGCTCAGCCTCTGGCGGCTCAACGTCCCGTGCACCAGCGGCTGTGCCGTAGCCCGAACGGAGCAGTAGCGCGCCGGGCTGAGATCGAGCAGAGAATAGCGATTCCAGCGATCGGTCTTCTGCTCCCCAAAGCTATTCGGGTTAAGCGGATCGGCCTGCGCGCTCACCAGGATGGCGCGGCGTTGATCGCGGGCAGAGCCTTCAACGATCGGCACATCGGGGGCGAGCTTGTACTGCATCACCGTATCAGCGGGGACCACGTAGCTGCGGAACCAGACGTCGCTGTTGCCCAGACGGAACAGCGGATCGTGATCCCCCGCCGGCGAGCCGAGAATGAAGACGTTATCCCGCGCGCCGCGCCACAGAAAGGTCACGCGCTTATGGCCCGCATCTACCGGCTCCACCATCGGCGTTCCCTGTCGACGCTGCGCCTGCCAGAACGCCTCGGTACTTCCACCGGCAGAAATGACGTTTGCCAGCGCCTTCAGCGTCGGGCTTTCTGGCGCCAGCATCTGCACGCGTGGTAACGGAGAGGTCTCTTTCATCCGCCACTGAAAACGCCACGGCTTGCCAGCTTCGCCGTGTAGCACCAGCGAGGTGTTCTGTTTCACCGGCAGGGCAAACAGCAGCGTGTGTTCCCCGTCCGCAGGACCGTTTTCGATCAGCGTGCGGATGCGACGGTTTTGCCCATCCAGCAGGCGCGCATCCGTCACGCCATGCAGCGTGGCGGAAACGTAATTTTCATCCAGCTCGGGCAGGGAGAAGCAGACTTCGCCGCTGGCATCAAACTTTCCCTGAACATCGCCCTGCCGGGACGACTGCTCGCACGTTGCCGCCACGGCGGGCAGCGCGCCGATCCCCAACAGCAACCCACTCCATACCCTCTTCATTACCGCTTGTTCCCCAACGAAATTTGTTAACAACGCTAATGCAAATGGTAATAATTTGCAATATCATCAACGGCGTTTTACCGGTGTTTTTATGGCGATAGCAACCAAGGACGTTCAATAAAAATGTTTAAAAATAATAAGATAATGCAGCTCTGGCTGCTGAGTCTGGCGACGACCAGCGTCGCGGCTCAGGCAGAAACGAAAGAAGAAACGATTACGGTGACGCAGGGCGTGACTGAAGAGCCCACTGCGCCCGTAAAAGGCATTGTGGCGACGAAAACGCTCTCCGCCACCAAGACCAGCGCGGAGATCGTGAAGACGCCGCAGTCGGTATCGGTGATCACCCGCGATCAGATGAACATGCAGGACGTCACCTCCGTTTCGCAGGCGCTGCGCTACTCGGCGGGCGTGTTTACCGAGTACCGGGGCTCGTCTAACCGTAACGACGAGGTGTTTGTGCGCGGCTTTAGCTACGTGCCGAAATTCCTCGACGGCTTAAGCTTTGGCGCAACGGCTTCCTCACAGACGGGCACAGTTGACCCGTGGCTGCTGGAGCGCGTGGAGCTGGTGCGCGGCCCGGCCTCGGTGCTGTTTGGACAGGTGAATCCGGGCGGGTTAATCAGTATGACCAGCAAGCGCCCGACGGCGGAGGCCATTCACAACGTGCAGTTCCGCACCGGCAATAACGATCTCGCCGAAGGTGCGTTTGATTTCGGCGGCAAGCTGAGCGACGACGGCCGCGTGCTGTATCGCGTGAACGGTATCGCCCGTACGCAGCATAATCAGGTGGACGATTATAAAGAGACGCGGATGGCGATCGCCCCGGCGATCACCTGGTACCCGAACGATCAGACCCGCTTTACGCTGCTGACCAGCTACCAGAAAGATCCGGATGCCGGATACCGCAACTTCCTGCCCGCGTATGGCACGGTGAAAAGTGCCGACGGGAAGTACATCCCGCGCGACTTTAACGTCAGCGATCCGAATTACAATCAATCCTGGCGCGAGCAGACGATGATTGGCTACGAGCTGGAACACCAGTTCGCCGACAACCTCACCTTCCGCCAGAACGCCCGTTACGCCACCATCAAGCAGAAATATCGTTATCTGGTTTACGCCAACAGCGCGGCCAACAGCACGGTGTTGACCCGTCGCGCCCAGCGTGAAGAGCGCACGACCAACGAATTTGGCCTTGATAACCAGCTGGAATATCTGCTGGAGACCGGAAGCGTCAACCACACCCTGCTCGGCGGGTTTGATTACAAGACCAGTAAGGATAAACAGCTGCTGGCGCGCGGGAGCGGCTCACAGTATGACCTCGACTGGACAAACCCGGTTTACGGCGTGAACGTGGATGAAAGTACCTTCAAAACGGCCACCGACGAGCAGCAAAATCTCGACCAGATGGGCCTGTATCTTCAGGATCAGATGAGCTGGAACAACTGGGAGTGGCTGGTTTCCGGGCGCTACGACTGGAGCGAAGTGCGTACCAGCGACTTCACCGACAACAGCTTAACCCAGCAGAACGACAACAAATTTACCTGGCGCACTGGCCTGCTGTACGCGTTTGATTCTGGCCTGTCGCCGTACATCAGCTACAGCACCTCGTTTGAACCGAACCTGCAAACCAACCGTGCGCCGGGCGTTGCGCCATTCAGGCCTACTACCGGGGAGCAGACCGAGATTGGCGTGAAATATCAGCCGGTCGACACCACGCTGATGACCCTGGCGCTGTACGATTTGACTCAGGACAACGTCGCGACCTATAACAGCGCTGAAGGCTGGTTCGAAAATGCGGGCAAGGTGCGTTCGAAAGGCGCTGAAGCGGAAATCCACGCCACGCTGATGGATAACATCAACCTGATTGGCTCCTACACTTACACCGATGCAAAAACCGAAAGCACCACGGTGGCGGGAACTGAAGGCAAAACGCCTGCGCGCATTCCAGCGCATATGGCATCGGCGTTCGCCAGCTATACCGTTCCGGGCGGAGCGCTGAAGAGCCTGACCGCTGGCGTGGGGATGCGCTACATCGGCACCAGCTACGGCGATGCGAAGAACACCTTCAAGGTGCCATCGGTGGATCTGTATGACGCGATGCTGCGCTACGATCTGGGCGAGATGAACCGCAGCCTGAAAGGGGCAAGCGTGCAGTTCAACGTCAATAACGTGGCAGACACGAAGTATGTGGCGTCATGCGCAAGCGATACGGCGTGCTTCTACGGGATTGGCCGGACGGTGACGGCGACGGTGAATTACAGCTGGTAAGCATGGTGCTGTCTGATCCCCTCACCCTAACCCTCTCCCTAAAGGGGAGAGGGCCGGGGTGAGGGGATGTTTTTCAGTGCGCCCGACCGTGGTTTTCTTTGCGATACGCCCCGGGCGGCTGGTTGAAGGTGCGGGTAAAGATGCGGGTAAACGTCTGCTGCGAGTCAAACCCGTAGCGCAGGCAGATATCGTACACGCGCTCGTCTGACTCACGCAGATCGCGCGCCGCCATCAGCAGCTTGCGTTCGCGGATGTAGCGCCCCAGACTTTCGCCTTTGTACTGCATAAACAGCCGCTGTAAATGCCATTTTGAGTAACCCGCATGGCGGGCAATCTCTTCGATGCGTAACGGCTGGTGTAGATTGTCATCAATCCATTCGACAATCGTATCAATGACCTGAGCGGAAATCGTCATACTGCTCTCCCCCTCTGCTTCTCGCTTAAACATTATTCCCACCACTCGCGAAATTGTTGCGTGGTATCACTTACCCGCACGGGCTCGCCCAGCTCCGGCGTCAGCAGCCGGTAGTTTTTCTCCTTACTGGCTTTCGCCAGCTGGATCAGTGGATCGTTCCAGGTATGTTTCGCCAGCACAAAACGCCCGTTATGTCCCGGTACGACCGCTTTGGCATTGAGATCTGCCGAGGCCTGCGCCGTTTCCGCCGGATGCATATGGATGTACTTCCAGTCCTGGTCGTACTGGCCGTTTTCCATGATGGCTAAGTCAACTCCGCCAAACTGCTCGCCAATCGCTTTGAAGTGCGGGCCGTAACCGGAGTCTCCGCTGTAGTAGACCTTTCGCTCTGGGGTGACAAACATAAAGCTGCCCCACAGGGTCTGGTTACGCTTAATGCCGCGCCCGGAAAAATGGCGCGCCGGCAGAACGTGTACGGTCAGCGTATCGCTGATATGCACCGACTGGTTCCAGTCCCGCTCGTCGATAATCTCAGGGTTCATCCCCCAGTAGCGCAGATGCGACCCCACGCCCAGCGGGGTGACCACGCGCTTAACCTTCGGCAGCAGCGCCTTGATGGTGGCGTAATCCAGATGGTCATAGTGATCGTGGGAGATAATCAGCAGGTCGATCTCCGGCATGCTCTCCGCACGCCACGGGTACTCCCCCGCAAACGCTTTATTGAGGAAGGAGAACGGTGCGGCGTAGCTACTCAGAACCGGATCGATCAGGATGCGTTTCCCCGCCAGCTGCATATACCAGGAGGAGTGGCCGAGCCACACCAGCGTGTCCTGTTCAGGCGACAGGCTCGCCAGATCGGTTTTCACCAGCGGCAGCGGCTGCGCAGGACGGGCGTTTTCGGTTTTACGGGTAAGGAACTGCCACCACGCCACCAGCATATTTTGTTGCCCGGTAAAGCCCGGCGTAGGGAGCGTGTTATGGAATTGCCCGTCGCGATAGTGCGGAGAGGCTTCCACTTCAGAGAGCTGCGCACCCTGCGGTGGCTGGCCAAATCCGGCATTCAGTACAAACGGTAAACTGGCAGCTGAAGCAATAATCATGACTAACACCACGCAGATGAATAGAGGCTTTTTCATTTCCTGACCCGCCTACGCGCCCCATCCGATGGTTTGCGCGGGTGACACTTGATTATGAGTGAGTAAGCACTCATTATAGATAAGATGATTACGCCGTCAAGAAGGTTTTCGTTCTTTGACATTCCGCGTTGCAGCGTATCAAGGCTCGTGTTTCAATCAGGGCTTTTACAATTGACGGGAGGAAAAATTTAGTGGCACGTCCGAAGAGTGAAGATAAAAAACAGGCCTTACTGGAAGCAGCAACGGCTGCGTTTGCGCAGTCAGGTATTGCCGCCTCAACGGCGTTAATTGCCCGTAATGCGGGCGTCGCTGAAGGGACACTGTTTCGCTACTTTGCTACCAAAGACGATCTGCTGAATGCCCTCTACCTGCATCTGAAGCAGGATCTCTGCCAGACCATGCTGGCGAATCTCGATCGCACCATCACCGAGCCAAAAGAGCATACCCGCAATATCTGGAACAGCTATGTAGACTGGGGCATTCGTAACCCCCTGGCGCATGCGGCTATCCGCCAGATTGGCGTCAGTGAAAAGCTGAACGCCGAAACCGAGCAGGCGGTGAAAGACATGTTCCCGGAACTGCATGAACTATGTCGTCGTTCGATCCGCCCGGTGTTTATGTCTGACGAGTTTAAGACCTTCGGTGATGCAATGTTCTTATCGCTGGCTGAAACCACCATGGAGTTTGCCGCGCGCGATCCGTCCCGTGCCGTCGATTTTAAAGCGCTGGGCTTTGAAGCCATGTGGCGCGGGCTTGCTGAGGAAGATAACCATGGACAGTAAATCCTTGCTGGAACATGCCAGACGCGTCGCGCTGGAGATGCCTTTTACCGAACATTGCTGGCCGTTTGGCCCGGAGTATGACGTGTTTAAGGTGGGCGGGAAAATTTTTATGCTGATGGCGACCGCACACGGTCGGGCCCACGTCAGCCTGAAATCCGATCCGGAAAAATCGCTGCTCAATCAGCAGATCTACCGTGGCGTGGAGCCCGGTTACCATCTGAATAAAAAACACTGGATCTCACTTTATGGCACGGACGACATCACGCCTGAACTGGTCACCGACCTGATTACGGATTCGTGGAATCTGGTCGTTGATAAACTGCCGAAAAAAGATCAGAAGTGGATACGGCCAGCCTGATTGTTCGTCTGAGACGAACAGAATAAGCGCTCGAATCGCACTTATCTTTTCCCGCTTCGCGCGGTAATCTGCTTTCCTTTCACGCCCGCCCGCGGGCGAATTTCATCACCAGGAGTTGTTATGGATATTATTTCTGTCGCCCTGAAACGCCACTCTACCAAGGCGTTCGACCCAGCCAAAAAACTGACCGCAGAAGAAGCGGAAAAAATCAAAACGCTGCTGCAATACAGCCCGTCCAGCACCAACTCCCAGCCGTGGCACTTTATTGTTGCCAGCACTGAAGAGGGTAAAGCGCGCGTGGCAAAATCCGCGGCGGGCACCTATGTGTTTAACGAACGCAAAATGCTGGATGCCTCTCACGTGGTGGTGTTCTGCGCGAAAACCGCGATGGACGATGCCTGGCTTGAGCGCGTTGTCGATCAGGAAGAGGCTGACGGCCGTTTCGCCACGCCAGAAGCAAAAGCCGCGAACCACAAAGGCCGCTGCTATTTTGCCGACATGCACCGCGTGGATCTGAAAGATGACGACCAGTGGATGGCGAAGCAGGTTTACCTGAACGTCGGCAACTTCCTGCTGGGCGTGGCCGCGATGGGCCTGGATGCGGTACCCATCGAAGGGTTTGACGCCGCGATCCTCGACGAAGAGTTTGGCCTGAAAGAGAAAGGCTTCACCAGCCTGGTGGTGGTCCCGGTCGGGCATCACAGCGTGGAAGATTTCAACGCCACGCTGCCGAAATCTCGCCTGCCGCTGAGCACGATTGTGACTGAATGCTAAGCGCTTCTGGCACGCCGGCTATCGGCGTGCCCGTTTTCAGTAAAGCGTTATCTGCGGATGCTTTACCCCGCACACCAGCGCATAACGCGTTAATGTATCGAGACTCGCCCGGGTAATATTTGCTTCCATTCGTGATACCGTCGGTGCGCTGACGCCCATCCGCTCCGCCACCTGGGCGCGCGTCAGACCAGCATGATTGCGCCATTGCGCCAGCATCTCCCGCAGGCGTTCCTTGCGCTCTTCTGCATCAAAGGAAGCCTGGACTTCTGAATCGCTTAACAGTTCAGCTCTGAGTTCGTCCCAGTCAATAATCTTTTTGCTCATCCAACATCTCCTGTTGTCGTTTCAGTGCCAGACGGAGTTCAGCAGAGGGCGTTTTTTGCGTCTTCTTGATAAACACCCGCAGCAGAAAAATGGTTCTTTCCCGCTGATAAACGTAGATCCCACGAGTATGGATCAGCCCGACGGTTCGGATTTCGAACAAACCATTGGGTAAGGGTTTGCTGTCAGGTTCACGCAATACTGTCGGGTTGTTGCGTAATTTATCAAGCTGGCGAATCAGCTTAGCCTGTACTCCCGCAGGCAATCAGAGGATCTCCTCCCTGACTGTCGCATGAACGATAAGTCTGAACACTGTATTTCATCCCTGATAATATTAGCATGTAAGGCAATTTGCATTAAAGGCTAATTTTGCCTTTCGTGATTCACCTTACCAGCTTATTCCAGGCAGGACCGGATCCGCGTTGATTCCCTGAAAGCCCCGCGCAAAAAACTTATTTCCCCTGCTCCGCCAGCCACGCCATCGCCCTCTCCCCTGCCTCATCCACGGGTAAATAGACCAGCAGCCGCGATCCGTTTCGCGGCGCAGAGTACCAGTACATCTGCTGGAGATGAAAATCCCCCAGCTCGGGATGGGTGAACAGCTTGAGCTGGTTCTCCACGCCGCGCACGTCGTTACGCTGGTGCCACAGGGTTTTAAACTCTTCGGACACCGCAAAAAAACGCGCCAGCTTCGCTTCCCAGAGCGGGTCGCCACGGTGCTCAGCCATGGCCGCGCGGAAGTAGGAGACGAAAATCGGCAGCACGTCGTCACGTTTGCCGAGCCGCGCGCGCCACGCCGGATGGGTGAGGAACAGGTAAATACAGTTGCGATCTTCCGGCGGGATGGCGTTGAAATCGACGCCCATCAGGTGGCCGAAGCTGTCGTTCCACGCCACGATATCGAAATTCGGTTTCTGAATACTGGCAGGTTTCGGCATCAGGGTATCAAGCAGGCGGCGCGTGCCTTCGCTGATGCCCTCGCAGCAGACCGCCTGCGGGGCTTCACCCGGCGGCAAACCGGCTAACACAAACAGGTGTCGGGCCTCGGTTGGGGTGCACTGCAAGGCTTTCGCCACGGCCGCCATCACCGCGCTCGATGGGTTGACGTCCCGGCCCTGTTCCAGCCAGGTGTACCAGGTCACGCCGACATCCGCGAGCATCGCCACCTCCTCCCGGCGCAGGCCCGGCGTGCGGCGGCGGCCGCTGCGCGGTAAGCCGAGCCGCTGCGGATCAAGGCTTTCGCGCCGGGCACGCAAAAACGCGCCCAGCTGCTTGCGGGTGTCATCCTGAAGAGAGGTGACAGGTTCAGACATCAGCGCCATAACATCTCCTGCATGGTAGTGCCAGTACCAGTATAAGCAAGAACTGGTACCCGTTTATCAGATGGTTGATGCTACGACTCTACGCTGTTTGACGCAATGGAGTCACCATGAATACGTCAGTTGTTTCACCGGGTCGTGCGGGCCTGATATTGCTGTTAACCGGCCAGATGCTGCCGCTGATTGATACCTCAATCACCAACGTGGCGCTGGATTCCATCACCCATTCATTACACGCCACCGCCACCGAACTGGAGCTGATCGTCGCCCTCTACGGCGTGGCCTTTGCCGTCTGCCTGGCCCCCGGCAGCAAGCTGGGCGATAACCTTGGCCGCCGTCGCCTGTTTATGTGGGGCGTGGCGTGTTTTGGCCTGGCCTCACTGCTGTGCGGCATGGCGGGCAATATCGAACAGTTGCTTGGCGCGCGCATTCTTCAGGGCGCGGGCGCCGCGCTGATCATGCCGCAAATTCTCGCGACGTTGCATGTGACGTTAAAAGGAACGGCACACGCCAGAGCGATCAGCCTGTTCGGGGGTATCGGCGGAATTGCGTTTATCGTCGGCCAGATGGGTGGCGGCTGGCTGGTGTCGGCGGACATCGCCGGGCTGGGCTGGCGCAACGCCTTCTTTATCAACGTGCCGATTTGTCTGGTGGTGCTGGCGCTGAGCCGTCGCTACGTGCCGGAAACCCGCCGCGACACGCCGTCGCGCATTGACTGGACCGGGACTGTCCTGCTGACGGCAATACTGTGCTGTCTGCTGTTCCCGATGGCGCTCGGCCCGCAGTGGCACTGGTCGTGGCCGCTGAAGGCCGCACTGCTGGCGATTGTGCCGCTGGCCTGTTTGATGGTGCTGAACGCGCGCAAAAAAGAGCGTGAGAATGCCCACCCGCTCATCGCGCCGCGCCTGTTACAGCTGCGCAGCATCCGCTTTGGCGTGCTGATCGGGATACTCTTTTTCAGCGTCTGGTCCGGGTTCATGTTCTGTATGGCGCTGACCATGCAAAGCGGTCTGGGGATGGCGCCATGGCAGTCCGGGAACAGCTTTATCGCGCTTGGCGTCACCTATTTTATTTCTGCCTGGTTCGCCCCACGCCTGATTGCCCGCTACAGCACCAGCGCCATCCTGCTGACCGGGCTTGCGATTCAGCTTGTCGGCCTGGTGGCGCTGATCGCCACGTTCCGTCACTGGGGAATGCAGAATACCGCGCTGACGCTGGCCCCGGCCACCGGGCTGGTGGGTTACGGGCAGGCGCTGATTGTAAACAGCTTCTACCGTATCGGGATGCGCGATATTCAGCCTGACGACGCGGGGGCCGCGAGCGCGATTTTAAGCACGCTGCAACAGGCTGCGCTGGGGCTTGGCCCGGCCATTTTCGGCGCGATTTTGCTGCACGGGCTGCAAAATCATCACGGAGATTATACCCAGGCGGTCAACGTCTTCCTGATGGTGGAAACGGCCATGATGGTGGTGCTGGCGCTGGTCACGCTGCGTATGCGTCATCGTCTGTGTTTACCGGTCGTCAAGGCCTGTCCGGCGACAAAATAAAACTGCCTGAATTTGCATAATAGATCCGCAGCCGCCATTATGGGGCTGCATCAATACAGGAGACGTTATGCAGGAATTAATTGCTCAGGTTGAAGAGTTAGGGATTGAAATTAATCACACCACCTCTTTAGTGATTATCTTTGGTATTATTTTTCTTACGGCCATTATCGTTCATTTTATTCTGCACAAAGTGGTGCTGCGCGCATTCGAGAAACGCGCCCAGGCCAGCAGTCATTTATGGTTGCAGATCATTACGCAGAACAAATTATTTCACCGTCTGGCGTTTACCCTCCAGGGGATAATCGTCAACGTTCAGGCGGTTCTGTGGCTGCAAAAAGGCAGCGAAGCGGCGGAATTACTCACCACCTGCGCGAAATTGTGGGTGATGGTTTATGCCCTGCTCTCCTTCTTCTCGTTGCTGGACGTGATTTTCAATCTGTCGCAGAAAATGGCTACCGCCTCGCAGCTGCCGCTGAAGGGGATATTCCAGGGCGTTAAGCTGGTGAGTGCCATTCTGGTGGGGATACTGATTATCTCCCTGCTGATCGGTCAGTCACCCGCCATTCTGATAAGCGGCCTGGGTGCGATGGCTGCCGTTCTGATGCTGGTCTTTAAAGACCCGATACTGGGCTTAGTGGCGGGCATTCAGCTCTCCGCCAACGACATGCTCAAGCTCGGCGACTGGCTGGAGATGCCGAAGTACGGCGCCAACGGCACGGTGACCGACATCGGCCTGACCACCGTTAAAGTGCGCAACTTCGATAACACCATCACCACCATCCCGACCTGGGCGCTGGTGTCCGATGCGTTCATCAACTGGAGCGGCATGTCCGCCTCCGGTGGTCGCCGCATCA
This sequence comes from Enterobacter cloacae complex sp. GYL001, assembly GCF_049237125.1. NCBI lineage: Bacteria > Pseudomonadati > Pseudomonadota > Gammaproteobacteria > Enterobacterales > Enterobacteriaceae > Enterobacter > Enterobacter cloacae complex sp. GYL001. The sequence continues at coordinate 20,585 of NZ_JBMKGW010000001.1, read as the reverse complement.
AGCGTAGCCTGAATATCGATACCACCAGCATTCATTTCCTCGACGAGCAGGAGCAGCAGAAACTGATTCAGGCGAAACTGCTGAAGCCGTATCTGGCGGCGCGTCATGAGGAAATTAACCTGTGGAATCAGCAGAACGGCGAAGGGGAATCGGTATTAAACCTGCGCAAGATGACCAATATCGGCACCTTCCGTGCCTACCTGAATGAATATCTGCGTAACCACCCGCGCATTCGCAAAGATATGACGCTGATGGTGCGCCAGCTCGCGCCGGATGCCAACGGGCTGCCGATTGAAATATATGCCTTTACCAACACGGTGATCTGGGCGGAATACGAAGATATTCAGGCCGACATCTTCGATCATATTTTCGCGGTGGTGGATGAATTTGGCCTGCGTATTCACCAGTCGCCAACCGGAAACGATATTCGCTCGCTGGCTGGCGTCATCGCCAGATAATCAGGCGCTGGCGCGGGAAATAAAGCGCCAGTCCATCATGACCCTTTCCGTGGGCGCATCCGGGTTGTCGATTTTGTTCAGTAACAGATCGACCGCCTTGCGCCCGATATCCCGCGACGGCTGTTCAATGGTGGTGAGTGAAATCATCTCCGCCAGCTCAGTGCCGTCAAAGCCGACCACCGCGATATCTTCTGGCACCCGCAGCCCTGCCTGCTGTATGGCGCGCAGCGCCCCCGCCGCCAGCGTATCGGAAACGGCAAATACCGCATCCGGCGGGTTTGCTTTTAACAGATTTTGCATCGCCGCCATGCCCGCACCAGAGCTGAGCTCACTGGCGTACTCCACCGCCTGATAATCCAGATCCCGCAGGTGTATGACGCTCTTATAGCCGCGCTCGCGCAGACGGGCATATTTGTAGCTGAGGTCGTGGTTGATGAGCGCAATGCGTTTGCGTCCCCCGTCGGCAAGCTGGCTGACAACGTGCTGGGAGGCATCAACATCATTAATCCCCACGCAGGAGACCGCGCCCGCATCGGCGTATTCAGCGCACTGCACCCACGGCGCGTTGCCAATCAGCGCGGCCAGCTCCGGCAGTTTCGAGAACGCATCCATGGTGATAATGCCGTCGACGATTTTGCCGGAGAGCAGGCTTAAGCCCGAGCGGGAGCGCTCAATATCCGAGCCGGAGTTGCACAGCAGAATGCGATAGCCGTTCTTTTCTGCCTCGGCTTCAATGCCCTTCACCACTTCGGCGCAGAACGGGTTGGCGATGTTCGAGACCATCACCAGGATCATATAGCTGCGGGCAGTGCGCAGCTGACGCGCCAGCAGATTGGGCTGATAGTTACTCTCCTGGATCGCCTGCAAAACGCGCTCGCGGTTTTTCGCCTTCACGGTATCGCTGTTATTCAGTACGCGGGAGACCGTTGCTACGGATACCCCGGCCAGTTGAGCGATTTTCTGAATTGACATAGCGACGATACATCCTGCGGTTAGCGTTTTGTGCAGGCTACCATAAATTGATTGCCCGGCGAACCGGGCAATGCGTCAGTATTCCACGCGCACCCAGCGCTGCTGCTGATGACTTTTCATAATCGCATCAATGATATACATCACACAGGTGCCATCCTGGAAGGTGGCAAACTGCGGATTATCCGGCATCGCGCCCGCCTGCACGGCACGGTAAAACTGCGCCATCATATTTTTAAAGGCATCCGGCCAGCCTTCAATGTGCCCGCCGGGGAAGTGGGCGCTGTCGGCCACGTCACGGTTCATCAGGCCCGGATCGTCGCAGAGTATCTGGTTTGCCCTGGCGCGATGGCCGACCCACAGCTGCTGCGGGATTTCCTGATCCCACGCCACCGACTGCTCACTGCCGTTAATTTCAAAGGTCAGGCGATTTTTTCGCCCCGCGCTCACCTGCGAGACGCTAAAGCTGCCCTTGCTGCCGTCGTCAAAGCGGAACAGCACCGAGCCAAAGTCTTCGGTGGTGACCGGTTTGTCTTCATACTCCGCCTGCTCGTCATGGGAGAAGGTCTGATGACCGCCCGCGCTGGCCTTGCGCGTTGGCCAGACGGTGGATAAATCAGCCATCACCCCGGTAATACGCCTGCCGGTCACATACTGTACCGTATCGCACCAGTGGGAGCCGATATCCGCCACCGCCCGCGACGCGCCGCCGAGCGCGGCATCCACCCGCCAGTTGTAGTCGGTTTCCAGCAGCATCCAGTCCTGTAAATAGCTGCCGTGCGAAGCAAACAGCCGCCCGAGGCTGCCCGCACGCATCATGCTCGCCGCCTGGCGCACCATCGCAAACTGGCGATAGACAAAACTCACGCCATGCACCACGCCTGCCTGCTCCGCCAGCGTCACCAGCTCGCGCGCCTCGTCCGGCGTCATGCACAGCGGCTTTTCGGAAAACACGTGCTTGCCCGCACGCAGGATCTGGCAGTTAATCTCCGCGTGCAGGTGGTTCGGCGTGCAGTTGTGCACCGCGTGCAGATTAGGGAGCGCGAGCAGTTCCTCCACGCTGGCACAGGCGTGCGGCACATTGAGCTGGTGCGCCTTTTCCTGCGACTTAACGAGCGAGCCGTCACAGAGCGCGACCACCTGCACAAACCCGAGACGCCTGAGCGCCTCGATATGCGCCGGGCCAATAAACCCGCTGCCGATAATCCCGACGTTAATCATGGCTGCCCCCTGCGGCGAAATCATCAAACGCCCGTCCGGAAACCGGGATGATATGACGGCGGATAAATTCACTGCCCTCACTCGCGCCGGTATCGCCATCCTTCAGGCAGCACTCCCACTCCAGCACCGCCCAGCCGTCGTAGTCGTACTGGGTCAGCTTGCTGAAAATGCCCTTAAAGTCGATCTGTCCGTCGCCGGGCGAGCGGAAGCGTCCGGCGCGGTTGATCCACGGCTGGTAACCGCCGTAGACGCCGCTGCGCCCGCTGGGGCGGAACTCGGCGTCCTTCACGTGGAACGCTTTAATGCGCGCATGGTAGATATCAATAAAGGTCAGATAGTCCATCTGCTGGAGCAGCATATGGCTTGGATCGTAGAGAATATTACAGCGCGGATGGTTATCGACCAGCGCCAGAAAACGCTCGAAGGTGACGCCGTCGTGCAGATCTTCCCCCGGATGCAGCTCAAAGCAGACGTCCACGCCCTGCTCGTCGAAGGTATCCAGAATCGGCCGCCAGCGGGCTGCCAGCTCCCCGAATGCATCCTGAAAACGCTGCTCGTTGTGCGGCGGCCACGGGTAGAAAAACGGCCAGGCCAGCGATCCGGAGAAGGTGGCGTGTGCTTTCAGGCCTAATCGGGCCGAGGCGACCGCCGCCTGCTTCAGCTTTTCCGTCGCCCACGCCTGACGCGCCGCCTCGTTACCCCGCACGGAAGCAGGGGCGAAGTGGTCAAACGCCTCGCTGTAAACCGGGTTTACCGCAACAAGCTGCCCTTCCAGATGGGTCGACAGCTCGCTGATGACCAGCCCATGCGCGGCCAGCCTGGCGGTGATGTCGTCGCAGTAGGCCTGACTCTCTGCGGCTTTCTCCACATCAAAAATATGCGGATGGTTGCAGGGGATCTGCACCGCTTTGTAACCCTTCCCCGCCGCCCATCCTGCCAGCCCGTCGAGCGTGTTGAAGGGCGCTTCCCCGCCAATAAACTGCGACAGAAAAATGCCCGGTCCTTTCATTGTCCTCATACCACCTCCTGAACGTTACGCCTTGTCATCGTCATACTTAAACGTGAGAAGGAAAATCAGCGCGATCGCCGCGGCAGCCACCGCCGGGATCCACCAGAATGTGACCCACGCCTGCGGCACGGTCTGCCCTGCCACCAGACGGTTGTAGAGCGCGCCGGAAATCTGCGAGCCGAGCAGCATGCCGATGCCGTAGGTGAACATCACGATCATGCTCTGCGCCTGGCCTTTGACCTTTTCGCCCGCCACGCGGTCGGTGTAGATAAAGCCAACGACAAAGAAGAAATCGTAGCAGACGCCGTGGAGCAGAATGCCGAGATACAGCAGAATGCGCCCCTCCTCGCTGACGCCCAGCGCGAACATGGCATAACGTACAAACCACGCCAGCATGCCGATCAGCAGCATATATTTCACGCCCAGGCGGCGGAACAGCAGAGGAATAACCAGCATGAAGACGATCTCAGACATCTGCCCGAAGGACATGGCGGTGCTGACGTCGGCAATGCCGGCATCCGCCAGATACGAGGCGGTGTAGGCGTAATAGGTGCCGAGCGGGACGGAGATCAGCATCGCGCAGACGGAGAAAACGAAGAAGTGGCGGGTTTTGAGCAGCGCGAAGGCGTCCGCGCAGAAGAGATCCCGCACCTTTACCGGCAGGCCTTTCGCCGGGGCGGGCGTGTGCGGCAGCGTCAGGCTGTAGATCGCCAGCAACACGGAGCTGACCGCCGCCACCTGGAAGATGGTGACGCTGGACGCCACGCCGGTGACGCCGATGAAAATGCCCGCCGCGATCCAGCCGATGGTGCCGAACACGCGCACTACCGGGAAGGTTTTATCCACGTTCGCCAGACTGTGAAACGCAATGTTGTTGGTCAGCGCCAGCGTCGGCATATAGCAGAGCGTGTAGCCAAACAGCAGGCCAATCAGCAGCGCGCCGTTCTCAGCAATCAGCGCCCCCGGCACGAACCAGAGGATCGCCGCGCCCGCGAGGTGCATCACCGCCATCACCTTCTGCGAGGCGAAGAAGCGGTCCACCAGCATCCCGAGCACGAACGGCGAAAGAATGGAAGCGATGGGTCCGGCAGAGAACGCGTCGCCAATCAGCAAAGACATGTTGTGCCGGGTCATCACCAGGCCAAGCGTGACCGACCAGCTACCCCAGATAAAAAATTGCAGAAACATCATCAGCGACAGACGCGGCACCAGCAGCCGGTGCTGCGTTATCGCCTTTTCACTACTCTCAGTTGACACCATGATAAGCCTCACCCGGAAAAAGTAATCGATTACAAATTAGTTCAAATGAAAAGTAATCGATTACAAAACAAAGATCCTCTGGATCAAAACAGAATTGGGAGGGGAGTCACGATAAAGGTGAAGGGGAGGTGCCGGGTGACGGCTGCGCCTTACCCGGCCTACTAAATAACGTCCCCGAACATGTAGGCCCGGTAAGCGCAGCGCCACCGGGCGTGAAGGCGGGTGCGGTCTGGTTTGGTGCGGTCTGGTGCCCTCACCCCGGCCCTCTCCCACAGGGAGAGGGAGAAAACCGCGCTACTTTTTGCGTGAAAGCTTAAACGCGATAAACAGGAACACCACCCACACCGGCAGCAGCATCGCTGACAGGCGCATCTCATCCATGGTGCACATCAGCACCAGAATCAGGCCGAGGAAGGCGATACAGAGGTAGTTCCCCGCCGGATAGAGCAGCGCTTTAAACTGCGTCTCGCGCCCCTTGCGTCGCATCGCCGCGCGGAAGCGAAGGTGCGCCAGGCAGATCATGATCCAGTTCAGCAGCAGCGTGGCGACAACCAGCGCCATCAGCAGGCCAAACGCCTCTTTCGGCAGCAGATAGTTAATCAGCACCACCAGCGAGGTGATAGCGCCAGAAAGGAACAGCGAATTGATCGGCACGCCGCGACGGCTGACGCGGGTGAGGAACTTCGGCGCGTTGCCCTGTACGGAGAGGCCAAACAGCATGCGGCTGTTGGAGTAAACCCCGCTGTTGTAAACCGACAATGACGCCACGAGAATAACGAAGTTGAGCGCCGAAGCCACCACGTTGCTGTTCAAATCGTGGAAGATCATCACGAACGGGCTACTGTCAGATTTCACTTCTACCCACGGATAGAGCGCCAGCAGCACCACCAGCGAGCCGATATAGAACAGCAGGATACGGTACACCACCTGGTTGACCGCTTTCGGAATGCTTTTGTGCGGATCGCGCGCTTCAGCCGCGGTGATGCCAATCAGCTCCAGCCCGCCGAAGGAGAACATAATGACCGCCAGCGACAGGATCAGCCCTTTCCAGCCGGTCGCCAGAAAGCCGCCGTGCTGCCACAGGTTGTCGATGCTTGCACGCTCGCCGCCGTGACCGGAGAACAGCAGCCACAGGCCAAAGCCGATCATGCCAATAATCGCCAGCACCTTGATCAGCGCAAACCAGAACTCGGTCTCGCCATACAGGCGCACGTTCACAAGGTTAACGGCGTTAATGATGATGAAGAAGGCCGCGGCCCAAATCCACGTCGGCACGTCCGGGAGCCAGTACTGCATATAGATGCCGGCGGCGGTCAGCTCTGCCATGCCCACCAGCACGAACATCACCCAGTAGTTCCAGCCGGAGAGGAAACCTGCGAACGGCCCCCAGTATTTATAGGCAAAGTGTGCGAAGGAGCCGGACACCGGCTCTTCAACGACCATCTCGCCGAGCTGGCGCATGATCAGGAAGGCGATAATCCCGGCGATAGCGTAACCCAGCAGAACCGCCGGGCCAGCCATTTGAATGGCGGGGCCGATACCGAGAAACAGCCCGGTACCGATCGCGCCGCCAAGGGCAATTAACTGAATATGTCGATTTTGCAAACCACGTTGCAGCGTCGGACTCTTATCCGACGAAGCTTCAGCGCTACCATGGCCTGAAGCGGATGACGCGTCTTTCACGCCCTACCCCTGTCTCTTTTTTAGAAGGGGCACGTTTTAACACTTCATGCTGGTGGTAGCAAGCTTAACGCCGGGCCAGCGCATGCGCCCGGCGGATAAACGTCACGACCCGATGATCCCGCCGTCCGCTTTGGTAATCACCACCGTTGACGATCGCGGACGCCCGTTCGGGCTGGCGTCTGGCCAGTTGGAAACAGCGCGCGGATTGGCCGGGTCGGTAATATCATCCCCGCCCTCCCCCGGATGCTGAATGTTGATAAACAGCGTGCGGTTGTCCGGCGTAAACGCAATGCCGGTGATTTCACATCCGCGCGGCCCGGTCAGAAAACGGCGATACTCGTTGGTGCCCGGAATGGTGGCGACCATCTGGTTATTGCCCATCCCCTCGTACGCTTTCTTATTGATGGTGCTGGAGGAGACGTCGGTCTGGATCCACAGGACGCCCCGGTGATCGAACGACAAACCATCCGGGCTGCCGAATGCCGCGCCCTGCATGGAGCCTTTGGCCTTCGGATCGTCGCCGTCGGTACGCCCGGCCATAACCAGAATATCCCACTTAAAGCGTGCGGCGGCAGGATCGGCACCCTCTTCGTGCCAGTGCATGATGTGACCAAACACGTTGTTGGCGCGCGGGTTAGCGGCATCGACCGGTGCCTTCCCCTCTTTACCGCGATCGCTGTTGTTGGTGAGCGTACAGTAGACGCTGCCGCTGGCGTGCGGATCGACGGCAATCCACTCGGGACGATCCATTTTCGTTGCCCCCACCGCGTCGGCCGCCAGGCGGGTTTTGATCAGCAGATCGCCCTGGCTTTCAAACCCGTTGCTTTTATCCAGGCCATTTTGCCCGAAGATCAGCGGCAGCCAGTCGCCGCTTCCGTCCTGGTTGAACCTGGCAACGTACAGCGTGCCGGACGTCAGCAGCTGCATATTGGCTTCCCGGTTCGCGGGATCGTATTTTTTGTCGGAGACAAACTTATAGATGTACTCAAACTTCTGGTCGTCGCCCATGTAGACCACCACGCGATTATCGGCGGCGAGCGTGACGGCGGCCCCCTCATGCTTGAAGCGGCCCAGCGCGGTGTGCTTGCGCGGGGTGGAGGTCGGGTTGTAGGGATCGATCTCCACCACCCAGCCGAAACGGTTGGGTTCGTTAGGGGTTTTATCGACGCTGAACCGCTCATCCACCTCGTTCCAGCGATAGGACTCATCGCTGTCGCTGATGCCGTAGCGTTTTTCCAGCGGATTGAGATCGGCTTTTTTCACAAAAATGTCCGACCAGTTCTCCTCGCAGGTGAGATAGGTGCCCCAAGGCGTGTGGCCGTTGGCGCAGTTCTGCATGGTGCCCAGAACGCGTTCCCCCTGCGGATCGGCGGCGGTTTTCATTAAATCCTGATGCCGCGCCGGGCCGGTAAGCTGCATCGGCGTATTGACGGTAATTCGCCGGGCGAAGGAAGACGGACGCACCACCTCCCAGCCGCTGCCCGTTTTTTTCACTTCCACCACCGACACGCCCATCGCGTTCTGCCCCTTGCGGGCTTTATCGAGGCTCCAGTTCGCCGTACCGTCGGTAAACAGCATCCCGTTATCGATGTATTCATGGTTCAGCGCCAGCAGGCCATGTTCCGGGTTTTGCGCCCCCTGCGGCAGGCTAAACCACGCCATGCCATCGTGGTGCATACCCGCCTGCACAGCCTGTTCGTCTGTGGTATTGCTGGCGTCCGGCTTAAATGCCGGCATGTTGTCTTTGATTCCCGTCGGATCACCCCAGCGATAGAACGGGCGGGCAATATAGCCTTCTGGCACCCTGACCGTGTCTTCCGTGGAGACGTCGATGCTGGTAAAGCCCAGGGAAACCGCTTTTGCCAGCGCGGAAGACTTCGATACCGCGGCAATGGCATTTTCGGGTGTGATCAGATACGGGAATGATACGGCGGCCCCCGCTACGGCCCCCATCTGGAGAAAACGGCGGCGGGAGAGGAACACCTCTGCAACCTCGGAGAATACCGGGTTAGCGCTGCGGTTACTGATATCGTCGCGATGTTCTTTTTTAAATACGGATTTGAGGGGTCTGCCCATAGCGGCTTCCTGTCATTGGCCAAGAGGTAAGGATGTGGCGACCAGTGTAAGAAGCTTTTATTACAATTTTATAACACGACAACGAAGGGATTGGGGCGTCCCTGCCCCGGATAACGAGGTGGAACGCTTAGAACTCGTAGCCAACCGAGACCTTAAAGGTACGAGGCTCGCCCTGAGTGATGTAAGTACCGGAATCGTCCACGCTTGACCAGTAGTTCTCGTTGGTCACGTTGTCGATGCCTGCCCGCACGGTCATCTGGTTTTCATTGTGGTTCACCGCGAAGCGATAGCGCATGCCCAGATCCAGCGTGGTGTAGCTGTCCAGCTTTTTGGTGTTCGCAAGATCGGCATACTGCGTGCCGGAGTGGTTAACGCGCGCGGTCGCCGTCAGGCCTTCAATCGGCTTGATATCGTACTCTGCGCCCAGCACGGCGTAGAAGCTCGGAATACCGATCGCATCGTTGCCCTGATTGACGCCGTTTTTGGTTTTGGTCAGCTCGGCCTGCAACCAGGTGGCGCTGGCATTCAGACGCATCCCAAGCATTGGCTCGCCGAAGACGTTCAGCTCCACGCCGCGGTTACGTTGTTCTGCATCCAGGCCGTAGTGACCGCTGTCGTCAAGGATCGCCGACGGCATTTTGATCTCAAACAGCGCCAGGGAGCCGCCCACGCGGCCAAAGTCCGCCTTTACGCCCACTTCGTTCTGCTTAGAGTGCACGATACCGGTACTCTGGCCGTAGTTGTTTGCTGAGCGAGGCGCAGTTTCACCGGGCTGTAACGCCTCGGTGTGGTTGGCGTAGAGGGAAATTTCCTCCCACGGTTTATAGACTACGCCGTAGGTTGGCATCCAGCGGCTGCCGTCGAAACCGTCCGCGTCGTTTTCCGCGCCGGTGATTTTGTTGTACCCGCGGATGACAACTTTCTGATGACGTGCGCCTGCGGTGAACAGCAGCTTGTCATCCAGCACGCCCAGGGTATCACTCAGCAGCCAGCCCTGCGTGCGGGTGCGCCCGCTGGTCAGCGGATCGCTGTATTTGCCGCCAGAGCCGCTGAAGTTGCTGCTGTCCGGCATAGCCACGCCGGTGTTGTGGTAGATGTTGGTGGTCGGATTATCCGCCGCGGCCGACATTTTCCACGCGATTTTTTCGTTTTTGGTCATCGCCGAATACCCGACGTTCACCTTGTGCGAGACGAAGCCGGTAGTGAAGTTACCGCGAATGCCCGCCATGCCGCTGACGGAATCGCTGATGCGGTTGGTATCAAGGCGGCTGACCGTCGCATTACCGCTCTTATCGAGGAGCTTCGGCGCGCTGTAGATCCCTTCTTCGTGCGCGTGCTGCGCGCCGAGACCGGTATATGCCGTCCAGCTATCGGTGATGTCATACTCGCTGCGCCACATCCCGAACTCGTTTTCGATATCGCTGTAGGCCCACTTCTGCGAGAAGTTGCGATCGTTCTTCGGCGGCTCAGGCACAAAGTCCACCGCCGAGATGTTGACGCTGGTTGGGCTGCCGTGGAAGGTTTTTTTCTGGTAGCCCATGTCCAGCGAGGTGCGGAAGCGGTCGCCTTTGTAATCCAGGCCGGTGGAGAGCAGCGTGGTGCGGCGGCGGTCGTTCGGCACGCCGGTTTCCCCTTCGCGATGCACGAGGTTCACGCGCGCGCCAAACTGGTCGTTATCGCCAAAGCGACGACCCGCATCCAGCGTGGTGCCAATCTGGGAATCCGAGGTGTAGTCAACGCCCACTTTCGCCTGCGGGGTGTCGCCCGCGTGTTTGGGCTCAAGGTTGATCATCCCGCCCACGCCGGAGCTTGCGGCGCCGTTCATCAGGGAGTTGGCCCCTTTGAAAATCTCGATACGGTCAACCATCTGGGCATCCACCACCTGACGCGGCAGCACCCCGGACAATCCGCCAAAGGTCATATCGTCGCCGTCAAACTTCAGGCCGCGAATGCGGAAGGTTTCCGCGCTGTTGCCGTAACCCTGAACAAATTGCACGCCCGCGTCGTTGGCAACCACGTCAGCAATGGTTTTTGCCTGCTGATCTTCCACCAGCTTCGAGGTGTAGCTGATGATGTTGAACGGCACGTCCATGGCGTTCTGCTGACCGAGCATACCCATGCGCCCGCCGTTCGCCACCTGGCCGTCGAGGAAGGCTGGAAGCAGCTGGTCACCACCGGGTTTGAAATCACTCCCCGCCGTGGACTGGACCACGATGGTGTCCTCTTTTTTCTCATCCGCCGCAAAAGCGGAGTGTGTAACCGCGCCGATGGCAATCGCCAGCAGCGTTTTGTGCATTGTGGTGTTGTTCATAATGAGCTCTTAACGTGCGCGCAAAAATGACCCGTTGTCGGGCCTTAAAAGTTATTAAAAGAAATGCAAATGAGAACTATACGCATTATGAATGCGTAATCAAGTGTCAACGGACATCTCTGAGCGAGAAGAGACAAGAAACAAGGCTGGCGGGAGGTATGGCGCGCAACCACCCCGAAACAGGGGTGGTTGCTAAGGCATTATTTTTTCTTGAAAATATCGGCGGTACCGTGAATTTTGTTGTTGGTATTACCGGAAGTCAGCACCAGAACATCAGCACCTTCTTTATCGGCTTTCTCGATCAGCTCTTTTTTCGCGTCGTCTACCGAGACTTCATTGGAAGTGCTAACCGTACCGATTTTTTCATACTGTGATTCCACTTTCTCAAACTCGTTTTTCGTCAGCAGTTCAGCCGCAAAGGTATTGGTGGTAAACAGAAATGCAGTGCCCATCAAAATAGCAGTCGTTTTTTTCATAACCTTTTTCCTTGAGATTAATCAGCAACTACGAAAAGCCCCACGAGTAAGAGTGAGGTGATATGAGCATGGTAGAGGAATAGCAAAATTGCCATAGGGTAAGAAAAATACTGTTATAACAGTCAATTGTGCTGTGAAAAATGTGCGTTAACGCTACTTTCGCGAGGGGTGTTTCATGGAGAAAATCAGCAGGACGTCGCGCAGGCGGCAATCTGTGAAATTTAATGGCACGCCCTGTAGGATTCGAACCTACGACCTACGGCTTAGAAGAACGTAGAGTACTATTTAACGCACTGTAATATCATTAGTTTTTCCGCGCTCGCTACGCATTTGTGTCATTACGTGTCGTTACCTGCTTTCTCGTTTTCTTGTGATACATCCATGCATGACACATCTATGACACAGAGAATGCATATCCATGCCACCAGACATCGCTATGTAATTTCCCGATCCCCCAACTTTGCGTAGCTCCTTCCAGTTTCGTAACACGCAGCTTTACGCCCTCCCATAACATCAGCATAATCCCCACCGATCCGATTGTAAGACTTAACCAGCGCGCGCTACTTTTTCTCCCTGCCCTATACTTTCAGTCTGACTGACTGGAGGTTTCTATGTGTGGACGTTTTGCACAAGCACAAACACGTGAAGACTATCTGGCATATCTTGCCGATGAAGGCGACCGCGACATTGCATATGACCCGGAACCTATTGGCCGGTACAACGTGGCGCCAGGAACCAAAGTGCTGCTACTGAGCGAACGCGATGAGCAGTTACATCTCGATCCGGTTCTGTGGTCCTACGCGCCCGGGTGGTGGGATAAAGCGCCTTTGATTAACGCCCGTGTAGAAACTGCGGCCACCAGCAGAATGTTTAAACCTCTGTGGCAGCATGGCCGGGCGATCTGCTTTGCCGATGGATGGTTCGAATGGAAAAAGGAAGGTGACAAGAAACAACCCTACTTCATTCACCGGGCAGACGGCCAGCCCATATTCATGGCAGCGATCGGCAGCAGGCCATTTGAACGCGGCGATGAGGCAGAGGGCTTCCTGATCGTGACATCTGCTGCTGACAAAGGACTGGTCGATATTCATGACCGTCGGCCACTGGTTCTGTCGCCGGAAGCTGCAAGGGAATGGATGCGTCAAGATGTAGGTGGGAAAGAAGCTGAGGAGATAATAGCCGACGGGACAGTCCCCTCCGACAAGTTTATCTGGCATGCCGTTACGCGCGCCGTAGGCAATGTGAAGAACCAGGGGCCAGAACTTATAGAGCCCGTCACTTGACCACTGGAAGATCTGAATACCGGGTGGTGTAGCGTGGAGAAAGCATTTCACGCTTCATCTGCCACTGTTGCTGTATGCCCTGCCCGGCAAAATAGAGCGTGCCCTTTCCGTCCTTTGCATTCAGGTGATCCAGTACTTCCATTAACTTCTCACTACCAGCTCGGGGAGCACTGTCATCGAACAGGTTTAGTTGGGCCACGCCCTGGCTGAAGAAGTCGCCCAGCATGACACCCGCTTTCTGGTACCGGTGACCGTCCTTCCATATTTTGTCCAGACACTTTACCGCGGCGTTGATGATGTCTCTGCTGTCCTGAGTTGGCGTGAGCAGCCTTACCGATGCGCTGTTTCCGTAATACGGCTCATTAAGGGCAAATGGAGAGGTCTTGACGAAAGCGGAGATAAAACGGCAGTACTGATGCTCACCACGTAGCTTTTCAGCTCCACGGGCCGCATAGCTGCAAATAGCCTGCCGCATCTGCTCATAGTCTGTAATGCGTTCGCCAAACGATCGGCTGCATACAATTTCCTGCTTCACCGGCGCGAACTCTTCCAGATCCAGGCATGGCTCGCCCCGCAGCTCCCGCACAGTTCGCTCCAGCACAACGTTAAAGTGTTTACGGATAATCCACGTGCTCTGCTCTGAGAGGTCCAGTGCTGTTTTGATGCCCATGGCGTTCAGCTTTTTGCTGATGCGACGACCAACGCCCCAGACATCCTCCACAGGAACAAGCGCCAGTAGCCTTCGCTGCCGGTCGACGTTTGAGAGATCGACCACGCCGCCCGTCTGCCGCTGCCATTTTTTCGCAGCATGGTTAGCCAGCTTAGCCAGCGTCTTGGTCTGCGCTATGCCGACGCCGACTGTAAGATGTGTCCGCTGTAAAATAGTCGCGCGGATCTCTTTCCCAAATTCAGTCAGGTCCCGGCAGTTTCTTACGCCGGTCAGATCGCAAAAGGCTTCGTCTATGCTGTAAATTTCCACGCGCGGGCTCATTTCTTCCAGCGTGGTCATTACCCGGCTGGACATGTCTGCATAGAGCTCGTAGTTGCTGCTGAAGCAAACAACACCAGCGCGCCGGAACAACTCCTTCTGCTTGAAGAACGGCTCACCCATCGCGATCCCGGCAGCCTTTGCTTCTGCGCTACGTGCGATTACGCAACCGTCATTATTGGACAGAACGACAACAGGCCGCCCGCGCAGGTCTGGTCTGAATACCGTCTCGCAACTGGCATAAAATGAGTTCACATCGACAAGGGCAAACATCACATCACCGGATTGTCGTCTGTGAACGCCGCAGCGCCATTGATAAAAAAGGTTACAACTCCCATGACTTCGACTTCATCTAAAGCATCTCCCTCTACGCTTTCACCGTCTTCGGTGATGAGCGCACCGCCCATAACGACCGCGAATTGTAGTTGGCCAAACGCATGCACCAGCACGCTCGTTCCGTTGCATGGCGGAAGATCGGTCTGAAAAAGCGCGTAGCCACCTGACGTTTCAACCAGGCATGAGTAGCGATTAACGCCACTTAACTGTTCAAGCCTGTATCGCTGAGCTTTTGCCTCCATGGCCCCTCCCAAAACAACTGTGTTTATATACAGTAGCGTCAAATATGAGAGTCGATCAAGTTGGACAGTGATGCTAAACTTCAGACCTTTCCGAATTCACTGATTTCTATAATGTTAAAGTTATTCGCCAAGTACACATCAATAGGTGTTATCAACACGCTCATTCATTGGGTTGTGTTCGCTATTTGCATATATGCATTTCACACAGGTCAGGCACTTGGCAACTTCGCCGGGTTCGTCGTGGCGGTGTCATTCAGCTTCTTTGCAAACGCCAGGTTCACGTTTAAGTCTTCGACAACCACGATGCGCTACATGCTGTATGTTGGGTTTATGGGATCCTTAAGCGCAGCTGTTGGTTGGGCTGCCGATAAGTCCGGCATGGCGCCGATCGTGACTCTCATTCTCTTCTCCGCCATCAGTCTGGTGTGCGGTTTTATTTATTCAAAGTTCATTGTCTTTAGGGATGCGAAATGAAAATTTCTCTGGTAGTTCCCGTCTTTAACGAAGAAGACGCGATACCTATTTTTTATAAAACTGTTCGGGAATTTGAAGGGCTTCAGCAGCATGAAGTAGAGATAGTCTTCATCAATGACGGCAGCAAAGATGCTACAGAATCAATTATTAATGCTCTTTCTGTTGCCGATCCGCTTGTGGTTCCACTGTCGTTCACTCGAAACTTTGGTAAAGAGCCAGCTCTTTTCGCCGGCCTTGACCACGCAACTGGTGAAGCGATTATCCCGATTGATGTTGACCTGCAAGACCCTATTGAAGTTATTCCTCACCTGATAGAGAAATGGCAGTCCGGCGCAGATATGGTGCTGGCTAAGCGCTCTGACCGCTCCACTGACAGCCGGCTTAAGCGTAAATCTGCTGAGTGGTTTTATAAGCTTCACAACAAAATCAGCAACCCGCAGATAGAAGAGAACGTCGGCGACTTCCGGCTCATGTCTCGCGAAGTAGTGGAAAACATTAAACTCATGCCAGAACGAAATCTCTTCATGAAGGGCGTGCTGAGCTGGGTTGGTGGCCGGACCGATGTTGTTGAATATGCCCGCGCAGAACGCGTTGCCGGCAGCACGAAATTCAACGGCTGGAAGCTATGGAACCTGGCACTTGAGGGGATCACAAGCTTCTCCACCTTCCCGCTGCGCATGTGGACTTATATCGGCTTGTTCGTTGCCGGTGCAGCCTTTCTTTATGGTGCATGGATGATATTTGACACGATTGCATTCGGTAACGCCGTGCGTGGGTATCCATCTTTACTGGTTTCTATCTTGTTTCTTGGAGGCATCCAGTTGATCGGCATCGGCGTCCTGGGTGAATACATCGGAAGAATTTATGTCGAGGTGAAGCAGCGCCCTCGTTATATTTTGAAGGATAATAAGTAATGCCTAGAATAAATAGTTATTTTTTACATGCATTATCTTTGTTAGTAATATTTTTTATTACTCTTAGCATTTGCATGCATACACCCATGCATTCAGATGATTATCTTTACGCGTTAAAGGGATTAAGTATTTCTGAGCACTTAAAGCACTATGAGAGCTGGAGTGGCAGAATAGTGGCTGATTATGTCAGCACAGCGATGCTTTCCATTCCTGAATTTTATAGAGCAATAGCAAATTCACTAGCATTGACTTCAAGTGTTTATTTAATATTTCTTATTGGTTCTTCAGCAGGAGAGATAAATAAATTCGATTGCATAAAAATATTAATTATTTTTATGCTTTACTGGGTAAGCAATACAAATTTAGGGCAAACCACTTTCTGGATTGTTGGTTCAGCGAATTATCTTTGGACAAACATGTTCATTTGCGCATACTTATTGTGCGTAATAAAAAGATATAACATCTATTTAACCTCCATTCTCGCAGTGATGGCTGGGTGCTCAAACGAAAATACTGGCGCGGTAGTTGTTATTCTCTCTGGCATTTATTATTTATATAATGCGTATATAATTAGATCTTTACGCCATAGAGGGCTTATTTATACCTTATTGTCTTTAGCGGGATTCATCGCATTAATTGCCGCTCCAGGAAATTATGAAAGAGCCAAATCTTTTAGCGCCTGGTACTCTAAACCTTTAATTGAAAGGCTAGTTGAGCATTTATACTCCAGGATACCCGATGTCATTTCCATCATGTGGCCTTTATTTCTGGCTTTCACAATTATCGCATTAATAAATCTCTTGAGCGAAAAGACAAATAAGAAATCGACAACATTAGCATTGATATTCTTATTTGCGGCATTATCCACATCCTTAATTATGTTTGCAGCACCTTCCTATCCTCCCAGGGCGGCAAATGGCACTTTAATTCTTGTTTTGATTGCTGTATCTTTTTTATTAAAGGATTCTTTTTTCACTTTAACTCAAAAATATTTGACATGCTCATTATTTGCTTTGGTTATATTGTATTTTATACCTCAATACCTTTGGATGTATGAATCTTACAAAGAAACCTTCCATCAGTCAGAGGTTAGAAAGTATTTAATCGACAAGCAAATCTCGCAAGGGAAAAGGGAGTTGAGGATACCTGATTTCTATTTCTCTAAACTTGCCAAGAGTGGAGACAAGTTTGATCCTTACCATAACAAGTGGTCTTATGGAAAGTACTATGGGGTGCTTTCAATTGAAAGGGATATGGCGAAACTGGACTACTCGATTGTATTTAGCGGAAAAAAGATAGTTGTAAACAAAAACATAATTCCACGCCAAGCGGATGTTAAGATCGTTTATATTACAAATGATGGGCGTATTGCATTCGAGACTAACAGAAATATTACCTTGCCAAAAGATGGTGCTCTGAAGATTTTTCTACACGTCAAATACAAAGGGAAAGATAAGGTACAAAATTTCGATTTCTACCCTGACTCAATGAACTTTGATGGTGGTTTTTTAACAGGGGCAAACATTGATAAAGGTGATATCGAATGGATCGAATTCGGTTTATTTAAAGGTCAAGAAAGATATACAGATGTTAAAATAAGTATTTAGCATAGAGGGTGGCTAGGCCACCCTTTTTTATGCAGAAGCATTCACTGTAAGCCAAGTGGTTCCGTTCCAGATCCACATTACAGATGGGTCTCCAGGGTATGATGGCGTTGAGGTTCTGTGAGCCTGGATACCATTTACGAAACCTGAAGTGTTAGTGATTGTTGGCTTACCCGATGACAGAACTTTTACATGCCTCCATCCACAAAAAGTAGGGAGAAGGGAGGCCTGATAACAACTAAAAATTGAACCACCTATGAATCCTGACTTCCCAGATGATATTGTGATTGCCAAACGGTATGCCTTGGTCCAGTCGTTTGTAGGGGCAGATATTCTGTAAAGCCTCCAGCCACCATGGTTCATTCCAAAGTATTTGTTTGGCTGAAAGAAAATCTGATTTGAATTATCTTGTGCCTCCAATGCGATCTGTAATGGAGCATCGCCCCACCAATAGAATGCTCCCCTGATAAAATCTGTGTTAGCCCTGGTCAGGTTAACCACTATCTTACATTGGGCGCTTGCAGCATTCACACCAAATGCTCTTCCAACACCAGAAGGCTCAATTACATCAGTTTTAACCAATGCCTCTGCTGGTACTACTTGTAGCTGATAGTCAACTGGAGCGCCAAGAACACCATCAAGTAATGACCAGTCGCCAGATGGGCAGAGGTTGTTAACTGATGCGCTTAAGGTATCCCCCCCCTGGTTATCTGCTGTAGCATCGGTGCCGATTAGGTGTGACATATGGTCAATGGTTGATACCCAGCTACTATATTGCGCTCTGGCACCAAGAATTGTCCAAGGCCCCCTTACCATCCCGTTCCCGTTAATTTCGCCATAGAGACCGATGATCGTATTGCGCTGGGCTGGTGTGCTGTTGTTATCTATAACGTAATTTGGAGTCCCTGATGTATCGAGGCCTACAAATGTATTTGAATTCCCTTCATAACTAAAGCTCGGTCCGGAACCACTCCCCGTGATTACTAACCCACCGCCTGCTAATTGCTCTACGATATTTTGGTTAACAGACGAGTCCGAAATATCGATTATGAATTTACCACCACCGGATGTTGTGCCAGTCCTGATTCTGGTGAATTTGTTCCAATATGATCCACCGCCCCAATTGACAAGCCCCGGTAATGTAAATGTTTGCGAACCATAAGATGTAATATCACCAGTCGAGTCAATATTTTCAAATACACAATATTGAAACCCTCTAATGGTTAACGACTTACAAGAAAGACCGCTAATCTTGAGTGATTTAACATGCGCCACA
The DNA here is from genome assembly GCF_049237125.1 of Enterobacter cloacae complex sp. GYL001. Lineage (NCBI taxonomy): Bacteria > Pseudomonadati > Pseudomonadota > Gammaproteobacteria > Enterobacterales > Enterobacteriaceae > Enterobacter > Enterobacter cloacae complex sp. GYL001. The sequence continues at coordinate 2,005 of NZ_JBMKGW010000001.1, read as the reverse complement.
AGGAAATCCCCGTTAGGGATTCGGCCAACACAATCAACGTTACAGCGGATCACAAAGCGACCAGCAGACGCATGAATGCCTGTTAGCTTCGTCATGTCAACGACATAATCGCCAGGCGGGATATGTAATTCCTTCCTTTGCTGGCCATACTGAATAAGTTTGGAATAATCCCCGTTAGCATAATCTAAAGCTGCACACAGTTTTGCAGTAACGTCAGTTCCATCAGGGAATACTCCCCATCCGCGCACATCTAAATCGTCACGCCAGCGGGAAATCTGTAACTCAGGATATTTATTTGCGCCGTCAGGGTCTGATATTTGCGTCCGCAGTACCGCATCACCAACACTTAACCATGCCCCAGGGCCGATACCGCCTGTAGTTAGTGGCGTGGAGCCGGCAGGTACTGATTTAGGAAGAGCACCATCCCATCGGTAATATTCCCCGGTAGCTTCAAGGCGCAAAACCTGGTTAGGAAGCGTAAGGTTATTACCGTCTTCGAAGCTATCCAGAGTTATATAGCCAAAAGCTGATATTGCCTGCTGTGCCAGCCAGCGCAGGCCCTCGATCGTATAATGCTTATTGCCGAAACGGTCAGTGTAAGTCCATCCCATCGAGGTAACAAACTCGTCAATTTTCCCGGCGTTAAACTTCAGATCGCGCGGTGATTCGCTTGGGACAGGCAGGTTTGTTGGTGTCGTAGCCATATTGATTCCATAAAAAAACCCGGCGCGGTGGCCAGGTCTGGTTGGTCGGGGAAGGTTCTTATTCGTAGATGGCGTCGCTGTATTCCGCGACGGTCAGAGATACCGTGTTATCTGTGTTCGGTTTGATGCTGTTGACTGTCCATAGCTGACTGTCCAGTTCCTCCACCGTCGCAATGAGATAGCGCGACGGGAGCTGCACAGTGTCTCCGTTCCATATGTTGAGCTGAATGTTAGGGATAGGCCAGCACCGCGACACTCAGGCGATGACGCTTTCCCTCTTTCCGGAAAAACATCAGCCTGACCATGATTAACAGGCAAACTATGGCGTTTGCATCCATAAGAAGAAGCTGCCATGTCATTTATCTTCCTCCCCCAGCCCCGGCATCTTCCCGCTTTTGGATTTGCGGAGAATACGCAGCAGGACTGCCACGGAAATGGAAGCAGTGACAATTGCACCGACAGCGGGCGATACCTCAATGCTGGCCGGTGGCTTCATCAGGCTTAACGGCGTGTTGATGATTCCGGCCATGATTTTCGCCATGGGGACGGAGAAGAACACGCCACTGATAAACGATATCAGCGCAAAGATAGCCTGCTTCCAGAGTTGATGGGGATCTGAGGTCAGAACGTATAGCGCCGTTCCGGCGAGTGATCCGAGCATCACTGCTGGAGTCGCCTCCGGAAACAGCGTGGCAAAGGTTACACCGACTGATGACGATGTAAGACCAACGCCTACGATAGTGAAGGTCTCAGACATATTTATTCCGTGTGTAGTTGGTTCAGGCCCTCGGGACGATTTAAAAAGTAGGCGTGTCGATGATGGTTCCCGGGGCCTGGAATAAAAAACCCGGCGACAGGCCGGGAAGATGAGGGTAAGGCAATGTCGGCTCTCTGGCCGAAGGGTCCCAGGTAGTGGGTTCTGTGTGCGGCGTACCGCAAATAAAAAAGCCCCGCAAGATGGCGAGGCTGTTAATTCTTTGTCGACCTACGAAGCTATGGCGACGATATCAGATTTACATGAAATATATGCGTTTCAGTTCGGTTTTGCAAGACTTACATCTAAATTTGTCGCCTTTTGTTGTGAACGTGATCGCGTTACTGAGATAAGCGCACCGCTATCGAGTCGCTTAAAGCTGTTACGCATATCCGATAACAAAGCTTCACGGCCTTCGCATGCTGAACGCCGATATCTTCCGCCACATCCCGCTGTCGTCAGCCGACAGTACTAATGTGGCGCGAAACATCGGCATCGACAAAGCGTGGGATAAATCAGCCTACGCGCCGGCAAGCAAAGAAACACG